>NZ_JBITBY010000018.1:0-123811 GCF_044452665.1 Kitasatospora sp. NPDC051853 | reverse complement strand
AACTCCGGCGGGTAGTGCTTCATCCCCACAGGGACTCCGTTCTCCTGAACCATCAAGATCCAGTGTCCGGTGTCCTCACATCAGGGGGAAGGCCCCCCGGGCGCGGGTGGCTTCGTGAAGTGAACGAACGCATGATTCCTCCTAGATTCGGAATTTAGGCATCACGACGGGACCTCTTCGGGTGCGCGCCGGGCATGGCGGCGCGCATCCTCCTGGTCTCACACGGCCCGCGCCCCTCGCGCGGGTCGTGCGGTGTGGCTCCACTACTTGGCTGCTCAACAGGGGATTGCGGGCCCCTTGGCGTCGAGCAGCAGGAGTCTCTCATCTGTAACCCCAGCACTACAATCTGTTCCCAAGCCGTCAAGCCGTTTGATTCGGAAACGTCTTCTCCCGTGAACCCAAACGGGTAGTCCCCTAGAGGGAACCGGCACGCGAATGCGCTGGTCGACGCGTGTAACGGCTTGATTTCATTCAATTTTGACCAGGGAGTGGTTGAACCGGGTGCGCTGCGGTGACAATCTCTCCACAACGCTGATTCCGGCCACACAGCCGGATCTCCCTGGCGTCGTGGCTCCACCATGGAACAGGGTCGGGCTCGCGTATTGCGGCGCGGGTCCACGAGGGTGGCGCACCCCTGGTGGGTGCGGCCACCCTCTGCTGCTTCCTGTACCCACCGGCTCCCATCAGCCTCCGCCCGTGGTGTACGCGCGGCGCTCAAGGTAGATCTCCACGAACACCGCCACCTTGGCGCGCAGCGCCCAGGGGTCGAAGGGCTTGACGATGAAGTCGACGCCGCCGGCGGCATAGCCGCGCATGGAGTGCTCGGGGTCGTTGCCGATGGCGGTCAGGAAGATGATCGGGATGTCGCGGGTACGGGCGCGGCGTTTGATGTGGGCGGCGGTCTCGTAGCCGTCCATCACCGGCATCTGGACGTCCAGGATGATGACGGCGAAGTCGTCGGACTCCAGCAGGGCCCGCAGTGCCTCCTCCCCGGAGGAGGCACTGACCACCTCGTGGTCGTGGGTGTTCAGCACCGCCTGCAAGGCCAAGAGGTTGGGCGGCTGGTCGTCGACCAGCAGCACCTTGGGCCGCACCCCCGAGGCAAGCCGCGGGCGGACGATCCGCACGAGCTCGGGCTCGGGCAGCACGGTGGTGCCCTGCTGGTGCTCGACCACGGCCAGCTGGCGCTCCAGCAGCTCACAGCGGGCCTCCGCGAACGCCGCGTGCCGGCGCACCGCTTCCAACTCCTGGCTGAGCCGGCCGACCTGGACCACCAGGGCGTCGCGCTCGGCGAGTATCACCTGCAGGTCATCCACCAGGACCGGCTGAACCTCGGCGGCCAGAAGGACCGGCGGGGCATCCGCTGCGATCAAAACCGGCGCCACCGGGGCCCGGTCCTCCTCGAGCGTCCTCAGCCGCTGCTCGATGTCGGCCAGCAGATACTGGTAGCCCTCCAGCGCGTGACCGAGCTCCTCCTCGTGAGCACTGGTCAGCTGCGCCTGCTTGTCCGCCGCCTTGAGCTGTCCCTCCAGCTCGTGGACGGCCAGGCTGATCGAGGCGCTGGTGCGCAGCGCCGCCACCCGCAGCCGGTGCAGGCGCTCCCTGGTGCGCCGGTCGATCTCAGCTCCGCGCAACTCGCCGATCTGGCGCAGGAGCTCCTCCACGAACTCCCACGGGGCGACGCGGGTGCCGGCCAGGTAGCGGGAGAGGGTGCCGGGGTTGACGAAGGCGCGGGCCGCCAGGCGGCGGCAGGACAGGCCCAGTTCGTCAACAAGCTCGCGTAAGGCCTCGGCGAAGGCTCTGCACTCGGTGTTGAGATTGTCGTCCAGCGGCTGAAGCCCGCCCATGCCTGCCTCTTCGACCGGATCGCCCGGCCCCTGCCCTCGCCGTGCCGCGGAGTGCGGCGGCCGCCCCATGTTCCTCACCCGCGGGCAGCTCATGAAGGGCGCACGGGAGCAGGCCGTCCGGCCGCGCCGACGGCCAGCCGGCCGAAGAACGGCACCACCGGCGTCGGCGACCCGGCACGGCGGGACTCGCACTGCGGCGCTGGAGCGCCGCCCGGCCCGGACGGCACCGCCGTGCCCGTCCCGGCGGACATGGCCAGCGCCGTAACCGGTCCCGGCCTCCTGAACATCGAGCACTGCACCCTCAGCCTCCAAGAACGCTCCACCCCGCGCACCGCGCGGGTCCCGGCCGAGTCGACCGGGTGCGCAGCAGCCTGACGCAGTGTCAGGGTGCTGCGCGCGCCGCAACCCCCGGCAACACCCAGGCGGCAACGCACCGGCAACACCCCGGAGGTGTACCGGGCGCGACAGGCACTCTCGCCAACGGCCCAGGGGCCGGCCCACCTGGTCGGTGGGCCGGCCCCTGGGCGGGAGGCTGGTCGGGGAAGGGTTGTGCGGGTGATGCGTTCCTCTCCCGGCGCGGGAGGGGTGGGGCCCAGGACGAGGGCGGTGGCCTCCTAGCGCGCCCTCGTCCTGGGCTGTGTCCGGCGGCGGGTCGGTCGCCCCACTCCCGGACTTCTGGCCCCGTGTCGCTGTGTCGGTTCCCAGGAGCCGGGGGATCGGACATGGCGGCACGGGGTGGTGCGGGGGTTAGCCGAGGGGGTGGGCGTTCCAGACGTAGCCGCCGACCTTGGTGCCGCCGGCGACGCCGGCTTCGGTGTCGAAGCGGTAGTGGACGCCGTTGTAGACGCGGCTGATGGCGTTCTCGGCGGCGGCGGAGGAGAAGGAGCTGATGTGGCGGGTGACGCCGACGGCGTTGGGGTCGTCGGTGGTGCCCTCGTAGGGCAGGGTGTCGGTGCCCCACCAGCCCTGCATGATCTGCGCCCAGGTCGCGCCGAAGGTGGAGTGGCCGGACTGGTAGGCCGGGAACGGCGGGGAGAAGTGGTTGCCCGCGGCGTCCGAGGACAGCGGCAGCCAGGCCGGGTCACCGGTGGTGTTGGGGTTGTAGTCGTTGTCGGCCAGCTGCACCGCCGACTGCGGGCGCCACAGGTCGAAGTCGGTGCTCCACTTGGCGTCCCAGGCCACGATCGCGGCATCGGCCAGGGCGACGGACAGGGTGCCGAAGAGCTTGGCGGTGTAGAAGGAGGAGGCGTTGGGCTTGTAGGTGTTGAGGATGACCAGGGTGTGGTCGTACTGCTGGCCGGTGGGCTTGTAGGTGCCGTTGAGGTCGTTGGCCCAGAAGCGGGCGATGGCGGTCTGGTCGGCGGTGCGGGTGGTGGAGTTCCACGCGCCCAGCGACTTCACCTCGTTGAGGTTCTGGGCGTAGATGCCGGAGGGCAGCAGGGTCTCGGCGGTCTCGAAGCCGCCGGGCTTGGCCGGGCGGAACTGGGTCTGCGAGGCGATCACCCAGGGCTTGACCTTGCCCCAGTTCGGGCCGCCGGGCGGGGTGCCGGGGGTGGTGGGCCGCCAGTGGCCGGGCTCCAGGCGCGGGGTGTAGGGGGTGGTGTCGGTGGAGCCGTCGGTGGAGCGGTAGTCGATCAGGGCCTGGGCGGTCTTGGTGCCCCAGTACTTGCCGAGCGCGACGTCGGCGGCGCTGCCGGAGGAGACCAGGCTGCGGGCGGCCAGCAGGTCGTCGTCGAGGTTGACGGTGGGGAAGGAGGCCTTGAGCGCGGTGTAGGCGGCGTAGTCGATGGCCGCGTCCAGCGCGCCGTACTTGCGGCGCAGCTCGGGGGTGTAGGTCAGGTAGGGGGTGCCGACCTTGTAGATGGAGTTGACGGTGTCGTAGATGGCGATGTTCATCACGGCGCCGGCCCGGGTGATGGGGCCGGCGATGCCGCCGGCCTCGCGGGTGGCCTGGAGCATCGCGCGCTCCCAGAAGAGCACGTGGTCGGGGCCGAGCTTGTTGGCGACCGCGTCGGGGACGGACTCGACCGAGTGGATGCGGTCGGTGCCGTCGGTGGTGTCGGTCTCGGCGACGGCCTGGGCGGGCACCATCGCGATGAGCGCGCCGATGGCGACCAGGGTGATCAGGCCCTTGCGGCCGCGGCGGGTGATGCTGGTCTTCGACATTCCGATTCCTTAGTGGTCAATCGGTGAACGAGGGGGCATTCGGTAGTTTTTCTTGGTGCCCGCTTTCTGGTAACAACGTTATCCGTCTTCCCCGCGGGTGGAAGGGGCATGGTTTCGATAGCGGGGATCGTCATTTCTGATACCCCCCTCGGAGGGAAAATGGAAAAGGCCCCGCGCATGGATGCGCAGGGCATTTTCCGTCAGGTCTTTCCAAGTGGCGCCCGCGGACACCGCACGGGGGAATTCGGTGTCCGCGGGCGCCAGGGATACGGGTCCAGCCGAGATGGCTGGACAACCGGCCGTCCGGCCGCCGCTCCTGCCGCCTTGGGCTCCGGGTACGGGTTCAGACGTACAGGGCCTTTTTTGTCGGGTTTTCGCGAGTGGAGCCTGCGGACACCGCACGGGGGAATTCGGTGTCCGCGGGCGCCGGGGGTGCGGGTTCAGCCGAGGTGGCTGACGAGCGGCCAGTCGATGGCCACGCCGGCGGCCTTGTTGAAGTAGTTGGTGAAGACGTTCAGGGAGACGTTGGCGATGACCTCGGTGATCTCCCCGTCGGTCAGGCCGGCGCTGCGGGCGGCCTTGAGGTCCTCCTCGGCCAGGTCGCCCTTGGTGTTGAGGATCGCGACCGAGAGCTTGAGGGCGGCGTCGGTGCGCGGGTCGGCGGCCTTGGCGCGGCGGGCGTCGGCGGCTGCGCTCTCGTCGAGTCCGGCCAGGTTGGTGGCGATGTAGGTGTGGGCGGAGAGGCAGTAGTCGCAGGCGTTCTCCTGGGCGACGGTCAGCGCGATGGCCTCGCGGACGCCGGCGGAGAGGGCGCCCGCGCCCAGGGCGCCGGAGAACTCGAGGTAGGCCTTGAGGACGGCCGGGCTGTTGGCCATGACCTTGGTCATGTTCGGGGTCACCCCGAGGGCCTTGTGGACGGCCGCGAGCAGGTCGGCGGCGGCACCCTGGGCCTCGGCGGGCTCGATGACGGGAAGGTTCGACACGGTTGCTCCTCAAGACGTGGTAGCCAAAGTTTTCTAACGGCTGGCGGCGTCTGCTGCCATGAGAACAGTGACACAGGCTTCTCACGGATGCAAGTCCGGCCTACCATTAGAAGCATGAGAGCCGACGACCTTGAGAGCGGCGGAGCGCCCCTGCTGGGCGAGCCCCTGCCCATCGAACTGGCCAACGCCACCTACGCCGTACGCGGCCGCTTCGTGGACGGGCTGCAGACCACCGACCACGTCGCCGCCTGGCTGCGCGACAACCGCGCACGCTTCACCGAAGCCCTCCCCGACAAGGACCTGCTCGCCGTCGACCCCGGCGAACTCGAGACCACCCGCCGCCTGCGCGACGCGGTCCGCCAGCTCACCCACGCCGCCGCCCACCGCACCCGCCCGCCCCAGGAGGCCATCGAGATCGTCAACCACCAGGTCCGCTCCGTCCCCCGCTGGCGCGAACTGACCTGGGGCGACACCACCCCCCTCGCCACCACCCACACCGGCGCCGACCCCGTCGGCGCGGCCCTGACCGAAGTCGCCCAGCAGACCGTCGACCTCTTCTCCGGCCCCGACATGCCCAAGGTCACCGCCTGCGACGCACCCGGCTGCGTCCTGTACTTCCTCAAAGACCACCCCCGGCGCGAGTGGTGCTCGCCGGCCTGCGGCAACCGGGCCCGCGCCGCCCGCTACTACGAACGCACCAAGCGCGCCCACTGACCCCACCCCAACCCGGCGGACTCCCGCTCTCCGGAACCGGCCTGGCACCTCGTCACGATCCAGGCCGGTCCCGGATTGCGGGAGCCGCCGCCCCCGTACCACGATCTAACGGCAGCCGACCCCCGCAGCCGTTAGAGCCGGGCCGGCTGGTTCCACGAACGCGCACCCACCACACCACGCGCCACGGGGGCCCGCACATGGACTTCACCTTCCGCCAGCTCAGAACCTTCCGCGACGCCGCCGAAACCGGCAGCCTCACCCTCACCGCAAAACGCCTCGGCAGCTCGCAATCCAACGTCACCACCCAGATCCGCGCCCTGGAAACCCGGTTCGGCGCCCAACTGTTCATCCGCACACCAACCGGCGTCCAACTCACCCCCGCCGGCCACGCCACCAAGCAATTCGCCGACCACCTCTTCGCCACCGTCGACGAAATGCACAGCCAACTCACACCCGGCACCAAACCCACCAAACCCACCGGGCCCACCGGAAACGTCACCCTCGCCTCCACCCCCCCTGCTCATGGAATACGAGATCGCCGCCCTGGTCCGCGACTGCCACCACCATCACCCCGGCATCACCCTCTCCCTGCGCCCCATGAGCGCCGCCGACGTCACCCAAGCCGTCACCACCGGCCAAGCCGACATCGGCCTCACCCTCGTCACCGACCCCGCCCACCAGCCCCCCACCCCCGGCCTCCACCGCCAGACCCTCTTCGAACTCCCCCTGGTCCCCATCGGCGACGCCCGCCCCACCCCGCCCGGCCACCACCCCGCCATCGAAAACGTCCTGGTCGTCGACCCCGCCTGCACCACCCACACCGCCCTGCTGCACCACCTGCGCACCACCTACGGCCTCGAGACCCCCACCCTGCAAGCCGGCTCCGCCCACGGCGCCATAGGCCTGGCCAAAGCCGGCCTCGGCGTCGCCATGCTCCCCGAAAAAGCCCTCACCGAGACCACCCACACCGGCACAACCACCCTCATCCCCTGGCTCCCCCGCACCACCACCCACGTCCAAGCCCTCTGGAACGCCGCCACACACCCCACCCCCGCAACCACCACCCTCCTCCACCTCCTACGCCACACCACCCACACCCACCAAACCCCCACCGCCGCCTGACCCCCACACCACACCACCACACCCCCAGCCACACAGACATCGACGGAATCAGACTCGCCCTCCAGCCTCCGGGCCCTGCGCTCGGGTCGACCCACCTCAATGACCATGATCCCGGCAGCGGAGAACGACAAAACCACCCACAAACCGACCCCAACACCCCAGAAGCCGTTGTTGTACCGGTCTTGATGGACATGGGTTCGATTGGTGCGGCTCGGTCGGGTGATCTTGGCGCGTGCCGGGCATGAAGACAGGGCCCCTGGTGCAGCTCGAGGTTGTCGAGACCGTGAGCACGCCAGGAGGCCCTGTTGCCGCAGTTGTACGCCCTCGCGCCCACGGGTTCCAACTCGGCCGCCCGGGAGTGTGATTGTCTCGCCCACAGGTTCGGGAACGCCGGGGATCGTCCGCACAGGCGTCCGAGGTACCCCTCGGACATGAGCGACGCGGAGTGGGCGGTCGTGCGTGAGGCGATGCCTGTCCCGGCCTGGCTGGAAGGCCGCGGCGGACAGCCGGAGGGCTACTGCCACCGCCAACTGGTCGAGGCGGTGCGCTACCTGGTCGCCGGCGGCATCGCCTGGCGGTCGATGCCCGCGGACTTCCCCGCGTGGGACCGCGTCTACGCGTTCTTCCGGCGCTGGACGGAATGCGACGGCATCGCCCGAGTCGGTGCACACCGCAGCCAGTCCTACGCCGACCCCGGCGACGGACAGGTCGCCGAGGCGGGGCCGGTGTCAGCGGTCACGAAATTCCCCGGCCCGGCTGGTTCCGGTGTCACGTCATTCGGCTCCGGCGAAGATTGGGCTTGATCCGGTTTGACGGACACCCTTGATCAGGGGCCTTGGGGTCCCGGAGAGATGATGTCCATCATGGGGAGTATGGGGAAGAAGAAGCCGCGTCCTCGCCGCTCGTTCACGCCGGAGTTCAAGGCCGAGATCGTCGAGCTGTGCCGGCGCGGGGACCGTTCGGTCGGTCAGGTCGCCAAGGACTTCGACCTGACCGAGACCGCGGTGCGGGCCTGGGTGAACCAGGCCCAGGCCGACGCGGGCGAACGCGACGGCCTGACCAGCGACGAGCGCGAAGAGCTCGCGAGGTTGCGGCGGGAGAACCGCCGGCTGCGCGAGGACGTCGACGTCCTGCGCCGGGCAACGGCTTTCTTCGCGAAGGAGACCCGGTGACGGTGCACCCGTTCATCGAGGCGGAGAAGCGCGCGGGTCACAACGTCAGACGGGCGTGTGAGCTGCTCAAGGTCTCCCGTGCCGCCTTCTACGCCCGCCGCGACGGCGCCGCCGGCTCGCGGGCGGTGCGCGACGCCGAGCTCACCGAGAAGATCACCGAGGTCCACGAGACATCGCACGGCAGCTACGGCGCTCCGCGCGTCCATGCCGCCCTGCGGCGCGAGGGTGAGCGGTGCGGCCGGCGCCGCATCGCGCGGCTGATGCGCCAGGCCGGCCTGGCGGGACTGCACCGGCGCCGTCGCCAGCGCACTACGGTCCCCGACCCGAACGCCACCGCGCGGCCCGACCTTCTCCTGCGGGACTTCGAGCCCAACCACGAAGCGCTCGACCGACGTTGGTGCGGTGACATCACCTACATCCCCACCGAGGAGGGCTGGCTCTACCTGGCCACCGTCATCGACATCGCCTCCCGCCGCGTCGTCGGCTGGGCCACCGCCGACCACCTGCGGACCGAACTCGTCGCCGACGCGCTGCGAGCCGCCTGCCGAGCCCGCCAGCCATCCGGTCCGGTGGTGTTCCATTCGGATCGCGGCTGCCAATATACGAGTCACGAATTCGCCATCCTGGCAAGGGAGTTCAATATTCGACTGTCGGTCGGGCGCACCGGACAGTGCTGGGACAACGCACTCGCGGAATCGTTCTTCGCCACCCTGAAGCGGGAGTTGACCGACAACCGGACCTGGCCCAGCCGGGCAGCGGCCCACACCGCGATCTTCGAGTGGATCGAAAGCTGGTACAACATACGGAGGCTGCACAGCAGCCTTGGCTACCGCAGCCCAGCCGAGTACGAGACCGTCCTCGCAGCCTGACCACCACAACGATGGTGTCCGTCAAAGCGGAGCAAGCTCACTCTCGACTCGCTCGCGCCGGAATACCAGCGGCTCGTGGAGGCTCTGGCCGACAGGAGCGGGGAGGTGATGGACTGTCGGCAACTCGCTGCGGCACTCGGGCTGGAGGTCGTTGCGGCGAAGGTGGAGGGGGTGCGGTCGAAGGCGAAGCGGCTGGCCGCGCGGGGCTGGCTGGTCGAGGAACGCCCGGGGATGTTCAGTGTGCTCGTCGGGCGGGTCGGCGGCTCATGACCATGGTCATCGACCAGCGGATCATCGCCTCCGAGGTGTCGGTGCGCCTCTCGTAGTCGCGCGCGAGGCGGCGTGAGCGCATCAGCCACGCGAACGTCCGCTCCACCAGCCACCTTTTCGGCAGCACCGTGAAGCCGCTGCTGTCGTCGGCGCGTCGGACCACGGTCAGGGCGATCCGCAGAACATCGCGGGCGAGGTCGATCAGGGGTCCGGTGTAGCCGCCGTCGGCCCAGACCAGGGTGATGCGCCAGTGCCGTGCGCGAATCCGGGCCAGCAGCGTCCGGGCCGCGTCGCGGTCGGTGACAGAAGCTGCGGTGACCAGCACCGACAGCAGCAGCCCGAGGGTGTCCACGACGATGTGACGCTTGCGGCCGTTCACCTTCTTCCCGCCGTCGAAGCCCCGGCTCGCGGCCGGCACCGACGCGGCCGCCTTCACCGACTGCGCGTCGATGATCCCCGCGGTCGGCTCCCGATCGCGGCCGGCAGCCTCGCGGACCCGCTCGCGCAGCCGGTCGTGGAACTCAGCGGCCAAGCCCTTGTCGCGCCAGCGCCGGAAGAACGCGTAGACGCGGTCCCACGCGGGGAAGTCCGCGGGCATCGACCGCCAGGCGATGCCGCCGGCGACCAGGTAGCGCACCGCCTCGACCAGTTGGCGGTGGCAGTAGCCCTCCGGCTGTCCGCCGCGGCCTTCCAGCCAGGCCGGGACAGGCATCGCCTCACGCACGACCGCCCACTCCGCGTCGCTCATGTCCGAGGGGTACCTCGGACGCCTGTGCGGACGATCCCTGCCGTTCCCGAACCTGTGGGCGAGACAATCACACTCCCGGGCAGCCGAGTTGGAACCCGCGGGCGCGAGGGCGTACAACTGCGGCAACAGGGCCTCCTGGCGTGCTCACGGTCTCGACAACCTCGAGCTGCACCAGGGGCCCTGCCTTCATGCCCGACACGCGGCAAGATCACCCGACCGAGCCACACCAATCGAACCCACGTCCATCAAGACCGGTACAACAACGGCTTCTGAGATCTCCACCGAACCCGGGGCGGTTCAGTCACCGGCCGATGCGGCCACACGTCAGTGGAGGTGCGGGCCAACGTCAGCGTTCCAGCCCTGCTGCACATCCCCACCTGTGGCTCAGCTTCCAAACAACCGCTGACGCGAAGCCGCAACCCGCTGACACCACACCCGAACATCACACACGTCTTGACGGCATGGCGCCGTGATCAAGCCTGTGGACTGGGCTGCCGCGGTGCCGCTAGGTTTCTCCCGTCTCTGCGGGTAACCAGCACCGCAGTGCTCCTGAATGGAATCAGCATGCAACCCGGAATACCCAGTACGGCACCCGCTCCTGTGACGCTGGCGGTGCGCGACCCGAGAGTGCCGGCGACCGTAGCACAGGCAGTGATCTGGATCGAGTTGCTGGCACAGGCCGTGCTAGTGGCAACCGGAGAGGGCACGGCGGAAACGTTCCCGCAGACCGTGCCGGCCATGACACTCCTCAGCGCGGTTTCGTTGGTCGCGGTGATCTGCTGGCTCCGCCGGTGCCGGCTCAACGCAGAGGCGTTCGCCCCCGACACCCACCGGTACAGCCCCGGCTTCGCGATCGGCGGGTGGCTCATCCCGGTGGCCATGCTGTGGATCCCGCGCCGGGTGACACTCGATGTCCGCCGTGCCAGCGGACTCGCCAGCCGCGCCTGGCTGGTCGAGGGATGGTGGTGGACCCGGCTGGTCAAGGTCGTCGTGGCGCTGCTCGCCACTCGGTCCCTGCCGAATCCGATGTTCTCCCCGTACGTCGCAGTGCTCACCGCCGCTTCCGGGGTCATGCTGCTGCTGGTGATCCGGGAGATCACCGCCGCCCAGACTGACCGGATCACTGCAGGACCGGCTGCGGCAGCGCCGGCCACCCCGACCTGACCGCCCTTCACATGCCTCCGCTGTTCGCCGTCAAGCAGGGTCCGACGGTGGTCAAGCACGGGCGTGCTGTCGTTGAGCCGAGTGCTACAACCGCAACTGGCCCCAGGGGGTCGTCCACCCCAAGCCAGCTCCGTCAGAGATGGGGGCTCCACCGCGGCCCGGTCTCGGCATCGAGGGCCCAGAGCCACTGTTCATCGGCCGTGACCGTCATGCCGTAGTCGTACACGCTCGGGCCTCCCAACGCAGTCCACTCGTCCCAGGCTGCTTCCACCTCGTCAGCCAGGCATCGCGGACCGCCCTGGTAGGCGAAGACCCCGGACTCCGTCGTGGACAGGCTCGCCCAGGACGTACGGCCATCGTGGATCCATGCCGACGTACCGTCCCCGTCGACCGCCGTGGCAACCTCGACCTCGGACAGGACGACGCGCAGGTGGAAGCGCAACCCCCAGTCCGTACGCAGCGGGGTCAGGTCGCGGTGCACCGAGCGCTCGGCGGCCGGGTCCGCGTGGCCGCGGATGTCGGAGTAGGTGCGGCGTGGGTGGCTGGGAGTCATGCGGTCGGGCATGAACTGGGCGAGGCCCTGGAACCACCCCTGGGCGTGGGTGTGGTCGTCGGCGACGGTGAGGGCGACGTGCCCCAGGCGGCCCCATGGCACGACGAGGCGCCCGCCCGGTTGGCACTGGGTGATCCAGGTCCAGGGGATGCGCTCGACGGCGTAGGTGGCCACCACCCGGTCGTAGGGGGCACCCGATGCCCAGCCGGTGGCGCCGTCGCCGCAAACGGCTGTCACGTGCAGGCCGCGGGCACCCAGGCGGGCCGCGGCGGCGGCCGCGAGGTCGGGGTCGGCTTCGACGGTGGTCACGGTCTTGGGACCGGTACGGCGGGTGAGGAGGGCGGCGTTCCAGGCGGACATGCCGGTGCCCAGCTCCAGCACCTGGTGGCCGGGCTCGGCCTGCAGGGAGTCGAGCATGTCGACGACCAGGGCCTGCGCGGAGAGGCTGGAGGTGGGCAGGCCCGCGGTGATCTGAGTGACAGCCGGGGCGTGCTGGTCGGCGTAGAGCAGCTCGGCCCAGCGGTGCGGGTCAGTGTCGCGGTCAACAGCCCGCCAAGCATGGCCGTCCCAGTCCCACAGGGGCGAGGGGGCGAACCGGTCTCGCGGGAAGTCGGCGACGGCGTCGCGGATCCAGGACGAGCACTCGGGCCATGTCCCCGCGCGTGCCATCTGCTCGTCCAGCCGCGCCCGCCAGAGCGCGAGCTCGCCCTGGCGGGTGGTGTCGTCGGCGGTGGTCACCGTGTTCGCCCCATGCTGCTCGGCTACTTCTTGTGCTTGCCGTCGCCGGGCGGCGGAGGCGGCACCTGGCCGTCCGCGTTGCCCGGAGGCGGGGTTCCCTGGCCAGGATCCGGCGGAGGCTTCTCGTGATCACCCATACCCGCGTCCCTCCCTCATCGCGGCCGCCCGGCCGACCAGGCCGGCCCCGGCCCTCATCGTGCCCGCCCAGGGGCCGGCTCGGAAAGAGCGCGTCAGGGTGGCGCAGCAACGCGCTTGGTTGACCTCCCCCGCAGGGACACTCGGGGTGCTCGCCTTCGGACTCGTATCGCTGTTGCTCAGAGTGACAGTGATACGCACCGGTCCAAGTGGGCCTAGTGCCGCATCAAGCAACGTTCGCCCCGTCCTGCTGTGCCTTTGCACGGTAGATGGCCAGGCTGTTCAGCCTTGTTGGCCAAGCGGCGCAGAGCCCCTGCGGGCTTGCCTGATCAGCGCGCGTACGGTGTGCGTGGGCACTGTGCCGCCGACCGATCGAAGCATGGTCGACCGTCACACCGAAGCGGACGAAAGGTCGGGAAATCATAGGAGCGGACGCGGGGCTACCGGTCGACCTGGAGGCGCTTTCGGCCGCCTGGCAGGCGCGCTGGGCGCGGTCTCATCCGGTCGGGTATCTCCTCTTTGGGGCGTTCAAGGAGCGGTGGGTCCGCTTCCACTACCTGCAGGACTCGAAGCGCTATCCCGACAGCGAGGCCGAGTACCGCCTCCTTCTCCAGCGGCAGCACACGGTCCTCACCGACCTGGACGCCCCGGCCGAACTCACGGTCATCACCTGCGCGTGGAACACGAACGACCAGACGGAGCCGGTCGATCGCAGCCCCGAACTGGAAGCCGTCGCACCCGGCACGTACTGGCGCACGGTCATGGAGGATGACCACCTCGCCCCGGAGTTCCAGGTCCGCACACACCTCTACGCCGGCCGACTGGCCAACGTGCCACAGACCCTGGACCCGCTGCTGCGCGCAATCGCCGACGAGGTGACGATCGGGGTCATCCTCGCCCCGCCGGGCCTCGACTGGCTGGTGCACCCCTATGACGGCGGGATCGACATCATCACGGCGACCGTGGCAGAACGCGACGAGCTCAAAGGCCGGCACCCCGACTGGCTGTCGTCACACCCGCAGGGCTACTGAAGGCCCGGTCCCACCACGAGCGGCCCACCGCTCTGGCCAACCAGCCTGTTCAGCCTTGTTGGCCAGGTGCTCAGAGTCGAGGCCGGCGACAACGACTGACCGTCAGGATGCCCAGGACAGTCGTACCGCCTCGATCTCGGCGTCGTTGAGCAGCGCCTCGATGAGGGCTGGCGGTCCGGCGACCTTGGTGGCCCACAGGTCGTAGTCGGTGCACAGGACCCAGGAGTGGTCCTCGGTCCAGAGGTTGGACGGGCTGCAGCCGGCTTCGGGGTTGTCGTACAGGGCCTCGGCGCTGCCAAGGCGTCCCGCGCGGACGTGGAGGTTCTCGAAGTCGGTGGGCACGAGCATCAGCGGGTTGTAGTAGGCCAGGCACGGGGTGTCCGGGCCTGCGGTGCTGTGCTCGGTGAGGACGGAGATCAGCCGGTTCCAGGTGTCACGGTCCAGGCTGCCCTCCGTGGGCAGAAAGATGCCGGGCGGCCAGCCGGTGTCCTTCCTGGCCGAGGGGAAGCAGCGGGAGGAGGGCAGCAGCCCGTCGGGGACGACGGGATCACCGACGCGCTGCGCGAGCTCCGCCCAGCGCAGCCGGCGCCGGCCCTCGCCGAGGTGCCCGGTCCGCACGGGGCCGTCTGCCGGGGCCACGCCCGTTGCGGCGTCGGCGCCGGTGAAAGTGGCGGGCTGGGTGCTTCCATCCGCGAGCCGCCCCTGCCGGGGCTCGTGCTGGGAGAGCCCGGCCGGCCCGTGCTCGCGTTCGTACATGGGGTTGAGGACCCAGACCGCGTCGGGCATCGCGGGAGGCATGAACCCGGTCACGCCGTCGCCGCACAGCTCCAGGAGCCAGTCGGTCCTGCAAGACGGCGCGAGCGGCCACAAGGCCGTCAACGGGTGCGAATCCTCATGCATGCGATCCATGATCCCAGCAGCGATGTCGAGACCTGAAGCCAGATCCACCAGGCCAACACCCGACCTGGCCACCTACCGCCCGGCGCGGCGGTGGCGGGCAGGGCGAGCCGGGCCGGACGGCGGCGACATCGGCGGCCGGTTGCAGGAGGCGCTATGCCGAAGGCTCTGCCCACCCGGCCCAGCCGACCAACCGCCGGCCACCCGGACGGAGCAGCAGCAAGGGGGCTGGTTAGAACGGCCCGCTGCCGTTCTAACCAGCCCCTGAACTGCGCAGATCCAGGAAACTCACCGGCCAGCGGCCGCCTGGGACGGGCAAACTCACCGGGCCAGAAAACGGAACTCACCGCCTTCGGATCGGAAACTCGTCGGCCGGAGCGCGAAACTCACCAGCCCAGGTCAGGAAGGGTGCCGAAACTCCCCGCCGCAGGTCAGCAGCCCTGCGGCGGGGAGGGGGCCGCCGGTCAGGTCCGGCGCCACCAGGAGCTGGTGTACTTGGCCTCGGCGGCCGGTGCACAGCCCGTCGTCCCTCCAGACGCTCTCCTTCTTTGCCCACCGCTCGTCGGTGAACTTCGCCGCGCAGCCGGCGCTGACCGCCGCGAGGAGCAGCACCAACTGGCCGTGGTGTTATCACAGGGTTGATCACCTCGTTCTGCGCAGTGCAGAACGATCGGCGGGACGACGGTGCGGACCCGGCGGTGGACTACTCAAAGCGGCTCCCCGGCCGGGTGGTCCGCCCTCGTCCTGCCGAGCAGGTCAGCCCGACCGGAAGGAGTGGACCACCCGGTGACACCCGGCACGGTGCCGCTGCCAAGCCGGCGGCACCGTCAGCGGATCAGACCTCCAGAGCCCGGGCGGCGAGGAAGTCCGGCCACTCCAACACCCCCGCCGGAGCCACCCCACCACTCGACGGGAAGAGGTTCTCCTTCGCCTGCACCACGCCCCCGTGGCCCGGGTAGTAGTCGTCCTTCACCGGGGCCACGCCCCCGCTCGACGGGAAGGCGTTGTCCTTCGCCTGCACCACCCCACCGCTCGACGGGTAGAAGTTCTCCGACTGCACCACGCCCCCGGTACCCGAGTGGTAGTCGTCGCCGTCGGTGGTGACCGCACCCCCGGCGAGCAGCGCGCCGGCCACGGCGGCCAGCACCGCCCCCTTCACGAACAGCGTCCTGCGCATCAGATCCCCCGGTCCGGACCGGGCCCGGCCCCCGGCCGGACCTTCGCCCGCAGTATCTCCGGAGCCCCCGCCTCCGTCACCCTCAGACGTCGAAGGCTGCGAGGCCGGGGATACGCCGCGGCCGGGACGGGAAGCCGGCGGTTCGCCCGGGGCAGTCCACCGGGAGGCCGCCAAGGCTTCTTCCCCGGCCACCAGCAACGCGTTGAGCTGCGGGGCTACCGGCTTCCAAGGTGTCGGAGGCACCGGCGGCAGCCGTCTCCAAGGCTCCCCGGCCCGGCCTGGACGGCCTCCAAGGTTCGGGGACCCGCTTCCAAGGTGAGCCGTTGTGGAGGCCAGCCACCGCCGAGCCGCTGGCCGCCGTCCCCGGCGGGAGGAATCGTCAAGACCTGTGGATCAGATCAGCCTGGGGCGTTGATCCGGTCGTTAGGTTCGGCGGCTCGCCGCGTTGCGGACACGGCGGGTGCGCCCGTGCTCGGCCAGCAGGCTGAGGGCGGCAGGGGAAGTGACGAGCTGGGTGGCAGCGGCGGTGCGCTGGAACCAGTCGGACGCGGTCAGCAGTTCCTCATCGGTCCAGGGCTCGCCCAGCGCGACAGACCTGAGCAGAGTCCACTCGCGCAGGCGCCGGGCAAGGAAGGCGCGGTCGCCAATGACCGTGGCCATCATCGTGGCCCAGGTGGGGAACTGGGGGCTGGTCAGCTGCTGGGCCGCCCGGCGTTCGAGGTGATGGTTCACGGCGCTCTCGGCCATGGCTGCGTCGTCGTCGCGAAGGACGGTGGCCAGCAGGCCGGCCTCCTCCGCCTGCGCGACGCTGTCCAGGGCCCGCAGGTATCGGGCATAGCGCAGGTGCTCGGGGGGTTCGTCGTCGTGAGAGCCGGTCATGCGGCAATCACATCATTCCGCTCGACCAGCTGACCACGTTCGAAGCAGGCTCCGGCCCGGACGAGGGGGAGGCGAGCTTCGTCCCGGCCGGCAGGAGCCCGGCGGCGTCGCGGCGGCCAGCCGGGGTCAGGCACCACAGCTTGCGCCCGTCCGGCAGACGCAGCTCCTCGCGGACCTTCCCGGCATCCCGCAGGTCGCCCAGGGCGTCGCGTACCGACCGGTCGCAGCGCTGGTGGGGCAGGACCAGCGGCCACAGCTCTCGGGGCATGGCCCGCTGGAACAGGCCGAGCGCGGCCAGCGCCCCGCCCCGCACCGGGGCCGTCGATCCGCACTTCCACTCCCTCTCCTTCTTCTCCGTGCCGCTCCGGTCTTCGACAACGGCAGCATCACGGAGAAGAAGGAGAGAGGGAGAGGAGTTGTCGCCACCGCCCGACCCCCTTGTCCCCGGCCCCTGGCCTGCGGATTTGCCGGTACGGAGCGGCCGGGGCGTGGAGGTGGGGGCGGAGGTGCCCACGGTGGTGCCGGACGGCGGGTTGTCCCGGCCCGGCGAGGCCTGCGGCGGGTCCGCCGGGAGGTGGCCGACGGCCTGGCCGCCGCCGTCGGAGCGGGTGGAGGTGGTGGTGGACATCGGAGCGGGCCTTCCGCGAGCGCGGCCGGAACCGGCCTGGTGGCCGCGTCCCAGCGCCCGGGCGGGCAGCACCAGCGGGCCGAGCTTCTTGTCCTTGCGGGTCTTCTCGCAGTGCGGGCACTCCAGCCGGTTGGGGCCGGCCACCTCCGTCAGCTCCAGCCGCAAGCCCTCCTTACCGCCGATCGAGCCCCGACACGTCCAACACGAACGTAGCTTCGCGTTGGCTTCGCGGGCTGCCCCGGGGGCCGCGTAGGGGCCGGGCCGGCGGCCGGGGTCGGGTAGCCGGGCCCCAGCCGCCCGGCCTGGAGAACTACGCGGTGGCCGAGCACGACGGCTTGGAGCAGCGGGCGCTCACTACACGGAGTGGCGGGGCCAGGGACAGCGGCCATCTGACCATGGCCCCGCCACTCCGGCTCCGACGCGCCACCTCGGGGGCGGCCAGCAGGGCGGCTCGGGGCGGCGGCCCCTATCCCCTGTAGTTCCGCAGGATGCGGTCCAGGCTGGCAACTTCCTTGGCGAGGACGAGGTTCGGCGTCTTCAGCACTTCGGCGAGCAGCTCACGGTTCTCGGCGATGCACCCCACATTGGGTTCTGTCGGAATCTTCCAGTCGTCGCCGTCGGGGTAGAAGTCGTACTGGTAACCGGGGTACAGGATGGCGATGGGGCCGGTCTTGAGCTGCTGGCCACCGTCGTGCTCAAGGACGACGTCCACCACCGCGACCCACGGCGAGACGCCCTCGACGATGGTGGGCATCCCCACGGTGAGCATGAGGCGGTCGTGCTTGTTGGCGACGACTTCGTGGCTGATCGTCTTCGTGAGGGTGAAGGGCTTGGCGGGCGGAACGGGCCCTTGGTCCTCGGGGAGCGTGAACTGGTAGTTCGCGGTGATGACCAGAGGCCCGCCAGTGGAAGCGCACGGAGGCAGTGACCGCAGTGAGTTGAACGTGATGCTGGCCTTCGTGACCAACGAGGTGCCGTTGGCGACGTTCCCCAGCGTCAGGTCGATGCCAGCCCCCTGGAGCCCGGTCCGCTTCTCGACCGGCGCGCTGGCGTCCGTGACGTCACGCTCCTCTCCTTCGCCGCCTCTGGTGACGTAGGCCGATACCTGTGAGAGCGCGAGATCGGATTTGAGCTCCGGGCCATGCCGGGCAAGGTCGTTGGACACCTGGGCGTGCTCATCAAGCCTGACGACGTAGAAGGTCCCCACGGCCACGATGATCACGAGTATGACGATGCCCCACTTGACCCAACTACGGTGCTTCGCCCGGTGGCCGGCCTCCCCTGGCGGCTCCGCCACAGTCATGTTCTCGGCGACGTACATCCGGGAGTTGTCGCGCGAGGTGTTGTTCTGCGTGCCTCTACGGCCGTCGGAGGTCATGACCCTTGCCGAGTTGCCGGGCCCTCGTTGATCACGATGGTGCCGTGCTGGACGATGTGCTGCCGGGAGTTGTCGTGTGAGTGGTTGTTCTGGATGAACGTCTGCTGCGATTGCGGCACGGACGCCTGAACCTGCTCGACGAGCGCCCGGAGCTCGCCCTCGAGCTCCGGGTTCTCCTCCAGGAGCTCGGTCAGTTTCACCCGCCAGCGGTCGGCGAGCACCGTCCGGACCTGCTCCTGCTGCGCCTGAGGCGCCTGCTCCAGTTGCAGCGGGATGCGGTCGAGCTGAACGGAGATGCGCTGCTCCTCCCCCGCATCGCCGCGGCCGAACAGCCGGGCCACGCCGCCCTTCGTACCGTTCCAGGCGTCCGTCGCGGCAGCGGCCACGATCGCGGCACCCCCGGTAGCCATCAGCTGGAGCACTGCCTCTGTCAACACCCTTGATCTCCCGCACAGTTGTCGGCCCTGACCGGCCACGGACACTACGAGACACAAACTAACGCATCGTCAGATCACGGAATACCGAATCGCTCCGCCCCTGGTGGGCACGCGCGCGCTGCCCGGGCCTTGTCGCGTCCGGGTCTCACCCGGGGGTGGGCAGGTGTCCGTGCAGGTCACCGGGCGCGACAGCGCCCCACGTGATAGGAGGCCCGACAGCCCCCGCGACAGGGGCGGGACGAGCGCTCACCGGCGGTCCTTGGCCGGGTAGAGCGTGGCGTACTGCACCCGCAGCTGCCACCACGGGTCGGCCGGGGTGGAGACGCGGGCGGCCAACTGCTCCCGGAGGGTGGGCAGCGGAAGCACCAGCCGGCCGAGCTTCTTGTCCCTGCGGGTCTTCTCGCAGTCCGGGCACTCCAGCCGGTTGGGGCCGGCCACCTCGGTCAGCTCCCGCCGCGAACCCTCCTTACCCCCGATCGAGCCCCGGCACGTCCAGCACGGGCGCAGCTTCGCGTTGGCTTCGCGGGCCGCCTCGAGGCGCGCCTTCGCCTTGGCCTCCCGCTGCTTCTTGCGGTGTTCCTGGATCTGCTGGTGGCAGCCCCAGCAGCGGCCGCCCGGACGGCGGACCCACTGCTGCGCGCCTCGGGGGCCGTACTCCGTGCCGTGCTCTTGGCGGGGGATGTCGCCGCAGTCGGAGCAGGCCAGGGTGGCCATCAGCTCGGCGTGCTCCTGGCGGGCCTTCTCCTCACGGGCCTGTTGGCGCTCGTCGTAGGCCTCGCGGGTGTGCGGGCTGTCCAACGCCTCCAGCAGGGAGGACCGCCCGGCGCGGCCGAAGCGCCACCACACGGGCCCGAGCGGGCCGTGCTCGGCCAGCAACTGAAGGGTGGTGGCGACGACCGGTACGGCGTCGTCGTACTCGTGCCAGCCGTCACCGCCCGCCTTGCCGCCGGGCATGGTCCACCAGGCCGCACCGACGGCGTCGCGCGCCAGCGCCGCCACCTTCTCCTGCCGGTTGGCCAAGGCGAGGGGTCCGGCATCGGTGACGACCAGGGCGACCGGCGGGTACCCGGGCCGGCCGTGGTCGGGCCAAGTCCGGGGTCGCCCGCGGGCTACTGGTTTCGTGGCGGATCGTCACGAAACCAGTAGCACTCAAGACTCGGGCTCGGCGGTGCTGCAGCGGGGACCGCTGGATCATTGAGGGTGGTTCAGGTCGGTGCCAACAGCGGGGCTGGCTGGTGGACTAGTCGTCGGGGCCCGAGGTAGCAAGAAGCTGGTTGGCTCGCGCCGCCCTCAAGGCGAGGGCGGGAGAGTGGAAGTGGTTCGCTCCCTCGTGGCGGCGGGGACGGTTGACTCGGTCCCATGCCTCCAGCCACGTCTCGATCTCGGAGGCCGGCACTGCGCAGGCTTTGACGAAGGCCTCCAGAAGAGCGCGGTTGGGTGGAGCGTCACCTCGCAAGACTCGGCTGAGGCTGCTTCGGGGGAGTTCGCCGTGTGCGCCCGCCTGGCGTTCGAGATCGCGCAGGGATGGCCTGCCGATCTTCAGGTAAAGGTGCTGCATCGCAACCGAGAGCCCGAGTCGGTCCTTGATCAACGCGATGTGCTGCGGGGCCTCCTCGGGACGTTGCCGACCGGCGCGGCGAGCGGCGCGCCATAGTCCGCGGGTACGGGCGATCTGCTTCTTCGTGGCCCCACACCCCGTCAGATACGCCTCCACGACGGCCATGGGCGGGACGGATTTTCCGGACGCGGCTCGGGAGAGCCGCGTCCGGTCCATCCTGGCCATTTCGGCGAGTTGGGCGTAGCTGAGGCCAGCGCGCTGGCGGTGGGCCCGGAGGTCCATCGCCAGCGCGGCGATCTCTTCGCTGAACGAGGTGATGGGGCGTTCGGGACGCCCCACTCGATCAGGCTGTCGGGACGGTCTGGGCAACCGGTCCGTTGCCGGAGCGGGTGGAGGTGACAAGCTTGGTCGCCACGTAGGCCGTGCCGGCGAGCAGGTCGATGATGCCGAAGACGGGCATTCCGCTGTAGGCGAGGGCTCCGGCGAGGACGAGCACCACGATCACGACGACCGTTTCGGTGCCGGAGAGGTGCCGACGGTTGCGCGGCGGCTCGTTGGTCCCGGTGCAGGGGGTGGATCCGGACCGGCGGAAGAAGGGGATCATCGCCATAAGGCTGTCATTCTCCTTAGGTGTGCCCGAGCTGGGCTCGGGAGGGTGCACAGGCTCCAGCAGGGCCTCATGGCCCTGTCGACTGTGGCCAACTCGGGTTTGCCGACCCGGCGTTGTGGACCACCCATCGATGATCCCACCTCTGCTCGCACACCACGGTCGTGCTCCAGCCCTCCAGAGCGCTTTGATGCGAATCCGTCCAACCGGGAGACCGGAAGTAATGAGTTCAGGACGGGGTGTGCCATCGTTTGCCACCCCTGCAAGGAGAAGGTTTACAACCCTGGGTTGTGCAAGTCGATTCGCGCTCTGACCTGCGATTTTCCCCTGAAACCGCTTCTACTACCGGGGCAAGGGGCGTGGACCCTAACACGGCGGCTCGACAGACCCTCGTCACGGCAGAATTGATGCATGGCTGTCCCATTTGCCATTGCGGCTTCGGGAAGCCCGTGTGACTCTGTCGATCAGTCAGGCACCCGCTCTACAAGGTGCCCTCCCAGGTGTGTGCACGGGCTCCACCGACGGCTCCCGGGAGTAGAACGGCCGACGTTGCCGCGTCCCCGTTCACCACAGGTGACGTGCAGTCATGCACGTCACCTGTGGTTTTTGTTCGGGGTACCCCGAACTTTGGCCGGCGGCCCTCACCGTCTGCTCTTCCCACCAGCGCTCAGACACGATGACGTCTGCCACCGAGAGGGACGCGGGGAAATGGCTCCTGTCAGCTGACCTCGACGTAGGCCACCAAGACAATCGTGCCGAGCACGGTAGAGACATAGGCGATGCGGACGCCGTCCTTGGCGTACTCGCGGACCGGGCTGGACGGTTGGCGCTGAACGCCGGTCTTCGGATCCAACGCGATCGCGTTGAGGTGCGGATCAAGGCGGGCCAGGGCGTCGGCGTCCATCTCCGCGATCTGCCGTTCGGCCACCTTGTGGAACGTGATGACGGCCCGTCGGCGTGAGGGTCGCTCAGGCAACCTGCTGCTCCTGGTCATCGGGCAGGCCACGTTCGGCCCGGATCTCGTCCCAGGTCCGGCATCGGTTGAGGTCCACGCCGTGCTCGGCCAAGTCCAGCAGGACGTATGCCAACCGCGGATCCTCCAGCGCGGCGTCCCGCGCTGCCTCGCGCAGCCCATCAGCCTCGGCCGGGTCGAAGGTGAGGTGCATCGCTCCTCCTTCACATCTGTGTGTCCGTCAGTTGAGGCTAGCGCAGCCGCGTTGGGCCGCCGAGGGTTCGACCGTCAGCAGGGAGGCCCTGAAGGAAGATGCGGCAGTTCCGGGATCGTGGAACTGCCGAACGAGGGAGAACTCCGGAGCTACGGAACCCGGACCACAGCACCGGAGGTGAACCACTGCACGAGGGTAACTGCCAGGTGCACAGCCATCTGGGCAGCCTCCTGGCTCTCCGGCCGGGTTACGGTCTGGGCACCGTGCCGGCTGGTCTGCCCCTGCCACAGCAGCTGCAGCATCGCCAGCAAGGGAGCAGGATCACCGCCGTTCGGGCCGCCGTCGATGGCCAGCTTAAACTTCGCTGGGGAGTTCCTGACCACTCCGATCATCGAACCGAGCGTCGCCATCGTGTTGTTCGGCTCCACCACGGCATGGGCGGCCGACTCGACTGCCTTGATGGCCTGGCTGTATGCCTCGTGCGGACTCGGGCTGATCCCGTACGCGGCCTGCCACGCCGCCTTCAGATGATCCGCAGCCGAGCCGGCCGCCTCAGCGGACGCGGCGCCGGCACGAGCGGCACCGGCCGCCGCAACCGCGGTGTCGTCCACACGCCGCTGAAGGGACAACTGGTCTTCCGCCACCGCCCACGCTGACCCACCCTCAGTGAGCAGGATGTCCAGATCCCTGACACGCACATGAAACGGGACCCTGACGCCGATCCCGTAAAGGGGCAGGAGTGACAACGTCGCATCCACGATCTCCAGCAGCTGCAACGGATCGTTGGTGCCCAACGCGGCCACCTTGTAGGCGGAGAGGGAAGATGGCAGGCGCAGTCGCAGCACCAGCCTCGTCGTGAGCTCTTCCTCGGAGAGGGTCTCCTTCACCCAGGTCCGGACGAAGCCGTCAAGGTGCTCGGGAACCCCCTCGAACAGTGCTTCGGGCTCCGCATCGGGGTTCAGACGGTCGGTCAGCCGCCTCCACGGTTCGCTCATGACCAGAGGCTACGCCTGAGATCTTCAGGGAAGAGAGGAATTTCGGGCCTCTCGGACTCCAGTGGGCGTGGGAGTCCCCTGTCCTGGGCAGCCTGGTCCGACTGGCACATCGCCAGTGCCCGGAGAAGGGATGCGCACGTGCGCGGCACCAAGAAAACCGACCACCGTGCAGAAGCCGAGCAGCTCACCTCCGACGCTCAGGGCAGGACGGGCAGCGACAGCCTGACGGATGCCGTGGGCGAGGGACTGGCCGCGATCGCCCACACCTTGCTGGGCAGCCTCGCCAGCCAGCGAGGACCCCAGGTGTGGCTGGAGGTCTCGACCGGGCAGACAAACGTGAGCACCATGCAGATACGTACCGACCGAATCGTGGGTACGCGGGTCCGGGCCAAGGCGGATGAGCAGCAGCAGTTCGTCCTGGAGGTACTTGTCCCCGAGGTCTCGGAGCCGGGGCCGTGGTTGGCGGTCGCCGAGGGAACCGGGGAATGGTTCGAGCTGAACGCGAGCGAACGGCTGCTGAACCTGATCCAGGAGGTCACGCGGGACGACGAAGATCCCAACGCGCCGGTGTCGGTGATCCGAGTCTTCGGGCAGGCGAAGGACAAGAACGAGCTCGACTTCGAGCACTTCTAGCGACGGCGTAACGCCTCCGGCGTCAGCTCCAGTGGCGACTCCTCCTTCCCCTCGATCACACCCCGGCACGTCCAGCACGGGCGGAGCGCAGCGTTGGCGGTGCGGGCCGCCTCGAGCTGCTGCTTGGCCTTGGCCTCCCGCTCCCTCTTGCGGCGTTCCTGGTGCTGCTCGTGGCGGTCCCAGCAGCGGCCACCAGGGCAGCGAATCCACTGACCGCACCGGCCCGGCCAACGAGCGACGGCAACGCTCGTCGCCGCAAACCCGCCCCAGGGCGGAAGGCGGCCGGCCACCGACACCGCCAGGAGCGGCCTCGAGGCGGCTCACCCGGCCGCTCCAACCGCCCGCACCCGGAAGATGCCGCTGGCAACGGTCACCCCAGCCCGGATCCGGGAGGACCTGGTCGCCCTGCCGGCAGAGGTGGTGCGGAGCGATCGGACCGGCCGTGTCACCGGTTCGTCATAGCCTGAACGGTCGAACAACGTTGAGGCGGGGAGACGAACGTGGGCATCCGGTGGTTCAACGACGAGCAGATGCAGTGGCTAAGCGGACTTCTGCTCGCCAAGGGGGTCGGCCCCCAGGAACTGGCCGCCCGGTTGGGCGCCGACCCGGGCGCGGGCCTGATCGACCGTCCACTCACCCACGGACAGGCATCGGAGATGATGCCGGGCAGTGGGAGAAGCCCGGAGTGCGACGGGATGGTCCGGGTCGGCGCGCACAGCGAATGGTCCTTCGCCCTCGAGTACGGCGCGGTCCGGGCCCAGGAGCGGCTGGCCGAGATCTCCCAGGGCGGGGCGGAGGTGTTCCACTACCAGCCCTCCCCCGAGCACCCGCCCACCCAGGTCGCCTACGCGGCGGACGGGCGGGTGCTGGTCGGCTTCGGGCTCCTGGAGGAAAACCTCCGCGGAGGCGAGCAGCCGGACCTGCTGCTGGCCGACCTGATCGCCGCCGGCGTCCTGACCCCGGACGGCAGGCCGCACCCAGGCACCGACTACCGCGCCCGCAAGGACCGGAGCCTCGGCGTGCTGGAGCGGCGGTTCGGCCTCGGCCTCCCGCAGGAGGTGATCGGCGACCTGCCGCTGACGGCCTACGCCGTGCGCGGCGTCCAACCCCTGGCCACCCGCCGCGAGGTGATCGCCCAGATGTCCACCTGGGCAGCCGACCACGGCATCACCTTCGACCCGCACACCGAGCGAGTGCCGATCGTCCTCCTGGAGATGCACGCACAGGCCACCGGTCACCCGATCAGGCTGCCAGACCAGTGAAGAGGACAAAACAACACCACCGAGACCAGGCCCCCCGCCGAGCGCGGAGAACATCCGGCACCCCGGTTTCCGGGAGGCCCTCCAACGTGCCCTGGGGGGCCTTCCAAGGTGGGCTTCGAGGAGGTAAGTATGACCAGGGAGCGGCAGGCGGCCAGCTGCTCCCGGAGGGTGGGCAGCGGGAGCACCAGCGGGCCGAGCTTCTTGTCCCTGCGGGTCTTCGCGCGGTGCGGGCACTCCAGCCGGTTGGGGCCGGCCTCCTGCGTCAGCTCCCGCCGCGAGCCCTCCTTACCCCCGATCGAACCGCGGCACGTCCAGCACGGGCGCAGCTTCGCGTTGGCTTCGCGGGCTGCCTCGAGGCGCGCCTTCGCCTTGGCCTCCCGCTGCTTCTTGCGGTGTTCCTGGATCTGCTGGTGGCAGTCCCAGCAGCGGCCGCCCGGATGGCGGACCCACTGCTGCTCGCCTCGGAGGCCGTACACCGTGGTGGTCTCCAGGCGCGGTACGTCGCCGCAGTCGGAGCAGGCCAGGGTGGCCATCAGCTCGGCGTGCTCCTGGCGGGCCTTCTCCTTCCGGGCGGCCTGGCGCTCGTCGTAGGCCTCGCGGGTGTGCGGGCTGTCCAACGCCTCCAGCAGGGGGGACCGCCCGGCGCGGCCGAAGTGAGTGGGGTGCCGGTAACGGTGTCCAGCTGTTACTGAGCCGGTCAGTCGCGGCGCGACGGGATGGATGTGGTTCGCGTGCTGAGCCAGTTCTGGAGTTCCCGGTGGCGGAACTGGTAAGCGGCTCCGGACACCCGGAGCAGGCCGGCTCCGTAGGCCCAGCGCAGAAACCGGCCTAGCCGCCAGGGGAGTTTCCCGCGCGCGCAGAGCAGGAACACCAGGTAGCGCCGGCCAGTTCCGGTCAGGAAGTACAGCCCGGCCAAGAGGCCGAGGACGAGGAAGACGGCGAGCGCTTCGAGGGTGAGCGGCGGCCCGTGAGTAGCAGCTCGGAGCCCCTTGATGGCGAGTGATACGCCGAACAGGAGAACCACTGGCGCGAACACGAACCCGACCAACAGGTCATCGCGGATCGCGAGGTGCGGATCGGGACGAGGTTGGACAACCGTGCCGACCGAGCGACCGTAGGTCAGCTTCCTCCACCATTCCGCTCGGGCATACTCGCCAAAGCGAGTCAGCGGCACAGCCGTGCTTTCCCAGGCGACCGGCCCTGTCAGTCCAATCAAAATCCCGAAAAGCAGTCCGGCCGGGAGGCCGATGCCCACGCAGGCCGCAGTCGCGACCGCCATAACCGCGAGCGGGTTGGGTAACTCGGGCATCTCGGGCTTGTCGAGGAGACCGCCGAGAGCCCCGGCCAGAGTCACGAAGCCCGCCATGAAGAGGCCGATCAAGCAGCCCGCCGTGCCCGCTCCGACAAGGCGCCGCCCCATCAACCGCAATCCGGCGAGGGTGCCCAACCGTCCGAGCTGCGCGGCTCGCGGCACGAGCCGGCGCTTGCAGGCACGCAGGCCGAGAGGCACGACCAGCAGCACGGCGTTGGCCATCCATATCCTGATCGCAACGGGCTCCGCCAGCCACGCCCACCCGCAGAGGAGGGCGACCCACAGCAGGACCAGCAGGAGTTCGGCAGTCCGTACCCGCCAGGGCATGAGCTGCCAAAGCTCGTACAGGTACAGGTCCGTCGCAGGCCCTGGTGTCCCGGCGGTGGATCCGGCTGCCAGGACACCGAGCCAGCGGCGGGTGTCCTCGACCGGGTAGCGGTCGGGGGCGGTAGGGTGCTGGGCCGACGCTGAGGGGAGGTAGAGCTCGAGCAGGTGCTCACCCGCCTGCTCGGCGGAGGTGAAGGCGAGCAGGTCGGCCGGGTCGCGCCGGTAGGCGAGTTCAGCGTCGCGCTGCTCGTAGACGGTAGCTGCCAGGTTCAGCCGCCATGGAGTGTTCAGTACGGCGGCCAGCGGGCCCGGTTCGGGTGTCCGCAGGTGCCGAAGTACCGGTTGCCAGCGTTGGGGGTCGGCGGTGCGGTCGGTGAGGTAGGAGACTGCCTCGACGGTGGACACCGCTTCGATGCGGATACGGGCCGCGTCCCGCATCCGCACTTGAAGGGCTGCCAGCCGTTCGTACACTTCGGTGCGGCAGGTAAGGACCACCGGTGCGCTACCTTGTGCGTCCTGGTAGGAGTTGAGCTCCTCCAGTGCCTGGTAGGCGCGGCTGCGGGCGAGGGGGGTGTCGGCCGCGTCCATCTCGTCCAAGCCGTCGAGTACCGGAAGGATCCGGCGGCGCTCGATCAGGGAGGCGGCCCGGCGGCGGCTAATGCCCTCGCCGGCGAAGCGGTCGGCCACCTGCTCGGTCAGCCACCGCCGGAGCGGCAGCCCTGGAGGCCAGTCCGCCATCGAGAAGCGCACCGGGACAGGCCCGGACCGGGACCGGTTCGAGAGCAGCGCCAGGATCAGGTGAACGGCCAGCAGCGTCTTCCCGGCGCCGGCGTCGCCGGTGATCACCAGACGGGCCGGTCGCAGCCCGAGGTAGAAGGTCTGCGCGTCGCGCAGGCTTCCCTGCTTCGGGGCGCCGACCGCGTTGTTGGCCGGCTCGGGGAGACACCGGAACACCAGGTCGATCCGGTGTCCGCCGGGCCCCAGCAGCCGGGAAACCTGTTCCGTCTCGTCGGCGAGGACCCGGCCTGCGATCCGGGCCACCGCCTCGTCCGTCCGGGTGTCACCGGTACCGCCGCCCCCCGATGGCTCGCCCTGAACAGGCAACGGGCTGGAGGAGACGGACTCGACGGCGGCCGAAGGCGGCCGTACTGCGCTGTTCGCGAGCAGTTCGAGAAGACGGTCCCGGTCCAGCTTGAGGCAGTCCGCCAGCTTCGCGACAGTGAGCGCGCTGGGAGGCGGGGCGCTCATGCTGAACGCCTGGATCACGGTGGTCTTGCCCAACCCCGTCCTGGCCACCAGCTGGGTCTTCGTCAGCTTGCGGCCAGCTCGCCCCCGCTCCAGTTCCTGGCGCAGCAGGACGAGTGCGCCGCGCCCCGTCGTGGTGGCCGGGGCGTCGGCGAGCCCGAAGTCGTCCTGCTGAGCCACGTCGCCCCCCGGCACACGGTCCGCCTCGGTTCAGAAAGGTTCACGAAGGTTCAGCCGAACCTCGGCGAACCCCTTCGAGAGCAGTGTCCTCCCTGGCAGCACGTCACACCCAGGAAACGGAGACTCCTCGTGAACAACTCGACCAAGGTGGCCGTCACCCTGCTCGCCGCGGCCGTCATCGTGGTCCTCGCACTGCTGGTGGGCTGGGCGGCCGGGCTGCTGGCCCACCGGGAGGGGGCCGGCCCCTCGCAGGTGATCGGCCGGGCAGCGTTCGCCTTCGTCGGCACCCTCACCCTCGCCGCAACCCTCACACTGACCATCGACCAGGTACTCGGGTAACCACGACACCTCGCACCAGGGAGCAGCAGGCGAGCAAGCCCGCTAGGCAGCACCAACCAGCCGCCGGGGCGGTTACCACGTCCCGGCGGCAGCCCCCCGCTCGTCCTCGTGACGACAGGTCCACCGATCTGTGCTGGCCACCGAGACCCGGCACAGCAGGCATCCACGACGCCTTCATCACCGACGCCCGCACCCGCGGCGAGAGCGGCGGCCTACTCGACCCGGTCCCGACCCCACCCACTCCATCGGCCCGGACACGCAGGCGTACGAGCCCGCCGCCGTACTCGCCTACACCGCCACCACCGCCGGCGGCTGCGCGCCTTCGTCGAGCTCCACCGGCCGAGCGCGGGCACCGAGCAGGCCGCCGAGCAGCTGGCCGCCTGCGCCCGCCCCTGGCAGCACCCCGGCCCCGACGGCACCGGCCAGGCCCGCGAGCAGCGCTGGCGGACCTTCCCCACCCTGCTGATCGTCCTCACCGGCACGGCGGCCACCGACCTCGACGCGGCGGTGGAGGACCTGCTACTCGCCGCCGAGGAGAACCCCACCACCGCCGAACTCCTGGCCGCCGTCCCGGCCGGCGCCGCCCGCCTCGAAGACCTGGCCCTGCACGGGCCCGCCGCCCCGGTGTGGCACCCGCTCGGCAGCGAGCGTCGGGCACCGATCGGCTGGACCGAGCTGCAGGCCTGACCCGCCCCCTCACCTTGATGGCCCGTCCAAGGTTCTGGGCGGGGCATCAAGGTATCCGAGGGCCGACCGTCACCAATGCTTTGACCTGCGATGTTGCCCGGCTTCCAAGGTTCTCGGAACCGGTGGCGGGGGCGTCTCCAAGGTACCCGGGAGGCTCTCCAAGGTGCCCGGCGGAGCCTTCCAAGGTGAGCATCAAGGTGTACGGCCGAAAGACCGTCAAGGAGTCGAACCGGAGCGCGCAGCGTGCATCAAGGTGGCGAAACGCTCGCCCTTCCCCGGGGCCAAAGCCGCCCCATGCAAGGCCACGTCACCAGCTCAGCGCGTCGAAGCGCGCTCTAGCCAAAGGTGAAGGCGAAGGCCTGGAGTCCGGGGGTCAGGCGGAGTTCGAGGTGGGCCTGGCGGGCCGTGTCGTCGTCGGTGAGCCGGTAGAGGGTGGGGGTTCCGTGGATCTGGAGGGTCTTGGTCTGCCGGCCGTCGACCAGGACGGTGACGGTGCCTTCGCCGGCGAGGACGAGGTTGGCGTTCTTGGCGCGGTAGGTGAAGGCGAGGCGGGCGTCGGGGCCGGCGGTGAACTGTTCGTAGCCGGTGGTCCAGGTGCCGGCGAGGGAGAGCCGGCCCGGGGGGAGGTCGCCGGCGGGGAAGGCGTAGGTGGTCGCCGTGTCCTGGACGAGTGCGGGGGTGCCGGTGTAGCCGCGGATGCCGGTGGTGCTGAGGTAGGTCTCCGGTGTGCGGTCGGCTGCCAGCTCGTCGTTGGCCTGCCCGGTCGCCGCGGGCAGCTGGACGGTGGGATCGGCCTGCCGCAGGAGGTCGCGGATCAGGTTCTCGGTCTGGGCGTAGCGGCCTTCGCCGAAGGTGAAGTAGCGGACGGTGCCCTGGGCGTCGATGAGGTACTTGGCGGGCCAGAAGCGGTTGCGGTAGTTGTCCCAGGTGTCGAGGTCGTTGTCGAGGGCGACGGGGTAGGTGACGCCGAGCTTGCGGGCCTGGTCCGCGACGTTGCCGGGGTTCTTCTCGAAGGCGAACTCGGGCGAGTGGACGCCGATGACGGTCAGGCCCTTGTCCCGGTAGGCACGGTCCCAGGCCTCGATGTGGGGCAGGCTGCGCTGGCAGTTGATGCAGGAGTAGGTCCAGAAGTCGATCAGGACCACTCGCCCGCGCAGGGCGGCCAGGTCGACAGGCGCTCCGCCCGGGGTGTTGAGCCACGTGGCGATGCCGGCGATCGGCGGGGCGGTGCCGCAGGAGCGGAGCTCGTCGACGCCGTCCTCGCAGCGGGCGAGGTCCTTGTTGGAGTCGTCGAAGAGGCCGGAGAGCTTCTGGCGGGCGGTGTCGTTGTCCTCGACCTGCTTCTGCACGCCGGCGGTGTAGTTGGGCAGGGCCCGCTGGAGGGCGGTGGTGACGTCGAACGCGAGCGCGAAGGCCAGCACGATCATCAAGAGCCCGGCCGCGATCCGAAGCTTGCGGGCGCGGGTGCGGAAGGCGGCGACGCGCTCGGAGACCCGGCGGCCCGCGAGGGCGAACACCAGGAGCGGGATCGCCGTGCCGACGGCGAAGGAGAGGGTCAGGGCGACGATGCCCGCGTTGATCTCCCCGCGTGCGCCCGCGACGGTGATCGCGGCGAGGACCGGACCGGCGCAGGGGACGTAGAGCAGTCCGAGCCCCAGACCGAGGACGAAGGCGCTGCCCTCCTGGTTGACCCGCCGTTGCGGGATCCGGGAGAACGGCCGCTCCAGCAGGTGCTCGACGGGCGGGAAGACCAGCCCGAGGCCGATCAGCACCAGCAGCGCCAGACCGGTGTAGCGCAGGACGTCCTGCGGCAGGCCCAGCGCCGAGATGATCGTGACCCCGAGCAGGGTGAAGAAGCTGAAGCTCAGGACCAGGCCGGCCACGACCGCGTACGGGCGGCGGTTGCGGGTGCGGCCGGGTGCGGGCGGTGCCTCGGGGGCGCTCGTCAGGACTGTCCCGTCGTCCGGCTCGGCTCCGGTCGGCGCCGAGCCCTGCGCGGTGGCCGGTGGTGGGGGTGCGCTACTCGGGCCGCCGGCGAGGAAGACCACGGGCAGGACCGGCAGGATGCACGGCGAGACCGCGGTGATCAGGCCGCCGAGCATGCCGATCAGGACCAACGTGAGCATGGGGACCGCTTCCGCCTGAGGCGACGCCGGATGCGCCTCCTCCAACGGGAATTCGAGGCCGTCCACAGCTCAGATGGGTGCCGACGACCGTCCGGGCCCACCTGCGCGGCACCAGCACGGCCGACCCGTGGCGCACGCGAGCACTCCGGCGCCGCCCCACCCCTTCCAGCCACACCCTCAGCTCTACGTGCGGGGTCTTAGAGTGCCGCGGTGGCCCCGGCAAGGCGGGTGATCTCGGCGGCGACGGCGGCCGGGTCGGTCGGGACGGTGACGTGGGCGACCGCGTCCAGGCTCGGGTGGGTGCCGACGCGGACGGCGTGTTGGGCGTTGCGCAGGAGGTCGTGGTCGTTGAGGTCGTTGCTGCGGTAGGTCTTTCCGGGCCACCGGATCTCGTCGGTGTCCGCGAAGCCCCACCCGGTGTAGAGCCGGACCAGGTGGCCGGCCGGTCGTGCCGTGTCCAGGCCCACCGAGTGGGCGCCGGCCCGGCGGGCCCAGTCGAAGCCGGTGTCGCGCAGCAGCCGGGCCAGGCCCGGCCCCCGGTGCCCGGGGTCGACAGCGAGCTGGTTGAGCCACGCCCGGCCCGGCTCGCGGGCCTGGGCGGTGAGTGCCCGCAGCCCGTCCTCCGGCGGCAGGGAGATCGTGCTGGTTGCCGCGATCACACCGTGGTGCAGCAGGACCCAGGAGGCACCGGCCGAGGCCCGGCGCAGCGTTGTCCCCTCGTCCTGGTGGGCTGCGGTGAAATTCAGCCCCGCCGCGGCGAGCTCGGCGTAGGCGCGGTGCAGCAGGGCGGTGACGGCGGACGTGTCCGCTGCGGTGAAGCGCCGGATCTCCCAGTCGCGTGCCGTCCTGCCCGCCTTCGTCGGCCCGAGGCCGGCCGTAGCGTCATCCTGCGCTGTCATGCGAGGTCGAGGAGTTGTTCGTGGAAGCCGCCGAAGCCGCGCTGCTCGTCGACGAGGTGGATCTCCAGGATCCAGTGGCAGTGCCAGCCGGCCCGGTCGGTGCGGCGCAGCGGGGTGTGGTTGTCGGGGGTGATGTAGGACTCGGCCTTGGCGCCGTCGATGGTCTCGTGGGGGAACTCGCCGACCAGGTGGCCGGCGTGCCAGCCGCCGAGGGTCCAGCCGCGCTCGGCTGCCAAGTGCTCGATCCGGGCGTACAGCTGACCGCCCGTGATGTGCGGGTCGGCGTGGAAGGCGGCCCGGCCCGCGGTGAAGACGGTGGAGAGGTCGTCGCGCAGGCGGTGCTTGTCGGGGTCGTCGCCGAAGACGAAGGTGCGGCCGAAGTCGGCCTCGTACTCCTCGAAGATCGGGCCGAAGTCGGCGAAGGCGATGTCGTCCTCCCCGATGGTCCGGTCCGGCGGGTTCTCCTTGTAGGGGAACATGGTGTGCGGGCCGGAGCGGACGATCCGCTTGTGCCAGTGCTTGGTGGTGCCGAACATCTCGTTCGCCAAGTCCCTGATCCGGTCGCTGACTTCGCGCTCACCGGCCCCTGGCGCCACCAGCCCTCGCGCCGCCACCTCGGCGAACAGCCGCTCCGCCTTCGCCTGCGCCGCGACCAGCCCGAGGGCTCGCAACTGCTCGTCCATCCGGTCCGGTGCTCCCATGGTGACGTTCCTGTTCCTGTAGCTGTTCCGGTTGGTCACGGGGTCGCGCGCACGAGGACGAGCGCCCCTTCGTGGCTGGCCTGCCGGCGCAGGTGGCCCAGCCGGGCGTCCCAGGCACTGGAGGCCAGGTCGTGGCGGAGGGCCCGGTCGAAGCGGTCTCGGACCGCGTCGCCGACCAGGTCCCAGGCCGAGCCGGCCTGCCGGGCCGCCGGGTCGAGCAGCCGCTCCGGCCGGCCGTAGTACGCCTCGTTGAAGTCGTCGGTGCAGTCGAGCGGGACCGGCACGGGACGGACGCTCACCCGCCCGCCCAGGAGGGATACCAGGTCGGCGACCGGCGGGTAGCGGACGGCCTCGGCGTCGAGCACCTCGGGTGCGTAGGCGTGCAGCCAGAACTCCCGCACCAACAAGGGGTCGTGGGTGAGGATCACGGCCGGGCCACGGGTCACCCGGCGCATCTCCCGCAGGCCCACCGCCAGGTCGGTCCACCGGTGCACGTTGAGGATCGCCATCGCCGCGTCGAACGCGCCGTCCACGAAGGGGAGCTCGCCGACGACGGCGTCCACCGCGGGCATCGGTCCGACCGCCGCCCGCGGCGCCGCCGGTGCGGTACGCGGCCCGGCCGCCACCGCACCGCACCGCGCACCGGGGCCGGTGATCACGTTCAGGACCGTCAGCGCGCCGCCAAGCGCCTCCGCGACCACCCTCGCCACCCGCGGATCGGGCCGCCCGAGCACACCGCTCCCGACCACAACGCGTTCGGGCCGGACGGCCCCGGAACGGACCTGCTCGAACGAGACGGTCACGGTGCCCTCCCCCTGTCCCTGCCTTGTGCCCCTGCCTCGCTCAGGACCAGATCCGGTACCGCTGCCAGTGCTCGCCGTCGCGTTCGTAGCGCAGTCGGGTGTGCGCACGGCTGCGCGCGGCCTGCCAGAACTCCACCCTGGTCGCGGCCAGGGTGTAGCGCGTCCAGGCCGGATCGACGAGTCCCGGCTCCTGCTCGATCAGCGCCAGCGCCTTGTCCAGTGCCCCGTCCGGGCCGGCGTCGGTGTCCTCGACACGCCGGCTCTGCCTGCCCGTCAGTGCCTCCGCGCGGGCGGAGGGCGAGCGAGCCAGGAAGTCCGCCGCGCTCTCCTCCGCCGTCCCCGAGGTCACCGATCCCCTCACTCGCACCTGGCGTCCGAGTTCGGGCCAGTAGAAGGTGAGCGCCGCCTGCGGATGCCCGGCCAGCTGCTCGCCCTTGGGGCTGAGCGCGTGCGCGGCGAACTGCCAGCCCGCCGCGCCGACGCCCTTCAGGATCAGGACCCGCGCGTCCGGGTCGCCGGCCGCGTCCACCGTCGACAGCGTCATGGCGTGCGGCTCCCGCACCCCGTCCGCCACCGCCTCCTCCAGCCAGGCCACGAACAACCGCACCGGATCGCCAGGCGCCAGGGCCGGATCGAACTCCGGCAACGGCCCGGCGAACACCTCCAGCCCCCGCAGCCACTCCTGCGAGGTGTCCCGCTCCGGTTCCCCGGTCATCCTCAGCTCCTCTCGCCTCTTCAGGAGAGTCTCGCATTTGCAAGGAAGAGAAGTAAGAGTGGCTAGCAGATGCTTGTCAGAACAGCTATCAGCTTTACAGGTACGCACCCAATGGCCCGTACAGATCTACAAGCCAGGAGCGGAGCCTGCCGCACGGGGCCAGCATCCGGGGAGCGCCTGCAGCGGCAGCCGCCTCGACCAGCCGCACCGAGCTCTCCTCCCACCAACAGCCGAAGCATCGCCTCGCCCAGGCCGAGCTCTTCGAGGAGCTCGCGGTGCAGGACGGTGCCTGGGTCTTCGCCGGACTGGAGGAGGCCGCCGGGCAGGCAGTGCTCGGCGCCGTCAGGGCGCTCCCGCCGGATCAGGGCCAGGCGGCCGTCGTGAAGCAGGATCGCGCACCCCCGGGTAGCGGCCGGTCAGGTCCGGCGCCACCAGGAGCCAGCCCGCCTCTCCTCGGCCGCTGCGGCTTCGGCTGCGGCCCGCTCACACTCGGCCTCCGCCGGTGCCTGTGCCCGCTGGTCGGCGTCGGCCTGGCGGCAGGCATCGCACAGGCCGTCGTCTCCCCAGACCCCGGCCCGGACCATGTCCGCCCACCGCTGGTCGGAGAGCGTCGCCGAGCAGCGGCCGCAGGCCGGACGACGGCGCTCACGCTCGGCCGCCTCCTCGGCTTCCTGCCGGGCGCGATCGGCTTCCCTCCGCCGCAGCTCGGCCGCCACGCGCTCCCGCTCCGCCTGCTCCCGCTCGAACTCCACCCGCAGCCGCTCGGCCTCCTCCCGCCGCCGGTGCAGGGCGGCAAGCTGGCGCTCCAGCAACTGGTCGCCGTCCGGGTTGTCGAGCGCGTCGGCGAGGGTATGCCAGCCAGGGCGGCCGAAGCGGATCCACACCTCGCCATCGGCGCCGAAGCGGCGCAGGTGCGACAAGGTGGTCGCCACCACGGGCAGCGCCTGATGGTAGTAGCGGGCGCTCACCCCCTCCTTCCGGGCGGCCGAGGGCGCCCAGAGGTTCTCGGAGGCCGCCTCCACCGCCTCGATCCGGCCCAGCAGCCGCTTGTCGTCGCGTTCCTGCTTGGCCTTCTTCTGCGCGGGGGTGAGCGGCTTGGTGCCGGGGCGGGGGCGCTTGCGGCCGGCCTCCAGGACCAGGGCGACCGGGGGCAGGCCCTCGCGGCCGGTGGCCGGGTATAGGGCCGACCACAGGCGCAGGGTGTTGACCGCGGGTCCGGGCTTGGCGAGGGAGGCCTCGAAGTCCTTGCGGCTGACGCCCCGGGCGGGCAGCTCGCACCAGGTGCGGTAGGCGGTCAGCTTCTCTAGCAGCGTCCCGTTGCCCTCGTTCTCCCGGTCGACCTCCACCAGCAGCACCGGCACGTTGGCGCCGGGGTCGCGGAGCACCAGGTCCGCGAAGAGGGTGCGGCGGCCGGGCAGCTTGTGCTGCACCTCCGTGGAGAACGCCTCCAGGTGGCCGATGCCCGCCTTGGCGAGCAGCCCGGCGGTGGCCACCACGTCCAGGGCGTGCTCGGAGTACGCGGCAGCCCGCTTCTCGCGCACCGGGCGGGCCGCGGCCAGCTTCGCCCCGGCCGACAGGAGCGCGGCGGCGTCCCGGCGGCCGGCCGGGGTCAGGCACCAGAGCTTGCGGCCGTCCGGCAGGCGCAGCTCCTCGCGGACCTTCCCGGCATCCCGCAGGTCGCCCAGGGCGTCGCGGATGGAGCGGTCGGATCGCTGGTGGGGCAGGACGAGCGGCCACAGCTCCCTGGGGGTGGCCCGCTGGAACAGGCCGAGCGCGGCCAGCACACCGCCCCGCACCGGGGCCGTCGATCCGCGCTTCCACTCCCCCTCCTTCTTCTCCGCGCTGCTCCGGTCTTCGACAGCGGCAGCATCACGGACGCGCAGGAGAGAGGGAGAGGAGTTGTCGCCACGACCCGACCCCCTTGTCCCCGGCCCCTGGCCTGCGGCTGTCCCGTTACGGGGCGGCAGGGCCATGGAGGTGCGGGCGGAGGCGCCCGTGGAGGTGCCGGACGAGGCCGGCGGCAGCGCGGCGGGGAGATGGCCGTCGGCCTGGCCGCCACCGTCGGGCCGGATGGCGGTTCGGGTGGTGGGGATGTGGCTGGATCTGGCCTGCGGCCGCTCAGCACCAGGGGGGCTGTACGTAAGATCCCAGTTGATCTTCACCTCGATGGGAGCGCCACAGATGACCGACGAGACGAACGTACTGCTTCTCGCGGGGACCGACGCCGATGAGAGCCCGGCGGCGATCGCGGCGAACAACGGCCTCATCCCGGCGGGTGCCACCTCCGCCAACATCCACGAGCTGGTCACGATGCTCCAGCGGAACAGTGTCGAGAGCGCCCACGTCGGATCGTGGAACGGCCAGGCCGGCGACTTCGTCCTGCGCGGCAACGGCGCCCTGCACCCCTACGACGCCTTCACCAACGATGCCAACCACGCCTTCGCCGTGCGGCCGTCCAAGGACTGAGTGGGCGTTGAGTCCGTTTCTGGTGGCGGCCTTGTCCATCGGCAGGCGGACCACCCCGGCTCAAGCCTGGGCCGGGAGCTGGGGCAGCTCCCAAGAGATCTTCAACGGGTTGTCCAGCCAGGGGTACGCCACCTGCTCCAGAGGCCACGGCAGCCCCCAAAGCAGTATGTCCCCAGGGTGCAAATCCACAGAGACGGTCGCTCCACTGTCATTCGGCAGCACCTGCCCAGGTCGCTGCAGGTAGAGCTGGCGCAGGTCCTGAACGGTGACCCCTCTGAGGCCAGTGCGCGACTGCCCAGCGTGGAATTGGAGCTGGATCAGCTGATTGAGAGCGGCCGCCAGCTGCTGATCAAGCTGAGCACGAAGATCAGCCAAAAGCGGCTCGGCGGTCGGGGCGTCCGTGTCCGACGGCAGGCCGACCAGCCAGGTGCTGGTCGTGCTGCGCCGGCCCGTGCTTCCGTTCCCGTCCGACTCGTCGCCCCACGCGACGTAGTCGAGGGCCTGCGCAGCCCGCAAGCGGTCGGCGTCATCAGCGAACCCCGCCGGCGCGTCCTCGCTGCTCTTCGTCAGCAGCCCGGCGGCATGCAGCCAACGCGGGATGAGCGGCCAGACAAGCACAAGTCCCGCGCTGGTGACCGGCACCGGCTCCATGTATGTCTCCACATTTCGTTCAGGGCCCACCTACGGTGAGTTCCTGGAGGATGCTGCGACGTCTGTCGGCCTGACCCTAGCTCCCGACGATCATCGTGCGCAGGGGATTCGAGGACGCCAGCCCGACCGCCCCCATCAGCACGCTGACCTGACAGGGAACACCACGGTGCCCTGCCCGGCGGTGCGGCGGGGAAGCGGCCATGGTGATCATCACCCGTCCGCGCACGGGAGACTGGGTCAGCGAGCAGCGCCAAGCCGCGCGGCATAGGCTCCCTGATCCCGACTCGCTCCCAGGCGACGCCCAGCGAGCGGGCCGCCGCCCAGCTGCTGCACCTTCGGTCGGCGACCGTGCCGGTCCTCGCTGCGGCCGCCGCACTGATCGCCCCGCAGCTCGAGGCCCCGGCCCCGGACACCCGCGAAGCCGCTGGCACCGGCCACGCGCGCTTGCTCACCGCCATAGAGGACGTCTGTCCTCTGACAGGCGATCTTGACCGTTTGCCAGGTGATATTGACCGGCACAGTCGAACGGCTGTCGGTACGGTCAGCCCATGGAACAGCTGCCCGAGAGCGTGGACCGTCACATCCTGGACGAGCGCATAGTCCGGGCCTTCAAAGAGATCATGGACGCGACCGGCTGCACGCTCCACGAAGCGATCGACATCTTCGGGGTGCGGTACGAAGAGCTCCGCCGCGACCGGCCGGACGACTTCCAGGTCAGCCGTGAGGAGTACGGCCACAACGTCTACACCTGACCTGCGGCCCCCAGCCGGTCAAACTCACCTGGCAATCGGTCAGGGTCGCCTGTCAGAGGTCAACGTCTCGCCCAGCCGGTAGCCGATCGCCTGTCCCAGCACTCTTGCAAAACGCTCCCACCAGCAAAAACGGGGTGGGACTGTCCTAGGACAGTCCCACATCCGTCCCAGCGAAACGCCCGAACCGGACAGCTTGGGACGGGGGTAGAGCAGGCTGGGACAGCGCGATCCGCAGGCGCGGACGGCCCGACGGTGGCCGGCTCAGGTGAGGACCGGCAGGACGATCGGCTTGAACGGGGCCGCGATGGCCCCGTCGGTGACGAAGGCGTAGCCCTCGCGGTTGTCCTCGTCGGCATCAATGGTGGGCTGTCCGCCCATGACCAGGTACTGCAGCCGCTTCGGGTTGTCCTTGGATGCGCGGACCGCCTCCGGGAGGATCTCGACCGGCCCGGTGAACTGCAGGCCTCGGGTCACGTAGTCGACGATGCCCGGCACCGCGAGAAACGCCTTCGTGTCGTCGGCGGTGCACGGCCGGTACTGGCCCCAGTCCTCTGCCACGGCGGTACTCCCTTCGCAGGCCCGGCTCCGGACCCATCAGACAATCACAACCCGGGCATCGTCCCAGCCCGCCCCTACCTACGGGGCCCGAACTCGCGAACGTCACCCGGACGGGCGCCGACAGCGGCCGTCCGGCCGGTCGGTTTCGGGGGCTCAGTCGCCCGGGCTGCTGCTCGGCGGCCTGGGCCGCTTCGCGCTCGGCGCCGAGGCGGGCGGTGGTCATCTCGTAGCGCAGCACGTGGGCCTTGCGCACCAGGCGGCCGGTGTCCGCGGTCAGGTCCGGCGCCACCAAAAGCTGGCCCGCTTGGCCTCGGCCGCCGCCGATGCTGCTGCGGCTTCGGCGGCGGCCCGCTCCCGCTCAGCCTCCGCCTGGGACTGCTGGTCGGCGTCGGCCTGGCGGCAGGCGGCGCACAGCCCGTCGTCCTTCCAGGCCCTCTCCTTCTCCGCCCACCGCTCGTCGGTGAACTTCGCCGCGCAACGCCGGCAGGACGGGCGGCGGAGCTCGTGCTCCTGCCGTTCCTTCTCCTGGCGGGCCTGCTCGATGGCGGCCTGCTCGACCTTCAGCAGCCGGTCGCCGTCCGGGTTGTCGAGCGCGCCGGCGAGGGTGTGCCAGCCGGTACGGCCGAAGCGGCGCCAGATCGCCGCGTCCGCACCGCGCTCGCGCAGCAGCGGCAGGGTCGTGGCCACCACCGGCAGCGCCCGGTGGTAGTTGCGGGCGCTGATGCCGTCCTCCCGGTAGCGCGGGGCGTACCAGAGGTGCTCGGAGGCGGCCTCGACCTGTTGGCCGCGGCGCACCAGCCGGCGGCGGTCGGCCTTCTCCTTCTCGGCCTTCTGCTGGTCGGTGAGCGGGGCGCTGCCGGGCCGGGCGCGCTTGCGGCCGGCTTCGAAGACGAGGGCGACGGGCGGCGGCCCCTCGTGGCCGGTGGCCGGGTAGAGGGCGGACCACAGGCGCAGCTCGTGGGTGCGGGCATCGTGGCGGGCGAGGGCCTTGTCGAAGGCGGCCCTGGTGGCGCCCTTGGCGGGGAGTTCGCACCAGGCGCGGTAGGCGGTGAGCTTGTCGACCAGGGTGCCGATGCCTTCGTTCTCCCGGCCGACCTCCACCAGGAGCAGCGGCACCGCGGCGCCGGGCTCGCGCACCATCAGGTCGGTGAACAGGGAGCGGCGGCCAGGCAGCCGGTGCTCCACCTCCGTCGAGAACGCCTCCAGGTGGCCAATGCCCGCCTTGGCGAGCAGCCCGGCGGTGGCCACCACGTCCAGGGTGTGCTCGGAGAACACCGCCCCGGCGCCCTCCCGCTCCGGGCGCAGCGCGGACAGTTTGGTCCCGGCCGGGAGCAGGGCGGCGGCCTCGCGGCGGCCGGCCGCCGTCAGGCACCACAGCTTGCGCCCGTCCGGCACCGCTCCGTCTCCCCGCTGGCCGGCGCCTCCCTCGGGCTGCCGCTCGCCGCCTTGGGCCTGGCCCTGGCGCAGGTGCTCGCGGACCACGGCCGGCACCCGCTCGCCGTCGGCTTCGCCGTCGTCACCCTCATCGGCTTCGGCACCATGCTGGCGGTGGCCCCGCAGATGGCCCGCTACCTCGCCGCGATCCCGCGCCCCCACCTCGGGGTGTACGCGGCGCTGCTGCCCTCCGCGATCCTCTTCGGCACGGCGGCCGCGCAGGCCATGCCCTACACCTCCCCGGCCGGTGCGGCGCCCGCGCCCGGGCAGGCCCGTGAACTGCTGTGGATCGCCACGGTGGTGGTCGCGGTGGCCGCGTGCGTGCTCGGCCGGCCGGTCGTCGCGCTCGCGGTGGCGGGCGCCTCGCTCCTGCAGTACGCGATGGTCCACGGCGAGACCAGCCAGCCGGTGAGCATGATCGCCGCCCTCGGCGTCGGCGCCACGGCCGGGGCGGTGGCGTGGTCCCGCCGCGAGCAGGCCGAGCGGCTCTCCCGTACGCGCGAGACCGCCACCGCCCTCCAGCACGCCGTGCTGCACCCCATCCCCGCCGCGCTCGGCGAGCTGCGCCTGGCCGGGCTGTACCGTCCGGCGACCGTGGGCACCGCGATCGGCGGTGACTTCCTCGAAGCCCTCGACACCCGCTACGGCACCCGCATCCTCATCGGCGACATGCGCGGCAAGGGCCTGCAGGCCGTCCAGACCGTCACCGACCTGCTGGGCTGCTTCCGCAGCCAGGCCCACGAGACCGAGGACCTCGGCGAGGTCGCCGCCTGCCTGGACCGGCAGGTCCAGCGGGCCGCGGTCTCCCGCGGGGACGCGGAGCTCTTCGCCACCGCCCTCCTCCTCCAGCACGAGACCGGATCACCGGACCTCCAGGCCGTCAACTGCGGCCACCTCGCGCCCTTCGAGATCACCGCGGACGGAAGCCGCGAACTGTCGCTGCAGGCCGAACTTCCGCTCGGGTTCGGTCTGCTGGGCGCCGGCGGCTGCGCCCGTCCGCACCCGATCCCGCTGGCCGGCGGAGCGACGATCCTGGCCCACACCGACGGCCTGGACGAGGCGCGCAACTCCACCGGCGAGTTCTACCCCCCTCACCCGACGCCTGGACAGCGGCCCCGACCACGCACCCGAGCCACTCGTCCACCACCTCGACACCGACGTCCGCGACTGGACCACCACCTCGCCGACGACATCGCGATCATCGCGCTCACCCGAACGGAGACGCCGACCACGTTCCGCCCGGCGAACGTCTCCGCCCCGCAGCCGACGCAAACACTCCTCAGCGGAGCTCCTGACACCCCGACAGGCCCCACCCAGGTCGTCCAACTCGGCGACGGCGACCATGCAGCGAGTGGTCGGGCAGGCAACGGTGAAAATCAGATACCGCCACCGGAAAGGCATCACCCCACCGGGCCACTCGGCTGCGGTCACCGGTAGCGGTGAACCGGAAGGTCTGTTTGCACGCAGACGAGCGCATCGGCCGCGCCGGTTGTCACATCCTGTGCTCATGATGCGACGCCTTGCCGCTGCCGCGGCCTCCGCTGCCCTGCTCCTCGCCTTCGGCGCCACCACCGCGCACGCCACCCAAGCCGATCCCGCCGAGTTCGTGACCGTCTCGGGCCCGATGACCGTCCACGACCTCTCCGGCGAGGACGAGGAACTCTGGTACGCCGCGGTGACGCTCGAATGCCCCGAGGACACGGTGGCCGTCTCCGGCGGCGCGGACCTCGCGGCTCCCTGGGAACTGGGCGCGACGTGGCACAACGGCCGCACCTGGGCGGCCGAGACCTTCGAGGTGACCGGGGACCAGGCGCCGGAGGACACCGAGGACGGTGACAGCGTGGGCACCGCCTACGCCGTGTGCCTTCACAAGCCGGCCTGACCTCCCTGCCGCCTCGCATGGCCGACGGCCGCACCGACCTGACAGGAACACCCATGCGCAAGACCCGGACCTGGGCTGCCGGCACACTCCTCACACTCGCCGCCCTCACCACCACGACCCCCGCCGGCGCCATCGAGTTCCCGGACAAGAACACCGCGTTCCAGCTGAAGGCGTACAACGGCACGTGCGCCCAGAACCTCTACTCCGCCGACTTCAAGCACACCGCCATCGTGCTCAGGGCCTGCGACAAGACGATCGCGGCGCAGAAGTGGCACTACTACCCTTCGACGGGCCAGCTGGAGAACTGGAACGACAGCCTCTGCGTCGAGGCGCCGAAACAACGCCAGAACAGCGCGATCCAAGGAGGACCGCTCCTGGCCACCACGTGCGGCGACAACCCCCGCCAGAAGTGGGCCGTGGACAAAACGACCAGGATCAAGCCCAAGGGTGACGCCACGCTGTGCTGGACGGCGGACAAGTCCACCCGGAACTATCTGCGCACCCCGTACGTGTACCTCGGCCCTTGCACGAGCAAGCTCAAGCCCCAGAACTGGACCATCGTCAAGATCATGTGACTCCGTGCCTCGGTGGCACCGACCGTGGGTATCAAGGTCTCGGCCAGACCGCAGGGTGACCATCAAGGTGAGCGCGGCCGCGGTCATCGCCACTGGTAGGAGTCGCTCGTCATCGGCGCCAGCAACACCAGGCCGGAGGCGGGCTCGGCGGCATGTTGGAGGACGAGGCCGATGGCGGGGTAGAGGTGGAGACCAGCGGCGTAGGTGAGCGGGATCCACTCCCAGAACCAGGCCAACAACAACGGCAACACCACCGGATCCGTCTCCCACTCCAGCAACACCCAGAACGTCGCGCAGCAGAACGTCACCGACCAGCAGTCCATCGACGTCATCAAGAACGTGGACGCTCTGGAGGACCCACTCGTCCTCGTCTGACCAACCACCAGGGGGCAGGGAAAGGGAGTGGCGGCTGAGGCGGACAACACCCAAAACGCCCCAGCCCGGCCGGCCTGCCTACAACCCCCACGCACAGCAGCAGGCAGGCCACGCCCAGGCCCAGGCCCAGAATGAGGCGATGGACACCAGACCAGACCTGAACAGGCCTGAACAGGGTGGTGACCACATCGGACAGCCTGCCGCCCCCGAGGAGCAGCAGCACACCCCCCGCAGCAACAGGAGCACCACGGCGACGGAGCGACAGCCCGGCCGGAACAGCTGGCGCTCCCAGAGCAGGGCACCCCTCTCCCCCAGGGCCGGGACCGGCACAGCGCTGGCGGTGCGCGGGCTGGGTCCGGCGTACCGGAGCCGGGCCGGGCCGGGCCGTAGCAGCGGCGGGAGGCGGGGTCGGGCACCTTCGGAACAGGGGTGCGGGGCGATTCCGGTAACGGTACATCGGTGAATCCGGGCAGCTCCGGTGGCCGTTTCTGGCACTCGCGGACGGGCGCCTGAGGAACAAATGCGCTGGCCAATCCATGGTCAATGCAAGCCCGATGCGACAGCAATCCCGACTGAGGCTACCCGGCCTCTTTTTCTCTCCGGATCGCGCGGTCCACCGTGTTCATGACGAGGTGCTTAATGTCCTCGTCGCTGATCACGACGCCGAACAACGGCCGGTCCTTGTTATCGATTGCGAGACAGCAGCCCTGCCGGAAATCAACAAGGTTGCCCTCACGGTCGGTACAGACAACCGCCCGCGCGTTGATCTGTTCCTTTTCGTAGTAGCCCCCGCCGCCGCTGTCGTACATTCCCGGCTCCACCGGTACGTACTTCCCCTGGACGTCATAGGAGATTTCGTAGGAGAAGATCTCCCACAGGTCGGGAACCGGCTCGTACTCCAGCGGGCCCGCAGAAGTCCGGCGCCGCCACCACCGGCCGGGCTCGGGAGCGGGGCGGGCCACGACACGGCGCGGATGCCACGGCCCCGCGGCGTTGGAGGGGTACGTCGGCGCGATCCCGGCCACGAGGTACTTCTCCAGCGCCCAGGCCCCCAGGGCGCGCATCAGCTCGTACCCGGTCAGCGGGACCACCGGGGCAGGCTTCGGCCCACGCCCGGCCGCCAACGCCTCGGTCTCACGCCGCTCGGCCCGCACCCTCTCAAACAGCTCGTCGAAATCCGACACCGCCAACACTCCTTCCCGCTCCACCCCGGGCACCACACCCACCCGACAGGCCACCACCCCAGCACCCCGACCACCCCACCCGCAGCCAAACCAGCAACCCCGGCGCCACGGCCAGGCGCAGCCCGGCACACCACCAGGCCCTCCGGCTCAACCAGCTCCTCCTGGTCCCGCTGCGGGCCACCTGCGGTCGCACAGGACCGGCCTGACGGCGGCCGCACCGGTGGACGGCTGCGGGCCGGGACCTGACCGCCCCACAACCGGGCCGGGGCCGGGTGCCTACGGCACCGGCAACGGCCCGGCGCAGCCCGAGGGGGAGGCGAGGGAGCGGTGACGCAGCCGGGCCGGAGACGGGCGGGGGCGGGCAGCTCCTCCTGGTCCTCGAGCGGGCGGCCCGGGGGCCGCGTCGGGGTGCCGGCCTGACGGCCGCACCAACGGGGCGGGGCCGGGGCGCGGCGGCCCGGCAGCAGGGCCGGTGACGGGGCCGTGGCAGGCCCGGAGCGGGGGCGCGGGGCGCCTGCGGCACCCTCCCCGGCCGGGCACCCTCCTGACGGACCGCCAGCACCGGTACACCGAGCCCGGCCTGACGGCCCCACAGCGGAGCCGCACACCCGGCCAGGCGGAGGCGGGCAGGCCGGTGACCCGTCTCATCGAAGTTTGACGAGTCTCAACGAAGTTTGACCGCACGACGTTCGGCCCATCCATCGGCGGTACCGGCCGCAGCACTGCACCGCCAACATGTCTCCATCAGGCCACGAGCTGACGGACCTGTCCGGGGTCGAGGTGCAGTTCGTACGGGGTCGAGCAGTCGCTGATCTGCGTGCCGACCGGGGCACCGCACGGGCACCGGCGGTTCATCCCACCCCTGCCCGAATACCCGCAGCAGCCGGCATCCTCGAAGTCCGGGACGCGAAGCGGCTCAAGGCCCGGCGCGTCGCCGGGATGAAGAACCACCGTCCTCCGCGGCCCTGCGGACACCAGGAAGTCGTCACCGTCTGGATCACAGACGCACGGGCCTCCGGGGAAGATCGCCACCGGGTCCTCGCAGGGCACAAACGGTGCGCCCCAAGGCTCCGGTTCCACCGCGAAGTACCCCCGTGGCACGTTGGCGTACGCCGTCCGCGTCCCACCGTCCTTCGGGTAGCCCTGTTCCATCGGACGAACAGGGACCTCAGCCAGCTCGGTCAACGGTCCGGTGATCGCAGATCCACAGGCCACACACGCAAACACTGTCACCCGCAGTTCCTAGCACCACCTTGCAGACCCGCCAACCCAATTTGCCTCCCATCAGGGCAGTCACACCCACCGGACCGGGTCGGAGCATCATCTCTGAACCGGGTGGTCAAACTCCGATGAGACAAACCCGCCCTGGTCAAACTTCGGTGAGACTCGTCGAAGTTCGATGAGACAGGTCAGCCGGACCGGCACGGGCGTGTCCCCGCCCTGTCCCAGCCCCGGACCGGAAACGCCACTGCCTGGGAAAACGGCTTGGGACGTCCCAGCGAAACGGACATAACCGGGCACGGTGAGACGCAGGTGGGACAAGGCTGGGGCACCCCCTGTCCCAGCCCAGGAAGAAGCCGGCCACCGTGCCCAGGACGACGGCCAGGCACAGCAGCACCGGACGGCCCAGGGACGGGCCAGACCGGGAGGGGCACCGCAGCCCCCTGTCGCGACTGTCGCGCACCGGCCCCACGCGGGGGCTCCAGCCCCTTTCACCCACCTCACACGACGCGACACCACCCCCCGTGCGACACCTGGCGCCCGCCCACGCGACCCCACCCCCTGCCCGGCCCGGGCGGCCGGGCAGGGCACCCGGCCCAGGGCGGGGCGGGATGGGGCGGCCAGGCGCAGCCCGGCCGGAGACGGGCGGAGCGGGCCGCTCCCGGCCGAAGGCAGGCGGATCCCAGCTGCACAGCCCGGCCAGCGGCAGAGACGACCGAGCCGGGCAGGCCGATCGGGCGCGGCCTGGCGGCTCAGGCTCTGGCCCTCATGACGTCGAGTTCTTGCACGACACGGTGGGCGTAGCCCTCGCGGCCCGAAGCGTTCTCGAAGTTGGTCGGCTGGACCGCGACGCACTTGACCCGCGACCCGTCGGCCAGGGTCAGCACCAGGCTCGTCTCCAGGGCTATCCCGGTGATGTCCGCCCAGCGCACCCGGCGGGTCCCGGTCAGGTTGACCACCCGCACCCCCTGCGGACCCACCTCGACCGTGATACGGGTGGCCAGGACCCCGAAGACCGTCAGGCCCGCGTAGCCGAGCAGCCTCAAAGGCGTGTCACCCCGAGGGAAGTCCTGGAACTTGTCGAGGTCGGCAAGCAACAGGACGACACCACCGACGATGGCCATGAACGCGAAAAACCCGTAGGAGGGATTGCGGAACTTCTTCATCGCCGGATTCTCCCCCGACACCCCCCGACACCCCCGAACGCAGCCACACCCCCCGACCCACAGCACCCCGCCAGCGGGCCCACACACCGCGGCTGACTGACCAGGGGGACCGTGATCAAGCCTGTGGACTGGGCTGCCGCGGTGCCGCTAGGTTTCTCCTGTCTCTGCAGGTAACCAGCACCGCAGTGCTCCTGAATGGAATCAGCATGCAACCCGGAATACCCAGTGCGGCACCCGCTCCTGTGACGCTGGCGGTGCGCGACCCGAGAGTGCTGTCGACCGTCGCACAGGCAGTGATCTGGATCGAGTTGCTGGCACAGGCCGTATTGGTGGCAACCGGAGAGGGCGCAGCGGAAACGTTCCCGCAGGCCGTGCCTGCTATGACACTCCTCAGCGCGGTTTCGTTGGTCGCGGTGATCTGCTGGCTCCGCCGGTGCCGGCTCAACGCAGAGGCGTTCGCCCCCGGCACCCACCGGTACAGCCCCGGCTTCGCGATCGGCGGGTGGCTCATCCCGGTGGCCATGCTGTGGATCCCGCGCCGGGTGACACTCGATGTCCGCCGTGCCAGCGGACTCGCCGGCCGCGCCTGGCTGGTCGAGGGATGGTGGTGGACCCGGCTGGTCAAGGTCGTCGTGGCGCTGCTCGCCACTCGGTCCCTGCCGAATCCGATGTTCTCCCCGTACGTCGCAGTGCTCACCGCCGCTTCCGGGGTCATGCTGCTGCTGGTGATCCGGGAGATCACCGCCGCCCAGACTGACCGGATCACTGCAGGACCGGCTGCGGCAGCGCCGGCCACCGCAATCTGACCGCCCATTACGTGCTGTGAGGCCGCACCGGAAGTTACCGGCCCATGCGGCCACACGTCAGTGCAGGTGCGGGCCAACGTCAGCGTTCCAGCCCTGCTGTACATCCCCCTGCGGCTCAGCCTCCAAGCAACCCCTGACACGAAGCCGCATCCCGCTGACACCACACGATCCGAACGCGGCACACAGACCCCCATCACCCCGGACCCCAGCAGGGACCACCACCGAACCGGGGCGCAGTCCGGCACCACCACCTGCCCCTGGTGAAGCCTCCCCGTGGACCTGGACACCTGGAGACTGGGACGTGAGGTTCCAGAGGAAGTAGAGCCAGGTGAGCAACAAGCAGGGCAAGCGGTATTCGGAGGAGTTCAAGCGGGACGCCGTGAGGCTGGCCCGCTCGTCCAGCAAGACGGTCACGGAGGTGGCCAGGGGGGTCAGCCCCGAGGGCCTTCGGAGCTGGGTCAAGCGGGACCAGGCCGACCGTGGTGACGGTGGTGCGGGCGAGCTGACCAGTGCCGAACGTGAGGAGCTTCGCCGTCTGCGGCGGCAGAACCTCGAACAGCAGAAGCACTAGGAGCGTGTGCCAGTAACCGGCAACTGGCCGGGTGACAGTGGTGCCGAGGTCGGTCAGTGGGTTTGCCGGGGTGTCTGGGAGCGGAAGCTGCGGCCGAGTTCGGGGCCCAGTCCGTAGTAGTGACGGAAGTTGTAGATCAGCGGGCTCCACGCGGTCGGGTCGACGTGCTGGGAGCCGGGGACGACGATGCGCGGATCGGCGTGGACCTTGAGCACGTGGGCTTCGACGATGAGGAACGCCCCGGAGGCATCGGGTTGGACCCGGGCTGCGCGGGCCTCCAGCTGGATGGGACATTCGGCGGCCCTGGGCGGCCGGACCAGATCGGAGGGTTCGGGTCGCAGGCCGGCAGCGGCGAACTTGTCCGGCTCGAAACGGAAGGTGTCGCGCTTGTCCACGGGTATCGGGGTGCGTCCGGTCAGCGGCGCCAGCCGCTCCACCGCCGGCCACTGGGCGGGCGCGGGGAGGTTGATGACGAGATCGGGTCGACTGCGGAGATTGTGCGCGGTCTATCCCCCGGGGCCCAGACCGAGGACGATGACGTGGCCCAGTGCCCAGGCCGAGGACATCGGCGCGAGGTTGAAGGAGCCGTTCTCGTTCTCCGTCGAGAGCAGTACGACCGGCGTGCCGAAGTACAGGATGCTCGGCTCGATGGCCACATGGGCGGGCGACGTGTTGGTGGGCATGGTGCTGCGTGTAGCGGTGTCCATGGGAGTCGACCGTAGGGTGAAGACACTTCGGACCCCACCGAAGGATCGCTGGTGGATGATGGACGGCGATGAGAAACCATGACGCGCACCCGGAGGGCCCGGACCTGGCCGCTCTGGCCGCACTTCTCGCGGACGGCACCCGCGCAAGCTTCTGCCTGGCCCTCCTGGACGGTCGGGCATGGACCGCGACCGAGTTGGCGCGCCATGCCGGGGTGGCCGCCTCGACGGCCACCGAGCACCTGAACCTCCTGGTCGGCGGAGGACTGCTCGCCCAGGAGCGTCAGGGCCGTCATCGCTACGTGCGCCTCGCCGATCCCGAGACGGCCCAACTGATCGAGACCCTTGCCTCCATGGCGCCTCGACGTGTCGCTGCGTCCCGTTCACTGCCCGCCGTCAACCGGAGCCGGGCGCTGGCCCGCGCCCGCACCTGCTACGACCACCTCGCGGGCGCCCTCGGGGTCGCGATCGCCGAGGCGATGACCGACCGGGGGCTGCTGGACTGGGAGCAGGGGCTGACACTCACCGGCAACGGGACCGTCTGGCTGGCCGATCTCGGCATCGCGCTACCGCCCGCCACACGGCGTCCACCCGTCCGCTCGTGCCTGGACTGGACCGAACGCCGCCCCCACCTGGCCGGTGCCGTCGGTGCCGCCCTGTGCCGCCACGCCTTCGACTCCGGTTGGATCACTCGGATCGGTACCGGCCGCGCCGTCGCTCTCACCGAGATCGGCCGGCGTACGCTTCAGGACCACCTCGGCCTGTCCGACGAGACGGGCACTCCCGCCAGCTGAACACCGATCCCACCCCCGGTCAGACGCTGCCGCTACCCGCGCCTGGGGCGCAGCACCCTTCCGTGTTACTGGGACACGTGGCGGGAGGGGCTTGACCGGCGTCCTGGGATGCCTACGGTGCGGCGCTGTGAACCCCGGACGTCGGGGTTCGGCTGTTCACCAGCCGGGTGTTGGGACGAGGAGAGCGACGTTGCCGGGGTGAGGCCGCGCGGCCAGGAGACGGGCGCGGCGGGGTGGGACGGCACCGAGCGACGGCGGGCTGTTCGGGAGCGGCGCTCCGCTGCACCGGGAGCGGCGGTGGTGCCGGCGCCCTCCGGCAGGTGGTCCGCCTGGCGGTCACCGCAGCGGCCGGTCGGCCGACTCCTCGCCAGGCTCGGCGACGTGCTGGCCGGTGCCGCCCTCGGGTGGGTGCTGGCCCTGCTGGCCTAGCTGATGGCGGCGCTGCTGCGCTGACCCGGTCACGGACCCGCCGAACACTTTGACCACACTCGCTACCACTCGGCGGGCCTGGCTGCGCTGCGCGGCTGGCCCAGGATCAGGGCCGGGGGCCCGGCCGGATGCCGTGCCAGGGAGGGGATTGCGACCATGGCCAAGCACCGTCGACCGGTTCGGCGAGGGCGGTCGGCCGCCGTGCTGGTGTCCGCGAGTGTGCTCGGCGGCGTCGCCAAGGCGGTGACTCAGTGACTGCTCGCCCGCGTCACGGGTGACGCTCCCTGACGATCCGCCAGTCGCCCGGCGGGGTCAGCGCCAGCTGTACGAGTCGTCCGTCATCGGTGCCAGGTGCACCGGGTCGGCGGGATCGTTGAGGGTGACCAGGGCGGGGCCGACGGCCGGGTAGAGGCGCAGGCCAGCCGCGCGCAGACGTCCACCCAGACCACCTCGGCGACATCGTCGGCGTCCAGCTCGGCCACCGCGATGCCCTGACGCACCGTCAACGGAACCCGGACGACGTGCACCAGGTGGAGCCGGTGGAACAGGCCGGGCCGGCCGGGCCGCGTGGTGAGCTGGTCCTGAACGTGGCGCAGCTACGGCGGCTCCGGGAGGGCGACGACGTCCGGGCCTGCTCCTCGGCCAGCGCGCGGGCGAGCGCGTCGATGGTGCTCTCGCCCTCGTGGACCAGGCCGCCGGGTGCGCAGAACGGCTCGGTGCCGTCTGGCTTCTGGTGGCGGATCAGGCAGAGCTCGCGCCTTTGGAGGATCAGCGCACGCCCGCACTGCCACGGCCGGCTCTCTTCCGCCCTGAGGCTTCGTCAGCCCGGTGCTCAGGCGGGCTTCTCGGCCGGGGCACCGGCGAGCTGCACCCCGCGCAAGGTGAGCAGCATCAGGGTGGTGGCGGCGGCGACCAGGGCGATGTCGGCGACATTGCCGACGAACGGGCCGTAGTCGATGAAGTCGACCACGTGCCCGCGGGCCGGGCCAGGGGCCCGGAACAGCCGGTCGCCGAGGTGGGAGAGCGCACCGCCGAGCATCGCGCCCAGCACCAGGGCCCAAGCCCTCGAGGCCAGGCGGCGGGCGGTGTACAGGATGCCGGCCACGCTCGCTGCCGCCGCCAGCGTGAACACCCAGGTCGATCCGGCGCCCAGGGAGAGGGCGGCGCCGGGGTTGTAGAGCAGCCGGAAGTGGATCAGCGACGGGATCACGGCGATACGCTCGCCGTCGGACAGCGCGGCGACCGCCCACAGCTTGGTGAGCTGGTCCGCGAGCAGGACCACCACCGCCAACACGAGCATCGCCCCGTACAGCCGGCCCGAACCCCGCTCCACCCGCACCATCGTGGCCTCCCCGCCCAGTGATCTTCGAACCGAGATCCTGACACTATCCGGCCGCTGGCGTTCGCGTCAGGGGCAGCCGACGCGAGCGCGGAGCCGGCGCCAAGTGGCCGCCGTGCTGGACCTGGCCGCTCGGGCCCGGCTGCAGGGGGCGGGGCCGAGGGAACTGGCGAGGCGTCATCGCGGTTACGTGGTGTTCCCCTCGGCGCAGGTCGTACGGCTGCTCATCGTCCAGCTTGTGAACGCCCTTGAGCGCGCCCCGTTGTGCTGATTGGCGACCGAACAATGAGATGGCGTGTGGGGAACCTGGTGCATACGATCCCGGGATGGCTGGAATGTCGATCACCGTCTGCCTGCCCGGTTCGGCTGCGAGGAGGGTGGACGAGGCGGTTGCGGAAGCGATGGCACCGTTTGCCAATGACGGCGTGGGCGCCGTGGAGCGGGATGTGTGGGACAACTATCGGATCTGCGGTTCCGTGGGTCTGCCGGTGCTGGCAGGCCATGAGGACGATCTGCGGTTGGTCGCTGACCGCCCCCGCTGGGACGGTTCGTTGGAGCCTGCAGTGCCCGGGGAGTGCGCGGGAGGGCCGCGAGGGCTGATCGACTTCCGCGACGCCCTGCGGGCCGAAGCGGCCCATCACGCGGGCCGGGTGTGGGATCGCTGGCAGGAGGTGGTCTCCCGCCACCCGGCCCCGGACGACGAATCCGTGTTCTTCTACCGGCACCTGGCCGCCGGAGGGAGCAGGCGCTCGTACGAGACATCGCAGGAAGCCGCCGACTACCAGGCGCAGCCGGCCGTCCGGGCCTGGGAGGCTGTAGCGCCGGAGCTGGACCGGCCCGACATCGCGGACCACTTTTCTTTCGGTTGGAATCCGGTCGGAATCGGACAGTGCAGCCGCGAAGAGTACGTTGCGGGCTACGAGTTCAGCGTTCTGCCACAGCGCAACGTGCTGACGCTCAGTGGGTGGTGGTACGAACTTGGCGAGGCTCCCCTGCACGGCACATGCCACGGTCCCCTCGAGTGCGTCCACGAGCCGGACTTCGGTATGGAGCACCTGGGGGTGCAGGCTTATCTCATCGCCCTGCCCGCTGACACGCTGCTCGTCAACGTGCGCTGCCACGTGTGAGATCTGCCCATCAGCCGCCCCGCCATCGACGCCGGTGGCGTGCTTCAGAGGTCAGATGCCCTCGATGTCGACCCACTCCAAGTCCGTGAGCTCTACGCCGAGCCCGGCCGCGCGGTGGCCGCCGTCCTTGAAGTAGTGCTCGCCGAGCGCGTCCGCGAGGATCCGCTCTTGCTCGGTGTGGGTGGCGCCGGCGTCCCGGGCGGCGTAGAGGCTGGCGGCCACCGAGCCGGGCATCAGCTGGGTGAGCGTGCGCGGGCGGGGGTCGTCGGTGGGGCCGGCGGATGAGGTGAAGCCGAACCGGGCCTGGACGTGCAGCATGAAGCCGCGCTTTTGCGCCTCCCGGCGCACCCGTTGACGCACCCTCGGCTGCCAGCGCGCCTTCACCTGACGCTCGATCCGCTCGGCCGCTGCCGGCTTGGGCACGCAAGCGCCCTTCAGCCACCGCTGCACCGTGCGCTGCGAGACGCCGAGCTCAGTGGCCAGCCGCTTGGTCGAGCCCTTGTGGCCCTTGAGCAGGAACCGCGGCCGGGCGGCCACGGACTGCGGGATCGGCCGGGTGCGCTCGGCGCGCTCCAGGCCCTCGTCGATCTCCCCCACCGTTGTCCTCCTGAGCGGTGTCGTCGGTCAGCGGCGACGCTGCCCCTCCGCGGCCGCCAAACAGATCCCGACCTCCCTCTCGCTGGGTGGCGACAGCACGCTCGCTGCACCAGGGTCCTCTGCGGGGCCTTGGAAGTGCGGCCGGACGGCGTGGTCAGCGCCCCGGCCGGGTGGCCACGCCGGGCACGGGCCAAGGCGTGTCGCCGACTGGTCCGGCGGCCCCTCCCCGTGCGGGCCTCCGGGGGTGCTGGGCGTGGTTACGAGCTGGTGCGGCCGCGTTGGGAGCGGGGTGTCTTCTCGCCCACGGTGCGGGGTTCGATGGTGCGGGGGTCGACGGCTTCGCCGGGGGCGCCGGCGGCGTAGAGGCCTTCGGGGTCAAGGTCGCGGTCGTGGGGCGGCAGGAAGAAGACGCGGCGGCGGTGGAGGTCGGCGGCGCGGTGGCCGACCTCCTTGGAGTAGTGCTCGCCGAGCGCGGCCGCCAGGACGTCCTGGAAGGCGCGGTCACCGGCGCCGGCGGCGTGGGAGTCCAGGAGCCGGGCGGCGTCGGGGCCGGGGATGTGCTGGGTGATGATCCGATGCCTCAGGTCGTCGGTGGACCCGGCGGCAGCCGGTGTGCGTTGTAGGCCGGCTACCGGGCGGCGCTGCGGGTGAGGGCGCGGAGCTGGTAGTCGAGGCCCATGAGACGGCCCGCGCCGCGGCTGCCGAGGTTTTTGACGCCTTGGCGGATCTCGTCGAGTACCGCTGTGCCGCGTCCGTCACCCGCAGCGCCAGGGCCGCGGCGGCCTCCAACCGGACTTCGAGATGGGGGTCGGTGAGGTGTGCCGCGAGCACGGTGCGCAGGTGGGGGGTGTCGGGCCGGGTGCCGTGGGGCGGGAAGGTGAGGCTGTAGAGCGCGTTGGTGCGGGTGCTGGGTATGGGGTCTTCGGCCAGGCGTAGGAGGACGGCGAGCGTGTCGGGGTGGTGCTCCAGGAGTTCGGGGAACGCGTGGACGACGCAGCTGCGGACGACCGAGGCGGGGTGGCCGGCGTGCGTCAGGACGGCCGGGAGTTCCTCACGGGAGCAGCAGTCGATGAAGGCTGCGAGAACGCAGCGCAGGGCGTGCGGGTCCTGCTCGGTGTCCAGACGGGGGCGGAGGAACTGAGCGGCTTCCCGCGGCAGCGGCGGCGGATCGTCCTCGTTGCCGAGGTGAAGGCCGAGGTCCAGGACGCTGACCGTGTCGAGTGCGAAGCGTCGGCGGTGGAGGTCGCCGGTGCGATCGGCTTCTTCGGCGACCGTCCGGGCCCAGTCGAACGCTGCCCGGCTGTCCCCGTCAGCGATGCGGAAGAGCGATATGCGCCAGTCGTCGTGGTCGGGGTCGGCGTGGACCAGGGCGCGGGCCATCAGCTCGTCCGGCTTCCGCTGGACACCGAGCTTCGCCTCCATGGCGGTGATCACCGCCCGGTGGGCCGGAGGCGGGAGCGACCCGGCACCGGTGCCGGCCTTCAGAGCGCTCTGGGCCGCCCGCAGCGCGCGGCGGTGCGAACTGTCGGCACGCAGCGGGTCGCCCTCAGGGCGTAGCAATGCCTCCAGAACCCAGAAGGCGCCGCTCTCGGCGGCCCAGGTGACCGGGTCGGTGCCGTCGGCCCAGGGCCGCGTGGGGTCGACGCCCCACTCGATCAGCCGGCCCACGACCTCGTGACGCCCCGCGTACGCGGCGGCGGCCAGCAGCACAAGACCGTCGTCATCGCCGAGTTCGGCCCTTGGCGTGTCCTCGAAGTCCAGGAATTCGAGGACTGGGATGTCGTCGCCGCACTCGATCGCGGCCAGCAAGGCAGTCAAGTCCACCCGGCGATCATGCCCGCCGCGCGAGCACCACAACGAATCGTTTACCACCCGGTACCGCTGGCTCCGCATCGCACGGGCGGCCTGCGGCCGCGAGGGGGGTGGCCTGACGGCCGCACCGGCCAGGTGAGTCGAGGATGCGGGCGGCGGTCTCGGCCCGACACATGCCGACGGCCCGGGACAGTTCGTAGGTCTGCTGGTCAGTGGTGGGGGTCTCGGTGCGGATGCGCTGCGGTTCCTGAGGGACGGGCGCGGTGTGGACCAGGGTGCTCTCGTCCGTGCCGGTGTGCCGGTGTGCTGGAAAAGCGTTCGCCGTCTGTCGTTCGACGGCGTTAGCCTCGCCCGTCATGGGAGCTCGAGCGCAGTACGTGGTGGTGGAGAACGGCAGGTGGCAGCGGTACTGGTCGCACTGGGGTGCCCAGCGGGTGGTGGCCGATCTGCTGCCCGGTCCGGCTGCGTCGACGCGCTGCTTCCGCGCGAACCGGGAGGCTGAGGAGTGGCTGGACGATGTGTGGTGCGAGGGCGCCGCGCTCGTCGACCACGACCGCAAGGTCCTGCTCTGGTTCATGTTCCTCGACACCTGGGCCGAGCACCGCGCCGCCCGCGCCCTCCTGGCCCGGACCTGGCCCGGCTGGGATGTCCGCTTCGCGCACGACGCCGTCGGCGACCTGACCCACCACCTCGGCCTGGGCCGGGACCTGACCCGCACGCAGGACCAGTTCGAGCCCTCCGAGCCGCTCTGGTCCTCGGAGACCGACGAGACCGACCCGTGGACCGTCCTCTCCCTACGCCTGCCCGACGGAAGCGTCCGCGCCTGGGGCGGCTGCCGGGAACCCATGGAGCACCTCGCCGACGGGCCCCGCCTGGCCGGCCTGCTCGCGTCCTCGTCCGCGACCCCGGTGGCCACCGACATGCCGTACGCCGGCATCCACTACGACCCACAGGCCCGCACCGTCTCCCTCTGGGCGGTCCAGACCGTGCCCGGCATCCACCGCCGACCACTTCCGGGCTGGGACGGCTGGACCCTGGACTTCCGCGGCGACGACCACACCTGGCAGGCAGAGCTGCTCCCGGCTGACTACCCCTTCCCGCGTTCCCCGCTCGCGGACGCGCTACGGCGCCTCGGCAACGGCCTTGCCACCCCGCCGCCCGATCCGGCCGCCCTGCTCGCCCTCGCCGCCCGAACGCCGGGCCCGGAGGGCACCGTCGCGGTGGTGAACGCCGCCGCGCTGGTACCCCACGACCCGGCCCGCCCCACCCCGGCCGAGCTGGCCGCACTCCACGCGGCGATCGCAGACCTGGCCGCAGGTGCGGGGACCGACTGACCATCACCGCCTTCGCTGCCGTCGTCGTTGCCACTCGACACGGACCAGCACCGGCGGCCGGCAGCTCCCGTCACCTCCGGAGGCAGTCGATTCGCCGTACGCGAAGCCGTGGCCACCGTCGGATCGGTTCGGCGTCACTACTCGGGTACGCAGGTGAGGCAGGGGCGGCGGACCTTGGTCTTGCGGAGCTCGTCGGCCGTGTACAGCTGTGGCAGCCGGCGCCAGTAGCCCTGGCCGTGAGGCCAGGGCAGTCCCAGCTGGGTTCTCGGGGAACCGACTTCGCCAACATGGTGGTGGAACCTGCGGCACCTGCTGTCCAGAACCTCGCGGCACCTTGCGCCTTCGGATCAGGGCGCGGCGCCAACCAACCACCGCACGCCAGGGGAGAGCCTGTCCGGGTGCCGTGTGGTGCCCTGCTCATCCCCCCCTTGGCCACCCGCACTACCGCTCCCATCACGCCCCGGAATCGGCACCGCCGTGGATGTCCGCACCTTCGACACCCGGCCGGGAAGGTCTTCACCCGAGCAGCCCTCTTGCGCTCGCACCCGGCTCTTTCGCTGACGGAAGGCGCTGCTCGAGGGTCTCGGGCAGGGCACCGCTGCGGTCCTGTCCCGGTGGCGCGACAGGATCGGACCACTCCTCCCGCACTCCATTGCCTGCGGGTGGAGCCCGACTTGGCTGGTCGCCACCTGCTTGTGCGGACGGTGACGTAATTCCCCAGGCTCCCGTCCTGCTCCGCGGGCTCGCGAGTGTGGTCGGGCGGGTCCGCTCCTTTGTCAGAGGTCCACGCGATGTTCGACAGCCGAAGGATCGGCTGCCGAACCGTAGCGCAACACGACATGTGCCGGACGGAAGGAAAGATCACGCAGAACGGGGGCCATGACGGCGAACAGCGCATCGGCGTCGGGGCCGTATGCGTAGAGCGTGACCTCGCCGGCCCCGAACTCGTTTCCGTCGAACTCTCCGACGCCGGCCCGGTCGATCACTTCGGTCAACAGCGTCTGGGCCCGGCGGACGGTCGCCCTCTGGCTCTGTCCGCCGAAGCCGTCCGCTGCCAGCTGGAACCGAGCGACGACGGCGTGCTCATCGCCGGCCCCGATCGCCAAGCCATTCACGCCATCCATGCGCGAAGGGTCTCATCCAGGACCGACATCACATCCATGAGGGGCTTCCGGATGTCGCTGCTATGTAATTGCAGGCCGGCTGGCTGGGTTCTTCGGGCACTTGTTTCGAGGGCCTGGACGAGGACGTGCTCGCCGAGGCGGCGGGCGAGGCCCGGCTGCTCGGCGCCGATCCCGCCGCGGCCGTCGACGAACTGGTGCGCTCGCTGCTGCGCGGTCTCGGTGCCTGCCAGGAGGCGATCGGAGCGCTCGGCCGTGGCCTGGTGGCGGCCGCGCAGGATCGGCCGCTGCCCGGGTGGGCGGCGGATGCGGGCCGCACCGAGGACGTCCGCTGGCACCAAGCCCGCACCGCGCTCCTCGAGGCGGTGCTCCTGTACCACCACGGTGTCCTGCCCATCGGCGACCAGGAAGGCCGACCGTGGTGACCGGCACCCGCCCCAGCCCGGGAGAATGAGGCGGGTGACCATCCAGCCCCGGGGCATCGGCGCCCTGATCCCCGCTCGCACCCAGGCCACCCCCAGCGAGCAGGCCGCCTCCCAACTGATGCACCTGCGCTCGGCGAGCGTGCCGGTGCCGGTCCTCGCCGCAGCCACCGCCCTGATCGCCCCACAGCTCCAAGACCCGGACCCGGCCACCCGCGAGGCCGCCGAAGCCGTCCACCACCACCTGCTCGCCGCGATCGAGACCGCCGCCCCGAACCGGTGACCGGCCTCTCTGTCCTGTCTCATCGAAGTTTGACGGTGTCTCACCGAAGTTCGACCTCAGGATCGGCTGCGGGCGGTTCTGTGGCGCGGCGTCAGAACGGGGGTTCGCTGCACCAGTTGCCGCCCCATTGGGAGAAGGGGCGGCCGTTGTCCTGTTGGAGGAGGGTTACGGCGTCTTCGATGCGGCCGAGGTGGATCAGGTAGGCGGCCATGCCGGGGTGGTCTTCAGGGTTGGCCGGGTCCAGGACGGTGAGGGCTTCTTCGGTGTGGCCGGCGTCGTACAGGGTCCTGGCGATTGCTTCGGCGGCGTATGGGGTGTGGCCTTCGGGGTGGGCCCGTGCCTGCTCGAGTGCCGCGTCGGTCCCGGCGGTGGCGGCGATCAGCGGCAGGCGGATCCGGAACAGGTCCCACTGCTCCTCGCCGCCCCGCCTGTCCTTGAGGGCATCGAGGTGGACCAAGCCTTCCTGCGGGCGGCCCTGGTCGAGGCACAGGTCGGCCAGGGCGTGGAGGAGCCAGTCCTCGCCGGGGTGGTTGTCGGCCTGGGCACGCATCACGTCGACGGCCTCGACGCCGCGGCCGTGCCGGGCCAGTAGGTGCGCCAGGTGGTACCCCGCACTTGGGACAGGTCAAGCCTCCCAAGGCCCGCACCATGCGTCGATCGCCGCTCTGGCGCTGTCCGCCCACGCGGTCGCGGTCCCGCGCGTATGCGGAAGCGCATCGACCCACCGTTCGCAGAGGCCGTCCGGAGCAACGAATCGCGCGGAGTGACGTGTGCCCAGCTGGGAATCCAGCCGCATGAGAGCTCCAAGGGCGGGTCCCTGGTCGTACCGGCATTCCAACTGCGGGAGATACCGGTCCAGATAGGACACGAGGATGTCCGCGTCATCTTGGCTGCCGAACCGGGCGAGCGCAAAGCAGTAGCCCTGGCCTGCGTAGGTGAGTTCACTGGCCAGCAGAAGGCCCCCGATGCGTTCACGCCACTCGACCCGCCGGGCCACGCCGACCAGCCACGCAGCAGTCAGCCGGGAACGCCACTCATACGCGAAGAGCGCCCGGATCTCCTGGTCGCTCACCTGGAGGGAGTCAGCTTGCAGCGAGGCGACGAAGGCAGCCCGTGCCTCCTGCTCAAGGTGAAGGAAATTACCTCCCAGCAGTTTGAGGTATCGCCGTTCACCAGCGACATACCGGGCCACGACCTGCTCGTGGCCAACTTCCCGAGGGTGCTGCATGCTCATCGCCGCAGCATGACCTACCAGCGAGGCAACCCCGCAAGCGGGGTCCCACAGGCTCCGGCAGGCAAGCGACATCTGACACTCCGTCGGTTCGAACGCGCCCGGACCATGCGTCAGAGTTTCCTGACGAACGCAGCGGTCCGTCAGGATTACTTGACGATCAGTCAGCCGTAAGGGAATCCTTACGATCGCCGACACCCCCGACGACGCTCAGGCCGCCGCGATCGCCGCCGACACCGAGCACCTGGGCGCCGGCCAGCGGCGTATCCATCGCTGGGACGCTGAGGAGTGGCCGGCCTGAGTCCTCATCCTCAAGGTCCGCAGCGACTCCACCGGGCGCTTCGGCAAGACCGGTTACAGCGTCGTGCCCGTCCCCCCACCACTCCCACCCCGGAAGCTGACGTCGATCCACCACCTTGGCCTGGGTGACGGGACGTGAAGAGGAAGGGCAGGCTCAACTGAGGCTCCCCCTGTGACCTGGACAGCCTGATACTGGGACGGATGGTCCCGGAGGAAGCAGTTTCAGGTAGTGAGTAAGCAGAGCAACAAGAGCAGGCGGTACACGGCCGAGTTCAAGCGGGACGCGGTCGAGCTCGCGCTGGCCTCGGACAAGACGGTGACCGAGGTGGCCCGGGATCTCGGGGTCAGCCCGGAGGGGCTGCGCAACTGGGTCAACCAGGCGAAGACCGACCGGGGCCAGGGGCCGGCCGGTGCGCTGACCACGGCCGAGCGCGAGGAACTGCTGCGGCTGCGCCGCCAGGTTCGCGAGCTGGAGCAGACCGTGGAGGTCCTGGGAAAAGCGACCGCCTTCTTCGCGAATCGCCGGACGAAGTAGCTGCGCGCTACGCGTTCATCGACGCGGAGAAGGCCGATGGGACGAGGTTGGGCGGGTACAGCGTGGCCTTCCTGTGCCGCACGCTGGGCATCTCCCGCTCCGCCTACTATGCGCATCGGGCTGCCGGGACGGCCCGGCGCGCACGCCGCCGGGCCGAGGATCTGCTGGTGGACGAGATCCGGGTGCTGCACGCCGGCTCCCGCGGCGCCTACGGCGTGCCCCGGGTTCACGCTGCCCTGGTGCGGGCCGGCCGGGTCGTGAACCGCAAGCGGGTGGAACGGCTGATGCGGGAGAACGACATCGTGGGAATCACGCGCCGCGGGCGGCGGGGTCTGACCCGGCAGGCGAAGCGTGCGGTCTTCGCTGCGGACCTGATCCGCCGGGATTTCAACGCCCCACGACCGGGGATGCGCCTGGTCGGTGACATGACCGAACTCGTCACTCTGGAAGGGAAGTTGTATCTGGCGACCTGCATCGACCTGGCCACCCGCGAGGTCATCGGCTGGGCAATGGCGGATCGTCACCGCGCCGAGCTGCCGGTGGCCGCGCTGCGGATGGCGGCCGGCCGCGGGCAGCTGGAGAGGGGCTGCATCATGCACACCGATCGCGGCAGCGAGTACACCAGTGGTGAATTCCGGGAAGTGATACGGGAGTTGCGGATGCGGCAGAGTATGGGCCGAGTCGGATCCTGTTACGATAACGCCGCGGCGGAGAGCTGGTTCGCCCTGCTCAAGGCCGAGATCGGCACGACCGTGTGGGCCACACGGGCCGAGGCCCGCGCCGAAGTCTTCCACTTCGTCGAAGTCGAATACAACCGCACCAGGCTCCGCAAGCACCCCGAGTTCGGCTACATCACCCCGCTCGAAACGCGAGCCAGACTGCAGCACGACTTCACCCCCGCAGCGTAAGCAACCGCTGTCCAGGACCAAGGGGGAACTTCACAACCGTCCTCGCCGCCGCCTTCCTCGACCAGCTCCTGTACCACTGCGACGTCATCTCCATCAACGGCAGCAGCTGCTGCCTCAAGAACCCTCTCCAGGCCGTCGGGCGGGACCCGACGTCGCCTGAGCGGTTGACCAGGCTCATCAAATTTTGGCTGCTTCCTGAGCCGTCGAACGGCTTCAGGCTGTCATCGGAGCACAGAGGCCGCATCGTCGCTCTGAGCCTGGAAAACGGTCACGATCGAGGCCACAGCGTCGACTTCGAGCGGTCCCGCGATCCTCAGACAGACCAGTTCGGGCAGGTCCTCGGAGCGATCGAGTCGGCCGACCGCCTCGGCGGGCCAGGGTGATGGCAAAGTCGGCAGGTGGATCAGGGAGATCCCGTCGATGAAGCTGGGCGTCAGCTCAGGTTCCCACGGGCGAACCGAGTGGAGGTTGGACAGCGAGACCACTACATCGGGCTTGTGCGGCCCCTCGCGCAGCCATACGCCCAGGGCGTTGTCTTTGGGGTTTTCGTTGGACTCGTCCAACGAGATGCGCTCGATGAAGTAGCTGATGCAGGACTCCAGCGTCCGCGCCGCGTTCGTGCATCGGTTCTTGAAGGCGTCGGTTGCCCCATGTTCGTCGACCATGGCACGAGACTACGGTGAGCGGAACGGTCCATGAGAGCGACCTCGCTGAGACGGGTCAGTGAGGCACACAACTCCGTACGCGCTGGAGCACTCGGTTCAGTACGCGGACACCTAGCCCTTCGGTGTCTCGCCCGCCGATCGACCGACCAAGCTCGCTACGGTGACCGGATGAACCTCCCTACCGATCCCAGCCAGCAGTCCACGGTCACCCCTCGGGGGGCGGTCGCGATCATCACCAATCGCGTCGGCGACCTCCTCCTGCACCTTCGCGACGACCTCCCGGGCATACCTTGGGCCGGTCACTGGAGCCTGCTCGGCGGCAGCTGCGAGCCGGGAGAGCTCCCGGCCCAGGCGATCGCCCGTGAGCTCCTGGAGGAAGCCGAACTCGCGGTCGACGACTTGATCGAGCTCTTCGAGACGAAGGACACCGCCACGTCCGCACGAAAGATCATCACCTTCTTCGCCGGCACCTGGGACGGCGAAGAGAGCACCCTCCCCCTGGCCGAGGGCGTCAAACTCCAGTTCTTCGCCCCCGACCAGCTCCCCGGCCTCGCCCTCCCGCCATTCATCCGCGACGGCATCAACCACTACCTGGGCGGGCGCTGAGGCGCGAGGAGACGGCAGAGGGGGAGGGGGCCGTCCAGCGGGCCGCTGTGGAAGCCGATGTCGAGGCGATCGGACAGACGTTCAGGTGCTCACGGCCGCCAGCATCAGTAGCCCCGGGAGAGCGTGCTGCGGGGCCGGCCGTTGGTGGCCAGCCCGACCAGGTGCACCGCACCGTCGCCTGTGGTCAGCCGGATCCCGTCCGGGCCGTCCCAGACAGCCTCGCGTCGGCCACGGGTGGTCAGAGCATCCGCTGGTAGACCACGCCCGCGACGTTCTCCCCCGGGAAGCGGGGGTGGTGGGTGAGGTGGCCGTCGTACGGGCCGACCTTGGAGACCGTCCGGCCCCCGAGGAAGACCAGTTGCAGTCCGTGCTCGGGCTCCCAGGAGCACTCGCACTCCACGGACACGTACACCTCGTCGCCATCGCGCTCGACCAGTGCCTCCCGGCCTGGTCGGATGTGCGCCAGCACCTCGGCCGGTCCGGCCACCCGGTCCGGCAGGTCCTCGCCGAGAACGCTCACCACGTCCTCGTAGTACTCGAAGATCGGCCCCGCCGCAGCCCGGAGGACGGAGGCGTCAAGGGCGAGGAAGGCGACAGCCGCTGCCAAGAGGTCCTCCGCCACCGGCCCGCCGTCGCAGTCGGGGAACACCACTGCGCAGACCGCGCCGCCCAGGCCCGGCACCGGCATCGGGTCGCTGCGGTAGCCGTCGTGGCCAGGGTCGGGGGTGAGGGCGCCGAGGCCAGGGATCTCCACGGGGCTCACTCTAAGGGCCGTCTTCCTGGCGGGGCCGGGCGGGCGCCGTCAGGGCAAGCACCTCGACGGCGCCTGCTGATCCGCCCCCGTCAAGGAGACATCTGACATCCCACTCGACAGGGTCACATGGCGACAGCCCCTGCCTTCTGCCTCGGACTGCTCAGGCAGCCGTCGGCCACCATCGACGCCAGCGGGCGCGGCCTGTACCCAGACGTTGACCACGGGAGCCTGCCCGCGCGGGTCACTGGTCAGGCCGCGGTCACGACCGCCAGGTAGCGTTCGGGCGGTGGAGAGAGTGAGTGACCAGGTTCTGCGGGCCCGTGAGGGCCTTGCCGATCGTGTCCGCAGTGAGCTGACGGCCGCAGGCCTGCCAGTGGTGGCCTCCGGAGCGGACCGGGACCTCGCACAGGGAGCGGTGGTCACAGTGGACCCGCTCACCGACGCCATCGCCACCGGAGTGGGCGTGGGATGGGAGACCAGCCCCCGGCTGGCAGACTGTGCGCGCCACGCGGCGATGCGCGGGCAGACACAAGAGCCCGCGTTCACCCACAGCATCGCCGTGCTGGACGCCATGCTCGCGGCCATCACCGCGATCCTCACCTCGGCCGGTTTCACGGTGCGCGAAAGCCTCAACGACTACGCCCCGTTCACCCTCGACGTCGTGGACGCACCCCCCACCGGCCCGTCCTGGGAGCGCCGCGAGGGCGAGCTGGCCTGGCCGGCCCTCCCGTCGGGTGAGGCGGCAGTAGGCACTGCCCAGACCTGACCCGTCGAACAGCGCCTCACTTCCACCCCGCCGGCCACGCTCGGCCGCGAAACAGGGGGCCTGAGCTGCTGCTCTTGGGGCGCGAAGCTGTTGTGGGGTAGCCCTCAGCCGCGGTATCCAGTGCCGGACTGGCGCTGCTCGAAGTCAGGGCAGTGGAACGTCTCCTGAACGAAGCCGCTTCTCTTGTCCCAGAGGGCGAACAGGTCCCGCTTGCCGGCGACAGCCCGGTAGGTGTCCTTGCAGTCGCGGAAGCACGCCATTGAGCCGATGAACCCGGAGCCCGCCGGGTGGTAGTCGGAGAAGGCGCATGAGATGCAGGCCAAGAGGCGGGTGCCGTCCGGTAGCTCACGCTGGAGGTCCATCAACGCATCCTCCATGAAGCCTTGGGGGGTGGTCGTTTCCACAACCCCGGCCGGAAGGTGCAGCTGCAACGTCACACCGACAGAGTCGATGGCGTGGTTGGGTGCCGGATCTCCAAGGACCAGTCGTGCAGCCAACGGGGCGCTCATGATTCCGGCGTCGGCCAGGGAAACCTGAACCGGCATGCGCCACTGGATGGTGCACGAGCACAGATCGCCCTGGTGCAGCGTGGGAGGTTCGTCGGTATCGGCAGGTGCTCCAACCAGCTCGAGACCATCAACTGACGTGCCCTCGAAGCGGTTGCCGCGAAGGACCATCGTGAACATCCTGCCATTGTTGACCAAAGTTGTCTGGGACTGACCCCAGCGATCGGTGACAACTGCGGGGTAGTGCTGTGAACTTGCGTACCCAAGCGCCTCGCTCATGTGGGCCAGTATCACGTAGCGGTCATCGCCGACCAACCCTGGTTCGTCCTCCCCGTAAGCGCGGGGGTCGGCCGGTGTTCGCATCGATCTGGTCAACGTAGTAGGTGTCCTCCCAAGCGAGTGGGGATCAGGTCGGGCACGCTGTCCACCTCGGCCAGGTCCCGGTCGGCGAGCGCGGCCAGGGCCGCCCCGGCACCGCTGTCGTAGACCCCGACCGCGTGCAGTGCCCGGACAACCGGGCTGCGCTGGTCGTTGAAGTGGATGCGCCTCCGGGTTCGGGCTGTCCGCCGGTCGATGTGACCGCGCGCAAGGTCGTGGTGATGTTCTTTCTCCAAGCCCTGGTCAATGCCGAAGAGGACCTGCAGATAGGTCCGCTGACGGTCGTTCAGACCGTCCCACACCTGCTGCGCCTTGCTGGCCATTGGCTACCTCTCGGTCATCCGGGCGCTCGCCCTCAGGGCGTAGACGGCGCGGCTGGGGTTGGCGCGGAAGAACAGTCCGCCGCGCTGCAGACGTTGCAGGATCTCGCGGGCCCGCCCGTCCGTGACCGGGTATTCGGCGGCATGCGGACGACGCGACGGGCATCGAGGGCTTCGCCGACAGCCGCCTGATCGCGCTCCTGGAAACCCTCACCTCGGTCGAGCAGGCGGTGGCCATCGCACGGAGCTACCGCGGAGTGACCAACTGGGCGGAAGCGGTGCTGGCCGCCGGACATTCGGAGTCTGTCGGCGAGTGGGTCCGCCGGAAGGTGAAGGCACTCGCCCGCCGGATCAACAGCACCCTGAAGGCCGAAGAGGAAGCCGTGCGTGCGGTAGTTGCCGGGTAGGGCCTCGCCTAGCCAGGTCCCGTGACCTGCTGTTTCCCAGCTCGTCCTCCTGTCGGAGGGGACTTTCCGGGCTCCCCGCCGCCCACTTGTGGGCAGGCCGTTCCGCCCGGCGCACTGAACCTCCGAAAGAGGGACAGGGCGGAACGACCTCCACGAAGGGCTCGGCTACTGGTGCCAAATGGGATCGGGGACCAGACAGCCCTGCAGAAGCACGAGCGCAACTCCGCGCTCTCGGTCGCCGCCGCCAGCGTCCGGCCCGGCCCGGCCAGCGGCGCCCCGTCGAGGGCGGCGGCCCGGCCACCGACGACCCCGGAGGTGAAGAACCGGATGCCAGCTTCGGTGTTCACCTACGCAGCCCTCCCTGATGGAATCACTCGGCATCACCACCTGGATCACCGAGAACCCCGACCTCGCGGAGACCGCTGGCTTCGTCCTGCTCCCACGACAGCGAGCCAGCATCGCCAGCTGGGTACGAGCCGAGGCCGTCTCCAAACTCGGCCTCACCACACGACCGGCAGATCTGCACACCTTCGCCGACGCCATCGGGCACGCCGCCGCGCACTCCGTGACATCAGCCGGCCTCGCCCGCGACCGCCTCATCGCCACCGCCGACTACCTCGGCCTGGACTGGTCCTGGCTCACCCGCCGCTGCCACCAACTCACCCTGGCGGGAACACGCACCCTCGCCCGCCCCCGCAGCCGGCTTCTGGGCCTGGAAGGCCCGGACGCCGCATGCCGCTTCGTCGCCTCCCACCGCACCACCTGAACCGATAGATTGCCCGAAGGCCACCCGGCCGCACCGCTTCGCGGAATACCCGCTGACAGGGAGACAACAGCGTTGCACAAGAGGACAGTTGCCGTCTTCTCCCTCGGCGGGACCATCGCCATGACCACAGATCCTGCCACCGGCGGAGTCGTACCGGCCCTGTCCGCCCAGGAACTCCTCGCCGCCGTCCCCGCCCTGCAGAGCCTGGACATCGACCTACAGGTCCACGACTTCCGGCGCCTGCCCGGCGCCTCCCTCGGCTTCGACGACCTCACCGCACTGTCACAGGCCATCTCCGAAGCCTTCGCAGCCGGCTGCGACGGAGCCGTGGTCACCCAGGGCACCGACACGATCGAGGAAACCGCCTACCTCCTCAACCTCCTCCACGAGGGCAGTCAGCCGATCGTCGTCACCGGCGCCATGCGCAACCCCACCCAGCCCGGCGCGGACGGCCCGGCGAACATCCACGCCGCCGTCATCGCCGCCGCAGCCTCGGAACTGCACGGCGCCGGCACCGTGGTCGTCCTCGGCGACGAGATCCACGCGGCCCGCACCGTCCGCAAGTCCCACAGCACCAGCCCCGCCGCGTTCACCTCCCCGGCCACCGGCCCCCTGGGACGCCTCTACGAGGGCCGCGTCCACCTCCACCACCCGCTCGCCACCCGCATCGCGTTCCCCGGACCGCTCACCGAACCGGCCCCGCGCGTCGGCCTGTACACCGCGACGCTCGGCGACGACGGCACCCTCCTCGCCGCCATGGCCGAGGCCTGCGACGGACTCGTCATCGCCGCGTTCGGCGTCGGCCACGTCCCCCAGAACTTCGTGACCGCCCTGGAGATCACCGCCTCCCGGCTCCCCGTCATCCTCACCAGCCGCATCGGCAACGGACCGGTCCTGGAAGCCACATACAGCTTCCCCGGCTCCGAGAAGGACCTGCTCGGCCGCGGACTCATCCGAGGCGGCCACCTCGACGCCTACAAGGCCCGGCTCCTCCTGCACGTCCTCCTCGCCCAGGGGCGCAAGAGCGATGAGATCGCCGCGGCCTTCAAGACCGTGGCCCTCTGATCCCGCGATCCGCAACAGCCCCTGACCCTGTGAGGACCTGCTCATGCGTGCCAGTGAACTGACCCTCGGCCGGACGTTCGGCGTCACCTTCGAACACGGTGAGGACTTCTTCGACGCCCTCACGGCCTTCTGCAAGGACAACGACGTCCGGCAGGGCTACATCCCCATGTTCATCGGCGCGTTCTCCGAAGCCGAGATCGTCGGCACCTGCAACGGCCTCACCCACCCCGAACAGCCGCTCTGGGACCGCACCCGCCTCGAATTCGTCGAAGCCCTCGGCGGCGGCACCCTCGCCCACGACCCCGCCACCGGCCTGATCCTCCCGCACATCCACCTCGCCGCCGGCCTCAAGGGCGAAGACGCCGACGGACGCACCAGCCACCTGCTCAATGCCCGCGTCCAGTTCCTCAGCGAACTCCTCATCATGGAGGTCACCGGGCCCACCATGACCCGCCCCCGCAACCCCCACCTCTACGACGTGCCGCTCCTCACCTTCGGCCCTACCGCCTGAGCCTGCCCAACCACGCCCGCTCTGTCGCACCGAGACGGGGCAGCATCCGGTCGACGTCGACCTGATCCTTCTCCCGCCCGCCTTCGCCTGGTCCACCCACGTGACCACCCTGCGCAAGGCCGCAGCCATCCACCCTCTGGCGGTGGAGTGCAACCCCCACACCTGGGAGTGGCTGACCCCCGCAGGCGCGGGGGCCAGCCGGAGTGCCTGCCCGGGCCCTGGGATCACCCCGGGTCCTCCCCGCGCGAGCGGGTGTCAGCTGGTGTCAGAGTCAGGTCTCCTCGGCCGCGCAGAGTGCTGCGCCCCACGGGTATGGCTGAGCCTGTCCTGAGGCGTGCGGAACGAACCCTCCTGGTCCGAGCAGCACCTGCACGCCGGCGGCACGGAGTGTTTCCACGCTCTTCGGGAACTGGGGGTGCGCGGCCATGGTGTCTTTCACGCACGGCATCACGACCAGCCGGGCCCTGCGGCCGATGGCTTCGACCGCGTACCCGATGGGCCACGACGGGGTGAGGCCCAGCGCCACGGCGTTGACGGAGTTCAGGGTGGCCGGGGCCAGGATCGCCGCGGTGGCGCGCGGCCAGCCGTCACTGTCCCCGGGGAGCCGGTACTCGCTCTTGACCGGGTACCCGGTGAGCTCCGCGAGTTCCTCGACGCTTGTGCCCAGCCAGCGAGCGGCTGTCGGGGTGAGGCCGACGCAGACCTCCCAGCCGCGACTCTGTGCGTTGGCCACCACGGTGGGGAACTCCATGACCGGCGGCGCGGCGGTGCCCAGCAGGTACAGCACTCTCGACATGCCGCCATCCTCGCAGATCGGCCCCGCGTGTCCCCCTGGGGTCGGTATCGTCAGAACACCTACCAGCGCGGGGAGTTCAGGTGGCCGTCGACCCCGACAGTGTGGCGGCACGCGTCAAGACCCGGCGCCTCCTACGAGGCCTCACCCAGCGCGAGCTCGCCGACCAGGCCCTCGTATCGATCAGCATGGTCCGCCAGATCGAGCAGGGCACCCGGCTACCGAGCGACTCCGTACTGGCCGCGCTGGCCCGCGTCCTCCGCGTCCCGGCAGCAGACTTGGCCGTCGGGCCGGGCGGTGAAGACCTTGATCGCGACCAGGTCGAGGGCCTGATCCGGCCGATCCGGGCCGCGCTCGATCTGCACGACCTCGGCGCCGACCCTGAGATCCAACCCCGGTCAGCGACCGGGTTGGTGCAGCACGCTGAGCAGCTGTGCCGCTCGATCCGGGACGGCCACCTCCGCACAGTCGCCGGGCAGCTGCCGGGACTGCTGGAGGAACTGACCACCGCGGTGCACCTCACCGGAGCACCGCGGCTGTTCATCGCCCTGTCGACGGCCTACCGCTCGGCCTACGACGTCGCGGCAAAGCTGAGCTACCACGACCTCGCGGCAACGGCCCTGGACCGCATGGCCTGGGCCGCCGAGCGCGGATCCGACCCGGCAGCGGCGGGCGTCCAGCACTACCTCCGCACCATGATCCATCTCCGCGCGGGCAGCTACCGCACCGGCCTGCGCGTCGCCGACGCCGGCCTGCGGACGGCCGCGCTGACCGACCCGGGCGACACCCGGACCGCCGTCACCGGCCAGATCCACCTCAGCGCCGCACTCCTCAGCGCCCGCCAGCAGCGGCCGGACGCCGCCGCCGAGCACCTCGCCGAAGCCCGGCGGATCGCCGCCGGGATCTCCACCTACAGCCAGCAGGCGCTCGTCTTCGGCGCCACCAACGCAGCAGTACACGAGGTGTCGACGCTGGTCGACCAACACCTCTACCGCGAGGCGCTGGACGTCGCACGCACCATGGTGGTCCCGCCGGGCTGGCCCGTGTCCCGGACAGCCCGGCACTACACCGATGTCGCCCGGGCCGCCCTGTTCACCGGCCACCCGGACGAGGCCTTCCGCCGCCTTGTCGAAGCCCGACGCCTCGCCCCGCAGCCCACACGGTTCAGCCCCGGGGTCCGCGAAGTGCTGTCCGGCGTCGCCCGGTCCCGCCGGACCATGCCGGCTGAGGTCACCCGGTACGCGGCATGGCTCGGCCTGTAGGAGTCCCACAGGCTTGTGGGACTTGAGGCACCGTCAGGAGCCGATGCTGGTCATGTAGGCCCTCACCTGACCAAGGGACCGCCACCCATGACCCATGCCCAGCACGTGCTCCTGCCCTCCTGGCTGCCCCCGACCGGCACCCTCTCCACCATCGCCGCCGGCGAGCACTGGGACGCGGCGGCCATACCGCAGACCGCCGGCCTCGCCGTGCTGGCGATGCTCCACGCAATGCCCGGCACGCCCACCGGCCCGGTCATCTGGAGCACCGGCAGTTCCCTGCGGCACCCGCAGCTCTACATCCTGACCACCGCGCGGTCCGGGATCGACCTGCACGGCACCCCGGCCCGGCTGCTCAGCACCGGGTCGTACGTGGTCGTGCCCGGCAACGGGGTGATCGAGCCGCACGGGGTGCACTGGGCGGTTCCGCCGAACCCGGACCGACCCGACGAGCTGACCGACCCCACGGTCCTGGTCACGCTGCTGCGGCGCATCGACTCCGCCGCGTGGATCACCGTCAGCACACCAACCGGCTACCAGCGCCAGACCCTGGCCACCCAGGCCCAGGCAGACGGCGACGCCTGCCTGCACTGCCACGCGAGCGACGGCCCGCTCAGCCCCGGCCCGACCGTGACCATCAGCCTGGGCAACACTGTTCAGGCCAAGGCGAGCGCGCTGTGCACCCGGTGCCTGCGGGCCGGGAGCGACCGGTGACCGGCCGCCCGGACTCCCGCTTCGCCGTGGTGCCGCTGGACCCCGACGAGAACGGCCGGCCGCGCTGGGGCCTGCGGGACCGGATCACCGGCGCCCTGGCGACCTGCGGCGACAACGAGACCGCGGCGTTCTACACACCCGACAGCGCGCGTGCCCACCGGCACACCTACCTCGCCATCGCCCGCAGAGCGGAGGACGTCGCGTGACCCAGCGCTTCTACGCACGGTTCACCCTCTGGTCCGCCCTACTGGACCTCGAACCCGACGCCCCGATGCCCGAGCACCTGTTCCTGTGCAGCAGCGAAGAGGAGGACGGCACGATGTGCGGCGCCCAGTCACCGGCTGCTACGGACTTCCCCACGATCCGGGCCTGGGCCACCGAGCACATCACCGAACACCCGGACCACCGCTCACTCCACCACGTGAAGGCCACGCCGTGGCTGATGGTGCCGGAGACGGAACCGTGGCCCGGTCCGGTCGGCCGCGCGCACACCACCTGCACGCCACCGCTGGAAGGCACCGATAGCTGATCACCACGAGACCCAGAGCTGCCCCGCGCGATCTCTCACGGTGCCGTCCCTCCTCGTGGGCGAGGGTCAGCTGTCACTCCCTGCGGAGGCACACACCACCGTGGACGTTCTCCCGCAAGCACGGGGCTGGCCAACCGCGACTTCACCGCCGAACGGCCCGACCAGCTGTGGGTCGCGGACATGACCTATGTGCGGACGTGGTCCGGCTGGGTCTACGTCGCGTTCGTCCTGGACGTCTTCTCGCGAACGATCGTCGGCTGGCAGATCGCCAGGAACATGCGGACTGAACTCCCGCTGGACGCACTGGAGATGGCGCTGTGGCGGCGCCGGAGGATCAAGAAGGACTCCGGGCTGATTCACCACAGCGACAGGGGGTCGCAGTACGTGTCCATTCGCTACACCGAGTGGCTGTCGGAGATCGGTGCCGCCGCATCGGTCGGGTCCGTGGCAGACTCGTACGACAATGCGATGGCCGAGGCGCCGAACGGCACGTTCAAGGCCGAGCTGATCGAGATGCAGGGCCCGTGGACCGGGTTCGAACAGGTCGAGCGGGCGGTCTTCCAATGGGTCACATGGTACAACGAGGAGCGGCTTCACTCCGCCCTCGACTACGTTCCGCCGACCGAGTTCGAAGACGACTACTGGCAAAGCCAGGAAGCCGTCCCGCAGTCCGCCTGAACACACGATCACGGACTCCACGAAACTCGGGGCAGCTCAACCAGCCCCGCTCCACCAGCCGCTTCGCCCTGAACCTGGCCGCCTGCTCCTTCGCATCACTCGTCGGCCAGCCCAGATGCTCGCGCATCGCCCGCGCACGCACCCCCTCCCCGCCGCTGGCCGCGTCGCGCTCGACCAGAGCAACGACCCGCGCGCACTCAGGCGGCAACACTTCCACCCCCAACCCTTCACGCCACAAAGGGACTTCGACCCGCGCCCCGGCCACACCCGCGACCGGCTCCACCACCGGTCCACCGGCCGACGCCCCGGACTCACCGGCCAACTCGGCCAGGGCCACCACCGTTTCCTCCCGGGCGATCACCGAGCGCCGCGCGGCCTCATCCGCCTCCGCCACGGCGGCCTGGACCCGCTCCAACTCGGCGCGCAGTTCCTCCGCCCGGGCCAGCGCCACCCGCTCACGCCGCTCCAGCACCCCCAGCACCCCCAGCACCGACGGCATCCGCCACCTCCGACCACGCCCCGCACCAATACGACGGTCCGAGGATGCCTACCAAGCGGCGGCCACACACCTCACCTGCGAAAACGTGACCCTACCTTCGGTTTGGGAATCGCTTCTGAGAACACTGGGCCGCCAGTCGGGACGGGGCCGTGGTGGAGCGGCTGGCGCTGGCGGCGCGGTAGTGCGGCCGGGGGGTGCCGTGTTGAGGGCCGTGAGGGGTACGACCAGGTAGGAGTGGCCTGCCGCGGGTGTGTAGGTGGCCGGGTCGCACTGGGGTACGGGTCGGCCGTTTATGAGCGGGCTGAGGATGAGCTGCGGCTGGCGGGACATGCGGATGGAGTCCGTTCGTGTTGTTGGTAGTTATTGGTTCAGGCGGCTCTCGGCGCAGGGCGCTTCTACAGCTGGCGTCCGTCTTCGAGGTAGGCGGTGGCACCGGTGCGGGCGGCTCGACGCAGGCGAGCAGGTGCGCGGCGTTGGCGGGCTCCATGAGGCCGGTGCGTTGGGCGGCGTCCTCGGGTTCGTACGTGGTCCAGCCGTGCAACTCACCTGCGGGGATGGCGATCCGGGTCCAGTCGTCGGGGTGGATCTCGCCGGTGAAGGTGAACATGGTGCAGGGGTACGCGCCGGGGATGCGGGCAGCTGCCGGGAACAACGGCTTGGCGCCGGAGAGGTAGTGGACGGCCAGCAGGCGGCCGACCGCAACTGGGACGCCCAGCTCCTCGTGGCCCTCGCGCTCGGCGCACGCCCTCGGGGACTCGGTCTCCCCTTTGCCGCCGGGCAGCAACCATGTGTCGGACCGGGCGTGGTGAACCAGGAGGACCCGCCGGTCAGGGGCCGTCACGAGGACGGACCCCGAGGACGCCGAAAGGATGCGCGTCATGGCGCACCGCCCTCCCGTCCGCGCGCGATGTCGGCAAGGGCGCTGCGGACGGTGGCGAGTTGGTGGGAGGCGCGAAACGGTGCGAGCCGCTCCAGGCACCCGGCCAGCAGCTCCGCGCGGTGGCCGAGGGGAGCCGCGTCCAACAGACCGATGGTCTGGTCGGCGGCGTGGCCATCGCGGACCACCAGCTCAGGCGGGAGGAAGTCCGTGATGCCGAAGATGTCGGCGGGGCCGAGCGGGAGGCAGCCGGCGAGAACGGCTTCGGGGAGGCGCTGGGACATCGCGCCGGTGGCCGCATAGCGGGGCGGGGCGAGCAGCACAGTGGTGACGGAGCGGGTGTGGAGGCGCTGGGAGGCGGCGAAGCCCTGACGGCCGGCGAAGTGGACGTGGGGCCAGCGGGCGGTGTCGGTCCACTTGCCGATGACCTGGTGGGGGTGGCGGCGGGCGGGCGGGGCGCAGTAGCGGTCGAAGTGGTCGTCGCGGCCGTACTGGTTGCCGACGTAGCACAGCGACCAGAGCCGGGAGCCGGTCACCAACTGCTCGGGGTCGGCGCGGTCGAGCAGGTCGTCGGCGACCGGGACGCGCATCGTGTACGCCCCGCGCGCGGGCACGGTGGCGGGGTCGAGGACGCGCACCGCGGGATGGGCGCGGAGCGGGTCGTCGTCGGCGAGGGTCTTGTCGAGGTCCCAGATCAGGGTGGGGACGCCGAGGCTCAGGGTGTAGTGGTCGATGAGTTCCTGTTGGCGGTGGAGGTCGCAGGTGTGGCCGTCGGTGCCGCAGGGGGTGTCGTTGCGGCCGGGCAGGGGCCATCGCCACTCGATGAACAGGGCGTCGAGGTCGGGCAGTTGGCTGTCCCAGGTGTAGGGGCCGGGGACGTCATGGCTGGCTTCGAGCAGGTCGCGGTTGGGCTGGAGGAGGGTGAGGGTGTGGTCGGCGGCGAGGGCGGTGAGCATGGTGGTCCGCCAGGACCGGCCGCCGTCGGGGGTGTCGGTGATGCCGTCGCCGAGGAAGCCCCAGTGGCTGTAGCCGAGGCGCATCAGGTCTCCGTAACTTGGTAGGTGGCCCGGGAGGGCCGGATGTGGCTGATCAGGTCTTGCCGTTCGTGGCTTCTGAGGAGTGGCCATCCGGTTCTCCGGGGTGCCCTGGCTGCTGATTGAGATGTGCGCTTCGGTCGCTGATTACGGAGATGACAGCGGGGTGTTCCTCGGGCCGGCGGCATGCTGTCGGAGGCGAGGAGAGGCCGATGAGTGAGCGACCACGGGCCCAGGTCTGGGTAGGCATCGACGCGGGCAAGGGCCACCACTGGGCGGCTGCGGTCGACGAGGCCAGGGCGACGCTGTGGTCGAGGAAGGTCGACAACGACGAGGTGGCGATCCTGGCCGCGATCGGCGAGATCCTGGCCCTGGCCGACGAGGTCCACTGGGCCGTCGACATCTCCGGCACGACCTCCGCCCTGCTGTTGGCTCTGCTGGGGGCGCACGGCCAGGGGGCTGTCTACGTGCCCGGCCGGACCGTCAACCGCATGTCCGGCGCCTACCGGGGCGAGGCCAAGACGGATGAGCGTGACGCCTACGTGATCGCCGAGACCGCCCGGCACCGCCGGGACTTCTCCACCATCGACGTGCCCGCCCAGCTGGCCGCGGACCTCGCGCTGCTGACCGCCCACCGCACCGACCTTGTCGCCGACCGGGTGAGGATGATCAACCGGCTCCGCGACGTGCTGACCGGCGTCTTCCCCGCGCTGGAGCGGGTCTTCGACTACTCGGCCCACCGGGGCGCGCTGGTCCTGCTGACCGGCTACCAGGCGCCCGCCGCGATCCGCCGCCGGGGCCGGTCCCGTCTGACGGCCTGGCTGGCCAATCGCGGTGTTCGCGGCGCCGACGCGGTGGCCGCCACCGCCCTGGAGGCGGCCGAGGCCCAGCACACCGTGCTGCCCGGCCAGGACACCGCCGGCCGGATCATCGCCGACCTGGCCACCCAGATCCTGGCCCTGGACGACCGGCTCAAGCACCTCGACCAGCAGATCCGCGACACCTTCCACACCCACCCGCAGGCTCAGATCATCGAGTCCCTGCCCGGCATCGGGTCCATCCTGGGCGCCGAGTTCGTCGTCGCCGCAGGCGATCTGGCGGCCTACGCGGACGCCGGCCACCTCGCCTCCGCCGCAGGGCTCGTCCCCGTCCCGCGCGACTCCGGCCGCCGCACCGGCAACCTGCACCGCCCTAAGCACTACAGCCGCCGCCTGCGTCGGGTGTTCTACCTGTCCGCGCAGACCAGCATCATCCGGGAGGGACCGAACCGGGACTTCTACCTCAAGAAGCGCGCTGAGGGCTGCAAACACGTCCAGGCCGTCATCGCCCTGGCCCGCCGACGGACCGATGTCCTGTGGGCACTCCTGCGCGACAACCGGATCTTCACCTCCGCCCCACCGGTCGCGCAGGCCGCTTGACCTCATCATTGAGACTCCTCGGTGACGGCAGCGATCAGCTGGTCCAGGTGGTCGGGGTTGCTGGTGCCGGGGATCGGGGCGACGTGCGGGCCGAGGCCGAGGAGGTGGCGCAGGGCCTTGGCGGTGCCGACGGGGCCGGTGTGCTGTCCGGCGTTCAGCGGCCGGTACGGCACGTAGGGGATGCCGAGCTTCGCGCAGTGCTCCACGGCGGGGTCGTGGGGCTCGTCGAGGTTGAGGACGTTCTGCACGGCGGCGATCGGGGCGATGGCGAGGGCCTGGTCGATCTGCGCGGTGGTGACCTTGGACAGGCCGATGCCCCGGATCTTGCCCTCGACTTGGAGTTCGACCAGGACGCCGACCTGGTCGGCCAACGGCACGGCGGGGTCGATGCGGTGGAGGTAGCACAGGCCGAGGCGGTCGGTGGCGAGGCGGCGCAGCGAGGCTTCGACGGCGGCGCGCAGGTAGTCGGGGCGGCCGAGCGGCTTCCAGACGTTGGGGGCGGGGCGGATCATGCCGACCTTAGTGGCCACGAGCACGTCGTCGGTGTAGGGGTGGAGGGCCCAGCGGATCAGGTCTTCGACGGTGTGGGGGCCGTAGGCGTCGGCGGTGTCGATGTGGCTGATGCCGGAGGTGACGGCGCGTCGGATCAGGCGGACGGCGGCGGCCGTGTCGTCGGGGTTGCCCCAGGTGCCGGGGCCGGTGAGGCGCATCGTGCCCAGGCCGAGGCGGGAGACGGTGACTCCGGCGATGTTCAGGGTGCCTCCGGGCAGGTCGGTGATCACTTGGCGGCCTCCAGGGTGGAGGTGATGGTGGCGACGGCGGAGGCGACGACGAGGTCGGCGGAGTCGGACGGGGCGGGCAGCAGCCGGTCCTTCACCTCGCCGTCGGCGACCAGGTGGTGCAGGTGCTCGTCGACCGCGGCGCGGAAGGTCTGGTCGAGGTAGGCGGGGTCCTTGCGGGGGTGCTCGCCGAGCGGCAGGGCCGGGTCGAGGACGGTGGCGATCAGCAGGGTGTGGTGGCGGGTGTGGATGTCGGCGAGCAGGCCGAGGACCTCCAGCTCGGCTCCGTCGGTCAGCTCGCTGCGCAAGTCGCGGGCGGCGAGGAGGTAGGCGAGGGCGTCGTGCGGGGTTCGGTCCATCAGGACCACATCGGCGCCGATGCCGGCCGCCAGGGCGTCGGCGGCCCCGGCGGCCATGATCCACTCGGTGGAGGCCACGGTGTGGTTGAGCATCTTCGGGAAGCCCAGGTCGGCGGCGCGGCGGGCGAGGCCGGAGGTGCGGGTCACGGTGTAGCCGAGCCCGCGCAGCTCCATCTCGATGCGGCGGGCTAGGGTGGTCTTGCCGGTGTGGTGGGTTCCGGCAAGGCCGACCGTCACGGGGGTGGTGGTCACCACAGGGTCTGCTCCTCATGGTCGGGTTCGGGATCGAGTGCGGACAGGGCACCGGGCATGTTCGGGGGCACCGCCGCTGCCCGCAGTTCGTCGAAGGTCAGGTGCTCGGCGAGGGCGAGCAGCAGCAGGGCGGTGGCGTGCGCGTCGAAGGCCGCGCGGTGGCGCTGGCCGGGCACGGCGGACAGGTCGATCCCCAGGTACGGGATGATCTTGTCGAGGCCGTGCCCGGGCGCGTCGGGTGCGAGGTGTCGGGCCAGGCGCAGGGTGTCGAGGACTCCGGCGGGCTGCCAGGTCGGCAGGTGGCGGGTCAGGACGGTGTACTCGGTGGAGGCGTGGTGGGCGACGATCCACGCCCCTTGGAGGTCAGCCAGCACCTGGCTTGCGATCATCTCCCACGCTGGGGCGGCCTCGACGTCCTGGTTGGTGAGGCCGTGGACGCCGGTGGCGAAGCGGGTGATCGGCTGCGGCGGCCGGATCAGGGTGCTGCGGGCCTGCTCGGGCCGGACCCTGCCGCCCTCGACGGGCACGACGGCCAGCTCGACCAGGTCCGGCGGCTGCTGGCCGCTTCCTTCAACGTCGACGACGAGCAGACGGGGCCAGGTGCTGGTGCTCATGGGCTCTCCTAGGCGGCCGGGGCGGGCCAGCCGATGTCGGCTCGCCCGTGCCGGCGCGGGTGGTGCGGCTTGGTCCGGTCGTGGACCTGGTAACCGAAGCCGTGCTGGAGGGAGTACCGCAGCGGCTCGTCCAGGCCCTCCACGATGATGGCCCGCTCGGTGACCTCCACCTCGCCCACCGCGCCGAGGGCCCGGGCGGCGGCCTCCGCGACGGCCAACTCGGGTGCCTTCCACGCCTTGTGGCACAGGTTGAGCTGCGCGACGGGGCAGATGTCACAGAGCTCGCGGATGCCGTAGTGCCCGTTGTAGTCGGCCTCGCCGTGGGCGTAGGCAACGGCGCAGGACGTCTTGCGGAACAGCGGCCCGAACGGGGCGTCGGGGCTTGCGTCGCGGTGGAACGCCTGGAGGATTCGCTGCTCGGACTCCTCCGGCATGATCTTGCGGCGGGCGGTGTCCTCGTAGGGCTCGGGCAGGCCGTGCTCCTGGTAGTAGGCGGCGATCTGGTCGCGGAAGAACAGGCCGGTGAAGACGGTCGCGTGGGCGAAGTGCGACAGCTCCAGGGCACGTTGGATGTGCTCGTCGCTGTCGTTGAGGCCGGGGACGATCGGCCGCCAGTACAGGATGGTGCGGTACCGCTCGGCGTTCGCGAACAGGGTCTTGAGGCTGGCCGCCGCGATGGCGGAGTCCACGGGCTCGATGCCGGGGTGGTCGATCCCGGAGTGGGTGACGAGGACGGTGAGCTTGATGTTCTGGAAGGAGTTGAGGACCGCGCAGTCCTCGTCGGTGACCCGCCAGCGAGTGATCACCAGGACGTGGTTGCGCAGGCCCATCTCGTCCAGGAGCCGCAGCACGGTGAAGGTGTGGGGCTTGACGACGGGCAGCATCGGGTCGGTGGCGCGGTTGAAGATCTGGATCGGGGTGACGTGCGGCCGGAAGTAGTGGTGGCCAGTGAGGAGTTCGACGGCCTTCTCGTCGCTCATCAGGGCCCGGGGCGTCTTGAGCTCGAAGTTGTCGAACATGTGCCGCACGCAGTAGCCGCAGTCGAGCGGACAGCCGATGACGTGGTTCAGCGACAGGCCGGACTTGCGGTACTCGATCGGGTCGGCCAGCTCCGGCTTGAGCCCTTCGATCTGCGTGGGCGTGAGCAGCGGGAGGGGCCGGCGGACTCGGGCGGGGGCGGTCATGGTGGTTCCTCCTAGCGGAAGTTGATGCGGGAAGGCGGTACAGAACGGTCAGGTGCGGGACGGGACGGAGGTCAGCAGGTCGCGGCGGTTCGCGCCGAACCAGGTACCGAAGTCCCGGGCGACGGCGGCCGTGTCGTCACTGGTGTGGATCAGGTTCTCCACCAGCCGCCCGGCATCGCGGGCGTCGGCGAGGCTGTCGGCGCCGAAGTCGCCCCGGATCGTGCCGGGCCCGGCCTGGTCGGGGTCAAAGTGCCCCAGCAGGCCGCGAAGCCGCGCCGGCGTCCCGGCGGCACCGCGCACCAGCGCCACGACGACACTCTGGCCGACGTAGGTCTGCTCCAGGCAGTAGGGGATGCTCAGCGGCAGCCACCAGTCGGCGTCGACCAGCATGTCCCAGTAGTGGACGTGGATCTGCCACGGCGCGACGCTCACCGGCCGGGAGTGGACCACCTCGACGTCGCCGCGCTCGGCCAGGGCGGCGAGGACGATGTCGGCCATGTCCCTGCGGACGCAGTCGGGCTTCAGCAGCACCACGCTGAACCGTTCCCAGTCGACTCCGTCCACCACCGCGCCAGCCGCGGCGGGGCGGGCGGTCACCCCGTCACCTCGGCGGGCATCCGCCGTGGCCAGCGGCGGGCGACCTGCCAGCGGTGGGCGGGGGTGAGGGCGGCCAGCAGCTCAGCGTCCACCGGGTCGGCCGCGCAGTGGACCAACTGCCGCTGCACCTCGAAGAGGCGGACGGTCTCCTGCCAGTACGACGGCAGGCCCAGGGCCGCGATGTCCTTCGCGGTGTACTGCATCTGATTGGTGCGCAACACCTGCTCGTGCACCAGGATTTGCCGGATGGTCCCCCATCCGGAGTCCGCCGGCATGGACGTGGGGGTGAAGCGCGGCGGCAGGCCGACGCTGTGCGCCGCCTCGGTGAGCGCGTCCGTCAGACGCGGCAGTTCGGCGACGGCGAGGTGCATCGAGCCGACGTGGTGAGTGTAGGTGCCCAGCTCCAGCCCGAGCAGGCGCGCGGTGAACTCCTGGATGAAGGTGAAGGAGAACACGTCGGCGATCAGACCGCGGTTGGCGTCGTTCGCCCGCATGAACGCCACCATGTGCAACTTTCCCTCGCGGGCAAGGAGTTGCAGGCCGACCAGGCACGGCACGTCCGGGCTGGCCGGGTCATCCAGCGCGCCCGGCCAGAACACCGGGAGGAACGCGCGCTTGGAGTCGGCCTCGGAGCGCAGTAGCGCGAGGACCTGGTCGAACGGCCCGTTGAACATCCGCTTGCCGTACGCGGAGCCGTCGATGGTGGTGCCGTCGGCGGAGTCGAGGCGGCGGCGGGGGGCGTAGTAGCCGATCATGTCGAGGTCGTTCCGGCCTCCGAGGTACCACAGCGCCTCAGCGTGGTGGTAGATCGGGTTCACCGGCCGGGACTCCAGGAACAGGGTGCGGGCCCGAGGGTCGGTGATCGTGAAGCTCAGCCCCAGGGCCTCCTGGCTGTGGTTGCCGCGGGGCTGGTTGGTGAACTGCGGCGTTGTGACCAGGTGTTCGAGGGCCTGGCCGTAGGCGCGCTGGAAGCTGGGGAGCGTGGGTGCGGCGAGCATGGGTGTACCTCCTTCGGTGCGCGGGCGTGCTGAAGAGAGCCCCGGCCGTGCCGGGGCCGTGGCCTGGCGGGCGTTCAGGCAGCGGTGTCGGTGCCGGTGACGGCGCGGGGGCGGCCTCGAACACTGCAGACCCTGATCTGGGGCCGGGAGGATCGGGCGGCCGACGCGGCCCCCAGCACGGCGATCTGGAGCCCGATGTCCTGCCGTTGCTCCGGCTGCTCTTCCGCGCTGGTCGCGGTGGCCTGGCCGTTGAGCGACTCGATCACCAGCTCGCACCAGACCTGCTGCCCCGCCTGGTCGGGTGCCGGGCCCCAGCCGAAGTCCGCCGCGTAGGTGCGGATCAGTACCAGACCTCGTCCGCTCACCTCGTCGAGCCCGCTGATTCGCTCGACCGGCAGGCCCCGGCCGGGGTCGAACGCGGTCAGCCGAAGCCTGCCGGACTCACGGTCCACGGCCACCGAAACGGTCAGCTCGGCGGACTCGTTGCCCGCCTCCCCCTGGAAGCCATGGGTGATCGTGTTGGCGACCAGCTCCGTCAAGCAGACCTTGGCGGCGAAGATCTCATCGTCCGTCAGCTCTACCTGGAGGGGGACGAGTGCGGCGGGAAGCTCCTTGCGGAGCTGACCGACAGAGTCGAGCTTGACGGGCGCTCTGAGCGTGATGGCGGGCATGGCGATCCTCCGGGTAGTGCTGGTCTACAGGTGTTCCCGGGCCGTTGAGGGCAACGCGGTCGGCGCGTTCAGAGAGGTTCTCCGAACGCCCCATCGGCGGCAATCTGAACTTCTTGCTGGTTGAAGGCCGAAGTCACGGGTTTCCGACTTCAAGGGCCGTAGAGCAGTGACTAGTTGCGGTTTTCCGCTCCCGGTCAGTGACTCGCTGGCTACGATCACCCCTAGTTCGGCTACCGAGGAGGTGGGCTGTGGCGCACAAGCCGTCGTGTGCGGTGAGCATCCGGGAGCGTGCTGCGGCCAGCGGGTGGGCCGTCGCGGACACGGTGGCGGAGATCGCAGCATGCTGCGGCGTGAGCTTCCTTCGGGCACACCGGCTGGCCCGAGGTTGGACGCTGCGTCAGGCCGTCGCCGAGCTGGTGCAGTTGTGCGAGCGGCTGGGGCTTCCGCTCCCGGGTGTGGACGAAGACCAGCTGGCGGCATGGGAGAAGGGCCGGAGGCCGAGGTTCGGCACTGTCGACCTGCTGTGCCGGTTGTACGAGACCGATGCCCAGGGACTTGGGCTCGTCGGCGACTACCGGTCGGAGGCCGACCGGCCAGCCGTCGGCGCGGCACGTCCGGGGGCTGGCGCTCTGAGCGTGCCCCTGCAAGCCGTTCCTGTCGCCACCCCTGATCCGTTCGGGGATCTGGTCGACTCGTTCCGGCGCTCGGTCGAAGGGACGCTGGCCAGCACGACGGCGAGCGCCACCCAGCTGGAGGTCTTGGACGAGCAGGTCATGGATCTTCGCCGTGCCTACATCGTCTCGCCCCCGACCGAGATGCTGGGGCGGCTCGTCCGGCTCCTCGAAGAAGTCCGGTTGCTGGCCGCCGACCGCCAACCGGCCCTCGTCCAGAGCCGCCTGTCGGAGATGATCGCCGTGCTGGCGACTCTCGTCGCGGACGCCCTGATGAAGCTGGGAAGGCTCGACCAGTCCCGGCTGTGGTACGGCACGGCCCGGTCGGCCGCCGACGACAGCGGCAGCGGTGACCTCCGAGCCCGTGTCCGTGTGCAGGCCGCGATGCTGCCCTACTACTACGGCCCGCTGGAGCGAGCCGTTGCGCTGACCCGGGAGGCCCGCCTGCTCAACCGCGGCCGAGCCACCGTCACCGGGGCGTTCGCCGCAGCCGCCGAGGCCCGCGCCCGCGCCCGCCACGGAGATGCCGAAGGTGCCCGGGAGGCCATCGTCCAGGCGCGCGAGCTGTTCGAGCGGTGCCCGCCCTCGGACGAGACCGATGCCTGGGCGTTCCCCCGCCGGCGTCTGCTCTTCTACCTCTCCGGCGTGCACACCGCTCTCGGTGAGCTGCGGGAAGCCCGGCGCGTTCAGCAGGAAGCACTGTCGCTGTACACCGACCACAGCGGCATCGACCCGGCTCTGCTCGCTCTCGAAGAGGCGATGTGCCTGGTCCAGGAGCGGAGCGTCACCGAGGCGTGCGAGCTGGCCGCCCACACGTTCCTGGCGGTCCCCGAGGCGTACCGCACCGAGATCCTGGGGGTGCGTGCCCAGGAGGTGATCGCCATACTGCCCGCACAGGTGCGCTCGTCCCGGGCTGTCCGGGACCTTGGCGAGCTTCTGGCCCTCCCCACCAGCAGGATGTGACAGGACCGGCCTCTTCCCGTCAGCCTTACGAACATGACTGTTCCGGTTGTCATCGGCGGCTTCGCCGAGTCCGAGGTCCGCTCCGTCCTGGAGGAGGCGTGCCGCCGCATCGGGGTCGACCCGGTTGGCGCCGAGATGCTGCGCGGCCACACCAACGCGGTGTTCCGGCTCTCGGGGGCCGGAGTAGTGGCCAAGATCGCGCGGGCTGGCACGCCGGTGGCCGACGTCCAGCGCACGGTGCGGCTGGTTCGGTGGCTCAGCAGCCAGGACTTCCCCACGGTCGAACTGCTCCCGGTGGAGCAGCCGGTGCTCATCGGCGAGCACGCCGTCACCTTCTGGCGGTACCTCCCGCAGCCCGACCTCCCCGTGCCGGCCGCGCTCCTCGCCGGACCGCTTCGTACCCTGCATCGACTCTCACCTCCTCCGTTCGATGTCCGTCCGCTCGACACGGTCGGCGCGATCCGCCGCTCGCTCGCGGCGATCACCGTTCTGCCGCCGGCGGACCTGTCCTTCCTGAAGCAGCGCCTGGTGCGCCTCGAATCGGATCTGGCCGAAGTCCGCTACGCGCTGCGCCCGGGCCTGCTCCAGGGAGATCCGCAGCACCGGAATGCGCTCCACCACGGCGAATCCGCGGTGCTGTGCGACTGGGACACCGCCTGCTTCGGGCCGCCCGAGTTGGACTGCGTCACGGTGGAGATCCACTGCCGCCGGTTCGGCTACGGCCAGGACCACTACGAGCGGTTCGCCGACCTCTACGGCTTCGACGTGACCGCCTGGTCCGGCTACGAGGTGCTGCGTGACCTCCGCGAACTCCGGATGATCACCACGAACGCCAAGCGTGCCGCGGCCGGTACCAGCACGCTGGCCGAGGTCGTATCGCGCATCGACGGCCTCCGCCGGAATCACCACGGCCGTCGGTGGAACATCCTGTAGCACCCGCTGAGGAGTTGGCGACTCGGCGGTGCTCTACAAGACCAGCTCGTCGGGCGAGGCTCGCGACCGGGTGACCCGGCCGGCAGCCCGCACGATGAGCAGTCGCGTTCCGTTCGCTTCCAGCTGTCGCCGCCGGGCCCGAGCCACTGCCGCAGCCCCCAGGTGAGCGATCGACGGCAGCACGATCCCGTACAGGCCGGGGTGCGCGTCGATTATCCGCGTGACGGTCTTGCGGGGGTCGTCGTTCGCCTGCTCTATGACGACCGTGGTCAACGCCAGCTCGCGGCTCTCGCAGTAGTCCGTCAGCACGTCGGCGAGTACGCCGCGCTTGGCCTCGGTCAGCACCGCAGCACGCAGGAGCCCCACCACCGATGGCACCGGCACCAGATGCTGCTCCGTCAGGTCCATTCGACTCCCCTGCCCCCTGGCTGACTTGGACGCTCTCAGCGTGCCGTCGGAGCGATCGCTCCGAAATGCCACCGTGTGGCACTCCTGTGGCAGTTCCGCCGCATCGAGAGGCGCTGAAGTGCTTCGATGGCTGCTCTGGCTGGAGGTGGCGGCGTTGGCGGTGATCGAGTGGAGCGGCGTTGAAGCGCGTGCGCTCCGGATGGCCCGGCGAAGAAGTGTGAGAGCGTTCGCGCAGGAGCTGGGTGTGGGGGTGCGCACCGTCTCGAACTGGGAAGCCAGGGGCGCCGCGTATCGGCCTCGGCCGGATACGCAGGCCATCCTCGACACCACTCTGGCCAGGTGCGACCCGCAGACGGTACTGCGGTTCGAGACCCTGCTGACGGAGAGCGCCGGGCGGCCTGGGTTGCCTCTGCCGCTGAGGTCGAGTCTGCGGCTGTGGGAGTACGAGACCTGGGTCGACGACCTCGAACGGGCCGTCGCCGCGCTCGGCCGCCAGGACTTCATGTTCGCCTCCGACTTGCTCGATCGGTGGCGATCCCGGTGGCCGGCGAAGGAGCTGGATGACCGGGGCCTGTACCTCTTCGCCCGAACCACCGTGCTGCTGGGAGATCTTCAGCGGGACCAGGGCTCCGTACTGGGGCCCCTGTCCGCCGCCCGCTCGTATCTGGAAGCCCGATCGGTGTTCGAGCAGCTGGCCGTTCCGCGCCGCGTCGCCCAGCTGGATCTGTCGCTGGCCGTGGTCAGTGAGATGTCCGGCAAGCTCACTGACGCGGCCACCCGCTACCGGCAGTTGGCGACTGACGTGCGGCTCAGCTCCCGGGACCGGGCGCGGGCCCAGCTCTGGGTTGGCACGGCTCTGGACAAGACCGGCGATCACGCCACGGCCGCCACGTTCATGACGGCCGCGATCCGGGAGTTCGACGCGCTCGGAGAACCGGAGGACTGGTCGGTAGGCCACCAGAAGCTCGCCCTCGCCCACCGCGGGGCGGGCAATCTCGCGCAGGCGTGCCAGCTGATCGAGGTAGCACGGCGCACCAGCACGACGGCCTCTCCGATGCAGCAGGTGCGCCTGGCCACCGCCGAAGGCCACATCCTGCTGTCGGACCCGGAGACTGCGGGCGAGGGAATCGCCGTGCTGGGACGAGCTGCGGACACGGCGGCGCACTACGGTATGAGCCACCAACTCCGCAGCATCGAGGGCATCCGACGGGGCTTCGAGCAGCCCGCCAGAGCTCTCCAGCGCGCCTGATCAGGAGCACATGTGACGAGCACCAAGTTCCCCGTGATCACCGACCGGCAGTGGGCGGACACCGCACTGGTGTGGGACTACCAGCAGATGGGCCACGAGCTGCGACCGTGCGACGTCGCGATCGGGCTGGGCTCGCACGACCTCGGGGTGGCGGCAGAGACCGCCGACCTGTTCCTGCGTGGCCTGGCGAAGCGGATCGTGTTCACCGGCGGCCCGAACCCGTCGAGGCCGGACCACTTCCCCCGCGGTGAGGCCGTGCACTTCGCCGAGCACGCCGTCTCCCTGGGGGTGCCGGAGAGCGCGGTACTGATCGAGCCGAGGGCCCGCAACACCGGACAGAACATCGACTTCAGCCGCCAAGTCCTCACTGAGGCCGAGGTGGAGGTGTCCTCAGTGCTGCTGGTGTCGATGCCGTACATGGAGCGCAGGGCGTTCGCAACGTGCCGCCAAGTGTGGCCCGAGGTGGAGGCGGTGTGCGCCTCCACACCGATGGACCTGCACGACTACGTGAAGACGATCGGCGACGATGCGCTCGTGATCGACAGCCTGGTGGGCGACCTCCAGCGGGTCATCGAGTACCCGAAGCTCGGCTTCGCCGTTGCCCAGGAAGTACCGGAGAGGGTTCTCGATGCCTACCAGCGGCTCATCGCCGAAGGGTTCACCAGCCGACTTCTCACCTGACACGGCACCGGGCGGGCTGGTGTGCGCGATCCACCAGCCCAATCTGCTGCCCCGCCTGTCCACCCTCGCTAAGCTCTTCGCGGCCGATGTGTGGGTAGTCCTCGATGACGTCCAGTTCGCCCGCCGGGACTACCAGCACCGCGCCCGTCTCGGGAGCCTCTCCGCCGGCGGGTCGCCGCGATGGCTGACTCTCCCTACACACCTGCCGCAGGGCCGGGCAACGCTCATCCGGAATGCACGGGTGGTGGACGGGCCGATCGCCCGCCGCCGGATCGAGGGCATCCTGCGGGAGGAGTACCGGTCCAGTACGGGCTGGCCGGTGCTCGCGAAGCTGCTGCAGCCGGTGCTGGACCTGGTCGAGAGGACCGACCGGACGGCAGAGGTCACCGAGGCTTCCACGCTGGTGCTGCTTGACCTGATGGGCTGGCCGGGACGCGTGGTGCGCAGCAGTGACCTTGCCGCCGGGCCGGGGCGCACTCGCCGACTGGTGGACCTGTGCCGGGCTGTGGGCGCTACCTCGTACCTGTGCGGAACTGGCGGGGCCCGATACGTCGAGCCGGAGCTGTTTGGCCGGGCCGGGATCGAGCTCCGGCAGTTCTCCGTCCCGACGACCGGGGTATGGGCGGGCGGCCGGACGTTCAGCACGGTCAACTCCCTGTTGGTGCACGGGTCAGCGGAGGTTAGGCGCGGCGTGAACGAGAGGCGTCAGGCGGACCTATTGACCCGAAACGGTAAGGTTCGGCGCTCGTTGATCCGGGCGTGATGGATCTGGTGGGGGACGCTCGGCGGCTGTCGCCGAAGGCTCAGGAAGCTCTGCGGATGCGGGCGGTTGCTGCACTTCGGGCGGGCCGGGACAGTTGTGGACCCGCGCGGTCGTCTGCGACCTCATCGCCCTGCTCTACCGGGTGCGGCTGACCGAACACCGTCGATCGCCTCGCCTTCAACGGCACCATCGTCGAGACCGGCACCGACTCCTACCGCCTCGCCGGCACCCGAGCCCACGCCGAACAGCAGCAGACGGCCGTCTGAGCTACGGAGGTTCAGATGTGGGCCCGGATCTGCTTCACCGGATGGCCCAGTTGATCCGCCAGGGCCGTCAGCTCGTCCTCGCTGAACCAGGAGCGTTCGGGGTTCCAGATCGCGATCTCGAAACGGGCAAAACCGCAGGGCCAGTCGTAATCCAGCCTGTCCAGAGTAGTGGATCCTCCGCAGCACGGGACCTCGACCGCGAGCGTGGTGAACCCGTCGTCGCAGTGAGCCTCAAGGAGATCGCCCCACCACTCCGTGTCGATGGCCGCCTGGCACAAGGGGCAGCCGATTCTCTCCAGGTTCTCCCCGCAGTCGACGACGGTCACCACGTCGTACCACGTCACGTCGACCTCCACACCGTCGGCAAGACCGGGAACCAGGTCCTCGACGAGCGCGACGACGCGATCAACCACATCGCGATCCGGTTGCCACTGCGGATCACTCGGAATGATCGACAGGACGTCATCGCTCATGGCTTCCCCACCTCGTCAGGCCACCGACCACTGCAAGTCGCGACGCGATGTTATCGATCAGACGATCTCGCGCCACACCCTCCCGGAGCAAGGGACGGGCACTGACCTGCACTGGTACTTCCGGTGCGTTGTACGGACCTTGGCCCGCAACTGGCTTGGGAGTCGACCGTCTGCCTCCGTCCTGCGACCACAATCGCTGACGAGGCACCAAGCCGCTTCGAACACATCGACGGGGCACCCGAATGATGCCAGAGGTGTTGCGCTCGCACGCCACACGGTCCTGGTCGTCGGCCCCGCTCCGGTCTGCCCGCCCTGTCAGCAGAGACCTGGCTGGCCATCAATCCCCTTCCGAGGGCGGGGAAGGATCGCCGTGCCCGTGAGCGCTCCGTACAGGCGCGGCGCGAGCGAGGTGTTGCGGGGTCAGCGGGGCGGGTGATGGCGGTTTCGAGCGCCTCAGGGTCACCGACCAGGACGAGCATCTGCTTGGCTCGGGTGACGGCGGTGCAGAGCAGGTTGCGGCGCAGCAGGAGGTACGAGGGTCCGGTCTTGGTGAGCGGCACGACCACCATGGGGTACTCGCTGCCCCGGGCGCGGTAGATGGTGATCGCGTAGGCGTGGAGCAGTTCGTCGAGTTCGTCGAAGGCGTAGGTCACCACGGTCCGGTCGTCGTCGGTGGTCATCTCGAGTCGGCGTTCGGCCGCGTCGATCGTGGTGACGGTACCGATGGAGCCGTTGACCACGCCCTTGCGGTGGTCATTGCGGATCGCGATGACGCGGTCGTCCAGGCGGAACGGGCGGCCGTGTCCCCAGTGCTGCGGGGTGCCGCTCTGGTGCGGGTTGACGGTGGCCTGGATCGCGAGGCCGAGTTCGTGCGTGCCGAGGGGTCCCTTGGTGTCGGGGGTGAGGATCTGGATGTCGGCCGGACGGATGCCGTAGTGGGCGGGCAGGCGGCGAGTGACGATGTCGACGACGGTGGACTGGATTTCCGCCGGTTCGGGAAGGGTGCCGTTCGGGCTACGGAGGTTGACGAACCAGAAGTCGTCGCCGTTGCCAACGGGTTGGCCGTGTCTGATCTGCTTGGCGTTGGTGACGATGGCGCTGCCACTGCTCTGGCGGAAGATGTCGGTGAGTTCGGTGCGCGGTAGCTCCCGCACCGCGAGCAAGTCGCGCAGCACCTGGCCGGGGCCGACGCTGGGGAGTTGGTGGACGTCTCCGACGAGCAGCGGGTGCACGCCGGGGTCGAGACGGGTCAGAAGCCGGCTCAGCAGGGGGAGGTCGAGCATTGAGGCCTCGTCGATCACGATGAGGTCGGCATCCAGCGGGTCAGGGATGTCGAGGAGACGGGCCGACTCGGTGTCGTCGGGGCGGCTGCCGATGAGGTGGTGGACGGTGGAGGCCGTGCGGCCGGTGAGCTCGGCGAGGCGTTTGGCCGCGCGGCCGGTCGGAGCAGCTAAACTGACGGTGCCACCTGCCTTCTCGACGACGTCGACGATCGTGCGCACGGTGAAGGACTTGCCGCAGCCGGGGCCGCCGGAGAGGATCGACACCGGTTCGGTGAGGGCCATCCGTACGGCGGCCTCCTGGGCCGGGGCGAGGCCCACGGCCCTGTCGGAGGCGGGCAACGGTCCCTCCCTCCAGGTGCCGAGAGCGGTCAGACGAGTGGCTGCGGTGCGCAACCCCGCGATCCTGGTGGCCGTGTTGGTCTCGGCCGTGTGCAGCTACGGGGTGAAGACGGCCGGGCAGGTTTGGCCGTCGCGTGGCAGATCCTGCATGACGACGCGTCGGCCGGCGACCAGAGTGGCGAGTTCGGCGGGCAGGAGTTGGCCGAGGGTGGGGTCCTGGAGGTTCTTGGCGGTCCGGGCATAGAGCTGACGTTCCCACAGGAAGCTGTGTCCGCCGACGCCTGCGGCGGCCTCGAGGGTGTGGAGTAGCGCTGCCTGCAGGCGCTGGGGGCTGCGTTCCGGGGCGCCGAGCCATAGGGCGAGTCGGTCGGCGGTGGTGAAGCCGATGCCGTAGACCTCGGTGAGGCGGTACGGGGTGGTGCGGATGATCTCCAGGACGCCGGTGACGTCGTGGGCGTCGTGGGGTTCGGTGTGGAAGTGGCGCACGATGCGGGGCGCGTGAGTGCTGGAGATCCCGGCACTCTGCAGGAGGATCATCAACTGGCGGACCTCCTGGTGGGTTTGCCAGGCGGTGACGATCTCCCGGTGCCGACCGGGGCCGATCTGGGGGACGTCGAGCAGGCGCTCGGGAGTGGTGTCGATGACGGCGAGGGTGTCGAGCCCGAAGTGCTCGACGATCGCTTCGGCGAGCCGGGGGCCGATGCCGCGGACGAGGCCGGAGGAGAGGTAAGTGCGGAGGGCGTGGGGGGTGGCCGGTTCGACGTGGTGGCAGTCGACGGCGCGGAACTCGCTGCCGTAGGTGGGGTGGTTGACGTGGTGGCCGCGTAGCTGGGGGGTCTCGCCGGGTTGGACGCCGTGGAGGGCTTGGCCTTTGGCGGTGAGGCTGTGGCCGTCGGACAGGCCCATGCGTGCCGCGGTGAAGCCGTTGGCGCCGATGTAGAGGAGTCGTTCGACAGTGCCGGTCAGTGATTCCAGGCGGCTGCGTGCCTGGGCGGGTGACTGGGGGTGTGTGGTCGTCATCGCTGCCTCCGGGGTGCGGGTGGTTGGCCGCTGGGGTGGCATCGGAGGAGTCCGTTGGGGAGCGGTTGCCACCGGGTGAGGGTGCCGTCCGCTTTCAGGTCGTCGAGGACGGTGTGGAGGTGTGCCGTTTCGGTGCCGCAGGCCCGGGTGACCGCTGCGGGGTCCACCAGGTACGGGGTGCCCGGGTGTTCGAGCCATGAGCTGACGGCCAGCACGGTGAGCCGGTCACGGGCCGGGGCGATGGCGACCCGGGGGTGTGTGAGGAGGCGGATGGCCCAGTGGCTGTCCGGCCTGCGACAGGGGGTGCCGGCCAGTTCGGGGACCAGTACGGCGGGGCCTCCTCGTGGGCGGCTCAGGTAGTGGAGCCAACCGGCTTCTTGAAGGTCTGTCAGTGCGCGGGCGGGCGCGGTGATGCGCAGGGCTCGGTGGAGACCCGGCGGAAGCCGTGCGATGCCGGAGGTGCCGGTGCGCAGTGCGCAGACGACGGCGAGCAGTCGGGCCTCGGCGCCGAGGGTGGGCGGCAGGGAGGCGGCGGTGTAGGCGAGGGCGGCTCTGGTGGCGAGGTGACCCAACTGGTGGGTGCGGGCGGCGGAGGGGACCGGAGGCCGGTCTGGCGGGGGTGGTGTCAGCCGCGGTGCGGGGAGACGGACGGTTCGGGGGATGGAGCGGGCGCACTGCTCGCAGACGTCCGCCAGACGCCAGGAGCTGCCGTCCCAGTCCGAGAAGACAACCAGGACGATCTGCCCGCCACACCGTCGGGTGCCCACGTGCCAGGAGCAGCCGCCGGTGGCGCAGCGGCAGAAGCGGAGGTGCGGAGGGAGTTGTTCCCTGCGGGCGTGGCGGGCGAGGTGGGCCATGGCCGTTTCGCGGACGGCCTGAGGGTTCGTCAGGTGTGCGGATCGGTAGGGGCAGTCCCTGGATGTGCAGGACAGTTCCCGCTTTGCCCCGTCGAGCGCGACGGTCCAGGTACCCGTGGCTGTCAGCAGGCCGGGGTGCCGCCGCATCGCCTCGGTGTCGTTCAGTTGTGTCTCCTCGTGCGGGCTCGCTTCCTCCGGTCGGTTGGCCGGGTGGAGCGGCGCACACGGTAGTGCAGATGCCTGCACTGTCCTTCGAATCTGCGAATCGGGAGAAAGTAGGGCAGACCTCTGCACTGACAGAGCTGGGGTGCAGACCGTGCGATAGCACAGTGATCATCCCGCCGCCGCCCGAGCCCAACCTCATGGCGCTCCGCACCGAGCTCGCTCGCCTGCGAGCCGACCGCGGCTGGACCTACGACCAACTCGCCGAGCGCAGCGGCCTCTCACGGCGCACCGTCATCGAAATCGAGCAGGGTCGCACCATCGGAACCCTCGCAACCTGGCACGCACTGGCGCACGCCTTCGACGTCTCCGTCGGCGCCCTGGCCGACAAACTGTGCGAAGGGCACGCTCCACCCGGCGCCTGAGACCCCGCCAGGTCGACCGGGTGCCGGAATTCACTCGACCGAGCAACCGGTCCGATCACCAGTTCCACCGGTCGGACGCCTTCGCGACCGTCGTCCCACGATCGAGCTACTCCCCCGCAGCCGTCCCGAACCGCCGGCAGCGACCGCTGCGAGCGTCCCCACATGACCTCCTGCATGCCGGGATACAACTGGGACGGCAGCCGCAAGGGACCCAAGACCACCCGGGCCCTGCGCATTGACCCCCAGAGCCCCTCCCGCCTGATCCGCTCCGCCCGCACCGGCACCTGCGCCTACTGCGGCAACACCGTCGAGTGGTGCCAGCGCGACGACCAGCGGCCACTCCCCCTCCACCCGACCGAGCTCGATGCCCGCATCGTCCCGCCCCACCAGCGCTGGCACCTCCACTCGGGCATCGCCCAACCGACCACGGGCGGATCACCCTGGTGCCACATCGCGCACCCCGCCCTCTGCCCCGCCACCGGCACACCGGCCGAGGACGACCACGAGGACCTGACCAGACTCCGGCGCGCACTCGCCGTCCGCAGCCGGCGCCTCATCGACCTAGGCTTCATCCCACGACCGCTGCCCACTGACACTGCGCCGCCGCCACCTGACCCTCCGACAACCCCTCCTCGCCACCGCCCGGTCGTCCACATGCTCCACACGCACTACCTCGCCCCGGGCCCGCTCCCCACGATCCGGTGCGTCTCGATGACCGTGCGCCTCCAACGCTGTTCGAACCGCGTCGCCGACGGCACCGAAGGCCAATGGGTCCACTTGCCCGTCGACTTCAACGCCGCCGCTCCCACCCCTCACCTCGCGGCGCACCTGGCACCCACCGAGATGACGGTCTACCAGCTCAGCCATCTCCCCCTCCCCACGCAGCTCCGCTGGCGCGGCCAACGCTGCGAAGCGCACAGCACCGGCTCCGCCGCCGAGATCGCACTGCCGCAGTGGGAGCCCTTCGACCCCTTCATCCACCGCGAGCACATCCGGACCGACCTGCCGGCCGCCGCCCAGTCCGCCGGAAGGCCCCGGCCGTACGTCCCGTGGGAGAGACAGCCCCCTCGGCCGCCATTCCGGTCGGACTTCTGACCTCGTCGCCCCGCAGTGGACGGGACCGAACCACCTGTGGGAAGGCCAAGCCGGTCGAAGGCCACCAGCGACGGCTCGGCAACACCGCCACGGCTCCTCCTCGCCGATGACCGAGCGCTCCCGCGCTGACCCTCCGCGCGCCCTTCGGCTTCAATCGGCGGGCTGCGGATTCCCGGCCGACACATCGGGGGCGGCGAGCCGGGGCTGTGCGGTCGCCGCCCATGAGCGTTCCTGGAGTTGGGGCCGAGGCGGGGCCGGCCGAGGGCGGCGCAGGGAAGCGACGTAGCGCAGCTGACGGTCCAGCAGCTCACGGGCTGCGGCCAGGCGTGCGTGCTCTCCGGCTTCGAACGCGGCCTGCTCGGCGGCCGAGCGGCTCTCGTACCGGTGGGCGCGGCGCAGCTCGGCCGCGCTCGCCAGCTCGGCCTCCTCGCGGGCTCCAGCGGAGCGGGCCCAGTGCTTCAGGGCCAGCTGGTGGGCCTGGTCGCGGATGGTCTCGGCGTTGAGCCGGTCGACGGCGGCCAGCGTCTCGCTCTCCGTTTCCGGGGGCCGGGCTTCGATCAGCTGCTGCACCAGGTCGGCGTTGACCCGGGCCGCAATGGTGCGTACGTCGTCCCAGCTGGTCAGGATGGCGGTGGCGAGGTGGAGGCGGACCGTCTCGGCCATGGCGGCGCGGGTGCCCCGGCGGCTGGTGCAGCGCAGGCACAGCCCGGCTGACTGCGGGGCCCGGCAGTCCTCGCACGGCACGGCGAGGCGAACCGCCTCGGCCGCCGCGGCCCGGGCCTCACACGCGTGACGCTCGGCTTCATGGCGTAGACGTCGTTGCTCGGCCTCGCGCTCGGCGGCGGCCAAAGCCTCGGCCCGGCGCATCGCAAGGTCGTGCAGGCGCCGCTCGTGCTCGGCCTGGCGCTCGCGATCGGTGGCGTCGGGCATCTCGGCCAGAACCTGGCCAACCACGGCGGCCCGGGTCGACCGGCGGTCCCCCACCCGCAACTCGCAGGTCACGCAGTCCAGGCCGGAGTCCAGGCGGATCCCGTCGTCGCACGCCTCGTGGCCGCAGCACCGGGCCTGCGGCAGGCCACGGCGCAGCATCCAGCCGACCGGATCACCTACCAGAGCGCTGCCGCCCTGACGCTTGAGCCGCCAGGCCAAGCGCTCGGCCAGGGCGGCGGGGGCGTGGCCGGTTCCGGTCCATCGGGCTGTGTTCTCCAACTCGGCGCGAACCCGGACTGCGAGGAACTCCCGGGTCGAAGTGCCGACCAGATGGCGCATCAGGTCCTCGACCGGCCGGAGAGCCACCTGCAGGTCGCTGTCCAGGCCGACGCCCCGGCTCAGCAGCCGGACCTGGTCGGTCCGCGGTCCGGGCCGGAGCCCATGCCCCGTGCCCGTCGTGCCGGGAGATGGTTGCCTGTCCCCGCGAAGCGGGCCGCCGAAGGGCGCCACCGGCCCGGGCCGTACGGGCGTGCCCTCGCGCGCGGGCGCATCGCGCGTCACCAACGGTTCCGCTACGCGGGAGAAGCAACCATCCACGGCCAACGGTTTGTTGGGAGAAGCCTGTTGTAGGTGGCTTGTTTGGGGAGCCGGGACGAGGGGGGTCTGCGGAAGCGAGACCAGGGGGGTCGCCGGAGCCGGAACGAGGGGGGTAACCGTCTCCTCGGCGCCCTCTCCGAACAGCACCAGCTGCCCCTCCGGCACCCCGTCGAGCAGGCCCGGGAGGCCGTCCTCGACGGCGGGCACGCCAGCAGGACGAGCCGACTGCCGGGGCTGCGGGAACAGAACGAGCTGCGTCGCCACGCCGGCCACCGGGGCTGGGTGCACGACGTAAACCGGGGACCGCCCGACCTTGACCTCACGGGACACCCAGCCGTCCGCCACCAGGGATTGGGCGATCGTCCGGCACGTCTCCCGGCCCATCCCACATATCCGCGCCAGCGCGGGCGCAGAGGCGCTCCGCCCCAGGTCGGAGCGGAGTGAGATCGCCGCGTACACCTTGAACCGGTGCGCGGACAGCGCGTTGCGGGCGCTCGCGGAGATGGTCACCGCGAGCTCGTCCTCGCCGACCGGCCGGGCCCGCCGGCCGAGCGTGCCGTTCGGGGAGGGCTGGTCCGCCAGCACCAGGACACCCTCAACCTCCCGCAGCGCTGCGGCCACCGTCTTCTCGTGCAGCTCGAGCGCGTCGGCCAGAGTGGCGTTGGATGCCCAGCAGGACCCGCTGCGCCGGGCGTAATCGGCGACCGCGGTGACGGTGCGGATCGTGTCCCCGGTGTGCTGGCTCAGCCATGCGACTGGGAACCGGCACCAGAACGTGCGCTCGCTGCGGGCCTGTGCGGCGTCCGGCCGGGACACGAAGGACGACTTCGAGTGCCGCCCGGAGCGCCGTCGAACTCCACCTCTTCCTCCTTGAGGACACGAGTTCTCTTCCGCGATCCCTACCGGACGGACAGAGCCGTGGCTCGATTCGTGACGGCAATCCGCGGAGACACCATCGGCGAAGCAGTCATCGAACGAACGCGGAGGTCGATCGCCGGAGCACTCCGAGCGTCCAGCAGGAAGCTGAGTGCTGATCAGGTTCATCACGGAGGGGAGCATCAGCACTTCGCGACGGCAGTGCGATCCTTCACCCCTGTACTTCCCGGAGCGCGGAATCTACGGCAGCCATGACGACCGAAGATCCCGCCTGGCGGAATCCTGCGATGGGAGCACCGCGTAGCCGGGCGGTGGGAGAGCCCGCATCAGAGCCAGGGTGGCGCTGACCGCGTGTCACACCAGCGCGGGAAGCACCCCCCGAGGCCAGTGGCCGAGCCAGAACGTGGCCGTTGAGGGCAGCAGTTGGCCCTCGGTGGAGCCGTCATGGGGCAGGAGCTCGGTCGGGGCGACGTAACCCTCCCCGGGCTCCAGCCGGAGGCGGTAGACGCTGAACTGGTGGCCGCCGGCGATGTAGGCGCGCAGGTCGTCGGTGTGCGGGTAGCGGCTGGCCGGGTCGTGGTGGATGGTGCGGCAGATCGTCTGGATGTCGGTGTCGCCGAGCAGGAGGTAGCGGGTACCGGGGCCGAGGTTGATGCACAGGCGTCGACGGCCGGTGTGCTTGGCGTGGTGGTCGAGCTTGTCCCAGTTGTCGATGTGCAGGCCGATGCGGCGGCCGTCCTGGTAGTTGGGGGTGGTGGTGAGGGCCTCGGCGGGACTGGCGGCCTGGCCCAGGTGGACGGCGTCCGGATCGCCGAGCGGGTCGGCGAGGCCGGCCAGGCTGGTCGGAGGCGGGCCGTCGGGGAGCCTGATCAGCTCCACCAGTGTGCTGTCGGAGGTGTCGGTGGTCGGCTTGAGGCGCGCGGCCGTTTCACCGGTCAGGGGCCTCCAGAGGCCCGACGGCAAGACGGCCCCGTCCTCGTACTCCGGTTCGCCGCCGGCTATGCGGACGCCGGTGACCTGGCACCGTTCGATGAGGGCGGCGGGGTCGGTGTGGGCGATGGCGAGGTTCATTCCGGGCTCCTCCCGGTTGGTCTCACCGGCGCTCGTCGAGGGTGTCGGCGAAGGTCACGTCCAGCTCCGCGATCAGGGCGTCGGCGAGTTCGGCCTGCTGGGCCCGGTCGATGATGACCTTGCCGAGGTGGGCGGCTCCCCGGATGGTGCTCAGGTCGCTTCCGCGCAGGTCGAGGTCCCGGTACTTGCCTCGGCCGAAGTCGGTCAGCCGCAGGGTGCAGGCGTCGAGGACGGCCCGACTGAGGTCGCTGCCAGTGAACGTCGCCTCGGTCAGGACGCACTTGGAGAAGACCAGTGGGCCGGTGGCCCGGACCTGCTCGAAGGTGCTGTAGTCGAGCTTGCAGTTCTCGAACAGCACGTTGTCCAGGGTCACGCCGCTGAACTGGGCTCCCATGATCCTGCAGTTGCGGAAGACGACGCGGGAGAGCTTGGTGTCGCTGATGCGGGCGGCGCCGAGGTCGCAGGAGTCGAACTCGATCGAGTCGAGGCGGACCTTGTCGAGCTGGACGCGGTCGGCCCGCAGTCCGGTGACGCGGCCGGTGATGAGGCTGGTGTCGGTGAGGTCCAGGTCCCGCAGGTCGGCGTCGCCGTACTGGAAGTCCTGGACGATGCCCCGCGCGGAGTCGAGCGTCTGGACGTTGGACAGGTAGAGACCGGGCTCGTTCAGGTCGGGCAGGGTCACGGTGACACGGCCGAAGGTGCTGTCCACTGTCTTGGCTCCGCTCTCTCGGTTCGGGGCCGGGCCCGCACCGCTGGGTGCGGGCCCGGGTGGTTCAGGTGGTGCTACTTCTTGTTGTCCCAGGTGGGCCGGTTGTCGAACTGGGGGGTGGGGTTGTCCCAGGTCGGCCGGTTGTCGAACTTGGCGACCGCGGGGCCGGTCAGGGTGCCGGCGGTGAGGTCGGCGATCACCGGGGCGTCGGTGGTGGCCAGCAGTTCGAGCAGGGTCATGCGGCTTGTTCCTCTCGGACGGTATCGGACAGTGCGATGATGAGGGCCTGCCTGGACACGCGGCAGTAGTTCGTCTCCGTGGTGTCCAGGCGGCCGTTCTCGAAGTAGCGATTGCCGGCCTGGGCCCCTCGGCAAAAACCGAAGAACTCGCAGGTGGCCTCGCACTCGTCCAGGCCGGTCAGGAACTCGCGCACGTACCGCAGGTCGTGCGCGCGCTCCAGCATGGAGCCGATGCTCAACTCCATGACGTTTCCGGCCCGGAAGTCCTCGTAGGCCGGGTCCTTGATCCCGGCGAGCTCGGGCGAGAGCAGGACGACGTCCCCGGCGGAGGAGACGGTCGGTATGGGGTCGATCAGCAGCTCGTCCCAGGCCGCGGGGGTACCAGAGCGGGCGGCCCGTAGGTAGCCGCCGAGGCGGTCGACCTCCCGGACGGTCAGTTCCTTGTGCTGCCGGGACCAGGCGATGGTACGGCGCCAGAACTCGCGGGCCTGTTCGACGGTGGGCACCGGGCGGGTGGTGTTGACGCCCTCCGTCTCCTCCATGTTCAGGCCGACGCTGTGGCAGCCGAGGCCGGCCATGAAGTCCAGCAGACCCTCGGGATCGCCGACGCTCTCCGCGCTGACGACCGCGATCACCGCGAACCGCACGTCGTTCTCGCGCAGGCAGGTGATCCCCTTCATGATCCGGTCGAACGCGGGCCGCCCGGCCCAGTCGACGCGCTGTTGGTTGAGGGAGGCCGGTCCGTCGATGCTCACCCCGACTCGGAACCCGTACTCGGTCAGGAACTCGCACCAGGCGGGGTTGAGCAGGACGGCGTTGGTCTGCACCGAGTGCTCGACCAGTCCGGCCTGCCGCAGCGGCTCGAAGGGGGCCAGCAGCTCGGCGAAGCGCCGGCGCCCGATCGCCAGTGGCTCACCGGCGTGCCAGATGATCTCGACCGGCTTCGGTGAGGCGGTGTCGGCGAGCTCGGCGACCGAGCGGGCGATGGCCTCGGCGACCTCGATGGGCATCGGTGTGCGGCGGTTGCGGTTGTGGAGGTAGCAGTAGGTGCAGTTGAGGTTGCAGAAGCCGTCCGGCTGTACGACGTACGCCTCCGGACGGCGGGCGATGCGGCGCCGGTAGCGGGCCAGGGTCTGCATCGTGCGGGCTCCTTCGCAGGGTCAGAGGGACGGTGTCGGTGATGCGGCGTCGCGCGCCGAGGCCGCGATCTCGGGCAGCGGGTCGCCGGTGAGCTGGTGGTCGGCCACGGCACCGAGCAGGCCGAGGACGACGATGTGGCCACTCATCCAGACCACCTGCAGGACGGTGGCGATCGGGTCGCGGACCTGGCCGCGGTGCCGGCCCGTCACGGCTTCCTCCCGACTCGCAGGTCGGCGTGGACGGTCTTGCCGAACGACTCCACAGCGGCACCCCACCGGCCTTCGGTGAGTTGGTGGACGAGGTCGACGCCACGACCGGACTCCTCGCTGTCGTCCGCCTCGATCCGCACCGGCAGGACACGGCAGCCATCCGTCACCGAGACCCGCACCGAGACGGCCGTCAGACGGATGATCCGAACCGTCATCTCCAGCCGACAGCCGGTCTTCACGGCGTTGCTGACCAACTCCGAGATCACCAGCAGTGCATCGTCGACCAGGCTGTCCAGGCCCCAACCGGTCAGCGTCGCCCGGACCAGGTGCCGGGCCCGCACCGCCGAGCCCGGCTCGTAGGGCAGCTCCGCGCTCACCTCGGCGAGCGCCGCCTTGGGCTCCAGCACGGCCACCTCCCCTGTCACGCCGACCAGTCCCGGTGGGGCAGCTCGGCGGCCGGGGCGCGTCCGGGACAGCTGGAGGAGAAATACGACATGGCGGACTCCAGAGCAGAGGGCAGGAAAAGCGGCCACCGAGGGGACGTCCGGCGGCGGTGCTCATCCAGTGAACGGCCTCCAACTCCACGGTGGTGAGGCAAAGTTCACTGCCCGTAGGCCCGTCACCAACCGGAAAACTTGACGGTCCCATGACCCGAAGCCCTGCACATCAGGTGATGGCACGGCTACGTTGGCCGCATGGTGGCCAATATCGCCCTGCGCAGCAGGATGGCTGAACGCCGCATGACGAAGGCCGAGTTGGCGCGCGAAGTGAACGCCGAAATCAAGATCCTCACGGGAAAGCCGGGCACCGTATCGGAGCGCACGGTCCACAACTGGCTGACCGGTGCGACCCGATGGCCCCCGGGCAAGATCCGGGTCGCGCTCAGTGCAGTATTCGACTGCACGCCCGAACAGCTCGGCTTCCTCCCCACAGGCCGGGCCCGCACCACACCGGAGGCAGACGTGAGGCGACGCGACTTCATCACGGGCGCCGGCGGGACCGCCGCGGCCGTCCTCGCCCACGGCCCGGCCAATGCCGCGCCCCGCCGGATCGGCACCGCCGACATCCAGCGGCTGGAAGCGCGCTTCGCCGAGGTCATCGCCAGCGACCACCGCCACGGTGGCCGGGTCAGCATCGAGACCAGGGCCGTACAACTCGCCGACGAAGCCCTCGCCCTCCAGGAGCACGGCACCGCATCCCAGCGCATCCGCGCCGCCCTGTACGCCTGCGCGGCCTCCTTCATGTCATCCGCGATGTGGGCCGCGATCGACGGCCGCCGCTTCGAAGCAGCCCTGAAGCACCATCAGAAGGCCGCATCCACAGCCGCCATGTCCGGCGACTCCACCATCCAGTTCCGAATCTGGTCGCACGCCGGCAGCCTCTACCGCCACCTCGGCCGCCCCGGCGACGCCCTCGCCGCCAACGACGTCGCCCGCAGCCTGCCGATCGCCCGCCGCGACCCGCTGTTCGCCTCCCTCGGACACGCCCGCCACGCCGCCATCCACGGCCTCACCGGCGACACCAACGCCGTCCACCGCCTGCTCGGCCACGCCCAGGAAGGCCTGGAGCGCGCCGACGCCGCAGCGTCCCGACCCGTGTGGATCACCGCGTTCTACGACCAGGCCGAACTCGACTCCCTCGCCCTCGCCGCCCACCTGGCGGCCGGAAACTGGGAGAACGCCGAAGCCCACGCCCACCGCTGCCTCGCCCTTCGCCGAGGCGCCATGCAACGCTCCCATGCGATCACCACCGTCCGCCTCGCCCACGCCCAACTCGGCCAGAGCGCCTACGAGTCCGCCGTCGCCACCGCCATGTCGGTACCGGCCGAGGTCTCCGCCCACCCCCGGGTCAGCGGCATGCTGGCCGCCTTCGGCGCCAAGCTCAGTAGCCTGGCCGCCGGCACCGGTCCGGACCTGACCTGGGCCGAGTACGCGCACAACACCTGGAGGACCACCGCGTGACCGTCGAACTCCGTCACCACCGCGACCTGACGCCCGAGACCCGGCAGGACCTGCTGGAGGTGTACGCGGACGTGCGGGCCCCCCTGCTGCACCTGCCGAACTACCGCGTGGACGCGTTCGCCGAACGCCTCGACCGGCACGCCACCGAGCCCGGCTTCGAACTCGTCCTCGGCTACGACGGCCAGACACCGACCGGGTACGCCTACGGCAACACCATCGAGGCAAGCGACCGGTACTGGAAGCGCATGACCGAGCCCCTGCCCGACGGCTTGACCGACACCCCGGTACTGGTCATCAAGGAGATCGGCGTCCGCACCCCATGGCGCGGCACCGGAACCGCCCGCCGCATCCACGACGACCTGCTGGCCGGTCGTACCGAGGACCGCGTCACCCTGATGGTCAACCCGCTCGCCGGAGACGGCAAGGTCCAGGCCGTCTACGAAGCATGGGGCTACCAAGCGTTCAACGCCCAGCAGCCATCACCGGACTCGCCCCGGCTCACCGCAATGATCCGGCGACGCTGACCAACTCCGAACCCCCGCGCATTGCCTGCGTGATGCTCGCGTTCCGGTTCCTTCGCGGCCGTGCGCGTGCAGTCCGAGTTCGCCGATGTACTCGACACGTCCGCCCGCCGCATCGGCGAACTCGTCACCCCGGCCGAGATGCTCCAGGCCGTGGCCCGTGGCCACTACCCCCTGCTGTCCTCGCTCCTGGCCGCCCGCGCCACCGAACTCACGGAGATTCAGCCACCGACGCCGGTGAGCTCGGAGATCGCGACCTGACAACCAGGAGAACGTCGGTACAGGCCGGGTGCCCCGCACCAAAAGGCGTCGGTGCACCCGGCATTCCCGTCCACGGCACTCGCACGGAGCGGGCACCATTCCGGGCCAACTCCCCGGCAGCTGACGAGAGCAGGGACGCGCTGGTTTGCTCAAGCCCACCCAGCGGCTTCCGGTTCAGGTATCCCGGCTCCCCTCAGCCTCGTCCCGGAGAGTGAACCGACCCGCGCCTCGCCATCAGCCGCCGGCACTGTCGAACAGGGTCGGCTCAGGCTGCTCCCTCACCGGCCCGCCTCCTGACCGAGCGGTCGGGGCCGGGGCCGTACCGACCGGACCCTCACCCTCCGCACCAGGTCCCGCCACCGCCAACAGACGTCGGACCTCACCCCGACCGATCCCGAGGCGCTCACCGATCTCGGCTCGCTCACAACCGAGTTCGCTCATCCGAGCCACGGTCCGAGCCTGCTCCCTGTCGCCTTCCGACCGGACCCGGTCCGCCTCGGCCACCAGCTCCGCCATGCGACGCTCGATGGCCACCAACCGGTCGTCCATCTCTTCCCGCGCGACGAAGAAGCCCTCCGCAGCGTCGAGGAGTGCCTGCTGGCGCTCGACGATCCTGGCGCTCAACAGCCGTGCCTTCTTGCGGGCCTCGACCATCCTGACAGTCCTACGCGGCTTGGCCGTTGTCGTCATGTGTCCTCTCCCTCATCTCTGCGCGAGCACAGGCGGCCGCATCCTCAGCGGCCTCGTCCCTGTCCCGCGAGCCAGTGGATCGGCTGGGGCCGATCGCGGGCGAGGACGAGCCGGTGTTCTTTCCGCTGAGCGGGAAGTTGCAGCGATTTCGAGGGCGTTGTCCCGCAGTGCGGAAAGTGACCGCCACCGAGTGCCCGGTCTGACGAACACCTCTTCCATCCTGGCCCGAGGATGGAGGTGGATCAGTGCTGCAGATCCAGACGATGACCCCGGGAGACGGGTACCTGTACTTCGAGTCCCAGACCGCCTCAGGTGATCAGCAACGTCCCCGTGGATGCTCGCTGAGTGTCCATCAGCTCGAGTCAGGGCTGCCGGCCGGAGTCTGGGTCGGCAGCGCCGTCGGCCTTCTCGGTGTCGAGGGGGAGGTGACGGAGGCTCAGCTACGTGCCCTGTTCGGGGAGGGCCTGCACCCCCGCGCGGATGCCCTCGTCGACGAGGCGATCCGGTCCGGCATGACCGCGGAGGGCGCCCTGGCCGCGGCGCAGCTGGGGACGGCTTTCTACAGGTTCGGCCTCGCCGGCGCTGCCTCGACCGTCTCCGCCGCTTCCCGCGCCCAGCGGCCGGAACAGCAGAACGTCTCCGGCGAGGATCGCAAGACCTCGGCGCGGCGCACGTCCACCAGGCAGCCCGTCGCGGGGTTCCACGCCGTGCTGCAGCCGCCGTCGAGCGTGAGCCAGCTGTGGGCTCTGTGTTCGGACAAGGTTCGGCTCACCATCGAAAGGGCGCAGGACGACGCGGTGGCGGCCACGCTGGTGTGGGTGGAGGAGAACGCGCTGGCCACCCGCGGCGGACGCAATGGGATCGTCCAGGAGCGGGTGACGACGGGTCTGGTCGGGGTGAGGTTCCGTCACTTCGATTCGCGCGCCGGTGATCCTGGCCTGCACGATCACGTGCTGATCGCCAACCGGGTTCTACGAGCGGACGGCAAGTGGCGGACGCTGGACGCACGTCACCTTCTCGGTCAGATGGTGGCGGCCTCCGAGTACTACAACGCCCAGGTCCTTCACCACGTCTGCGCGGCGCTGGACGCCGCCGCCATCGAGCGCCCTCGGGAGGACGGCCTGCGTCCGGTCACGGAGATCGCGGGCGTGGACGCGCGGCTGCTCGCCGTCACGGCGAGGCGCTCGGTGGCCATCGAGGACCGGCTGGTCCGGCTCCTGGAGATGTACCGAGCACGGCACGGCCACGAGCCGTCCTCGGTCGCCCGGGTGAGGCTCCGACGGCGCGCGACGCTGGAGACCCGCCCTGCCAAGAAGACGGCGCTCGGGCTGCCCGAGTTGCGCGCCCGCTGGCGGTCCGAGGTGACGGCCGCGCTCGGCCCGGCCCTGGTGGACGGCTTGGTCGAGGCGGTGACGGCCGCCGCTCGCCGCCTGGGGGCAGCGGGCGACCCGGGTTCACGGCTCAACGTACCGAAGGTGGCGGCCGCGACGGTGGAGGCCGTCTCCACCCACCGGGCGGTGTTCGGTCTGCGGCACGTCCGCGCCGAAGTGTTCCGCCAGATCACCCGCGCCTCGCACGGTAGAGCCGACCCGGCCCGCTGGGCGGAGCCGGTCCTGAGGTTCGCGCTGGACCGGCTGTGCGTCGAACTCGGTGCTCCTGACTCGGCACGGAGCCTCCCTCCCCTCACTCGGGCTGACGGCTCGAGCGTCTACCGCGACCAGGAGTCCCGTGTCTTCTCGACACCGGCGGTCCTCGCCGCGGAACGGCGCCTCCTCAGGGCCGCCCGTACCCGGATCGCTCCGTCGTGCCCGGCCGGACGCTTCGACGCGCACCGGCGCCGCCACCGGGGCAAGCTCGACGACGGTCAGGCCGCCATGGCCAAGGACTTCGCCACCAGTACCCGGCTGCTGTCGGCCGCCATCGGCCCGGCGGGCGCCGGCAAGACCTCGGCGCTCCTGCTCGCCGCCAAGGCGGTCCGTGCCGAAGGGCGTCAGGTGGTCGCACTCGCCCCGTCCGCCCGCGCGGCCAGCGTGCTCGGCGAAGCGCTCGGGCAGAACGCCGACACCGTCCACCGGTGGCTCGCCCTCCCCGCCCCGCCCCTCCGCCGAGGCGACCTGATCGTCGTCGACGAGGCCGGGATGGCATCCACCCTCCACCTCGCCGCCATCGTGGACCGCGCCAAGGCGGTGGGCGCACACGTCCGACTCGTGGGGGATCCCTCGCAACTCGCCGCCGTCGAGGCCGGCGGAGCGCTGCGCCTGCTCCAAGCCGACGGCCACGCCGTGCAGCTGACACGGGTTCACCGCTTCACCACCCCGGGCGAGGCCGAGGCCTCCCTGGTGCTGCGCGACGGCTCGGCCGAGGAAGCGTTCCGGTGGTACCGGGAGAACGGCCGCATTCACAGCGGAGACGAGGAGGCCGTCCTGGACGCGGCGTTCGCCGCGTGGTCCAAGGACCGGGCGGCCGGACGCAACGTGGTGTTGGCGGCCCCGACCCGGTCCCTCGTCAAAGCCCTCAACCTCCGTGCCCAGCAAGCCCTCTCGGCCCAAGACACCCTCGTCCCCGGAAAGCGTGATGCACGACTCCACGACGGCACCCGCGCACACGTCGGGGAAACCATCGTCACACGACGCAACGCGCGGCAGCTCACCTGCCTGTCCGGCCGCGACTTCGTGAAGAACGGCGACACCTGGACGATCCTGGGCTACACCCCCGGTGGCGGCGCCCGAGTCCGGCACACGCGCCACCGCGGCACCCTCACCCTCCCGGCCAAGTACCTCGCCCACCATGTCGAACTCGGTTATGCGGCAACCGTCCACCGCTCGCAGGGCATGACCGTCGACGTCTCCCACACCGTGCTGACCTCCACGACCTCCCGCGAGGCCGCCTACGTCGGCGCCACGCGCGGCCGTCACGGGAACGAGCTGTACGTCGCAGTCGCCGCCCGTGAATCCGCGGACTCGGTCCTGCGCCGGATCGCGGCCAGCAGCGACCAGGTACCCGGCGCCCTGGAGACCCTCAGGGCGGAGAAGCGCCGTTCCCGGGACATCCCCCGGCTCGCCGCCGAGTACGCCGACGTGGCCCGGCGCGCCGACGAAGCCCGCTACGGCGCTGCGCTGCAGTACGTCCTCGGCACACCGGGACCTGGCATCACCATCCATCCGTTGGTGGCCGGCGCCGTGAGGCGCGCCGAGCGGCGAGGGCTGCTGCCATGGCAGGTCATGGCACTCGCCCACCACGCCACTCCGGCCGCTGACGCACCGACGCTCGCGGACCACATCGACCGCCTGGCCACGACCGCCCCCGATTCGCCCGGCCGGTCTCCCTGGAATGCGGAACAGGACGCTGTCCTCCATGGTCTGACACGCACGCGGGAGATCGCGGCACGCACCGCCCTCGAGTCAGCCCAGGGCAAGCGCGCGACCACTCCGACACCCGTGACCGTCAACGGCCGCAGCCACCCGGCCTGGTCCAACCGCCCGCACGGCAGCCTCTCCTCCCCCGAACTCGGACGCGCCACCCGACGTCAGCGGCAGCACACCAAGGACGGCTCGGCCTACCTGAACGGCGCTGCCGAGAGACGACGTCTCAAGTCGCTCGAGGACGAGCAACAGCTCCGCGCCCTGATGGACCGTCAGGACCACCTCCGCGAGGACGCGCAGCGCAGCCTCCTCTCCGGGCTGGGACCGATACCCTCCACGCGGCAGATCCGACGCGCGCTCCGATCGGCCGACGAGGACTCGGCCGCGTCCGCACGCCGGTACTGGGCACTGGCCGTACGTCTGCGGGCCGATCGAAACACAACCACGCCTCCCACGGACCACCGGCTGCCGCCCGCCTGGCTCTGCCCGACCGACGCGATCTCGGACCCGTTCACCCCGGACGACTGGAAGGAGCACCTGATCGAACGTCAAGCGGAGATCGGCTGGCTCCTCGACCTCCTCGGCGTCGGGCTGGCGGAAGCCCCTCCCCCGTGGGCACGGTTCCTCGGCAGTCCGCCCGACCCGACCCGTGAGCGCAAGCGACAGCTCTGGCAACAGACGGCTGCCCACCTCAAGGTCTGGCGGGACGTCAACGGAATCGACGATCACCTCCCCGCCGCTGAACCACGCACACCCGCTGCCAGGAGCGGGCCGTCGGCAGCGTTCGCAGCCACCGTCAACGACCGCCTCTCCCAGCCACGCCGTGCCGATCCGTACCTCTGGGCAAGCACCATCCCCGCACCCGAAGCAGGCAACGCCCAAGAGAGGCAACTGCACACACGGCTGATCGCCTCCTGCGTCCACTGGCGCGTACGCCACCGCATCACCACCGCCGACCCCCTCGGACCCGCACCGGCCGACCCCCTCGCCAGAGCCGAATGGGACGCCCTGAACGACGCCCTGAACGCCTACACGGCCGACCACGGCATCCCCCCGCACACCCCCGTCCAGCCCTCCACCACCCGACCGGATGCCGCGCCACCGCGAAAGCCCCGACCCTCACCGGTCCAGCCCACCCGCCCACACCGACCGGACCCGCACCGACGCCCACGCCCGTGACGACCGGTCAGTGCGGCTTGCTGCCGGTGTCGTCGTAGCCGATGGTGACCGCGCTCGGCAGCGGCGTCTCGCGTGGCTGCTTCATGTGCACCGGGGCCATCGCGCCCAGCACGTGACAGCCCGTCAGGACGATGGTCGTGCCCAGCCTGATCCCGGAGAGCTCAAAGTTGTCGGTGAGCTCCACGGTGCGTGGCTGGGCACATCACCGCGCAGTCCGACAACACTGCCGCGCGAGACCGGGTCGAGGTGGCCCTCGCCGCGCTCCTCCGCAACGCGAAGGCCTTGGACGCAACCCGGACGCGCTCTCCTCACCTTCTTGGGCGTCCGCAAGGCGCCGTGCGGGAGATCAGAGCGATCCTCGCCAGGGCGCCGCCCTCGCTCTGCGCCCTTCGCAGGACGGCCTGACGGGACCGCCCCGTACCAGCGTTGGTGTTGTCCGCGGACAACACCAACGCTCAGCAGCTGCTCAGTGGTTCCTCACCGGGATGCAGCAGGTGGAGGAACCGGAGGTTGGTCCCGCTCGGTCAGGGGGCCGCGAAGTGCGGTGACGAACTGTGGGTGGCGTTCTGGCGATGGCCCCGAGTCGCCCGGACGGTGGCGTTGGCCATGACTCTGCCACGTTCCGGCGTGCGCCGTTGCACCGTCCGGGGCGCACTTCCAGCGTCCATGTAGCGCGTCCTGCCGGCCCGGCGACATCGTCGTCGCCGGGCCGACAGCCGTCAGTCGGGGGTGGCCGTCACCACGGGCTCCAGACCGTGGTGGAGTACGAGACGCTCGCCGCGCGGCGGGCCCGGACAAGCGTCCTGACGCGGCCGCTGCCCGCCCCCACTGACTCACCTGCCTTCACCCGGCCGGACCCACAACGGTCAGCTGCGCCCACACCACCGGCGCCCGGCCGGGGTCGTCCAGCTCGACAGCGGCCACGGCCCGGCAGAGCTGGCTGGGCAGGGCGGCGGTGAAGACCAGGTGCCGCCGCCGGAAGGGCGTCGCCTCGCCGGGCCGCCGACTCTGCTGCTCCTGGACGAAGCGCAGCACCGGCGGCTCGGGCAGGCCGCCCAGGTCCAGGCCGAGCTCCTCCAGCACCTCGCGGTGCAGGGCGGTGGCCGGGGCTTCGCCGGACTGAAGGAGGCCGCCGGGCAGGGAGTGCTGGACACCGTCAGGTCGCTCACACCGGATCAGGGCCAGGCGGTGGTCGTGGAGCAGGATCGCGCACACCCGGATCGGGGTCGGCGCGGTCACCGGTCAACCTGGCAGGCCGGGTGGTGCCGGTCCGTGCGCACGACCGTCCTGCCCGGCAGGCGGGGCTCACCGGACCAGATCCGGCAGCACCCGGACGGCCGCCCCGGTGCGGCCGGTGCCCGCCCACCTCCGGCGGCGGAGGCGGGCAGGGTGCCGGTCGCGGAGGTGGTGGTGCGGGGGCGCCGGCAGCGGGCCCGCCAGGTACTGAACGAAGAGGTGGTCACCCCATCTCCTGTGCCCACCCCAGCACGTCGGCTCACCTGCCCCCACGCGGCCGGAACCACGACGTTCAGCCCCGACGCCACCAGAGGCTGGACCGCTTCACCGCCTCCACCGCCGCTGCCTCTGCCACCGCTGCGGCTTCGGCGGCGGCCCGCGTACGCTCGGCCCTCTCCCGGGCCTGCCGGTCGGCGTCAGTCCGGCACCTGGTGCAGACGCCGTGGTCCCAGTAGCCGACGCCTTCCTTCTGTGCCCATCGCTCGTCGGACAACCGGCACCCGCCCAGCGCCGGGAGAATGATCACGTGACCACCCAGCCTCGGGGCATCAACGCCCTGATCCCCACCACCCGCACCCACGCCACCCCCGCCGAGCAGGCCGCCTCCCAGCTCCTGCACCTGCGCTCGGCGACCGTGCCGGTACCGGTCCTCGCCGCAGCCGCCGCCCTCATCGCCCCGCAGCTGGACGACCCCGACCCGGCCACCCGCGACGCCGCCGAAGCCGTCCACGCCCACCTGATCGCCGCCATCGACAACGCCGCCCCAAGCCGGTAGTCCGCTGTCCCGTCTCACCGAAATTCGACCGCCCGGGCTGTCCGCTCGTCGGGCGGCATCACGTGGCGGCATCACCACCGTCGACCAGCTCCGCCAGCTCGTCGGCCGACTCGGAGGTCAGACGGTAGAACCCCTGGAGGCTGATCGAACGTTCAAGGCGGCCGTCCACCACGTGCTTCAGGACGCGGGTCTGACCGCGGCGGTTTCGCCAGGTGAGCCGCTCCAGGAGTTCGCCGGGCACAGGCACATCGAAGCGCACTGGTGTCGCGTCCACGTGCACCGCCGTGGCCCCGCAGTCGTCGGCACCGAGCATCGACCAGTCACCGTGCCCGGGAAACCCCGAGTCTTGCCACGACGCGGGAGCCGCGCCGCAGCAGTCCTGCCGCTCCATGTCGGTCACCCGCATCCGGCTGACCACGAACACCTCGTACCGGTTGACGTGCAACGCGTACACCTCGTCCCCCGCACGGGCCCCTGACCAGGCAGGCCGGGAGGTATGGACGCCGCTATAGGCGACCGGCGGCCGCTCGCCCACGCGGCCCTCCTTGCGCAGGGCACGGCACGTGTCATGGGTCCACAAGACAGTGAAGGCATCAGGCATGGCGCTGATCCTACGAACGAGGACAGACAGCCTTCCGCTGGTCGGCGCGGGTGATCAAACTTCGATGAGACGGGACAGTGTCCTCTGACAGGTGATCGTGACCGATTGCCGTGTGATCTTGACCGGTTGAAGGTGCGCTACCGCCGGCGCCACCGCGTGGGTGCGGCAGCCGCCCAGCAGAGCGGCTGCCCGCTGTACGGGCGGGTCGGCTCCGATCACCATCGCGCGATGTCGGGGCTGACCCTGGGCAGAGCCCAGGGCTCCACCGCGCCCGTGACCAGGTCGGCGAGGAACTGGACGGCTCCGCCGGTGTAGTGCCACCAGGCCGACCTCCGCGAGGCGACCGTGACCGTCCACTCCTGCGGCCCGGCAGGATCGGTGGCCCACAGGAAGAGGTCGCCCTGGTTCGAACCGGCCCAGGGAAGCAACCCGCCCGGCGCGGGGAAAGGGTGGAACGGCACGGCGAGGTCCACCTCCGAACACAACTCCTCCAGATCCTCCAGCGATCCGCGCGCACCCTCCACCCAGCGCTGCTCGTGGCCGCGCTCCGGTCCACCGAAGCCGAGGAAGTCTCCCAGGCCGAAGGTCGGGTAGAGCTCGCGAAGGAGCTTGAAGTCCTCCGGCAGGGCAGTACCCAGGCCGGCCTCCACGAGCCGCCAGTCGACGTTCCTGGGCTCTGGCAGACGCAGAGCCACCAGGCCCGGAACCGCACTCTCCAATGCGGCGACCGCCTCCGCAGGATCGGTCAGTCGGCGGATCGGGGCCTGCGTACCAACGAAGTCATCCATGCGAGCAGGGTGCCAGGGCAGCAACCGACAACCGCACCGCCCCCGCCTGTCCTCTGACAGGTGATCTTGACCGCTTGACAGGTGAGTCTGACCGCCCGCTCACACCCGGGCCTGAAGCACCCAGCCCGGCCAGAGCGACCCGTCCGACCGCAGCTCCTCGAACTCCAAGGCCGCGGTGAAGCCCAACTCCTCGTACTCGCGCACCACGCGGCCGTCCTCACCGGCCCAGCAGTGCGTCCGGAGCAGCCGTGCACCACGGCGGGCCGCCTCGGCCCGGGCATCGGCGACCAGGGCCGCCATGCTGAACTGCCGGAACCTCACCCTGGTCACCAGGAAGTGCAGGTAGAGCTCGGGCTCCTCGACCGCGGGAGCGAACTCCGGAGCCTCGTCAGTCAGCACGGAGCCGCCCGTGATACGGCTGATCAGGTCCCGGCAGATCCGCACCTGTCCGTCCCGGACGTGGCGCAGCACCTGCTTGACGATCGGCGGGGACTCCTCCCACTCCAGCGTTTCGAGCAGGTTGACGTACTGCACCGGGACCAGCCATGAGCTGTGGTCGTGGAACATCGCCAGGAAGTCCAGCACATCGTCGGGACCGCCCTCGGCGACGCTCATGTCGCTCCACTCCGACCGCTCCTCGCGCCCGATCACGGCACCCTCCCCCAAGGACTGAGCTCCAACTGATCGCTGGTCAATCTACGCCCGCACGGCAACCCCACCGCCGGTCAAGATCAGATGGCAGGAACTCGGCGGTGGTCAAGATCGCATGGCAAACGGTCAAGGTCACCTGGCAGAGGTCACCGCCCCCGAGGTGCGTCCCGGCCCCGTCCCAGGCCTGGACCGAAAACGCTCCCGCCTCGGGATGGCCTGAGACTGTCCCAGCACAACGGACATGAACGGCGGGGTGAGACAACGGCGGGACACCCCTTGGGCCCCCGTCCCAGCCCTGGCCCACCCCCGCCGGGCGCAGCAGCACCCCGCAGCCCGGGAACAGACCCGGCCGCGACGGCCCCCACCAGGCCCGACCGACCCGGTCCGGGGCTCGAGGGTGATGAGGATCCGCGATTGCGGCTCTGCCGCGATTCCGTAGATGACCGGTTCGAGCGCACACTCCCGGCGGGATCTACAACGGCCAGCAGGCAACGCGTCCGCGTGGGGTGAGCGTGAGGCCGAAAAGTGCCCCCGGCACACTCGGTGATCAGTGCCACAAGGGTCCCGTGTTGCCGTCGCAGTTGGCAGAGCAATCGCCGGATCCGGATGCCGCGGTCAAGATCAGCCCGAAGACGATGAGAGCCAGGACGATCCAAGCCACATGGGCGAAGTCATTGCCGGGTGGGATTTTCGGAGTGCTGTTCTGCGGGACCTCATCGTGGCTCTCGGGCTCGCCACTGGGTCCGTCATGTCCCTCTGCCGCCATCGTGTCATCCCCCCGTCACGGTCTGTCCTCTCATGGCACGACGTCAGTTCTCGTCCGTCAAGCCCTGCGGCGGGACGGTGGCGGGACGCCCTCACGGCCCGCGCACCCACCTGACACACCGTCAGCACCCACCCCACGGGCCCGACCTGACCGCCGCCCTCGCCCCGGCCGTCCCCATCGCTGACCAGCTGCGCGCCTGCTGGGAGAGCGAGCCGCCGGCGTTGACCGAGGCCGATGCCGCCGCCGAGCGGGAGCATGAGCACGTCACCAGCCGCGACGGCAGGTGCTGGCGGCCGCGACGGCCGCCACGATCGTCGCCGCCCTTACCGGTGAGACCGACGTATCTGCGGACGGTCAGCCTTGTTTTGCCACCGGTTGGCCGGTGACGGCGTCGATGAATTCGACGGTGCCCGTGGCCTGGTTTTCGCCGGGCTTGACGATGTTGACTGCCCAGCAAAGCCGCCACTGGCCGTCGATCTTCTTGGCCAGGAGGAACGTGGTATCGGCACGGGAACCGGGATGGGCGGAGACGGCCTGTCGCTTGGCTGTGTCGGCGGTGACGGTGGGATGTGGCAGTTGGGGGTCGGTTTCCCAACGTGCGGATGACGCCATGACCCTGCCGGAGGTGGAGACGGTGATGTCCAGACGCATCGGCATCAGGACGTTGTCGGCGTTGTACCGACGGTAGGTGAGCATGTAGGCGCCACCTGCGCTGTCGGTTGAGGTCAGGGTCGGGGTGGCTGCCTGGGTGAGTTCGGAGAACCAGGTGGCCGCGAAGTCCGTGCCGACCTTGAGGACCTGGTCCTTGGTGAGCGGACCGGGGTCGATCTGGCTGTTGGCCGAGGCGCTGATGAGGAGACGTCCGGTGGGCCAGTCGATGCGGAACTGGCCGCGATCGGTGGCGGCCTCGAGGACCTGCTGTGGGGGACTCTCGGGGGTGGCGGTCAGGCGGGTGGTCTGCAGTTGGGTACCGGGGCCGAAGAGCTGGTCGGCGATGCGTTGGGGAACTTCGATCTCGTCGGCCGAAGAGGTCGCGCCGAAGCCGGCCGCGTCGCGGTGAAGCGGTACCCGCAGCCAGACGACGGTCGTGGCGGCGGCGAGGCCGATGCCGACGGTGGTGAGGCCGTGAAGGACGTCCCGGCGCCCGAACCCTGCCTTGCGGGAGCGGAGCCACGACCAGAGGACCGCGGCAACCGTGCCGATGAGCGCGCCGAGTGCGTTGTCGATGAAGTCCGCGCCGTCACAGGAGCGGCCGGTGCCCAACAGGGTCTGGCACAGCTCGGTCGCGACGGAGAGAACCGTGCACGCCGCGAGCACGGTCAGCGGCCTGCACAGGACGACCGTGGCGAAGAAGGCGAGGGGTATGAACAGGGCGATGTTCATCAGCCCTTGCTGGGTGGTGGCGGTGTCCCACACCCCGCTGCCGATCGAGCAGGTCCGCCCGGAGGAGCCGGTGGTGGTCGGTGTCAGGGTCGCCGCGACCTCACCGGCCAGTGACAGCCCCCAGAACACTGCGGCGGCCTGCGGCCACTGTCTGGCCCGAGCCCGGCGCAGAGCCACCGTCCCGAAGATGAGGCCGAGGACGGCGAAGACGGGGACGAGTGCGGGAGCTGAGGAGAAAATCGCTTCGATCATCGGTCTTCCGGGACGCGGTCGGGTAGTGCCCTGGGGAGGGCGCGAGCTGAGTTCGCGCCCTCCCCAGGGGAGGTTCAACCTGTCGGGTTCAGCAGGGGTGGTCCGGCGGGGTCTGGAAGGTCTGCTGCCCGGAGACCCACATCTTGCCGATCGCGCTGCAGTTCGCCGGCAGCGGGGCGAAGCCCCAGCTGAAGCTCTTGGTCTCACCGGCGTTCTGGGTGAATGCACCCTGGTCCCAGTGGGTGTTGCCACCCTCCTCGTACGCGAACCTGGCGATGATCTGGCCGCCCGAGTTCTTCTTGTACTGGATGGCCGTGAGAGCCGAGTAGTAGGACTGGCCGTGCTTCGCACCGTTCTCGGACCAGAACGAGAGGGTGCCGCTGCTCAGCTGGGTACTGACCAGGGGCTGGATGCTGCCCGTGGGGGTGGCAGCGCCGTCGTTGATCTGGGCGGCCGCTCCACCGGTCGAGGGCAGCTTCAGCTGGTGGTCGCCCTTCTGAGCAGGGGCGGCCTGCGCGTCGATGGTGGTCGCGACCGGAACAGCCGCCAACACAGCTGCGATACCGAGCCGTACCATCGTCTTACGCACCCCGCTCACAGGGGTCGCGGTCTTCGTCATGATGTCCTCCCAAAGCGCATCGATATGACGAGGAGGGGGGTCCGCGTTGCACCGCGGGCCCCCCAGCCCACAGATTGAGGCCGGGCGCTTGAGGCGGCCCGGCACCGCTTGAGCCTTTCGCATACTTCCCATCCAGGCAAGCGAAATCAGTTGCCCCCCTCGTCCCGCTTCTGCCGGGAATCCGACACTTGGCCGCCACCAAGAGTGATCGACTTGCGGCTCGCTGCAGCAGGCTCCAGCACGTTTCGAGAGCGATGACTCCATAGCGTTATGTCACGGTAGTGCAACGAAAGAAAGCCCTCCTCTGGCATATGCCAGAGGAGGGCTGACGCCGCAATCGCCGATCGCTTGGGCGATGACCACCACCTCGCACTCACCACCTCACGACCACCTCCCCGGCCGCCGAACCGAACGGCAATGAGCTGGCCGCCGCCTCGGCGCCTGGCTGCTCGGCCACCGCACCGCCCTGGCCCCAAGGGCCGACCCGGCCGAGACCGCCCCGCCCACGGGTCCGTGCTCGGCATCGACTCGCGACCGGTCGTCACTGGCTGTTGCGTTCGTGGCCCTTCCTTAAAGTTGCGGGCCCTTGTCGCCGGCGAACCTCGATGGGCAAGGTCCTGCTGCGCTCAACGGATCTTGACGGACCCGCAGGTGAATGTGGCTGTCTCAAGGATCTCTGGTGTCAGACGGACTTCGGTCATCACGTTCGCGAGGGCGAAGGCTGCGGCCACTGACTGGTCGATCTCCGTCTCTTCGGTGCCGAAGTGGAAGCCGACGCGGCGCATCGTCTCCAGTTGGTCATCGGGGGTGCTGCCCCACCGGGAATCGGGGAACATCGGCTCGAAGACCAAGCGCATCGTGGCGTCCTCGGCCCAGAGGAATGAGTCCACACCGTTGATGTTGCAGAAGTGCGAGATCCAGGTGGTTCCTGCGGAGGCCGGCAAAGCCCGTTCCTCGCTGACACCGATATAGCCGTTCGGCTCGATCACCAAGGTCCATGAGCCGATGGCGATCATCGCGATCAACTGCTGTGTGTCGTCCAGGTCGTAGGCGGCCTCGACAACTGCTGTCACTCCGGTCAGCGCGGGGTGTTCTTCCCCGTTGAGGCGTTGCAGCAGCTCGGACGGCGCGAGGTCGTTCACGAGCGTGAAGCAGTACGCCTCGGCCAGGTCTGGGAATCTGTCCTCGAACCACAGGTAGTCAACAGCAGTCACCGTCATGGCGCAGATCCTCGCCCATGTGTCCGACAGCGCGGCACGAGGGGTGCGATCGTGATCGGGAGCGGACTGAGTCAGAATGCGAGGAGTATGCGCCGACTGAGCAGGTCGAGGTTGGCGCGGCCATAGCCCTTGCGCTTGAGGAGCTTGATTCGCGTGGCATGGCCTTCGACCTGGCCCGATCTCCAGGTACTGGACAGTCCGGCGACGACGGCGTCCTGGTCGCGGCGGAGGCCGGCGACCAGGGGGTGGAGGGCGGGTAGGTCGTCGGCCAGGCCCCGGGTCATCCACTCGGGCAGCAAGTCGCCGCGTCGGTCGTGGAGCATGGCGGCGAAATCACGGACGTGCCCAGCAGCGGCATCGAGGTGCGGACAGGCGGCCCGGATCTCCTTGAGCTCCTGAGCGGTGTCAAAGCGGGCAGGGTGCGGTCGGTGGGGAAGACGACGGCAAGGCCGGCGAGGGCCAGCCGGACCGCGGGGCATTCGGCCAGCCAGCGGTTCAGCAGATCCGGGGTGCGGGCCTGGACCGCGCTGCGGGCCCGGGCCTCGCTGTCGGGATCGGCGTGTTGAGAGGTGTTCGGCCAGGTCTCAGCAAGGTGGCGTTCGCCAACGGTGGCGGCCCTGACCAGCAGATGGACGGCTTGGAACCGCTGTCAGGCGGGAACCCGGTCGTCGACGGCGAGGGCCGCGAGCAGGACGGCACCGTCAGCGGTGGCCAGCTGGCAGGTGTCCTGGTGGAGGATCTCGTTGTAGAAGTCGCCGAGGAAGCTCCGGTCGTCCCAGGAGGGGTCGATCTCGGCGTCGAACAGCATCGCTGCCTGGGGTGGCCTGCGGCCCGGCAGACGGTCGGCGATCACGTCCCGGAAGAGCTGCCGGATCGGCGGACCGGAAGTGGCCGCGTCGGTCCGGCGCGGCTCGGGTTCGGCGTGCGTATCCATGGCCAGCGCAGCCTACTGGAGCATCTCGGACCGACGAGCCGTCGCCTGGGCGGGAGTTGGCAGGTCGTCAGCCCGGCGCCTGTGGCGGTCAGCAGGCCTCGGCTGGTGCTTCGGCCCGCGCCCGGGTCGAGGCGAGTCGGTAGGAGTCGGTGCCGGTCTCGATGACGCTGCCGTTGAAGGTGAGGCGGTCGACGATGGCCGCACGGAGGCGGGGGTCGGTGAAGGTCTTCGTCCAGCCGCCGAACGGCTCGTTCGAGGCGATGGCGACGCTGTTCTTCTCCTCGCGTCCGGTGAGGACCTGGGAGAGCGGTTCGGCGCCGAGACGGTCGAGTTCCGTGTGGCCGAGTTCGTCGATGCGGAGCAGGTCGACGCGGCGGGCTCGGACGCGGAGTACCGCGAGGAGGACTTCTGGTGAGCTCCGCTGCCGCGTGCGCCCCGTCCATCGGGGTCACCCCGGAGGACCAGGTCAGTCCGGGACGACCCTGGTGGCCTGGAGGCGGCGCAGGGCCAGGATCAGATTGCCGCTGCCGAACGTCGCGAGCGCGGCGACGCCCCACAGGGTCGCCGCGACACCGGCCCGGTCCAGCACGACGCCCGCGGCCAGGAAGCCCAGCGGCCCGGACAGGGCGCTGATCGTGACCACGGCCTGCAGCACCTTGGGCCCGAAGCCGTCCGGCAGCCGGGCGGAGAGCAGGCCCATCAGCGGCGCGTTCGCCAGGGGCGCGGCGGCCGATGACAGGCCGACGGCGACGGCGAGCACACCGGCCGGCACCGGCACCAGGAGCGTCCACAGGGGCAGGGCGACGCAGACCAGGGCCGTACAGGCGAGTCGTACGGGGGCGACCCGTGTCGCCAGCACATAGGCGGCCACTGCGCCCACCAGGCCACCGGCGCCATCGACGGCGATCAGCAGGCCGCCGACCCTGGCGTCCCCCTCGAACCGGACGAACGCCAGCACCGGCATGGTGATCATCAGGGTTCGCAGCATCAGCCCGAACACTACGGTGGACAGCATCGCCCGCCTCAGGAACCAGTCGCCGCACAGATGCCGCACCCCCGCCCACAGGCCGCGGGGCCCGGCCGCGGACCCGCCGGCCCCGCCGGCCCCTGCCGGGACGCGGCGCAGCAGCAACAACCCGGAGAAGGCGAACGTGGCGGCGTCCAGCCACACCACCGAGGTGGTCCCCACCAGCGGGATCAGCGCGCCCGCGAGCGCCGGTCCGACGAACGCCGAGCCGTTGTGCACACCTGCCAGCGCGCTGTTGGCGCGGGCCAGGGAGCGGGCGTGCGGGCTCAGCAGTTCCATCGCCAGCACCCGCTGTGCCGCGTGGTACGGAACGGCCAGCACCCCGAGCACCGCGACGATCGCCACGAGGACGGCCAGGTTGAGCGCGCCCAGGGTCTGCAGCAGCGGGATCGACGCCACCACCGGAGCGCGGGCGAGATCGGAGACGACCATGGTCCGGCGGGCGCCCAGGCGCTGGATGACCTCTCCGCCCGCGAAGCCGAGCAGCGCCATGGGCAGTACCTGGGCCGCGAAGACCAGGCCCGCCCGGGTGGCCGAGCCGGTGGTCTCCAGCACCAGCCAGGGCAGCGCGAGCATGGTCATCTGGGTGCCCAACGCCGTCACCGCGCCCGCGACGTAGACCGCCGTCAGCGCACGGCCCGGCCTGCCGCCCGCCGTGCCGTTCGGCGCTCCGCCGGGCGGGACGGGGGCTGCGCCGGGCCGGGTCGCCGCAATCGTCATCGGGTCGCCCCTCTCTCCTCGGTGGGTCCCGGCCGTGCGGCCGCCCCCGCACCCTGTCGCCCGCCCACCGTCCGGTGCCAGGGAAGGACCGGCAGTGGCTCACCGCCGGTGCCGCTGCGCTTTCTTCCCTGCCCCGCAGCCCGCCCGTCCGGCAGTGTGATGGCCGTCGGAGCCCAGCAGAGCCAAGGCCGCCGGCGGCGGAAGCGGACACCGACGAAGGGAGGGACGGCGATGAGCAGCGGTATCGGAACGGCGGTGCACGTCCCGTCCTTCGCCGCCCGCGACGGACGACGAGCGGTCGAGACCCGGTATGTGGACGGTCTACCGCAGATCGTGGCCTGGGATCTGACGACGGGTCAGCGCCGCCAGGCGACCACCGCACCACTGGGTGTGGAGACCGCCGCCATCGAGCCGGACGGCCACGGCCTGTGGTGGTTCGACGACACTGCCGGCGGTCAAGGCCGCTGGCTGCGCGGGCCGTTCGAGGGCGGCCACCCGCACCCGGCGCTCGACGGCGTACCCGCCGGGCGGATGCACGGCCTGGCCTTCGACCCCCGCAACGGCCTCGCCGCCGTCGGCGTCGGGGTCGCGGACCGCTCGCGGCACTACCTCGGCCGGCCGGGCGGGCACGCCCGCCTGGTGGCCGAGGAGCCCGGCTACGCGGCAGTGGTGGGCCTGGCCCCCGGCGGCCGGCTGCTGGCCACCGCGGGGTGCCCGACCGGACCGGCCGCGGTCCGGCTGTGGTCACCGGCCTCCGGCGACCTCGTGGACACCATCCCCGGCGCAGCCGGGGACGGCGACGGCGGCGCGGTGTGGGCGCTGGGCTTCCGCCCGGACCTCACCACCGCACCGCCGGAACTGCTGCTCGTCCTCGAACGCGCGGGCCGCTACACCCTGGCCTTCTGGCGGCAGGGCGAGGGGATCCGTACGCACGGTCCCGGCTCCGCCCTCGACTTCGACACCGAGATCACCGCCTGCTGGTACGGGCCCGGCCGCACGGCGCTGGTCCAGCAGGACCAGGCGGGACGCAGCCGCCTGCTCCGCGCCGACCTCGACCGCGGTACGACGACGGTGCTTCCCACGCCCGAGGGCACGATCATCGACTTCTCCTGCGCGCCTGACCGCACGGTCCACTGCCTGTGGAGCCGCGACGGCGAACCGCCCCGGCCACTGATTTGCCACCCGGAAAGCCCGGAGCGCTCGGAACGTCCCGACTGCTCCGGCCACTCCGGCCGCTCCACGACGGCGTCACGCGGCACAGTGCCCGGCGGAACGACCGGATCCGGGCGCCGCGAGCTGTGGACACGCCGGCCGTACGGGCAGATCCACAGCTTCGTGGCCACCCCGCCCGGCCGCAGGGCGGGCCACCGCCCCTGGCCGACGGTCTTCCTCGTCCACGGCGGGCCCCACACCCACGACCGGGACGCCTACGACGCCCGGACCGAGGCCCTGGTCCGGGCCGGATTCGCCGTGGTGCGCACCAACTACCGCGGCTCGACGGGCTACGGCCCCCGCTGGCGGGACGACTTCGGCCACCGGGTCGGCCTCGCCCAGCTCGAAGACCTCGCCGCGGTGCGCGGCCACCTCATCGACGAGGGAGTCTCGGAGCCGGGCCGCACCGGCCTGTGCGGCTACTCCTGGGGCGGCTATCTGACACTGCTGGCGATGGGCGTCCAGCCCCGGCTGTGGGACGTGGGGCTGGCCGTCGCCCCGGTGGCCGACTACACGGCGGCGTACCGGGCGACGACGCCGGCGCTGCGGGAGGTCGACGACCGCCTCTTCGGCGGCACCCCCGAGCAGGTGCCGCACCGCTATCGCGCGGCCTGCCCGATGACCTACGTGGACCGCGTACGCGGCACGCTCTTCATCGCCGCCTCCGCGGACGACGAGAAGTGCCCTCCGGAACAGATCGAGCGCTATCTCGCCGCGCTACGGCGCCGCGACGTCCCGCACCGCGTCCGGTGGCTCGGCGGCGGACACGACGTGGGCCGTGACCCGGCCGGACACGCCGCCGCCTGGGCCGCCATGGTGCGCTACGCCGACGACGCGCTGCGCGCCTCCCCCAGAACCGCCGACCGCCGCGACAGCGGGCGGACCGGCTCGCACCACCCCGTCCACCACACCGAAGAAAGGTCAACCCCATGAAGCGTCACGGACTGCGCGTCGACCCCATCAGCGCCACCGAGCGGGAGCGCGGGATCATCATTCCGCCACACGACCAGGTCGCCCTGGACAAGGCGGTCCCGGTCCGGCCGAACGGCCCGGCGCGGGCCTGCACCACCCGCACGGAGAAGAACACGGAGGAGAAGTCGCCTCTGCAGTGAGCCCCAGCAGCGCCGTAGCGGGGTGCCATGCCCGGCACCCCGCCGCGGCGCCGGCCGTGCCGGTGAGGACAGGAAAACATCATGACCACAGCTACACCCCGGACGGACAGCCCCCGGACGGAGGAGCACCGGCCGGACGAGTCCGGGCCGACGCAACCGCGCCAGAACCCGCCGACGTTCCTCAACGACCCGTACCCGACCCTGGCCAGGATGCGGGAATCGGCCCCGGTCTCCGTGCTGCACGGCGACGGCGGCCTGCGGCTGTGGATCATCCCGCGCTACGACGACGTCCGGGCCGCGCTCTCCGACCGCCGCTTCGCGCAGGACGCGCGGCGTGCCCAGGCCCTGGCCGACAGCCGGTTCGAGGGCGTCAACCTGGGCACCGATATCACCCACATGCTCAGCAGCGATCCGCCCGACCACACCCGCCTCCGCCGCGTGGTCCAGGCGGCGTTCAGCCGCAAGCGGGTCGAGGCGATGCGGCCGATGGTCGAGCGCATCACCCTCGAACTCCTCGACGGGCTGGACGCGGCAGCCGCGCACCGCACAACCCTCACCACCACCGCCACCGCCACGGTGGACCTGGTCCGTGACTTCGCCTTCCCGCTGCCGATCCTCGTCGTCTGCGAACTGCTCGGCTTCCCGCCCGAGGACCGCGACCTCTACCGGAACTGGTCGACCGCCATCGTCACCCATGAAGGCGACCACGCGGCGTTCCGGCGAGCCGTCCAGGAGATGGGCTCGTACGTCCTGGCCATCGCCGACCGGCGCATCCGCCGCAACGACCGTCCCGCCGATCTGCTCACCGAACTGCTGGCGGCCCGCGAGCGCGGGGAACTGACGGACGACGAGATCGTGGGCATGGTCGCCCTGCTGCTGATCGGCGGACACGAGACCACCGTGAACCTGCTGGGCACCTCCTGCCTCGCGCTGCTGCGCGATCCCGGGCAGGCCGCCTGGCTGCGCGCCGATCCCACCCGGATGCCCGGGGCCGTCGAGGAGTTCCTGCGCTACGACTCCCCCATCTGCATGGCCACCACCCGCTTCACCACCGAGCCGGTGGACGTCGGCGGGGTGGAGATCCCGCAGGACGAGTTCGTGCTGCTGTCCCTCGGCGCGGCCAACCGCGACCCGGCGCGCTTCCAGGACCCCGACCGCCTCGTCCTCGACCGCCAGGACGCCGGCCATCTCGCCTTCGGCGGTGGTATCCACCGCTGCCTCGGGGCCCTGCTCGGCAAGCTGGAGACCGAGATCGCGCTCGCCGCGCTCCTCGCCCACTACCCCGGAATGACCCTGGCCTGCCAGGAGCACGACCTGCGCTGGCGCAACACGATGATGCTGCGCGGCTTGGAGGCACTGCCCGTCGCCCTGCGCCGCTGACCCCGTCCTGCCCCTGCCGCCCTCCCCGCCTCCCGCACCGTCACGGCCCGGCCCGGGTCGGCCGAGGAGAACGGGACGCGGGGTGCGCAAGGTGGAACCGCGCCAGACGTACCCGCAGGGTGACAGGGCGAGTGTCGGTGTTCTGGTTGCGCCCGGCGGTGCCGAGGCCGGGGAAGTGCTCGGCGGTGGCGGCGACGCCGGTGCGCTGTCGGGCGGTGGTGAAGGCACTGCCCAACTCGGTGACCACGGAGGCGTCGTGGCTGTAGGAGCGGGCGCGGAGGTCGATGAAGTTGCCGGGCGCCCGGTACACGTCGAGCACCGGGGCGAGGTCGACGTTCAGTCCGAACCCGGCCAGGTTCCGGCCAGCCCCTCGCCTGCCGAGGCGGCCACCGCCGGATCCGCTCTGCGTCCGCTCCCCCGGGCGGAGAGCTCGAGGCACCGGGCAGGTGGCGTACCAGGCCACCCTCCTGATCGGTCGTCAGCAGCAACGGGCCGGGACAGCACCGAAGGCAGCGCTCCGGTGCGGAAGAGGCTGTTGGCCGGAGCCGAGAGGGAGCGGGGCGCAACCGGCACCGCCACCCGGTCCTCCTGGTCCTAGAGGGTGGCCTGCGGCCGCACGGGGGGCTGGCCTACGAGCGGGGCTGGCGCCGAGGCCTGACGGCCCCACAGCAGGCACCACAGCGGGGCCGGGCACCGGTCACGGCCGCACGTCAACGACGGGACACCACCCCTGGTGCGACACGCCCCGCCCCGGGCAACAGCACCCGGCCAGCGGCAACTGGCGGCAGGAACGGGCCCAGCCGGGGCGCTGTGTCGTCCGAACGCGCCGGCTGACACACTCCTGCCCGTGCAAGAGACCGACACCATCTACGAATCCCGCCACGGCTGGAGCGCCCGCAACGCCGCCGTCCTGGCCATCGCCGTGCTGATGACCGCAGGAACGTTCCTCATCGACCCGTCCCAGACCACGGTCTGGCTCCAGATCCTCACCCTGCTGCTGTTCGGCGGCGGCGGCACGGTCATCGCCTACAACGCGATCAGCAAGAAGGTCGCCCTCCGGGTGGACGCCACCGGCGTCCTGCTCGGCGGCGCCCCGCTGCGCTACCGGGCCACCACCGTCCTGGTCCCCTGGTCGGAGATAGCCGGCGTCGAACTGTGGATCCAGTACTCCGCGAAGAAGCTCCCGTACGTCGGCCTGCACCGCCATCCCGACCTGCCCCCGCTGCCCGGCGGCCGCAGCCGAATCGGCGCGGCCGCCGTCGGCAAGCCCGCCGCCTTGGTCGCCGCCAGCAGGGCCGTCAACGGCTGGCGCCTGAACACCCCCGCCCTCCTCGCCGCCATCCACCACCACGCACCCACCACCGACATCAGCATCGACCTCAACTTCCCCACAAAGATCTGACCCGCCCGGCCCCCCGACCAGCAGCCCCTGACGGACCCGCTCCTGCCCAGCCCAGCAGCACCACGACGACCAAGCCGAGCGGGTGTTGACGGCCCCGGGATGCTGAAGCCATGAAAACCGACCCCCGCTTGATGACCGCCATGCGTTGGAGTGTCACCATCGGCGCGGCCCTCACCGCGCCCCTGCTGCTGGTAGGAGGCGGGTTCGCCTACGACGCCCTGCGCGACCACCTCTACGGCGATGGCGGCCCCGGCGCCCTCGACAAGAGAGCCGGCTGGGTCCACCCCGGATACTTCGTTCTGACCAACCGCCTTGTCCTTGCCCTCACCTGGCCCACCCGCCAAGGTGGCCCCATCCGCAAATGGCCCTACCAACACCACCACTGAACCCACCAACCACCAGACCCCTTGACTCCTCCTCCTGATCCCCGACGCGGGCGACCTGCGGCCACAACGGGCGCGCAGCAGCGGCTGCTCCCAGCAGCCAGGACGACGGCCAGGAGCAGAGCGCCAGAACCGGAGCGGCGGCCAGCCGGGAAGACCGGAGCGGGCCGGGAGGCCGTGGCGGAACACCGAGCGCGGAAAGCGAATCCCGGGGTGAATCCGGCGCGGAAAAGGGAGCGCGTTCCTGACCGGTCGTCAATTCACGGAAGCACCCCGAAGCCAACCCGGCCCCGGACAACCCGGAAGCCCGAGGTGGGCCTCGGCCGGAAGCTGCCCACAGTCACCGAAACCGGCCCCATCCGCAGCCCCACCGGGCCGCCCTCCGCCACCCGGCCACCGATCCGGATCGGTCCACCCAACCCCCGGCCCGTCCATCCCCACCGTTTCGTCACACCCACTGTGCGACGAAACGCCCGTCCGCGTGGGAAGGCCGCTCAGCGGCGGTCCTTGGCCAGGCAGAGCACGGCGTGCTGCCCAGCAAGCCGACCAACCCAGATGATGACCGTCACCGGGGGTGGACACCCACCAGCACCACCCCCGCCACCGGGGAATACCACGACGGCCAGGAGCGGCGAGCGCCCGCTACCCTCGCGCGGCTTACCTGGTGCGCCGTCAGCAGCCGTAAGCCCGCTCCTCCTGACCATCCGACAACAGCTGCGGTGCTGGCCCGCGCTGGGGGACTGGCGACGCCCGCCCGGCCGCACAGACCCCGGCCCGGCGGGCGACCGCGGTAACGCTCATCCGGGTGCACGTCACGGGTACGACGAAGCCTCCCTCCACGGACCGGGGTCCGTGGAGGGAGGCTTCGTCGTGTGTTACCGACGGTCGGGTCAGATGCTGAGGACCTGGCCGGGCAGGATCATGTCGATGTCGCCGCCGATGACCGCGGCGTTGTTGCCGTACAGGGTGGTGAGGTTG
>NZ_JBITBY010000017.1:0-130273 GCF_044452665.1 Kitasatospora sp. NPDC051853 | reverse complement strand
ACTCCGGCGGGTAGTGCTTCATCCCCACAGGGACTCCGTTCTCCTGAACCATCAAGATCCAGTGTCCGGTGTCCTCACATCAGGGGGAAGGCCCGTCCGATCAAACAACCACTTCGGTTCCACGGACCGCTAATAAGGAATTAGGTGGGTGCGGCTCCAGCCGCACCCACTCAGAACAACGATCCGACCATCCGGAGGTCGTATGATCCGCCGGACAGAACCTGAGGTCGGAGGACATGACGATGGAAACGCCGCGGATGCGCCTTGGCAGCGGTGGAGCGTGGGTGGAACTGGTTCGGGCCGACGAGGACAGCTGGCGGGTCACGGCCGACTGGTGCTCGTCGCTGTCGGCCGACTTCACCGCCGACCTCACCGGGGACGAGGTCGCGGACTTCGCCGCGCGGATGCTCTCCTGCCTGAGCTCTCCCTCGGCCTCCCGGTTCTCGGCGGCGGTGACCCCGGGGCGCAACAACCCGCTGGTGCTGAGCGCTGAACCCGCCGGGGACGGGTTCGCCTTCTTCGTGCGTCTGACCCCCAACGGTGACGACGGCGTGTGTCAGCTGCAGATGGAGATCGGTCCCGTCGACGTCACCGAACTCCGCGACGTGTTCGGTGCGTTGCACGCGTCCTTGGCGCCCTGACCGTACGGATCGCCGGATGGTGGTGAGGTGCTCCTTCACGCCGACCAGGACCGGCCCCGCTCGGCCTGATCACCTTCCCGGAGCACGAGCTCTCCGATCCGTTCGTCCTGGAAGAGGGGTTCCCCGATGGCGCCGGGCTTCCGGCTGCGCAGCGGTGAGGCGCAGTACACGATGCAGTCCTCGACGGTCCTGACCATGCAGGCGGAAGGCAACCTGGTGCTCACGAAGTCCGGCACCCCGGTCTGGGCGTCCGGGACCTGGGGCCACTCGGGTGCCTGGCTCATCGTGCAGACCGACGGCAACGTGGTGGTCCACGACGCCGACGGGGCCCGGGCGCTCTGGGCCACCGACACCTGGGGGTAGGCGCGGCGCACCCTCCGCACCCCACCCCCGCGGGGCGGCACTCCGGACGTGTTCCGGGTGCCGCCCCGTCGGCGTCCGCCGGAGCCGGGCGACGGGCGCACGGCCGTACGGGGTGCGTGGTCAGCGCACCGTCGCGGGCCGCGCGTCGCCCGTCCGGACGGCGGCGGACGCGTCGTCCGGGCCGACGCCGGCGGCGATCTTCAGCTGGCGTACCAGCATGAACAGCCCGTAGCTGGCGATCAGGGCGAGGGCGGGCGCGCCGACGATGTACGCCCACACGTGACGGATGTTCAGGCGCCGGGCCTCGACGATCATGTAGGCGCCCAGGGCGGCCCAGGTCAGGGCCAGGTCGGCGTAGATGAACTGGGAGGCGAAGGTGGAGGTGGCGTCCCGCATGAAGGCGGCGACGACGCCGCCGGGGCCGGCGTCCGCGGTGCGGACGACGAAGGTGACGGCCATGGTGCCCATCACGGCGGCGCCGATGAGGGCGGAGGTGCCGTACAGAACGCACAGGGCGCGGTCGCGGCCCCGGACATCGCGCAGGCGCATGGTCGTGTTCCTCCTGCTGAGGGTGGTGGCGGGCGGTGGCGGGTGACGGTCCGTCATGGCGTGTAGCGGTAGTCGTCCAGGTCGAAGCGGCGGGCACGGCGGGCGGCTTCGAAGGTGGAGGCGGGGCGGACGGCCGGGGCGTCGCCGTGCTCGTCCAGGTAGTAGGTGTTCGAGGTGCGGCAGCTGGGGTCGAGGAAGACCGTGTCGCGCTGGCGGCGCAGGGTCTCGCGGAAGGAGGCGTCGTGCTTCTCGGGGCGGATCACGGCCTCGGTGGCGCCCCGGCGGCGGGCCTCGGTGATGACGCGCAGGGCGTGGGTGACCTGGTAGTCGATCATCCCGAACCAGGAGCCCCCGGTGAAGGAGTACGGGCCGACGATGAACCACAGGTTGGGGTAGCCCTTGACAGAGGTCCCCTCGTAGGACTGGAAGCGCTCGGTGCGCCAGAACTCCTGGAGGTTGCGTCCCCCGCTGCCGTGCAGCGGGAAGGGCGGCAGGTTGTCCAGCACGTGGAAGCCGGTGGCGAGGACGATGGCGTCGAAGTGCTCCTCCCGGCCGTCGGCGGTGCGGATGCCCTTCTCGGTGATCTCCTCGATGGGCTCGGTGACGAGCTCGACGTCGTCCCGGGTGAAGGTGCGCCAGTAGCCCTTGGCCAGGGAGGGGCGTTTGCAGCCGACCCGGTAGGCGGGGGTGAGCTTGCGGATCAGCTCGGGGTCGCCGTTCACCTGGCGGCGCAGGTAGTACTTCGAGGCGGCCTCGCCGGCCCGCACCAGGTAGGGGAAGCGGCGGTAGTGGACCATGCCGAGGACGAAGCTGACCTCGGTGACGGTGTCCGTCAGGCGCCGTAGGGCGCGCTGGGTCCACGGGGCGCGGCGGAAGAGGCGGCGGACCGGCGCGGGCAGCGCGAGGTCGGGTTTGGGCAGCAGCCAGATGGGGGTGCGCTGGTAGACGTGGAGGCGCTCCACCCGGGGTGCCAGCTCGGGGACGATCTGCACGCCCGAGGCCCCGGTGCCGATGACGGCCACGGTGCGTCCGTCCAGTTCCAGGGAGGGGTCCCAGTGCGCGGTGTGCACCACGTCGCCCCCGAACCGGTCGAGGCCGGGGATGGCGGGCGTCTTCGGCTTGGTGAGCCAGCCGGTCGCGCACACCACGAAGCGGGCCGACAGGCGGGCGCCGTCGGCGAGTTCGACCCGCCAGAGGTGGGCGTCCTCCTGGTAGGTGGCGCTCACCACGCGGGAGTCGAGGCGCAGCTTGGAGCGCAGCCGGTAGGTGTCGGCGATGTGGTCGGCGTAGTCCTTGAGCTCCTGCCCCGGCGGGAAGAGGCGGGACCAGGCGGGGGAGGGGTCCGAGGCGAAGGAGTAGGAGAAGGCGGAGATGTCGACGGCGATGCCGGGGTAGCGGTTGACGTGCCAGCTGCCGCCGATGTCGTCGCGTTCCTCCAGGACGAGGAAGTCGTCGATGCCCGCGCGGCGCAGTCCGATGGCGGTGCCGATGCCGGAGAAGCCGGCTCCGATCACCAGCACCAGGTGGTCGGGGGCCTCGGGCGGTGCGGGGGTCGTGGTCACAGGGCGAGTCCGATCGCCTCGAAGGTGCCGAGGGCGAGCAGGAGCAGGCAGGTGTGCTCCAGGGCGGGTATCAGGTCACGGCCGCCGGCGCCGCTGCGGACGCGTCGCAGGGGGTGGAGCGCGACCGGGGCGGCGAGCAGCGCCAGCAGCGCCCAGGGGCGGACGAGGGCGAGCAGGACGGTGGCGGCGAAGGCGCCGAGCACGCAGCAGGTGTAGAAGCCGCGGGCCCAGTCGGCGCCGAACCGGACCGGGAGGGTGGTCTTCCCGGCGACGGAGTCGGTGGGGATGTCGCGCAGGTTGTTGGTGGTCAGCAGGGCGCAGGCGAGCAGGCCCACGGGGACGGCGGCGGCCACGGCGAGCCAGGGGACCTCGCCGGTCTGGACGTAGACCGGGGTGCAGACGAAGACGACGCCGTGGTAGAGGAAGATGCTGACCTCGCCCAGCCCGTGGTAGCCGTAGGGGTGGGAACCACCGGTGTAGAACCAGCCTCCCAGGGCGATCAGCACCGTCACGGCGAGCAGCCACCAGGAGACCGTGACGGCCAGCGCGAGTCCGGCGGCGGCGCCGATCGCGTACAGGACCGCGCCGTGCCGGAAGACCTCCTGCGGGGTGGCCCGCCCCGATCCGACCATCCGGGCCGGCCCGAGGCGGTGGTCGTCGGCCCCGCGGATGCCGTCGCTGTAGTCGTTGAAGAAGTTGGTGCCCAGGACGAAGCCGAGGACCAGGACCGTGGTGAGCAGGGCACGGGACCAGTCGAGGGGGCCGTGGGCGGCGGCGAGGGCGAAGCCCACCGCGAGGGGCGCGTAACTGACCGGGAGGGTCTTCAGGCGCGCCCCGAGGACCCAGGTGCGCACGGCGCCGTGGGGCGTTTCCAGCTGCAGGGTCATGTCTTGGTTCCCACACCCAGGTAGAGGATCGAGGTGGACCGGGTGCGCACCATGCGCACCTCGTCGAGCAGGCCGAGCGAGTAGCGGAGCATCTGTCCCAACTTCGGCCGTAGGCCCAGCAGTTGGAGCTGGACGCCGTGCTCGCGGGCGGCCCGGGTCAGCCGTTCGCGGTTGACGAAGAGCCGGTGGTCGTGGGTGCCGCGCGGCGGGTGCCCGGCGATCGGCACGTTCTCGGCCACGGTGATGGAGACGAAGCGGGCGATCGCGGTGTCGGCGATGGTGTCGACGACGAGCGTGCCGCCGGGGCGCAGCACCCGGCACGCCTCCGCCACCACCGCGTAGGGGTCGGGGACGTGCTCCAGGCACTGGCCGGCCGTGACGACGTCGAAGGACTCGTCCTCGAAGGGCAGCACGGTCACGTCGGCCCGGACGACCTCGGCGAAGCCGTGCCGCAGCGCCTCGCGCAGTGACAGCTCCGACAGGTCGACGCCGACGGCCCGGTACCCCTTGCCCGCCGCGTACGGGCCGAACAGGCCGCCGCCGCAGGCGATGTCGAGCAGCCGGGCGTTCCCGTCGCGGGCCGGGGGGACGAACCCGGCCCGGGCCCGGGCGATCCAGCCCAGCGGCGCCAGGGCCCCGCGGGGGTCCCACCACTCGCCGGCCAGGCCGTCGTAGTCGGAGATGAAGTCCTTCCTGATGCCCGGGGCCGCCGGTCGGTGCTGCGGGTGCACGGCCAATTCGGCTTCTCCCTTCCTCGCTTCGATTGCTCGTTCCATGTGCGGTGGGGGGAAAGCGGAGTTGCACGTTCCTGGATGATTCGGTGACGGACCACGTGAACCGTGCACCACGGTAAGTGCTCCGATCCGGCGGGCGGCGCGGTCCCGGGGGACCTTGTCAGGTACACCCGGCCTGGTGTGCAGGGGGCCGATCGTGGTCTAACGTGGCGCCCGTCAACGCCTCTGGCCATTGATCTTCTCGTCGCACACCGGTTCACGGAAAGGGCGAAGCACGTGAAAGAATTCAGCCAGGATTTCGGCCGAACCTCCGTCGTCGTCCCCCGGAAAGTGGTCCGGGCGGACCTGGACGGGACCGTCGAGGAACTCATGCGCGAAGCCGCCGCAGACGGCCGCGACATGGTGGTGCGCGGCGCCGGACGCTCCACGAACACCCAGACGCTCTCCCCCGACCTGGTGCTCGACAACTACCGCCCCGACGCCACCCCCCGCTTCGTCGGGGCGGACCACCACGTGGAGGTGGGCAGCGGCATCACCTGGCTCGAACTGGAGAAGTGGCTCAACCGGCACGGCCGCGCCAACCCGGTCCTCCCCAGCTACCTCGACATCACCATCGGCGGGAACCTCTCCATCGGCGGATTCGGGCTGGCCTCGGTGCGCTCCGGCATCCAGGGCGACCAGGTCGTGGAGATCGAACTCGTCGACGGAACGGGACGCACCCGCCGCTGCTCGGACCGGGAGAACGCCGAACTGTTCCGCTACGCCCTGGGCGGGTTGGGGCAGGTGGGCTTCATCAAGACCGTCGTCCTGCGCACCGTCGCCCACCGTCCCGTCTCCCGCGCGGCCAGGATCGAGCACACCGGCCCCGACGACCTGGTCGCCTTCATGCGCGGCGGCGCCCAGGACCCCGGCGTCTCCAGCTACTTCGGGATGTTCGAGCGCGACGCGTGGTACTCCTTCGTGACCCTGGACGACGACGCACCCGGCCCCGCCGAGGCCACCCAGGTGATGCCGGTGCCCGACTACATCCTCTACAGCCACCAGGAGACCGCGAAGGTCCTGCACCACCTGCTGGAGGAGGACACCCACGCCAACCTCTGGGTCGACCACGTCCTCGACGAGGAGCACTTCCCCGCGTTCGTCCGCAGGGTGCGCGAGGCGATGGCGGTACCGCCGCTCGCCGACACCCTGGTCGCCCTGTACTTCCTGGTCGTCCGCCGCCCCGAAGGGGCCACCCCCTTCGTCCTGGCCCCCGTCGTGGACGCCCCCGTGCAGTACCTCGTCGGCATCTTCGCCGCCACCCCGAAGGCCGACGCCGACGGCATCGCCGGGATCCGGCGCGTGCTGCGGGACCTGCTGGAGGCCTGCGCCGACGCCGGGGGCCGCCCCTACCTCTACGGCACCCACGACTTCGACACCGAGCTGCTCCACCGCATCTACGGCGCCCCGGCCCTGGACCGCCTGCGGGAGCTGCGCGCCGAGCTCTCCCTCACCCACTTCAGCCGACGCGCCTTCGGGGACTTCCGGCTGTAGCCCGACCCGACCGTCACGAGAGGACACCCATGCAGACCGTGGACACCGACTTCGGCCGCTCCCTCCGCCTCGTCCCGCAGACCGTCCGACGGGTCGGCGAGGACGGCACCGCGGAGGAGATCATGCGGCAGGCCACCGCCTCCGGCCAGGACGTCGCCGTACGCGGCAACGGCCGCTCCTGCAACACCCAGACCCTCACCACCGGCACCCTCCTGGACAACCGGCGGCACGGCACCGCGCCGCGCTTCGTGGACTCCCCGGACGGGGAACACCTCGTCGAGGTCCCCACCGGCACCACCTGGCTCGAGCTGGAGACCTGGCTGGCCGGACACGGCCGGGCCGTCCCGGTACTGCCCAGCTACCTCGACCTCACCGTCGGCGGCACCCTCTCCATCGGCGGCTTCGGTCTCGGCTCCCTGCGCCACGGACTCCAGATCGACCAGGTCGAGCGGATCGAGCTGGTCGACGGCGACGGCCGCACCCGCCGCTGCTCACCCCGGGAGAACGCCGAACTCTTCCGGTACGCCCTCGGCGGCGTCGGCCAGGTCGGCCACATCACCACGGCGGTCCTGCGCACCGTCGCCCGCACCGCCGTCACCCGCGTCACCCGCGTCGACCACACCGGCCTGGCCGACCTGGTCGCCCACCTGCCGCGCGTCGCCGCCGACCCGAGGGCCGAGGGGTACTTCGGCATGTACGACCGCGCCGCCTGGTACTCCCAGATCTCCCTGGCCCCCGGCGCCGACGAGACCGGCCTCGCGACACCGGTGCTCCCCGTGCCCGACTACACCGGCCTGCTCCACCAGGAGGTCGCCGGACACCTCGCACCGCTGCTCGGGGCGCCCACCCACGCGAACCTCTGGGCCGACTACGTCCTCGACGAGGCGGGCCTGCCCGCCTTCACCGCGGCGCTGGAGCAGCTCATCGCCGAGCCGCCGCTGACCGCGAGCCTGATCAGCCTCTACTTCCTGGTCGTCCAACGCCCCGCCCCCGCAACCCCGTTCGCCTTCGCACCGGTCCTGGACGCGCCCGTCCAGTACGGCATCGGGGTCTTCGCCTCGGCCCCCGTCGCCGACGAGGAGCTCGTCGCGGGGACCCGGCGCGCGCAGCGCCGCCTGCTGGAGGTCTGCGCCGAGGCCGGCGGCCGCCCCTACCTCTACGGGGCCCACGCCCTAGACCGGGAGCTCCTGCACACCTTCTACGGCACGCCCGCCCTGGGCCGGCTGGAGGAGCTGCGCACCGAGCTGGCCCTGACCCGCTTCAGCCGCCGCGGCTTCGGCGGAGCCCGCCCGTAGGACCCGACGCGACGCCGGCACCGCGACCACGACCGGCACCCGGACCCGGCCGTGACCGCCGGATCAGAACAGCTTGTCGTAGTAGACGGCGATGTTGGGCAGGGCCCGCAGGGTCGCCCGGTCCGCCGGGCGCTGGGTGAGGAGGAAGGAGATCCGGTTGTTCCGTTCCGGCGCCGGCGCCTTCTTCAGGGGCTTGAACTTGTTCTGCTTGAGGAAATTGCAGAACATCGTGACGGCCGCGAGGTCGGCGCTCGCGACGGCCCGCGGGAGCAGCGTGGCCCTCACCCCGGCCTCCCACGCCTGGGGGAACAGCTCCTGCGGGCAGTCGGCCCCCGTCATGTCCTTGATCCAGGCGCTGCCGATCACCGTGGCGGTGTGGACGTTCTGACCGATCGTCACCGTCGCGTTCGGGATGCGGAAGGTGCCCCAGGTCGCGAGCGTGGGCATCAGCGAGGACACCCAGCCGGCGTGGCAGGACGACGTCCCCCAGGCCACCTTCGCGAAGGCCTCGCTCTTCGCGATCGCCTGGAGCAGGTGCTCGGGCGTGTCGAACTCCCCGAACGAGCACTCCCAGGTGAGGTTGCCGACGGACTCCAGGGCGTTGTACCCGCTCTCGTGGTCGTCGGGCGCCACGCCGTGGACGTCCGTCACGGCGAGGTCGGAGCCCGCCCGCTGCAGCCAGCCCTTGAGGTCGTGGTCCGGGGTGACGACGTAGAGCTTCCCCTGGCCGGAGACGAACACGCGACGGCGCTCGCCGCCGACCGTGCCGAAGACGGGCACCTTGTCGTAGCACAGGCCCGCGACGGTCCACGTGAAGAGCGCCGGATCGAAGGCCGGCTCCGGTGCACCGAGGGCGATCGCGGTCAGACAGGACACGCCGACGGCCTTCAGACCGGCACTCGCCAGGGCGGTCAGTGGCTGCTGTGACGGTATGAACTGCGGTGCGGCCAGGTCGAGTTGGGGGAAGGACACCAGCAGGGCGGTACGGAAGTGGTCGAGTTCGCCGTGGAGCCTGAGGGCGGTCAGCAGCCGCGCGAGGTCCGGACCCTGCGCCATGGCGTCGAGCTCCTCGGCGAGCAGGGCGGCGTCGGGCGCCCCCGCGGTGAACCAGCCGAGCAGGTGCGGGTAGGGGGCGGGCGGGACGTGGGTGCTCATCGTGTTCCTTCCGGGTCCGGCGGCGGCCGAGGCGCCGCACCGACGGCGGCCGTGCGCAGGATGGCCTGCGACGGGGACGGCTTCCCCGCCTCGTGTCGGCGCACGACCGAACGGACACCGGTCCGGGGCCGGCCGCTCGGTGCAACTGCCCATCACGGTACGGCGCGTGGCCGGTGTGCGTGGCCGGATCGGAAACACTCGTCGCGGGTCCCGGCGTTCCCGGGCTCCCGGTACCTGCTGCCGCCGTCGAGCCCTTCCGGTGGCGGAAGGGCTCGACGGACTCGATCTCGGCGGCGACTCGCGGTCGGGCGCACCCTCGTGTCGAACTCCCCTTTCCCCCGGTCGAGTTCGCGGACCGGGATGCGCTGGATCGGGGCTCGACGGTGGCGCCGGTATCAGCCGGTGGTCCTGCGTCGGCGGTGCAGGACGAGGCCGCCGCCCGCGAGTGCCAGGGCCGTGCCGGTGCCGCCCACGAGGAGGGTCGCGGAGGACGGCGCGGAGCCCTCTTCCGCGGCGGGGCCGTAGCCGCTGGACATGCCCGTGGTGTCGTACGTCGAGCCGGGCAGCTTGTCGGCGTACCGGGCTTTGACCAGCTTCTGGTAGTCGCCCAGCGAGACGGACGGCCGGCCGTCCAGGCCCTGCCGTGCCGCGTCGTTGAGCGGTTCGACGGTGGTGAGCCTGAGCTGGTACCAGCCGCGGATCTGCGGCTCGGTGAACACCAGGGTGCCCGCCCCTGCCTTGCCCGCGTAGGCGGCGTCGGCGTCGCCGTCCCGTACGGCCGCCAGGTGCCAGCCGCCGCCCTCGGTGGGGGCGAGCATGACGGTGGCGTTGCGGCCGTTGACCGGGGCGTTCAACGCCGAGACCAGGTGGCTCAGCCGGACGGCCTCGGTGGCCACGGGCAGGGAGGTCCCCGCGACGAAGCCCGGGGTGATCTCGTTGAGGGCCAGCGGGTCCTGGACGGTGAACGCCGGCAGGCCCTCGCACGGGTCGGCCACGTCGGGAATCGGCTGCACGGTCCCGGCCCCGTCGCCCTGGGGCAGGGGGACGCCGAGGAAGCGGCAGACGGTGTTGCGGACGTCCGCCGACCTCACCAGGTCGAGGGCGGCCCGGTAGTCCGGGATGTCCGCGGGGAGGGGGTCCGCCGGCGCGGTCGCACGGGCCGTGCCCGGCAGCAGGACGGACGCGCCCAGGGCCAGGACGGCGGTCAGGCGGGAGAGCCGAAGGGTCGTACGGCGCCGGGCTGTTGGTGCGTGGTGCATGTGCCTGCCTTACCGGGAGATGCCGATCCGGGAGTGGGTCCACTTGAAGGAGCTGTTGCTGACGTAGTCGCTGTAGTTCCACCACGTGTAGGTGGCGGTGTCCGGCCAGGGATCGGCGACGGCGATGGTGGTCTTCGACGTGTCGAAGCCGTAGACGACGTTCATGTGGCCGCCGCCGGACGACCACCCGATGCGGGCACCGATCGGCCGGGCCGCCTTCACGTCGGTGTAGACCTGCTCGAAGGTGGCCGCGCTGCTCAGGCCCGAGCCGGTGCGGGTCATGCCGAGACTGTTCCAGCCCCGGGCCATGTCCTCGAGGGTGGCGGGCTGGTTGTTGCAGCCGTAGTAGGGATTGGCCCGGTTGCAGAAGTCCGTCTGCGTGCTGCCGAGGCCGTGGAACTTGGCGATCGTCAGTCCGGAGGCGTCCCAGCACCACTGGGTCTTCTCCTGTTTGAGCATGGTGATGCTGTCCTGCCCCGCCTCGGCGTGGGCCGGGCTGCCCCCGGCCGCGAGCAGCACCGTGACCGCCAGTGCGGTGGCCGCCGTGGACGCGATGGTGGATCTGGCCATGCTTCCGCCTTCTCTCGAAGTGCCCTGGTCGTCCGGGAATCCGGCAGGGCTATGTCAGCACGGACAGGCGGGCGGACGGAATGGTCAGTGCAAGAACTGAACACCCCCGGGTGAATTGTCATAACAGGAGATCCCGCTGCTTTCCGCGCTGCTTCCCACCCCCGAGGCCGCTACCGCACCGGAGCCCTCCGCAACGCGCCCCCTTCCTGGTCGGTCGGCACCGGCTCGACCGTCCCGCCGCTCGCTCGACCACGACGGGGAAGTGGTGTTCGCCGTGGTCGACCAGGGGTTCACCACCCGGCTGGACCTGGACCTCGACCGCGCCCTGACCCGCGGTCAGGCCCTCACCCCTGTGTCCCGAGGCGGCCCGGCGGGCGCGGGTACGTCCGCGTCAGGCCGGGCGGAGGAAGAGCTCGTCGGTGTAGCACCAGGCCCACGTCTCGCCGGGCTGGAGGGAGCGGGCGATGTGGTGACCGTGGCTGACCTGTGCGTGGCGGTGGGCGTGCCGGCCGGGGGAGCTGTCGCAGCAGGCGATGTGCCCGCAGCTCAGGCAGGCGCGCAGGTGGACCCAGGCGGTGCGTCCTTCGGCCAGACAGTCCTCGCAGCCGGGGGCGGGGTTGGCCGGTACTTCTCGCAGGTCGCCCAGGTGGTCGCAGGTCCGCTGGACGACCAGGCCGGGGTCCACCGCGACCCGCCACGGGTGCTCGACACTCATGCCGTTCACGCTACCCGACGGTGCCGGGCGGGCTGCCGATTGAGATCCGCGAGCCCGGGCAGACGGGTAGTACGCCCCGGGGCGGCGGTGCCTGCCGTCCCGGGGCCCGACCCGACGCTCCAACGGCGGCCGACCGGCCGCCGCGCACCGACGGAAGGACCGCGGACCACGGGACACGGCGGCGACGTGATCGTGCAGCCCACCACCGGCCACCACGAGGCGGAGGCGGTCAGGGCCGGTGCCGCCACGCCGAGTTGACGGCGCGTCACGGCGGGAGCCGGCCGTGCCGACCCGCGGGCCGCCACTCGGCCCGGCCGTCCCGACAGGGCGACCGGACTCGGAGGCGGCGTCGCCCCCACCCGGACAACACCCCCTCGCGGACCCGCAAACGGTCGGTGGTCCGGTCGGCTTCCGCTGCACTGCTGCACGCGTTCTTCGTCGGATCCGTGCTCGTCGTCCGGCCGATGGCGGGCCTGGTGTTCGGTGCGGCCCTCGCGGTGTTCTGGGGGATCCTGCTGCTCCCGACCTGGTGGGAGGCGGGAGCACCTGTCGGCCGAGGATCAGGCGTCGAGCACCTGGCCCTCCCGCCGGACCACCGGTGGTTCGGTCGACCACGGGAAGTTGATCCAGGCGTCGGTCCGCTTCCACGCGTACTCGCACTTCACGAGGGAGTGCGACTTCTCGTAGATGACGGCGGACCGGACCTCGGCGACGTGGCTGAGGCAGAACTTGTGCACCAGGTCCAAGGTCTTGCCGGTGTCGGCGACGTCGTCGGCGATCAGGACCTTCTTCTCGGAGAAGTCGATCGCCTGCGGGACGGGCGCCAGCATGACGGGCATGTCGAGGGTGGTGCCCACGCCCGTGTAGAACTCGACGTTCACCAGGTGGATGTTCTTGCAGTTCAGCGCGTACGCCAGGCCGCCGGCCACGAAGACGCCGCCGCGGGCGATGCTCAGGATGAGGTCGGGTTCGTAGCCGTCGTCGGCGATCGTCTGCGCGAGTTCGCGCACCGCCCGGCCGAACGTCTGGTAGTCCAGGGTCTCGCGAATCTCGGTCACGCGTTCAGTCTCCCCGCCGGGCGGCCCGGTGGCGAGGACCGGCGCGCTGCGGACCCTCGTCCGGCTGCCGGGACCGATTCGGCCGTTGCCCGGCCGGTGCGGGTGCGCGGGCGATACGCTCGGCCGGGTCGGTTCGGGGGCGCCGGAGCGGGGGAGACGCGGTGGAGCGGCAGTTCTGGTTCGACTCGTGGGACGAGGGCGGTTCGAAGACCGGCTTCCACATGCCGGTGGTGCACCCGCACGCGCAGTACCTGGTGGACAGCGGGCTCCTGGACGGTGCCCGGGTCCTGGTGCCGCTGTGCGGGAAGTCCCTGGACATGCCCGCCTTCGCCCGGCGGGCCCGCGAGGTGGTCGGGGTCGAACTCGTCGAGTCGGCGGTGGCCCAGTTCCTGGCGGACAACGCGCTCGACGCGGCCGAGACGGAGCCCGGGGTGTTCCGCGCGGGCAACCTCACCATCCTGGTGCGGGACTTCTTCGACCTCACCGCTGCCGACCTCGCCACCGACGGGCTCGGCGCCGTCGACGTGGTGTACGACCGCGCCTGCCTGGTCGCCTTCCCGGAAGCGATGCGCGAACGCTACGCCGCGCACCTGACCGGGCTGCTGCCGGCCGGGGCCCGGTACTTCCTCAACACCCTGGAGTACGCACCGGTGATGGAGACCCCGCCCTTCTCGGTGGGGCCGGACGCGGTCCGCGGTTACTTCGGGGCCGCGTTCGACGTCGAGCACGTCTTCGACGACGACCGTCCCGACCACCGCATGGTCGCCAAGTTCGGCCTGGAGTCGCTCCGGGAGCACGGGTTCCTCCTGCGCCGTCGCTGAGGGTCCGTGCCAACTCCCGGGCGGAAGAGCCTTCTTGCGTGATCGACGGCCGAAGGGTCCGGATGCCACGAAGAGCCCCGTCCTGCCCGGCTGCGGGTGCGGTCATCGGTTCGTACTCGTAGGGTCGAAGGAGGGCATCGCCCGACCGGGCGGTGAAAACCGTACGAGGAGGCACATCTGATGCTTACTCAGTTCCAGACCGAAACGGCCTCGGCGTCACGCAGCGCGACGCTCGACGAGGCCGGGACGCTCGCGAGCCTGATGGTGGAGGACGAGGCCGTCGTGTCCGACGCGCCCACGTACCTCCCCGAGGCCGCCGGCGCAGTGCTGCTGGCCGGGCTGCTGCTGGCCTCGCCGAAGCCGCCGAAGGAGAAGCCGGCCCGGTAGTCGGGCCCCTCGTTCCGGCGCGCGGCAGACATGCGGCACGGAGCCGCACCGGCCCCGTGTCCGAGCCCGGTCCCGTTCCCGTGGAGGAGGACAGATCCACCATGCCGTTCGCCGAAACCACGCTCCGCGACGAGTACGCCGCGGCAGTGGAGCACTTGTCAGGCCGTACCCTCGACGCCGTTCGGGACGGCGGGGGTACGGCCGCGTTCCCCGACCCCGCCGACCTCGACCCGACCACGCACCGTGCCCTGCTGGCCGCCGCACGGGTGCTCGGCGTGAACCTGTTCGCCCCGCAGCTCCTCGCCGGGGCCGCGCCCGACGACGCCACCGCCGCCCTGCTCGCCGAGGCACGCCGGGCCCTCCCCGAACCGGCCGCCGCCACCGAGGGCGGCACCCTGGTGATCGCCTGGCAGGACTGGGCGGCCGCGCGCGTCCTGGCCGGCACGCCCCACGCGGACGATGCTCCGGTGCCCGCTCCGTCCCCGCCGCCCGGCCCGGCGGACGTCGGATGGCAGTCCTGGTCCGTCCGGATGGCCCAGTTGTCCGGGCTCGCACTGCCCGGGCTCGACGGCGCCGTGCACGACCTGACCCGGACCCACACCCTCGACCTCGCCCGGGGCACCGTCCGCGCCATGCTGCGGCGCGATCCCACCACCGCCGTCCGCCTCGCCCGTTGGCTGGCCTGGGCGCACGCCGACGGCCGGCCGGTCCGGCTGGAGATCGAGCCGATCCTGGACCGGATCGGCTTCGTCGGCGACGGGACCAACCGCTCCGGGCTCGAACTCGCCATCGCCCGGCGCCTGTTGAACGGGGAACCGCGATGACCGACACCCAGACGGCCGACACCCGGGTGCTCACCATCGCCCAGCAGCTCGGCTCCCGGGCCCTGGCCTGGTTGCACACCGGTCAACTCGGCGGGTTCGATCGGATCGAGGACAACACGATCATCGACCTCGCCGACCCGAACGACGTCTACAAGCCGCTCTGCGAGGCCGCGCTCGCCTCCTCCCTGGTGCTGCGCGACGGCGTCACCGGCGCGCACGACGCCCGGCTCGCCCGCGAGCTGCTGGAGGCGTCCTGGTCCCAGCTCAGACACGGCGACCTCCTCTACGAGCGCCAGCTGCGCCACGTCACGGTGATCGACCCGCTGGAGACCTACGCGCACTTCGCCAGGGCCGGCTACCGCCACCCCGCGATGGACGACCTGCTCACCTCCCTCGGCCGGCTGCGCTCCGTGCACGCCGTCGAGATCCCCGGCAACCGGCAGCTCGCCCTGGCCAACGCCCGCCGGATCGCCGGGCTCGACCCCGTACCGGACTGGCCCGCGCTGGCCCGCTCCACCTGGCTCGGCGCCCTCTCCGAACCGTGGACCATCGCCTGGGTGATCGGCTACCACGTCACCCACACCGTGTTCCACCTCACCGACTGGGGCGCGCGGCCCGAGTGCCTGCCCGAACCGATGCACGAGTACCTGCGTGACTGGCTGCCGGTCTGGCTCGACGTCTGGCTGGAGACCGAGCAGTGGGACCTGGCCGGCGAACTGCTCATCGTTGACTCCTGCATGGGGGAGCCGGTCACCGGACGCTCCGGCTGGGAGGCGCTGGCCGCCGTCCAGGAGCCGGACGGACTCATCCCGCGCGACGGCGCGGCCACCCGCTACGACGACCCCGAGGACACCTTCCGCGAACACGAACACACCGCCGTGGTGGGCGTGGTGGCCGCGACGGTCGCCCTCTCCCGGGCCCTCGGCGGCACGCCGGCCGCCGCGTGAACGGGCTCGACCTCGCGGTCGGGGCGGCGGTGCGCGCCGCCGGGCCGTACGCCAGCGCGGTCACCGTGGCCGTCACCCGGGGCGACCGGACCGACGTCCGCTGCCACGGACGCACCTCCTGGGCGCCGGACGCGCCGCCGTGCACGCCCGACACCGTCTTCGAACTCGGCTCGGTCTCCAAGACGTTCACCGCCCTGCTGCTCGCCGAGATGGCCGCCCGGGGCGAACTCGCCCTGGACGAACCGGTGGAGCGACGCCTGCCGCGGCACTGGAGACCGGCCGTCGTCCGTTCGGCCCGGCCGATCCGCCTGCTCCACCTGGCCACCCACACCTCGGGGCTGCCCCGCCTGCCACCGGGGCTGCTCGCGAGCGCCCTGCCGGAGTGGTTCACCAACCCGTACGCCGCCTTCGGCGACGAGCAGTTGGGGGAGGCCCTGACCCGAACCACCGTGCGCGGCGCGCCCGGTAGCCGCTACCACTACTCCAACTACGGGGTCGGGCTGCTCGGCCGGCTGCTCGCCGAGGCGGGCGGACTGCCGTACGGGCAGCTGCTCGCCGAACGGATCTGCCGACCGCTGGGGCTCACCGGCACCGGCTGCCGCCCGGACGCGCCCGGACTGGCGGTCGGCTACCGCCACGGGCGGGCACGGCCGCCGTGGCTGATGCCCGGGCTGCCGGGCGCGGGAGCGGTGCGGTCCTCCGGGGCCGACCTGGCACGCTACCTGCGGGCCCACGCCGAAGGCCGCGGGGGGCAGCTGGGTGCGGCCCTCGGGGACGTCCAACGGCTACGACTGCGCCTGCCCGGCTCGACGGACCGGCTCGGCCTGGTCTGGATGCACCGTGAGTCCGGCGGCCGGGACCTCTACTTCCACTCGGGCGGCACCCGGGGCTTCACCACCTTCGTCGGCTTCTCCCCGCAGGGCCCGGTCGCGGTCGCGGCCCTGGCCAACACGGCACCCGCGCTGGACGGCCGCTTCGTCCAGGCGGGCTACGAGGTCCTGCGGGCCGCGGGCCGGGGCTGAACCGGCGGATCCGGTGCGGCGGGCGCGTCGCAGAACGGGCGGAGTTCCTGGGGCGGGGTTCCGGGGGCGGCCCGGGCAGGAGCGGGCCCGGCGTACCGTGGGTGCATGGAGGCCGGGCCGGAGGCGACCGTACGGCCGTCGGGGCTGCGTGCGCGGCTCGGCGCCGAGATCTTCGCCCGGGTGGCGGGCCCCGACGGCGCGGCCACCCGGGCGCGCATCCACCGGACGCCGGGGGAACGGTGGTTCGGCCCGCAGGACCCGATCCGCACCGTGCACGGTGACGCCTCGATGTTCGTGGGCGGTCTGCGGGCGCTGCTGCTGCAGTCGCTGCACCCGTCGGCGATGGCGGCCGTCGCCGCCCACTCCGGGTTCCGCGGCGACCCGTGGGGCAGGCTGCAGCGCACCAGCACCTTCCTCGCGGTCACCACCTTCGGCACCGCCGCCGACGCGCAGCAGGCGGTCGACCGGGTCCGCGCCGTCCACCGGCGCATCCGCGGCACCACCGCCTCCGGGACGTTGTACTGGGCGGGCGACCCCCACCTGCTGTGCTGGGTGCACGCCGCCGAGGTCGACAGCTTCCTGAGGGCCCATCAGCTGTACGGCGCGGAGCCCCTGCGACCCGACGGGTACGACGCGTACGTCGCGAGTACGGCCCGCATCGCCCGCGCCCTGGGGGTGGCGGACCCTCCCCGGGACCGGGCGGAGCTGGCGCGGTGCCTGGACTCCTACCGGCCCGAACTCGCCGCGGGGGCGGACGCGTTCGAAGCGGCACGGTTCCTGCTCCTCCACCCGCCCGTGCCGCTCCCGGCCCGCCCGGCCTACGGGATGCTCGCCGCCGCCGCGGTCTCCCTGCTGCCCGGGTGGGCCCGCGCGGAGCTGCGCCTGCCGGAGCTCCCGGTGCTGGAGGCGGCCGTGGTGCGGCCGGCCGGGCGGGCCGTCACGGGGCTCGTCCGCTGGGCGATGGCACCGCCGCCCGCCACTGCGCAGTGATGATCACACAAGTGGTTGGCGAAGGCTTTGCCCAGAGTTTGACCGGCACCGCCCGCGGCGGGCGCGGCGCGCGGCTCCGCTAGGGCAGGCCGCCGAACGTCCCCGGGCGGCCGGGGGCCGGGGCGGGCCACTCGTGCTGGCGCAGCAGGGCCAGGGCGTACAGGAGGTCGCCGGTGCTGGTGAGGTGCGCACCGGTCCGGTCGTGGACCTCCCACTCGCCGGACGCGGGGTGCGCGGTGCCGAGCGGCAGGGGGTGGGTGGGGTCGGTGACGTCGTCGAGGCGGACGGTGCCGGTGCCGGCGGCCGCCGCCGTGTAGGTGCGGCCCATGCATTTGACGACGGTGGCCCGCTGGGTGACCTCACCGATCAACGGGACCTGGTCGGCCTGGTCCCGGGTGGCCGGGGTGGTTCGGGTGGGAGTGTGCTTCATCAGTGCGACTTTCCGTGACGCCGAGGATTCGCCCAGTGACTGTATCCCAGCGTGTCCGCACGGTTCTTTACCTTCGCGGCCGTGACGCACGGTCAGGCCGCCGCCGCAGCGGCCGGAAGGTGGCGGCCCGTCAACTCCGGGCCTGCCGACGCCGAGTCGACAGGCCCGGTCCGTCGGACGACCTACCCGAAGACTGTCCGCAGGGTGCGGAGGGCGCCCGCCAGCGCCGACCGGAGGGACTTCGGGCGGGCGGCGGCGGGTGAGTTCGCGGGCGACGGTGCGGGGTGGGACGCGGCGGGCGCGGGTGCACTGCTCACCTGCGGCGCCGGCCGGGAGGTCTGCGCCTGGGCCTGCGGCGGGTGGGTGTCGGTGTGGCGGGTGGCCTCGGCGCGTACGAGCGCGCCCATGGCGAAGTAGTGGTCGGGCATGACGGAGCTCTCCTCCGGACGTGAAGGTGCGGGGACGGGGTACAGCCGCACGTCGCATGCCGGTTGGTCGGTCGCTCGGGCAGGCGGCGTGCGGGCTCCGTCAGCAGCGCAGGATCGTCGAGGAGTCGGGAACGGGGCGTGGTGCGCCCGGCGCACGGTAGCGGGTCCGGGGCTGCTCGGCACCGGTGGTGACGCCCACGGCCACGGTGGACACCACCGCGCGGACCTGGGGCGAGGAGTGCCGACCGCCCTTGTGGGTGTCCACCGCGCACTGGCCGCGGACCGGACGGTCCCCCCTCGGGGCGGCGTCGGCGGCGCCGTCCTCCTCCCCGGTGGGCGCGGCGACGGCCGTCACCACCGTCCGGCAGTGGTCGGGGTGACCCATCGGCAGGTGCGGCTGCGCGCTGCTCAGGATCATGTGGAGCAGGGCCAGGGTGGCCACGAGCGCCGCGACGCACCAGGGGAGGTTCGGACGGTTGACGTCGAAGCGCGTCATCCCCGGCACCTCCCGCTCTCCTGCCTTCATTGGGTAACGATGTGATGCCCATTCAGATACGCTGAGTGACGGACGGGCGGCACTTCTCACTCGATCCGGTGAACGGCGTTGCGTCCTCGCGGCATAGGGGCGACCGGCAGCTGACGACGCGTCACTGCGGAGGGGGTCGACGCTCACGGTCGGGCGGGAAGCGCCTGACGCCGGGGCAGGGGGCGGTCACTCGTGCGCGTCGGAGGGGTTGGCGGTGGGGGCGTGGTCATGATCAGCTGACCCTCTGATGTGTCCGCTGGTCAGCGGGCGGGTGTACGAGGAGGCGCGGGAGCATGGCGGGGTTCGGCTGGAAGGTGCACGGGGACGGGCGGAGTCCTCGGCCCGGGGCGGTGGTGCGGCCGGACGAGCGGCTGTCCTGGGGGCGGACGATCGGCCTCGGGGCCCAGCACGTAGTAGCCATGTTTGGGGCCACTTTCGTGGCCCCAATTCTTATGGGGTTGGATCCGAACCTTGCGGTGATGGTGTCGGGTGTCGCGACGATTTTCTTCCTGTTGGTGACGGGGGGTCGAATTCCGTCGTACCTGGGGTCGAGTCTGTCGTTCGTGGGGGTGGCGGCGGTCATCAAGTCGCAGGGGGGTGATGCGGCGACGTTGACGGGTGCGTTGTTGGTGGTGGGTGCAGTGCTGGCGGCCTGCGGGGCGGTGGTGCAGGCGCTGGGGGCGAAGGTGATCCATGCGGTGCTGCCGCCGGTGGTGACGGGTGCGGTGGTGATGCTGATCGGGTTCAACCTGGCGCCGGTGGCGGCGGGGACGTACTGGCCGCAGGACCAGTGGACGGCGTTGCTGGTGATGCTGTTCACGGGGTTGGCGCTGGTGGTGCTGCGGGGGTTCTGGTCGCGGATCGCGATCTTCCTGGGGCTGGTCTTCGGGTACGCGGTGTCGTGGGTGTTCGACCGGGTCTTCGGGCAGATCAACTCGGCGAACGGGGCGGGCCAGGTGGTGGACCACTGGCGGCTGGACCTGTCGGGGGTGGGGAAGGCGGACTGGGTCGGGCTGCCGACGCTGCACACGCCGAGCTTCTCGGCGTCGGCGGTGCTGGTGGCGCTGCCGGTGGTGGTGGCGCTCATCGCGGAGAACGCCGGGCATGTGAAGGCGGTCGGGGAGATGACGGGGGATCAGCTGGACGACCGGATGGGCACCGCGATCATGGCGGACGGTGCGGCGACGGTGTTGTCGACGGCGGTGGGTGGTCCGGCGACGACGACGTATGCGGAGAACATCGGGGTGATGGCGGCGTCGCGGGTGTATTCGACGGCGGCGTACTGGTGTGCGGCGGGTTTTGCGATCCTGTTCGGCCTGTGTCCGAAGTTCGGTGCGGTGATCGCGGCGATTCCGGGTGGGGTGCTGGGCGGGATCACGGTGGTGCTGTACGGGATGATCGGTCTGCTGGGTGCGCAGATCTGGATCCACAACAGGGTGGACCTGACCAATCCGCTGCACCTGGTGCCGGTGGCGGCCGGGGTGATCGTCGGGATCGGCAACGTGACGTTGAAGTTCACCGACACCTTCGAGCTGTCGGGGATCGCGCTGGGCACCATCATCGTGCTGACGGGGTATCACGTGTTGCGGGCGATGGCGCCGGCGCACATGAAGCAGCCGCGTGAGACGCCGCTGCTGGACGCGGGCACCACCGACTACGACGACAGCGACAGCAAGCGCAGCTGACCGGTTGTCACGGCGGCGGTCACCCCGGGGAGGGGGTGGCCGCCGCTTGGTCGTGGGTGGGGACAGGCCGTTCCGGCCGGCCGGGTTCATCGGGATGGCCTCGGCATCCGTCACGGGCGTGGGCGTGGGCGTCGGTGCGGGTCCGGCGTGCTCGGGGGGATGCCGTGGTCGGCCGCGTAGGCGTGCAAGGCGCCCCATTCGGCTTTGGCGAGGGGTCGGCCGGTGCGGGTCCGAGGGGGTCGGCGGTGGTGATGCGGTTGCGTACGCGCCAGTGGACGCAGGAGGCGATCAGCCGTGTGTGCAGTTGCCTCTCTTGGGCGTTGCCCGCTTCGGGTGCGGGGATGGTGCTTGCCCAGAGGTACGGATCGGCATGGCGCGGCTGGGAGAAGCGATCGTTGACGGTGGCCTGGTGGCGAACTCCTTGGCCATGGTGGTGGCGCCGGTGCGCGTCGAAGCGTCCGGCCGGGCACGACGGAGCGATCCGGGTGCGGGCAGTCAGTCAGGCAGGGGACGCTCACGAGTGGTTGATGCCAGCCTCGTTCAGGTACGTGAGGCATGTGGGGTGGCGTCGGGCGGGTGTAACGGGTTGGTCGTTTGTCCGGCTTCTGGAGCGGGTTGGTGGGTAGCGTCCGGGACGGTGTCGTCGGCTGGTGGGGAGGGGTCGTCCGTGGACCGTGGCGCTGAGGGCGACGAGGCTTCCTCCTGTACGGGGGCGGGTCCGCACACCGGTGACCTCTCGGCGGTCGCGAGCGGCGACGGGTCGGTGGCGGCGGGCAGCATCCACGGACCCGTGACGATCAGCACCGGCCAGGTCGTCCACGCGGCGCCGCGCCAGCCGGCATCGTGGCCGCACCAGGTCGGCCGGATCCCGCCACGGGCTGGCTCGTTCCAGGACCGGGCGGAAGCCGCGCGGTTGGCCGCGGTGCTGGAGAGCGGCGGGACGGCGGTGGTCGGTTCCACCGGTCAGGTACGCGTGGGTGGGGTGCTGACGGGGTTGGGCGGGGTCGGCAAGACCCAGCTGGCCGCCGACTACGCCCGCACTGCCTGGACCAGTGGTCGGCTGGACGTGTTGGTGTGGATCACCGCCGCCAGCCGCGCCGCGATCGCGGACGGGTTGGCGCAGGCCGGCTCCGAACTCCTTGGCGCCGAACCGGAAGTGGCGGTGCAGGCGTTCTTGGCGTGGCTGGAACCCAAACCGAACGAGCGCCCCTGCCGCTGGCTCATCGTCCTGGACGACGTCGCTGACCCGCAGGACCTGCGGGGTTGGTGGCCGCCGCAGAGCCCGCACGGCCGGACCCTGGTGACGACCCGCCGCCGCGACGCCGTCCTGGCCGGTGGCGGGCGCCGGATGGTCGAGGTCGGCCTGTTCACCCCAGACGAAGCCCTCGCCTACCTCACCGACATCCTCGCCGACCACGGCCGCCACGAACCCGACCACGAGCTGCGCGCACTCGCCGCGGACCTCGGGCACCTGCCGCTCGCCCTGTCCCAGGCCGCCGCCTACCTCATCGACGCCGGCATCACCACCACCGCCTACCGGGCCCTGCTCGCCGACCGCACCCGCACCCTCGCCGACGTCATGGATGCGCTGCCCGACGACCAGCCCCGCCCCCTCGCCGCCACCTGGACCCTGTCCATCGAACGCGCCAACACCCTGGCCCCGGCGGGCCTGGCCGCCCCGATGCTGCGCCTGGCTTCGTTCCTCGACCCCAACGGCATCCCCGAGAGCGTCCTCACCACCGCTCCCGCCCTCGTCCACTTCGCGCTCTCGCGTGGCGTCCTGGCCGGGGTGCGCCGCCGGTGGTGGTGGCCGGGCCGGTGGCACACCGTCACCGCCGTCATGCCGGCCGAGGCCGCCGCGGCCCTGCGGGTCCTGCACCGGCTCGGCCTCATCACCCACGACCCCGACACACCCCACCAGGCGGTGCGCGTCCACCAGCTCGTCCAACGCGCCGTCCGCGACACCCTCACCCCGGCAGAACACGACCACACCGCCCACCGCGCCGCCGACGCCCTGCTCGCAGCCTGGCCCGACATCGAGACAGACACCGCTCTCGCCCAGGCCCTGCGTGCCAGCACCGACGCCCTCACCGGTCACGCCTTGGACGCCCTTCACCGGCCCGGCGCCCACGAAGTACTGTTCCGGGCCGGAAGCAGCCTCGGCGAGAGCGGCCAGGTCGCTGCCGCCCGCGACTACTTCCACCACCTGGCCAACAGCACCCACCACCACCTGGGCCCCGACCACCCCCACACCCTCGCTGCCCGGCACAACGGCACCTACTTGCGGGGGGAGGCGGGGGATGTGGCGGGCGCCGCGGCCGCGCTCGAAAGAGTGCTCGCCGACCAACTGCGGGTACTGGGCCCCGACCACCCCCAGACCCTCATCACCCGGCACAACCGCGCCCGCTGGCGGGGCCAAGCAGGGGATGCGGTGGGCGCCGCGGCCGCGTTCAAGGAACTGCTCGCCGACCAACTGCGGGTACTGGGCCCAGACCACCCCCAGACCCTCAACACCCGGCACAACCTCGCCCGCTGGCGGGTGGAGGCGGAGGATGCGGCGGGGGATGCGGCCGCGCTCGAAGGAGTGCTCGCCGACCAGCTGCGGGTACTGGGCCCAGACCACCCCGACACCCTCAACACCCGGCACAACCTTGCCGTTTGGCGAGGGAACACAGGGGACCTGCAGGGCGCCGCGGCCGCGTTCGAGGAACTGCTCGCCGACAGCCTGCGGGTACTCGGGCCCGACCACCCCGACACCCTCAATACCCGGCACAATCTCGCCACTTGGCAAGGGACCACGGGGGACCTGCAGGGCGCCGCGGCCGCGTTCGAGCAGCTGCTCGCCGACAGCCTGCGGGTACTCGGGCCCGACCACCCCGACACCCTCAATACCCGGCACAGCCTCATCTACTGGCAGACCCAGGCGGGAGAGGTGGCCGACGGGTAGTCACAGAGCTCGGCATCCAGAGCCAGACCGGTATCCCGACAAGCCCATTCGCCTGACTGAGCGGCCGACGCCGCCGTGTCCGCACGGGCGATCCGGTCGTTGGCCGGCCATGGCCGCACCTGAGCTGATGCCGCGGCCGCATCAGCTGGCCTACCGGCACCGACTCCTACCGCCTCGCCGGCCCCGGGCACGAACTGAAGCATCTGCCAAGGCCGACCGGCGGTTGCAGGCACCGGGTCGACGACCTGCCGGCAACCGCATCGAGGTCAACGCGCCTGAACAGGCCGCCGCTGTCCCCGCAGGCTGACGTACTCTCACCCCAAACGAACGGACGTGCGACGGGGGGATCGGCGAGTGCTGCGCAACATGACGGTGCGCCAGGCAGCGGTGTGGGGGCCGGCGGTCCTGGCCGGTGGCCTGGCGCTGGGGGCGGTGGCCGCCCATCTGGCCGCGCGGGACGGCGGGTTGGTCGTGGTGCGGTCGCTGGACCGGCCGTTCCTCGCCTTCGTCTTGGTGGCGGCCCTGACGGTGGCGGCCCTGCTGACCGGCGTGCGGAGCCTGCGCGGGCGGATCATCGTGGGGCTGGGCACCTTCGTGGTGGCCCTGCTCTGCGTCCCGGTCGCAATGATCGGGATCATGGACGGCGGCCGGACCGAGAGCCTGCGCCGGGCTGCCCCCGGCCAGGGCGACCGGACGCTCGTGGTGGAGACCGGACACGCGATGATCGACCCGCTCTGGTGGGTCTCGGTCGAGCAGGGCAGCGGGCTCACCGCCCGCCGCTGGCACGTGGGTTACTTCAACGGCGACGCGGTGGGCAACGAGATGGTCGAGGCGGCCTGGGACGGCCCGGGCCGGATCCGGCTGACCACCGGCGACGGTGCGGTGCACCTGGTCGAGCTGGCCACCAACGGCCGGCCCCGCACCACGGTCTCCCGGGGCTACTGAGCTCTTTCAGCGGTGCGGCTCCAGGGTGAGGACGGCTTCGGCTGCTGACGTGAGCCAGTTCGGGCTGCAGCGTGCGTGGCGAAGGATCCGCCATCGCTTGAGCGTCGCCATGCCTCGTTCGACGGGGTACCGGAGCCGGGCGTGGGCACGGTTGAGTGATCTCTGGCTGGCGGTGAGCTCCTTACCGGGCTTTCGCCTGGTCGAACGGCTCCACCACCTTCGCCGCCTGCGAGAAGACTCCGCAAGGCACTTGGAGAACGCCACCCTCACTCCGGTGCCCACCCGCACCGTCGACGCACGGATCGACACCGTCCACGCGGCCCTGCCCCTGCTCCTCGAAGGACTCGCCGGCGACCCGGCACGCTTGAGGGCACGGCGGACCGACGAGCGGACGGCGGTGGAGCAGGGCGCGTCCTCGGTCCGTGAACCTTTCCGGCCCGGACGCCGACTCTCATGGTGAGGGTGGGCGGACCGGGAGGTGCGGTGGACGAGGACAAGCACAGTGGGCTGCTGGTGGTGCGCTGTCGGCTCGGGGAGCGGGAGGCGTTCCGCGAGCTGGTGCAGCGGTGGCACACTCCGCTCTGGCGGTACGTACGGGGGATGGTGGGATCCGGGCACCTGGCGGACGACCTCGTCCAGGAGGCGTGGATCGCCGTGGTGCGGGGGCTGCCGCGGCTGCGGCAGCCGGAGCGGTTCGTGCCGTGGCTGTTCACCATCGCCCGGCGCACGGTGGCCGACCACCTGCGGCAGGCGTACGGCTCGGTCGACACCTCGGCGGTGGAGGGGGAGGACCTCGCCGACGACGAGGACGTGCTCGCCGCCGTCCTGACCACGATGGAGATCGAAGCGGGCCTCTCCGGGCTGCCGCCGCTGGAGCGCGAAGTGCTGATCCTGTTCCACTTGCAGGACCTGCACCTCGCCTCCTGCGCCCAGGTGCTGGGCGTACCGCCCGGGACGGTCAAGAGCAGGCTGCACCGCGCGCGCCGCATGCTGCGCGCCGTCCTGATCGAGAGGGGATACGAAGCATGAGCGAGCACGACCACGGGGCAGGCGGGGCAGGCAGGGCGGTTCCCGAGGGGCTGGAGCGCGCGCTGGCGGCGGAGGTCTCGCTGCGCTCCCGGATGCGCCAGGTGGTCACCGGGCTGGCGGGAGGGTGCGGAGCGGCGCTGATCGCCGTGCTGTGGGCGACCGAGCCGCATCCGCTGCCGGTGCGCACCCAGGCCGCCTTCGCGGGGCTGATCGCCATCGGGCTGGCCTGGGCCGTCCTGGCCGGCTGGGTGCTGTCCAGGCGGCGGCCGTTGTACGCCCGGGACCAGGTGCTGGGCGCCCGACTCGCCTTGGTGGCGGCCACGGTGACCGGTGCCGCCGGGACGGCCGTGGCCGCGGTACGCGGCACGGCGGCCGGGGCGCTGGCGGTCGCCCTGGCCGGCGCGGCTCTCGCCGCGGTGGCGGGACTGCTGCTGGCGCGGGCGCGGGCGCGCCGCCGGGAGCTGCTGCGGCTGCGCGACGCGTTGCGCGAGGAGATCTCGTGAGCTGGGGCCGGGCGGCCCGGTCCCCGGGCCGGGAAAGGGCGTTCGAGGGTCACGTGTTCTCGGTGGCCCGCTCGCCCCGGGTGGTCCAGCGGGAGATCTCGGCGAGCACGTGGTCCGCGTGCGGCCGTACCTGCGCCTGCAAAGCTTCGCTCCAACTCTCCTCGGAGTAGTGGCAGTTGAGGTAGAGGTGCTTGGCATGCCGGAGGACGGGTCGGTGCTCGGGCGGCAGGTGGGCGAGGGCCCAGTCGGCGGCGGCGTCCTTGGGCTCGATCCGGCCGGTGGCGAGTGTGGTCCAGATGCGGGCGAGGGTCAGCAGGACGTTGCGGGTGTCGCCGTCCAGGTCGTCGAGCAGGCCGGGGAGACCCCCGACACCGGCCCGGACCAGGTCGGCGTGCGGGACGGGGTCGAGGACCGCCGCCGGGGGAGGGCCGGTGAGGGGGTGGTCGCCTGCCAGGGCCATGGTGAGCAGCAGGGCCGGATCGGGCATCGGCTCCGGCCGGGGACCTCGCCCGCCTCGTACTCGGCGCGCAGCCACTCGCCGTACTGGAAGTCGGCGGTCGGCGGGTACCGCCAGGGCCGGACCTCGGCCTGGACGACGACGGTGAGTTCGACCGGGCGGGCGTGGTGCCGGGAGCCGGAGATGCCCAGCAGCCCGCCGAGGAGTGCCCGTCGCTGCCGCTCGTCCATCTGCCGCCGGGACACCACCGGCACGTCCACGTCGCCGGCCGGCCGGAGGCCGCCGAGCACCGACGACCCGTGCAGGTAGGCGCCGACGACGTCCTCGCCCAGCGCGCCGCCGACCGATGCCACGATCCGCTCGATCTGGTCCACCGTGCCGGTGTCGCCCACGCCCGAGGTCACGGAGCGAGGTCACGGGGCGAGGTCCGGGACGGCGAGTTGCCGGGCGAAGCGGCGGACCGCGTCGGTGAAAGCTGCTGGATCGTCGAAGTTCGCGAGGTGCCGGGCCCGGGGGATCAGTTCGATGCGGGCCTGCGGGTGGGCACGGGCGAAGTCCCTTTCGCCGGAGCGGAAGACGGTGTCCCTCTCGCCGTTCAGGATGAGCACCGGAGCCGCCACCCGGCGCATCGCACCGGCGTCGAAGCGGCCCAGCACCTCGCCCCAAGCGGCCGGGACGGTGTGGAAGGCGTAGCCGGATCGGATGGTCGCCTCCACCACCTCGGAGGGATAGAGCCGCCGCAGCAGCCGGTCGTTCCACCGCGTCAGGCGGTCGTGCGGCAGACGGGGGACGAGCCCGGCGGCCCACCGGTACGGCACCGCCCACGCGCCGCGGGTCGAGGCGCTGGCCCCGGCCAGGACCAGCCCGCGCAGCAGTTCCGGGCGGCGCCGGGCGAACTCCAGCGCGGCGTACCCGCCGAGCGAGTGCCCGACGACCAGCGCCGGGCCGCGGTCGAGCGAGTCCACGGCGGAGGCGATGACCTCCGTCGCCGCGGCCAGGCTCCACGGCTCGGCGGAGCGGGCGCCGTGGCCGGGCAGGTCGACCGCGGTGACCGGGAAGTCCGCTCGCAGCGCCGCGAGTTGGGGGCTCCACTGCCCCGCGCTGAACCGCGTCCCGTGCACCAGGACGATGGGCGGTACCCCCACTGCCGTCATGGATCCCCCGATCATGGTCGTCTCGTCGCGACTCTACCCGCAGGGCCGTCCCGGGGTTTCGCGCGAATCCGCCCGGCCCCGAACGGACCGCCCGTACGGTCGGCGTGACCAAGAACAGCGCGCCGGCCTCCGTCCACCGGGTGGAGTCGGGGAAGCGGATACCGGAGACCACCGAGGAGGTGCGGGGGCGTTTCGGCCGGGGCAGCTACGCCACCTGCATCCGGTACCCGATGGCGTTCTTCGGCGGCAGCAGAAGTTCCGCCCGGACCCGCTGGTCTGACGGTCCGCCGGCGAGCGCCCGCCCCGGCGCCGCCGGGGGGGTGAGGCGGCATCAACGGACCATCGGTTCGTATGACTTCCCTCGGAAGGCGCCCGGCTGGCGGGTCGTTCGTCCAGGGAGTGGATTCCGACGGGGACGATGGGTGCATCCGAACGGAGGTGCCGGGCAGCGTGCGGCTGCCGGTCCTCGCGTGCCCGAAATCCCCGTCGAGAGGGTGCCGTTGATGCTGCCAGCCATGTCCGTCGGCGAACGCGAACGCTTCCTGGCCGGACTCCACGTCGGCGTGCTGGGTGTGACCGACCACCGGGGGGACAGCGCGCCGCTGCTCGTCCCGGTCTGGTACCGGTACGAGCCCGGCGGCCAGGTCGTGGTGCAGACCGGGCGGGAGACCGTCAAGGCGGCCATGGTCCGGGCCGCCGGGCGGTTCAGCCTCTGTGTGCAGGACGAGAACCCGCCCTACCGCTACGTCAGTGTGGAGGGCCCGGTCAGCGCGATCGACGATCCGCTGGAGCCGGCCGAGCGCGAGGCGCTCGCCCACCGCTACCTGCCCCCGGCGGAGGCCCGCGCGTACCTGGCGGCGACCGCCGAGCAGCTCACGGCGGACGTCCTGCTCCGGATGACCCCGGAGCGGTGGCGCACCGCCGACTTCACCGCCTTCGCCGCCGAGTTCGGCGGCACGGAGCCGGGCGGGGCCGACGGCGCGGCCGCCGTCGCCGAGCCGGCCGGGGCGGGTGCGCATGCCTGACGTACGGCGAACCGCCGCGGACGGGTACGCGGCCGCCTACCCGCGTAACTCCCGCCTGCACACGGAATTCGAGCAGCAGGTGGCGGCCCGTCCGGACGCGGCCGCGGTCCGGTACCGGGACCGCACCGTCAGCTACGCCCAACTCAACGCCCACGCCGATCGGTTGGCGTCCCGGCTGACCGCCGCCGGAGTGCGGCCGGGCACGGCCGTGGGGGTCTGCGGCGGGCGCTCACCCGAGGCGGTGGCGGCCTTCCTCGGCATCCTCAAGGCGGGCTGCGCCTACGTGCCGCTCGACGAGGAGCAGCCCCCCGCCCGGCTGCGGGCGATGGCCGAGGACGCCGGGGTGCACACGGCCGTGCTGCTGCCCGGCAGCACGCGCCGGGTGCGGGGCCTGCGGACCGTCGTCGAGGCCGGTGAGCTGGAACGTATCTGCCCGGAACCGAGCCTCGTCCCGGTCCCCGGCGGCGAGCGCGGCGCCCCGGCCGCCACCACCGAGTGCGCGTACGTGATGTTCACCTCCGGCTCGACGGGACGTCCCAAACCGGTGGCGATCCCGCACCGGGGCGTGCTCCGGCTGGTGCGCTCCGACCGGGAGCTGACCCCGCCCGGACCGCAGGACCGGGTGCTGCACGCCTACGGCCTCTCCTCCGACGCCTCCACCATCGAGATCTGGGGCGCACTGCTCGGCGGAGCCTGCCTGGTGCTGATGGACCGTGAGGAACTGCTCGCCCCGCAGGCGTTCGCGGCCCGGCTCCGGGCCGAGCGGGTGACGGTGGCCTACCTCACCACCAGCGTGTTCCACCTGATGGCCCGGACCGACCCGGCCGCCCTGGGCGGGCTCCGGTTCGTCTCGGCGGGCGGCGAGGCCATGGACGCCGCGCTGGCCGCCGCCGTGGTGGCGGCCTGCCCCGGGACGACCGTGGTCAACTTCTACGGCCCGACCGAGAACACCGTCGTCTCCACCGCCCACGTGCTGTCCGGTCAGGCCGCGGGCGATGGCGTCGGCGACGGCGGCGCCGTTCCGATCGGCCGGCCGTTCGGCGCCACCAGCTGCCACGTCCTGGGCCCGGACCGGACCCCCGTCGCCCCCGGCGAGGAGGGCGAACTGTACGTCGGCGGTGACGGGTTGGCCCTGGGGTACCTCGGTGACCCCCGGCTGACCGCCGAACGGTTCGCCGACCTCCCGGCGGTGGAGCCGGGCGGGCGGCTCTACCGGACCGGCGACCGCGTCCTGCTGCGTGCGGACGGACTGCTGGAGTACCGCGGGCGCCTCGACCGGCAGGTGAAGCTGCGCGGCCACCGGATCGAACTCGACGAAGTGGAGGCCCGCCTGCGCTGCCACCCCGAGGTCGGCGAGGCCGTGGCCGAGCTGGTGGGGCAGCACCTCACCGCCTACCTCACCCCGGCGGCGGCCGGCCGCCGGCTCCCGCTCGCCGCGCTGCGCCGGTACTGCGCCCAGTGGCTGCCCGCGCAGGCCGTTCCGGTGCTGATCGCCCGTGAGCACTTCCCCGTCACCGGCGCCGGCAAGGTGGACCGCAGACGGCTGCTCGCGGAGAGCGCCGCCGCACCCGCGCGCGGGAGCCAGGTGCCCCGGCCGGCCCGGGCCGGGAACCTCGCGGACTCCGTCGCCGAGGTCTGGCAGGTGGTGCTGAAGGTCCGTCCGCAGGCCGGGGACGACTTCTTCCTGATCGGTGGCGATTCGCTGCTGGCCGCCGAGGTGGTGACCCGCACCCTCGTGGCACTGGGCCTGGAGGCCGGGCTCGGCAGCACCCTGGTCCGGCTGCTGCTGGAGCGCCGCACCCTGGCGGGCTTCACCGCCGCCGTACTCGGCCTGTGCGGCTCGCCGGTCCCGGCCGGACCGCTGCACCGGCACCGGGACCGGGACCGGGACCGCGACGAGGACCGGGAGCGCGATGAGGGCCGGGAACCGGACGCGGCGTCCGGGCCGCCGCCGGAGACCGACTTCGCCGCCGAGACCGCCCTCGGCTTCGAGCTGCCGCCCGCCGAGGGGCCGGCCCCCCGCCCTGACGACCCGTCGGACGTCCTGCTCACCGGCGCCACCGGCTTCGTCGGCGCCTTCCTGCTGGAGCGGCTGCTCCGCGCCACCTCCGCCCGGATCCACTGCCCCGTCCGGGCCGTCGATCCCGCCCACGCCGAACGCCGGGTGCTGGCCGCGATGGCCGGCTTCGGCCTGGAGCCCGGCCCCGCCGACCGCGACCGGCTGGTCTGCTTCCCCGCCGACCTCGCCCTCCCGGGCCTCGGTCTGCCCGAGGCCCACGCCGCCGAGCTGGCCGCCCGGCTCGACCTGGTGCTGCACAACGCCGCACAGGTCAACTTCCTGTATCCGTACCGCTCCCTGCGCGCCACCAACGTGGACGGCACGCGCGAAGTGATCCGGCTCGCCGCACGCCGGAGGGTGCCGGTGCACCTGATGTCCACCGTCGCGGTGGTGGCCGGCTTCGGCACCGCCGGGGTGGCCGAGGTCGGCGAAGACCTCCCGCTGGACCACGCCGACCGCCTGACCATGGGCTACGCGGAGAGCAAGTGGGTGGCCGAGGGCCTGCTCCGGCGGGCGGCCGAACTCGGCCTGCCGACCGCCGTGCACCGCCCCTACGAGGTGACCGGCGACCGGCGGCGGGGGGTCTGCAACACCGACACCGCGATCTGCTCGCTCTTCAAGACCATCGCCGAGACCGGCCTCGCGCCCGACATCGCACTGCCGATGGACTTCGTGCCGGTGGACCACCTGGCCGAGGCGGTGGTGCACATCGCCACCACCCGCCCGGCCGACGGACGGGTCTACCACCTCACCAACCCGCGCCCCGCGATGCTCGCCGACGTGCTGGAGCGGATGCGCGCCGCCGGGTGCGAGCTGACGGTGCTCCCGTACGACCGCTGGGTCGGCGAGCTGGTCCGGCACGTGGCCCGGCACCCCACCAGCCCCACCGCGCCGTTCGTCTCGCTCTGCGTGGACCGGGGGCGCCACACCGACATCTCGGTGAAGGAGATGTACCTGGCCGGCACCTTCCCCCGGCTCGGCCGCCGCAACACCGAGGCCGCGCTGGCCGGTTCGGGGTTCAGCTGCCCGCCGGTGGACACCGAACTGCTCGACCGGTACCTGGAGTACTTCTTCAGCTCCGGCTACATCCAGCGCCCCGCCCGCCGGCCGGTGGCCGCCGCACCCAGGACGGAGGCCCCGTGAACGAGACACTGGCCACGGCCGACGTACCGTCACCGGCCGTTCCGCCGGACCCGGTGACGGCCGACGCCGCGTTCCCGATCCCCGTGCCGCCCGCCGACCCGCCCTGCGCCTACGCCCGGCTGCGGGCGGAACGGCCCGTGGTGCTCGGCCGGCTGCCGAACGGCGAGACCGGCTGGCTGGTCACCCGTCACCAGGACGCCCGGGCCGCCTTCGCCGACCCCCGGCTCACCCGGCCGCTGCTCTCCGCCTGGCCGCCCCGCGACGGCCCGGGAGCGCCGCCGCCCTGCCCGCCCACCTTCCTGGAGATGACCGGCGAGCACCACGAGCGGGTCCGGCGCACGGTGCAGCCGCTGTTCACCCGCGCCCGGCTGGCCCGGGACGCCCCGCGCATCCGGGCCACCGCCGGAGCACTGGTCGACGCGATGACCGCGGGCGGACGCCGGGAAGCCGACCTGGTCGCCGAATTCGCCGAGCCCTTCCCGCTGAGGGTGCTCTGCGACACCACCGGCCTGCCGTACGAGGAGCGCGAGCGCTACCTGCCGCACACCCTCACCCTGCTGAGCGCCGCCGGACTCGGCACGGACGAGATCCTCGCCGCGCTCTACGCCCTGCTCGACTACGCGGAGGACCTGGTGCGGCGGCGCGAACGCGACCCCGGCGAGGACCACGTCAGCCTGCTGCTCGCGGAGAGCCGCCGCCCCGGCGGCGGGGTGACCCGGGACGACGTGCTCAGCTTCGTGGTCACCATGCTGATGGCCGGCTACAAGACCAACATCCAGCACACCGCCAACGCGCTGCTCCTGCTGCTGACCCACCCCGAGCAGCTCCGCCGCCTGCGCGAGGACCTGAGCGGCACCGGCACCGCCGTGGAGGAACTCCTCAGGTACGTCCCGCTGATGAACGCCATCAACGTGCTGGTCGCCCTGGAGGACCACAGCCTGCAGGGGCAGCCGATCCGGGCCGGGGACGCCGTCCTGCCGGTGATCGCCTCCGCCAACCGGGACGCCGCCGTCTTCGACGGCCCCGACCGCCTCGACCTCACCCGCACCCCGAACCCGCACCTCGCCTTCGGCCACGGACCGCACTACTGCACCGGGGCCCAGCTCACCAGGCTCCAACTGACCATCGCCGTCCAGGTGCTGACCGAGCGGCTGCCCGGCCTCGAACTGGCCGCCCCGGCCGAGTCCCTGGACTGGGACGAGACCACCCCGCTGCGCGCCCCGGCCCGGCTGCCCGTCCGCTGGTGACCACCCCCGAGAGGACCACCCACCCATGACCGACACGACCGTCACCCTCCCGCACTACCCCTTCAGCGACCGCGGCGACGCCCTCGCCCCCGAGCTCCGCAGCCTCCAGGACCACTGCCCGGTGGCCCGCGTCACCACCAACTCCGGCGGCGAGGCCTGGCTGGTCACCGGCTACCGGGAAGCCCAACACGTGCTGCGCGAACGGAAGTTCGCCCGATCCGTGCTGGCCGACCCGGGCGGTCCGACCCAGGACACCCCGATCCTGGCCCCCGAACTCCTCGACGCCATGGAGCACCTGAGGCGGGCCGGGCTCCGGGACGAGGTGCTGCGCGCCCTCAGCCGCGAGCAGCCCGACCTCCCGGCCGACTGGGTCGCCTCGGCGACCCGCGAGGGCCTGGACGCGATGGTGCGCGAGGGCACCCCCGGCGACCTGCAACGGCACTTCGCCGATTGGGTGGCGGCCCGCTGCATGTGCCGTCTGCTCGGCCTGCCCTTCGAGGACCGGGAGTGGCTCGCCGCCCGGGCCGACCTCGACCTCACCATGAAGACGCCCACCGCGCAGCAGCTCGCCGACAACTGGGAGGAACTGCGGCGCTACATGCACGACCACGCCCTCTCCCGCGATCCGGCCGCCCCACGCGGACTGCTGGACCGGCTGGCCGCGCTCAACACCGGCCCGGCCGCGCTCGACGAGCGTCAGTTCTCCAACATCTGCGCGCTGCTCTTCGTCACCGGCTACGAGGACTTCGCCTCCTTCCTCGGCGTCGCAGCCCTGAACCTCCTCCAACAGCCGGCGCTGATGGCCGAGTTGGCCGAGCACCCGGAGCGCATGACGCGCTGCGTGGAGGAACTCCTGCGCTGCAGCGTCGTGCTGGGCAATGCCATCCCCCGCTTCGTCACCGAAGACACCGAGCTGGCGGGTGCCCCGCTGCGGACCGGAGAGCTCCTCCTGCTCTCGCTGGACGCGGCCAACTTCGACCCGGCCGCCTTCGACGCCTCCGACACCTTCGACCCCGCCCGCTCGCCCAACCCCCACCTGCGCTTCGGCTACGGCCGCCACCACTGCCCCGGCGCCCACCTCGTCCGCCGCCACACCGAGACCGCCTTCCGCGTCCTCCTGGAGACCCTCCCCGGCGTCCGCCTCGCCGTCCCGGCGGCGGAAGTCCCCTGGCAGCCCAACCGCATGGCGATCATGCCCGCCGCCCTCCCCGTCACCTGGTGAGCACGCCGCCCGGGCCGGGCCAACTCCAGTGCTCTGACCGGTATGGTTCGCCGGGTTGGAGCGGAGGGCTGTGGTGTTCATCGAGATCGTCTTCGTAGGTCTGCCGATCGACCGGGAGGAGGTCGAGGAGGCGCTGGAGGCCGCGTTCGACTCCGATGGCGAGATCACGGGAGCCGGCAGCGGAACGGGGCGTTGCCATCTCGACTTGGAGATCGAGCCGAGTCTGGAGCGGGACGCGGCCTTGGAGCGGCTCCGGAGCGTGTTGGCCGGTCTCGGCGTCGAGGAGTGCGCGACGCTCAGCGTCGGCGATTGATCAGGCAGCGGCCGGCCTTCCACCCCAGCGGATGCCCTTCTCACTGCGGATGCGGGTGCGTCCCCGTGCTGGGCGGACTCAACCGGTCAGCGCAACAGGGCCAGCTCCTCGCGCTCGCCGGCGTCGGCCCGGGTCTGGTTCGCCCAGGCCCGCACGGTGGTCTCGGTCAGGTCGCAGTCCTTCGCCTGCGTCTCCTGGACCACCCCCGAAGACAACGCCGCCGTACTCCGGTGCAGCTGCAACGCCGCCTGGAGCGACCAGGTCTGGAGCATCTGACCCACCCTCACAACCGGCTCCACGCGGTCTGCCCCGTCCCACCTGGGCCGGAGCAGGTCATGCCACGCAGCCGGCTTCGAGCTGCGGCTCCTGCCAGTGCCCGAACCGCGTACGCCCTCGGCAGCAGCCCGCCGACCGCAGATCGACGCTTGGGAGCGGCGGGCTGAGCCTGGGTGTACGGGCAGGCAAACCGTTACCACGACAGTCGCGGGTCCTGCTCGTGCTCGGGGGAGTGCGGCGGCAGTGCCGTGGCGTTCGGTGTGTCCGTCCGCCACAGGTGCCCAGGCCGTGGACCGTCGTCGTACCAAGCGGGCGGCATGTGGAACCGCTGGGTGCCCGCTATCGGCACCTCGACCAGCACCCCGTCGTGGAACATCCACAGTCCGAAGCAGTCGTCCTCCTCGTCGTGGAGCATGACCTGGACGCACTGCGGCCGGTTCCACGGCAGCGCTTCCAGGTCCGCGAGCACCCCGTGACGCTGGTACCACCTGTGGAACTCGAGATGCCACCCTCCGACGAACCAGTCGGGTATCCGCGTGAAACTGCCACTCCAGGTGCGCGCTTCGTCGGGACGCGTCAGCGGCTCCATCACCTCGTCCTCGTACTGTGCCAGGACCAGGACCTGCGCCATTCTGCTCATGCGGGCATGCCACCCCATCGGGCAGGCCTTGTGCAAGTCGGTTTCGCACCGCGGCTCGTGGCCTCTTCCGTACTGCCCGAACCCTCGAAACGGCCCGGTCCTGTCGCTGATCTCTGTATCGGAGACCGTTGGCACCGACCCCAGCTCGCGCGGGGAGGACCGTCAGCGTCCGCTTCGGTCTGCACCCGCTGGAGCAACACTCCCACGTCCCATCCGTCGACCAGCGGCGATGTCGCTCATGAACGGTCTTCCACGGCCGGGACTGTCCGAAAGTTGGCTCTGTCCCGTAATCGGTGGTGACGGGGCGTCATGCGAGGAGGATGCGGTGGCGGAGGAGAGCGGAGCCCGCGCGGCCGTGCATCTTCCTCATGATTCGCTTGGTGCGGGTGTTGACGCCTTCGGCGCGGCCGTTGTGGAAGGGGAGGGTGAGGGCGGCGTCGACGGCGGCACGGTCGATTTCGAGGCCGTTCGCGAAGGAGTGCAGGTGGGGCAGGCCGACAGTACGGACCATGGTGATCCAGTCGGTGAGCTTGGCGTCGTTGCCCTCCGCCGGCGTCAGTAGCTGAGCGAACTTGCCGGTAAGACGTGCGAGTTCGCTCATCTCGGGGCAGGCTTCGGTGAGTTCCCGCAGGAGTGCGGCGTCCTTGTCCCGCAGGTTCTCGGGGCGGGTGAGCAGGAGGCGGGCGAAACGCTGCGGGGTGGTGACCGGTTTGTCGCCCTCGGCGCGGCGCCTGCGCAGGTGGTCGCGGTAGGGATCGACCAGTGTGGGCTTGTAGCTGGGTGCGCGGCGCTCGCCGGTGGGCTCTTCCGTGCTCTCGCTCGCCCGGGACCAGGAGGACGCCCAGCAGCGGGCCGCCCACTGGCTCCGCCGCGCCGGAGCCCAGCTGGCACGCCGTGCCCTCCGCTGAGCCGAACCCCGAGCACGCCGTCACCGCCCTCGCGGGCTCCGGCGGCCCGTCCTTCGAGACCGGGGCTTGCACCTGCCCCAGGGGCAGCCGCCACTGTGGTCCGGTGAACGAGAACCTGATCACCATCGGCGAGCTCGCGGCGAGAACCGGACTCGGCCTGAAGGCGTTGCGGCTCTACGGGGCCCGGGACCTGCTGCCGCCCGCCCAGGTGGACGAGCGCTCGGGTGCGCGCCGCTACGGCCCGGCGGAGACCCGGCGGGCCGGCCACATCGCGCTGCTCCGCGCGGCGGGCCTGCCGCTCGCCCGGATCGCCGAGGTGCTCGATGCGGACGGCGAGGACCTCGGCCATCTCCTCGACGTCTACCGGCGGGAGCAGGAAGCCACCCACGCGGCTCGGCTCACCGCACTGTCGTACGCCCGAGAAGTTCTGTCCGGAAGGACGCCCACCATGTTCACCGTCGCCGAACGCGACCTGCCCCGGAGACACGTGCTCTGCATCCGGCGGAGCGTGAGCGCCCACCTCCTCGCCGACTTCCTCGCGGAGGCGAGCGAGACGCTCTTCGGTCACCTGCTGAGGACACGGTCGCACCTGTCCGGGCCGGTCTTCGCGGTCTACCACTCCCTGGTGAGCGAGGACTGCGAGGGCACGGTCGAGGTCTGCGTCCCGACCGACGGCCCGGTCGACCCCGGCGGGTCGGTCGAGTCCCGCATCGAGTCGGCATCCCGGGAGGCGTACGTCGCGCTGCCGAAGCGACACGGGGGATACCAGGCGATGGCGGCCGCGCACGACGCGGTCGGTGCCTGGCTGATCGAGCGGGGTCATGCCCGTAGCGGCCCCAACCGGGAGGTCTACTACCCCCGTTGGGCGGATGCTGCCGACGGAGAACACGTCGTGGACGTCGCCGTGCCGTTCTGCCCGAGGGCGGCCTGAGACATGGTCTGCGCGTCCTCGTCCCCGGCTTCGGGCGCTGTGCCGGAGACACCGGGGAACGTGCCGCTCACCCCGGGACCGGGCAGGTGTCGGCGTGGGTGTCCCGTTCCATCACCGGAAGGGTCGGGGCGCGGGTGTGGCCCGGAGCGTGCTCCGGGCCACACGTCGGCGGTCTGTCGGATCTCAGGCGAAGCGGAACCAGTTGAGGTTCATGATGCCGTTGGTGCTGCCGGTCTTGCGGAAGACCAGGTAGAGGTCGTGGCGGCCGGTGACGGGGCTGACGGTCTGTGAGGTGGTGGTGTAGGTCTGCCAGGCTCCGGTGTCGGTGACGGTGGCGGTGCCCAGGAGCGGGCCGGTGGGGCTGTCGGTGCGGATCTCCACCTGACCGGAGGAGGCGGTGGTGGCGGCGCGCAGGTCGATGCGGGTGATGCCGGTGCCGAAGTCGAGACCGGTGTACCTGGTCCAGTTCCCGTCGGCGATGTAGCCGATGTTCTGGCCGCCCTCACTGCTCGGTTCGGCCTGCACGGTACCGGACTTGGCGTCGAAGGACTCGGCCTCGGTGGTGGCGCGGGCGTCCCGGGCCGGGGCGGACTCGTCGGCGTAGAGCTCGAACTCGTTGACGTTGACCACCCCGCTCATCCCGGTGACGTTCAGCCGGACGTACCGGGAGGTGACGGGGGTGAAGCGGACCGGCACGGTGTTGAGCGCGGAGCCGACCGGGCCGATGCCGTTGGCCGTCGTGCCGGGGATGTCGGTGAAGGTGACCCCGTCGTCGGAGCGCTGGAGCACGATTCCGGTGGCGTGGCCCGAGGTGGTCCTCGCCTTGAGCACCGCGCCGACGTAGGTCTTGGGGGTGCCGAGGTCGACTTGGAGCCAGGCGGTGCCGTTGGTGGTGTTGGGGGCCCAGAGAGTGGTGGTGTCACCGTCGAAGGCCTTGGCCGCCGCGTTGTCCGCGCTCCAGGCGGAGGAGGCCGAGTACGTCTTGCCGCGGGCCAGGTTGTCGCTGCCCGGCAGCGGCGGGGCGGTGGGGAGGGAGACGGTGGCGGTGCCGGGGGCGGACTGGTTCCCGGCGGTGTCGACGGACTTGACGGCGAGTTGGTAGGAGGCCGGGCCGGTGAGGTCGGTGCGGCCGTAGGAGGTGGCGGTGGTCGCGGTCCAGTCGGTGACCACCGCGCCGTCCTTGGTGAGCCGGACCAGGTAGGAGGAGGCGCCGCTGACGGCGGGCCAGGTCCACTGGGCGGGCTGGTACCAGGACGGGGTGTTGCCGGTGACCGTCGGCACGGCCGACGGGGTGGTGTCGACGGTGGCGGTCGCGGTGGCCGCGGCCGTCCAGGCGCCGTTGACGAAGGACTGGACGCTCAGGGTGTGGGTGCCGTCCGGCAGCGGGCTCGCCGGGGTGTACTGGTGCTGGGTGGTCTCGGTCCAGCTGGTCGGCGAACTGCCCGGTGCGTAGCGGTCCTTGGTGGCCCCGGCGGCGCTCAGCCAGGTCCAGGTGGGGGTGGTGTCGTTGGTGGTCCCGGCGCCGGTGACCACCGGCAGCGGGCGCTGGAAGGCGCCCGGGTCGACCAGCGGGTCGTCCTCCAGGTAGAGGTGGGCGTAGCTCGCCGCCGGGCCGGCCGCGTTGATCAGGCCGCTGACCGTGGCGGGCGGGTTGCCGACGGCGTAGGTCTGGCCGGGGACGTAGGACGGGCCGCCGTAGTTGGAGTTCGGGACGTAGCGGTTGTCGTACCAGTTCGTGCCCCAGGTGGCGGCGCTCATGCTGACGCCCGCACCGGCGTTGAAGTGCAGCGGGATGAACGGGACGGCGGCGGTGACGTTGTTCGCCACGTTCCAGCCGCCGGAGCCCTCGTCGAAGTAGACGCCGTTGGCCAGCCAGCCCTTGGCGTAGTGGTCCATCTTGATGTCGTGGAAGTAGTTGCCGGTCAGCTGGGAGCCCGGCTGGCTGCCGAGCATGTAGAGGCCGCCGCCGTCGGTGAGGGTGCGCATGACGTGGTGGACGTCGTTGTTCTCGATCCGGGTCCTCTTGGCGCCGATGTCGTTGGAGCGCCAGTTCCAGCCGGCGCTGATGCCGCTGTAGGGGCCGCCGGCGATCTCGTTGTTGGCGAGGGTGGTGGAGTCGGTGATGCCGACCCAGATGCCCACGCCGCCGACGTACATCGCGCCCACGTCGTGGATGTAGTTGTGCGAGACGGTGGTCGTGGTCGGCAGGTCGGAGGCGTTGGCCCAGGGCGCGCCGGGGGAGTGCTTGGCGGTGTCGCCCCACCAGCCGACGCTGACGGCGGTGCCGCCGATGTCGAAGAGCTCGCTCCCGTTGAGCGTGGTGTTCCGGGTGCCCGCCCCGAAGGCGATGCCGCCGCCCCCGGTGTGGGCCACCTTGAGGTCGGTGAGGGAGAGGCCGGAGGTGTTGGTGAACTGGAGGGCGTGGCCCATCTCGTAGGAGGCCCAGTCGTCGTTGCCGAGGGTGCCGTCCTCGACGTAGTGGGTGGCCTGCTGCTCGTTGTAGCCGCCGGCCGGCAGCTTCCACTCGGAGAAGCCGAAGTCGAGGCCGCTGAAGGTGAGGCCGGTGACCGGGTTGGCGGGGGAGGACCCCTGCACCACGATCAGCTTCTCGGCCACCGGGGCGACGGCGTTGGCCGCGTTCGGGTCCACGCCGCTCGGCAGCACCAGGTGCAGGCGGTTGGCGGCGGTGTCGAGGTACCACTCCTGCTTGGCGTCGAGGAACGCGTAGGCGTTCTCCAGGAAGGAGTTGTACGGCCAGAACCTCTTGCCGTTGAACTCCACTCCCTCGTCCTGGACGCGCAGGTACATGCTGTCCAGGCCGACCGCCATCCCGCCGGGCTTGGGCGCGAAGTTGAGGTTGTGGGCGTCGGAGGAGACCACCTTGTTGCGGAACTCGCTCCACACCGCGTGGACCACGAACTCCGCTCCGGTGCCTGCCAGGTTGGCCACCGGGATGTTCTCCGCGACGGTGATCCGGCTCTTGTCGGTGTTGGTGCCGGTCATGGTCAGGTACGGGTTGGTGGCGGCCTGGCCGAGGTCACCGACCGCGCGCGGCTCGTTGGGCCAACGGGCCCTGGTCATCCGCTGGTTGTTCAGCCAGAGCTCGCGGAAGTCCCAGGCGGCGGCGTTCGGCACCGGCACCGACCAGTGCACGCCGTTGCCCAGCGTGCCCTGGTTGCTCCAGGCGCCCGTGATCGACTTGCCGCCGCTGAGCAGCACCTTCTCGCCCTGGTAGGCGCGGTAGGCGGTGCCCGAGTCGCGGTTGTCGAAGGTCAGCGGGCCGGCCAGGGGGTAGGTGCCGCCGCGCAGGTAGACGGTGCCGCCACCGGCCGCGCGGGCGGCGTCCCGGGCCCTGGCGGGCGAGGCGAACGGTGCGGCCAGGGTGCCCGGGCCGGCGTCGTTGCCGTCGGTGGCGACGTAGAAGGTCCCGGCGGCCCAGGCCTTGGTCGGGGTGATCGCGGCCAGGGCCGCGAGCAGCAGGGCGAGGATCAGGGTCAGGGGCAGCGCGCGCCTGACGGTGGATCGGTCGGTGGACAACCGACTCTCCTTCGGGTGGGGGGAGTTGGGCCACGCGCACGCCGGAGCGGGGCCCGGTGAGCGGGCCCGGTGCGGGGCGTGGGTGTGACGGCCATGCTGCGACGGGGTGTCCGGCGGGTCAACGGCGGTGGCGGGCGTAACACGATCGGGCCCCGATGCCGCGCCGAACGTGTTTGCCGCGCTCCGCGGCACCTGCCGGGCAAGGAGGTTGACGGAGCGTCAGGAGACGGCGCCGCGCAGGCGGAGCAGGGCGCTGGTGAGGTGGGCGCGCATGGCGGCCCGGGCCGTCTCCGGCTCGCCCGCGACGACCGCGCGGGCGATCAGCAGGTGCTCCTGCGCGGTGCGGGTCAGGGCCTCGGGGGCCGCGTAGAGCTGGTACTCGCAGCTGCGGCCGAGCACCTGGGCCAGGGCGGCGGCCGTCACCCGGTTCCCTGCGCCCCGGGCCACCGCCAGGTGGAAGGCGACGTCGCGACGGGCCGGATCGGCGCCCGCCCCGGCCGGGTCGACGAGGGCGGGCAGCTCGCCGGCCCGGTGCGGGCCGGGACGGAGTGCGGCGGCCGCGGCGGTGGGCGGCTCGACCAGCAGCCGGTACTCGTAGAGCTCCTCTATGCTGCGGGCGTCCAGCAGTGGCGAGGCGCGGTAGCCCCGGTTCGGGAGACGGTCCGTCAGGCCCTCGGCGGTGAGGGCGGCGAGGGCCTGACGGACCGGGGTGTTGGAGACGTGCAGGCGGCGGGCGAGGCCGTCGAGGTTGAGCCGCTCGCCCGGGGCGATCCGGCCGTCCAGCAGGTCGGCCCGGAGGGTGCCGTAGACGTAGGCGGCCAGCACGCTCTGCGGGGGTACGGGTCGGCGGGTCGGCGGCCCGGCGGTGCGGTCGGCCATGGGGACTCCGGGACGGGAAGGTGCCGGGACGGAAAGGTGCCGGGGCGGGACGTGCGTCGGGGCGGCAGGCGTGGCGCCTGCCGCCCCGAGGGGAGCGCCGGTCAGGCCAGCGAGCCGAGCATCCGCTCCGCCGCCGCCTCCAGGTGGGCGGTCATCGCGGCGGCCGCGGCCGGGCCGTCGCCCTGCGAGACGGCGAGGATCACCGCCTCGTGTTCCAGGCGGGTGGTGTGCACCGCGCCCTCGCGGGTGTAGAAGGACCGGAACGAGCGGGAGCGGGCGAACAGCCGCTCCAGGGTGTCGGCCACCACCGTGTTCCCCGCCATGGTGGCGAGGCGGCCGTGCAGCAGTTCGTCCGCCTTGACCAGAGCGTCCAGGTCCGCGCTGTCCTGCGGGCGCTCGTCGGCCCCGGCGTGGGCGCGCAGGAAGGCCAGGTCCTCCTCGCGCACCGCGGCCGCCGCGCGGGCGGCGGTCGGGGGCTCCAGCAGCAGCCGGCACTCGTACATGTCGGCGATGGTCTTGCGGTCCGGGAGGCTGGCGGCGACGAAGCCCCGGTAGGGCTGCTTGTGCACCAGGCCGTCGGCCTCCAGGCGGCCGAGCGCCTGCCGGATCGGCGTGTTCGATATGGCCAGCCGGGCCGCCAGGGTGTCGATCTTGACCCGGCTCCCGGGCTCGATGTGACCGCTCTGCAGCCAGTCCTTGAGCACGTCGTACACGTCGTCCGCGAGCACCTGACGGCGCGGCAGCACGGAGTCTGCGGCAGAGGAATCACTCGTCGCGGTCATTCGAACCTCCTTCTCGGTCGATGCCCAATCTTGCTGGTTCCGGGGGTTGACGTCCAAGAAACATCCATGGAACATCAGACATCCAACATCGTACATGATTTTCCCTCTGGAGCCGACGATGCGCAGCACCCTCATTTCCGCCCGGCCGCTCACCCTCAGACGTGCGCTGACCTGCGCCGCAGCCTCTCTGGTGGTCCTCGTGGCCGGCTGCAGCAGTGGCACCGGCGGTACCAAGAGTGACGGCACGATCACCAGCGACTCCGGCGAAACGCTGCTGGTCTGGACCGACCCCACCCGTCAGGCGGGCTTCGAGCAGTTCCAGAAGTCCCACCCCGACGTGAAGATGAAGATCGAGACCTACGACGGCAACGCCCTGCTGACGAAGATGAAGCTGTTCAACCGCACCGGGAAGGGCTGGCCGGACATCCTGTTCGACGGCCGGACCACCCGGATCGCGCAGTGGACCGACCCGTCGATGGACTACGCGCAGCCGCTGGACGCGCTCGTCCCGCAGGACGTCCGCCAGCAGTTCGGCAGCAGCAACGACCCGTGCACCGAGAACGGCAAGCTCTACTGCCTGCGCAACGACCTGGCGCAGACCGTGACTTGGTACAACAAGCCGCTGATGGAGCAGTTCGGCTACCAGGTGCCGAAGACCTGGGACGAGTACAAGGCGCTCGGCGAGCGGGTCGCCAAGGAGCACCCCGGCTACATCATCGGCAGCGCCGGCAGCCTGTTCAGCTACTACGACTACTTCTGGGCCAGCGGCTGCCCGATCCAGCAGGTGACCGGGCCGAAGAAGGTCCACATCGACATGAAGGACCCGCGCTGCACCCGAGTGGCCGATCTGCTGGACCCGCTGATCAAGAACGGCTCGGTCACCGGCGTCGGCCTGTTCGACCCGGAGATGGCCGAACTCGGCAAGCAGGGCAAGGTGTTGATGCTGCCCGGCGCCTCCTGGCTGGGCGACTTCCTGTTCAAGCCGGACAACCTGTTCGCCACGCCGAAGGGGCAGATCGCGGCCGCGCCGTACCCGAGCTGGCAGGGTGAGAGCACCAACTGGTCCGGCAGCGTCGGCGGCGGCATCTACGTCGTCTCCAAGCACTCCAAGAACATGAAGGGGGCCGCCGAGGTCATCCAGTGGATGACCACCAGCAACGACTACCAGAAGACCGCCCCGACCTACCCGGCCTACGGCCCGGCGGCCAAGGCCTGGGCCGAGCGGCTGAAGGACGACCCGTTCTACGCGGCCGACCCGTTCCCGGCCATGGAGCAGCAGGCGTCGAAGGTCAACCCGGTGGAGTCCCCGACCAGTTACGACGTCGAGGGCGCGTTCACCGAGGTGGTGGTCCCCAGCGTGCGGTCCGGCGCGGGCATCGGCGCCAGCCTGGACGCCCTGCAGACCCGGCTGGTGAACCTCGCCAAGGCGGACGGCTATGTCGTCGAGTAACAGCGCCACCGAGACGCGCCCCAGAACCGGATCACCCCCGGCGGCGCCGAGCGCCGCCCCGACCCCTGGACGACCCGGCACCGTGACCACGTACTCCAAGGCCAGGCCAGCGCACCGATCCCAATGGTTCGGCTGGCTCTGCCTGGCCCCCTACCTCGTCCTCCTGCTCGCCTTCGGCATCGGCCCGGCCGGCTACGCCGTCTACGAGTCGCTGGCCGACCCGCAGGGGGTCGGCCCGGCGGGCGGCGACGCCTACCTGCGGGTGTTCTCCGACTTCCGCTTCCTGCCCGCGCTCGGCAACGTCGCCCTCTTCATGGCGCTCTACCTCCCGGTGATGGTGATCGGCGTCCTGCTGCTCGCCCTGGTGGTCCAGGAGCAGCGCCCGGCCTACGGGGCCGGCCTGCGGCTGGTCTACATGCTCCCCGGCGCGGTCACCGGCTCGGCCAGCGTGCTGCTCTGGTACGTGATGCTGCAACCCTCGCTCAGCCCCTTCGCCCCGGTCCTGGAGGCGATGGGCCAGGAGACCGGCACTGACGTCTTCCAGCAGTCCCACCTGGTGGTGATCTTCGCCCTGATGGCCTTCGCCACCGGCTTCGGCCAGTGGGTGGTGATCATGTACGGCGCGCTCCAGGGCGTCCCCCGGGAGCTGCTGGAGGCGGCCCGGGTGGACGGCGCCTCCTGGTGGCAGACCGCCTGGCGGGTGAAGCTGCCGCTGATCTCCAAGTACGTGGTCTACATGCTGATCCTGGCCTTCACGGCCGGCCTGCAGATCTTCATCGAGCCCCAACTCCTCTACGGCATCGCCTTCGTGGGCTCCCGCACCTGGTCGCTCAACCAGCTCGGCCTGGTGTTCGCCTTCGACAACGGCGACTTCGCGGCCGCCGCCGCGCTCTGCCTGATGATGCTGGCGGTCTGCGCCACCGGGGCGGCCCTGCTGGTCACCCGGGCCAAGTTCTTCGACACGGAGGTGGACTGATGTCCGCACCCGCCGCCACCGCCCGCCGGCGCTTCTCGGCCGGCCGGGCCACCGGATCCGTCCTGCTCGGCCTGCTGGCCGTGGCCTGCGCGGTCCCGATGCTCTGGCTGCTGCTGGCCCCCACCAAGACCGACGCCCAGCTGGTGGACGGGCACCCGCTCTCCTTCGGCTCGCTCGGCGGCTACGCGAACGCCTGGCACAACCTCACCACCTACAACGACGGCGTGGTCTACCGGTGGATCGTCAACTCGGTGCTCTACACCGGCGGAGCGGTGCTGATCTCGGTCACCACCTCGCTGCTGGCCGGCTACGCGCTGGCCGCCACCCGGATCGCCGGGCGCCGCACCGTCCTGGTGGCCACCCTGCTGGCGATGATCGTGCCGCCCGCCGCCCTGGTGCTGCCGCTCTTCCTGGAGGTCAACGCGGTCGGACTGACCGGCACCGCCTGGTCGGTGATCCTGCCCGCCAGCCTCTACCCGTTCGGCGTCTACCTGGCCTTCATCCACTTCTCCACGGTGCTGCCGAAGGAGGTGCTGGAGGCGGCCCGGATCGACGGCTGCTCGGAGCGCCAGCTGTTCACCAAGATCGCACTGCCGCTCGCCCGGCCGCTGATCGGCCTGCTCACCTTCTTCGCCTTCGTCGGGAACTGGAACAACTACTTCCTGCCCTACGTGATGCTCGGCGAGGACGCCACCTTCAACCTCCCCGTCGGCCTCGGTGCGCTGATCTCCGGCACCCCGGCCCTCAACCCCGCGCTCGGCGGCAGCTTCCTGCCGATCCACCGGCCGGAGGCCGCGATCGCGGGCGTGCTCACCATCGTGCCGGTGGCCGTGGTGTTCCTGTTCGCCCAGCGCTTCCTGGTCCGCGGCCTGCTCGAAGGCTCGGTCAAGAGTTGAGCCGCCGTCAGCCCGCACCACCCGCCCTCACCCGCCCCTCCTCCCGGGAGACCCCGTGAAGATCACCACCGTCGACGTCGTCCTCCAGGAGAGGCCCGCCGTCAGCCCGGCCTTCCGCTGGCGCGACGGACTGCCCGGCTCCGAAGGCGCGCACACCGGCGGCTGGCTCGTCCTCGGCACCGACGAGGGCCACACCGGCTTCGCCTACTGCCACCGCGGCGCGATCCTGGCCGACATCACCGACCGCCGGCTGCGCGCCGAACTCCTCGGCGCCGACCCGCTCCAGCGCGAGTGGCTCTGGCACCGGATGTGGGAGATCGACCGGATAGAGGAACTCCCGCTCTACCTGCTCGGCCTGGTCGACGTCGCCCTGTGGGACATCGGCGGCAAGGCGGCCGGTCTGCCGGTGCACCAGTTGCTCGGCGGCTTCCGCACCTCGATCCCCGCCTACGCCTCCACCGCCACCTTCGACAGCGTCGAGCAGTACCTGGACGTCGCCGACCAGTGCCTCGAACTCGGCTACCCCGCCATCAAGCTGCACGCCTGGGGCGACGTCGACCGGGACATCGAGCTGTGCACCAGGCTGCGCGAGCACGTCGGCGACAAGGTCCCGCTGATGTACGACGGCTCGGCCGGCTTCGACCTGCTGGACGCCATCCGGCTCGGCCGGGTGCTGTCGGCGGCGGACTACCTCTGGTACGAGGAGCCGATGCGGGAGTTCAGCACCACCGCCTACCGCCGCCTCGCGGAGAAGGTGGACGTGCCGCTGATCGTCGCCGAGACCAGCGACGGCGCCCACATGAACACCGCCGACTTCATCGCCAACGGCTCCGCCACCGCCGTGCGCACCAGTGCCGGCCTGCGCGGCGGCATCACCGGCGCCATGCGCACCGCCCACCTGGCCGACGCCCACCTGATGCGGGCCGAGGTGCACGGCGGCGGGGTGGTCCACACCCACCTGTGCATGGCCATCTCCAACACCACGTACTACGAGTCCTTCGTCCCGGCCGACCCCGTGCAGCGGGAGCCGGCCGTGGACGCCTCGGGACTCGTGCACGCCGGGACCGCTCCCGGCATCGGCTACGAGGCCGAATGGGACCGTGACGGGGCACCCGAGGAGCTGAGCCGCTTCCTGGGCTGACCCTCCCTGACGCACCGTCACGGACCGACCTTCCTCCCCCCACCCCCCACCCGAAGGAAGCCGGAACCATGCACCGCACGAACCCCCACCGCAAGGGCGCCACCCCCACCCGCCGCAGCGTGCTGGCCGTGCTGGCCGCCACGGTGGCGGCCGCCGTCCTCCCGGCGGTCGCCACCGCACCCCCCGCCGCTGCCACCACCGGCTGGAGCTGGCAGCTGTTCACCTACAACGGCGACGTCTGGCAGCGCAGTTCGTACAACGGCACGGCCCAGTTCGACTTCCGGCTCGGGGCCGGTGGCAGCATCGCCGAGATGCGCTACTGCCCGGCCGGCTACCGAGCCCTGCTCTCCCCGAGCTACGCCGGGGAGGAGACCGACCGGGTGGTCCAGTCGGTGCTCTGGGGCATGTCCACCGCCGACAAGGCGCACTACTACGACCGGTGGAACATCGACCAGGCCGGGAATATGGCCGGCGAGTTCACCCGGACCGTCGCGGTGGAGCAGCCGAACGCCACCACCACCGACGTCTGGACCATCGCGGACAAGCAGTGGATCGACGGCCTGACGAGTCGTTACGCGGGCTCCGACACCGTGCCCCAGCTCACCCGCTACACCCGGCTGGACAACGGTGCGCTGCAGATCCGCCGGGTGGTCCGGATACCCAAGATCGTGGACGGCGGCGTCACCCAGGCCAACCAGGCGTTCTACCTGGAGAACTGGGTGCCCTTCATGAACTCCTCCGACACCTTCGACGCGCTCGCCACCAGCCTGGACGCCAACGGCAACCCCGCCACCTGGTACCCGGCCGCCTCGGTGCCCGACTACCCGGAGACCCCGGTCACCGGCACCACCGGCTACTCGGTGGTCTTCAAGCAGGGCGCCACCGCCACCAGCCCCAACGTGGCCGTCGTCCAGTCCACCGGCAACGGCACCACCAGCGGCACCTCCGCCACCCTCACCCACGTCCGCAACTCGCTCCCGTGGGTGAACGGCATCGGCGCCCTGCCGGGCGTCCACATCACCAACAGCCAGACCGACAGCATCATCGACTACACCGTCCGGATCGTGCCCAACGGCGCGCTCAACGCGGCGGTGGCCGCCGACCTCGCGGCCCAGGTGGGCCAGGTACCGGCCCCCGCCCTCTACGGGCCCAGCGCCACCCTCCCGGGCGACCTGCCCGGCATCGCGAGCCGCCTGCGCGGCTACCTCACCTCCCCGGCCGGCACCCGCACCGCCCACCTGGCCGGCCTGTAACCCACCGCCCACGGGGCCGGTCCCGCCCGGGGCCGGCCCCGCCCGACCGTCTGGAACACCGATGCGAATCGCCCTGCACACCCGGGTCCGCCCCGACCGGATCGCCGAGTACGAGGAGGCCCACCGCGCCGTCCCGACCGAGCTCACCGACGCCATGCGGGCGGCCGGCGCCACGGAGTGGACCATCTGGCGCAGCGGCACCGAGCTGTTCCACGTCCTCGACTGCGAGGACTACGCGGCCCTGATCGCCGCCCTCGAGGAGCTTCCGGTCAACGCCGCCTGGCAGCTGCGGATGGCCGAACTCCTCGACGTCGCCCACGACTACTCGGCGGGTGGCTCGGCCGCCGCGCTCCCGGTGGTGTGGCAGCTGTGAGCATCGACGCCCACCACCACGTGTGGGACCCGGTGGAGCGCGAGCACCCCTGGCTGGACGCCCCCGTCCTCGACCCGCTCCGCCGCGCCTTCGACACCGACGAGCTGCGCCCGCAGGCCCACGCCGCGGGGGTGCACGCCACCGTCGTGGTGCAGACCGTCACCGAGGACTGGGAGACCCCGGAGCTGCTCCGGCTCGCCGCCCGCGACCCGCTGGTGGCCGGGGTGGTCGGCTGGACCGACCTCACCGACCCGGCGGTGGCCGACCGGCTCGCCGCCCTGGCCGCGGGGCCGGGCGGGGAGCGGCTGGTGGGCATCCGCCACCAGGTCCAGCTGGAGCCCGACCCCGGGTGGATCCTGCGGCCCGACGTCCTGCGGGGGCTCGCGGCGGTGGCCGCCGCCGGGCTCGCCTACGACCTGGTGATCACCCCCGGGCAGCTCCCGGCCGCGACGGAGGCCGCCGCCCGCCTGCCGCAGCTGGCGTTCGTCCTCGACCACCTCGGCAAGCCGCCGGTCGCGGCCGGGGGAACGGATCCCTGGGCCTCGGCGCTGCGGGACTTCGCCCGGCTGCCGAACACCTCCGCCAAACTCTCCGGCCTGGTCACCGAGGCCGACTGGGCGCACTGGACGGTCGAGCAGCTGAGGCCGTACGCCGAGACCGCGCTGGACGCCTTCGGACCGGACCACCTGATGTTCGGCTCCGACTGGCCGGTCTGCACGCTCGCCGCCGGGTACGCCGAAGTCCTGCAAACCGCCGAGCAGTTGACGGAGCGGCTGACCATCGCCGAGCGGACCGAGGTGTTCGAGGGCACCGCCGCCCGCATCTACCGGCTCCGCCCGGACGACCGGGGCTGAGCACCGGCCGCCACGCGCCGCTTCCGGGCGGCGCCGGGCGCGAAACCTACAATGGATGGCACCGACCGACCGCCCGGGGGGATCGCGAGGGGACGACCCGCATGGACACCCCCGGCACCGACCGACCGTCCCCCGGGGCCGACGCCCCGGCCGACCTCGCCGAGGTGGTGGCCCTCGCGGCCGACCCGGCCGGCCGGGTCTCCTGGTGGAGCCGGCAGGCCGAGCGGCTGTTCGGCCACCCCGCGGCCTCGGCCGTCGGCCGTCCGCTGACCGACTTCGTCGCCCTGCCCGAGGGCCTGGCCGAGGACTGGACCGGCCCCGCCGAGGGCCGGCACCGGGACGGCCGGAGCATCCCGCTCGGCGTCCGGGTCACCCCGCTGGAGGGCCCCGGCGGTGACCGCTGCACCGTGGTCTCGGCGATCGGGCTGGAGGGCGCCCCCTGGTGGACCGTCAGCCGCTCGGTGCTGGACCGCTTCCTGACCGAGCTGCCGTACGGGATCGCCGTGCTCGACGCCGACCTGCGCTACGTCTGGCTGAACCGGACCCTGGAGCGGATGGCCGGAGTGCCGCAGGCCGACCGCCTCGGCCGGCGGGTCACCGAGGTGCTGCCCGGGTTGCAGCCGGAGGCGATGGAGGCACAGCTGCGGCACGCCCTGGTGACCGGGGAACCGGTGCTCGGCTTCGAGTACCGGGGCCACACCCCCGCCGACGCCGAGCGGGAACGGGTCTACGCCACCTCGTTCTTCCGGCTGGACGACCGGGACGGCCGGGTGCTGGGCGTCTGCTACATGGGCACCGACGTGACGGAGCGTCAGCGGGCCCAGGACCGGCTGTCGCTGCTCACCGACTCCGGGGCCAGGATCGGCCGCAGCCTCGACCTCACCCGCACCGCCGAGGAGCTGACGGCCTGTGGGGTCCCCGCCCTGGCCGACTTCGTCTCCGTGGACCTGTTCCCCGAGGTGCTGCGCGGCGAGGAGCCGCCAGCCGGGCAGGTGCGGGTCCCCACCCTGGTCAGGGTCGCCCACCGGTCGGTGCGGGCCGGTACGCCGGAGGCTGCCGTCGCGGTGGGGGAGCCGTCCGGCTTCACCGCGGACTCGCCGGTGGCGCGGTGCGTCGCCGGCGGGACACCGGTGTTCCAGGCGGTGGTGGACCCGGACGGGGACGGCTGGCCGTCCGGCGAGGTGGTCCGGAGCGAGCGGGTGCGGGAGTTCGGCCTGCGCTCGGCGATGGCGGTGCCGATCCTGGCCCGCGGCACCTGCCTGGGGGTGGCGCTGCTGCTGCGTGGCGAGGGCAGCGAACGGTTCGAGGCGGCCGACCTGCCGCTGGCCGAGGAGTTCGTCGGCCGGGCCGCGCTGGCCCTGGACAACGCCCGCCGCTACTTCCGCGAGCGGCTGGCCTCGGTGACGCTCCAGCGCAGCCTGCTGCCCAAGCTCGCCGACGGCGCCACCACCATGGAGGTGGCCGCCCGCTACCGCCCGGCGTCCGGGCCGGGCGGCGCGGGCGGTGACTGGTTCGACGTCATCCCGCTCTCCGGGGCCCGGGTCGCCCTGGTGGTCGGCGACGTGGTCGGCCACGGACTGGCGGCGGCCGCCGCGATGGGCCGGCTGCGGATGGCGGTGCGCACGTTGGCCGGGACCGACCTCCCGCCGGAGGAGCTGCTGGCCCACCTGGACGACCTGGTGCTGCGGCTGATCGAGGAGGAGGCGTTGGACCCGGCCGCGGCCGACGACTCCCCGGCCGCCGCCGCGGTGCTCGGCGCCCGCTGCCTCTACCTGGTGTACGACCCGGTCGACCGCAGCTGTGTGATGGCCAGGGCGGGACACCCGGGCCCGGCCCTGGTCACCCCCGAGGGGACCGTCACCTTCGCCGAACTGCCGGGCGGCCCGCCGCTCGGCCTCGGCTCGCTGCCCTTCGAGTCGCACCGCACCACCCTGCCGGAGGGTTCGCTGATCGCGCTGTGCACCGACGGCCTGCTGGCCGGCCCGGACCGCGACCCGGAGGCGGGCCAACGGGTGCTGGGCGAGCTGCTCGCCGCCGGCCCGGGCGGTGCGCTGGACGAGCTGTGCGAGCGGGTGATGGCCGCCCTGCCGCCCGGCCCGGCCGCCGACGACGCGGCGCTGCTGGTGGCCCGCACCCATGTGCTCGGGCCGGACAAGGTGGCCTCCTGGGACCTGCCGGCCGACCCGGCGGCGGTCTCCCGGGCGCGGGGGTTCGCCTCCCGGACGCTGGGTCAGTGGGGCCTGGAGGAGCTGGAGTTCACCACCGAGCTGGTGGTCAGCGAGCTGGTCACCAACGCCATCCGCTACGGCGCCGAGCCGATCCGGCTGCGGCTGATCCACGACACGGCGCTGATCTGCGAGGTCTTCGACGGCTCCAGCACCGCCCCGCGCCTGCGGCACGCCCGGATCACCGACGAGGGCGGCCGCGGCCTGTTCATGATCGCCCAGATGACCCGCCGCTGGGGCACCCGCTACACGGACCGCGGCAAGGTCATCTGGGCCGAGCAGATGCCGGGCGCGGTGCCGGACTGGGGGATCTGACGGGGGATCCGCACGGAGGCTAGCGGAGGGTGCGGTTGCCCCACAGGGCCGGGTCGTCGGCGTTCTGACGGGTCACCAGGGTGGCCGGGAGCTGGTCCTCCAGGCCGTTGGGGATGGCGACGATGGTCGAGCCGTGATCGGTGGGGCCGGGCTCGAAGCGCCGGCCGGTGGCGGCGGCGTGGGCGTAGAAGAGGGCGTAGTGGGCGTAGAGGTCGACGGGCTGGGAGACGGTGGCGTCGATCAGGCCGGTGCGGATGGCGGCCAGCTCGGGCGGGGTGCCGTCGTTGGAGACCACGGTGAGGTGGCCGGGCCGGCCGGCCGGGACCAGTCGGCCGCGGGCCTGGAGGGTGGTGAGGACGGGCTCCAGGAAGGGGCTGCCGCCCTGGAGGTAGACGCCGTCCAGGCCGGGGTCGGTGACGAGGAGCTCCTTGAGGGCTGCTGCCGCCTTCTCGGTGCTCCCGCCGGTGTCCACCCGGTGCACGGTGATCTTGGGGAAGGAGGACTGCATGCAGCGGGCGAAGGCCTGGGAGCGCTCGTAGCTGTTCAGGGAGTCCAGGGAGTCCTGGAGCACCACCAGGCTGCCCTTGCCGCCGAGCTTTCCGCCGAGGAACTCGCAGGCCTTGGTGCCGTGCGCCCGATTGTCGGCCCGCACCACCATGTAGACCCAGCCGGACTCCGGGCGGGTGTCGACGCTGACCACGCCGATGTCGGCGGCCGCCAGCCGGTCGAGGTCGGCCGCCGCGGCCCGGGTGTCCTGGGGCGCGATGACCACGCCCTTGGCGCCGGCCCGGCGGAACGCGCCGAGGTGGTCGATCAGCCGCTGCACGTCGCCGTCGGAGAAGGTGACCGGCAGCAGTTCGGTGTCGGCGGCGGTGGTGCGGTCCTCCGCGAGCCGCGCGCCGAAGCTGTTCCAGAAGTCCGAGTCGCTCCGAGGTATGTCCACCGCGATCCGGGGCGCGCGGGAGGGTGACGGCTCGTCACCCGTGCCGGTGCAGCCGGCCAGGAGGAGGGCCGTGGCCAGGGCACAGAGCGAGAGGGGACGGCGGACGGCGGGCACGGTACCTCCTGGGGGCGGGCGGGGCATACTGGGGCAGACATCGGATCTATCGAGGGGTGTGCCGGGTGGCCGTCACCGACGAGGCAATCGGGAAGATCAAGGGGATGATCGTCTCCGGTGCGTTGCGGCCGGGGGACCGGCTGCCGAAGGAGGCCGACCTGGCGGCCGAGCTGGGGCTCTCCCGGAACTCGCTGCGCGAGGCGGTCAAGGCGTTGTCGCTGCTGAACATCCTGGACGTGCGCCAGGGCGACGGCACCTACGTGAGCAGTCTGGAACCGGCGGCGCTGCTGGAGGCGGTCTCCTTCGTGCTGGACTTCCACCGCGACGACACCGTGCTCCAGGCGTTCCAGGTGCGCGGCATCCTGGAGCCCGCCGCGACCGCGATGGCGGCCCGGCTGATCGACCCGGAGCAGCTGGCCGGGCTGCGGGAGCTGCTGGCCGGACTGGGGGAGCGTCCGAGCGTGGAGGCACTGGTCGCCTCCGACCTGGAGTTCCACCGCCGGATCGCCGAAGCGGCCGGCATCCCGCTGCTCTGCTCGCTGCTGGACACCATCTCGGCGCCCACCGTGCGGGCCCGGCTCTGGCGGGGGATCACCCAGCAGGACGCGGTGGCCCGCACCCTGGCCGAGCACACCGCGATCCTGGAGGCGCTCGAGGAGGGCGACCCCGAGACGGCCCGGGCCTGGGCCACCGTGCACGTCGCGAGCATCACCCGCTGGCTGAGCACGGCACTCTGACGCACCGTCGGATCGGTGCCGGCCGCGGCTGGGAGCCCTCACACCCAGGGGCGGCCGGCACCGGACGGTGCGGCCCCCTCCTCCGGATGATCGGAGGGGTTGGGTGCGGGCCGCTGCGAGCAGGCTAGGCGGGTGGGACGGGCCTGACAAGGAGCTCTGAGTCTTTTCATCGGATCTCATGGCGTTCTTATCGCCATTTTAGGGGGATTTGCGGTTATTGGTCAGTGGCCGAGCGTCCAGACATCGGATGAATGCTTGTTCTTCGCACGGGGTCGTGCGTATGGTTCGAGCTGTCGAGACATCCGATGAAAGGGGATGCCGTGAAGCTGCTGAGGATCGGACCGCCAGGCGCCGAGCGCCCCGCTGTCCGGACGGAGGACGGCCGGACGCTGGACCTCACCTCCGTCACCGCTGACCTCGACGGCCCCTTCCTGGCGGGCGGTGGCGTCGACCGGGCCCGGGCCGCCGTGGCAGCCGGAGCGCTGCCGGAGCTGGCCGGGGCCGGTGCCGAGCGGGTCGGGCCGCCGGTGGCCCGACCCGGCAAGGTGGTCTGCATCGGGCTCAACTACCGTGACCACGCCGAGGAGACCGGCGCGTCGATCCCCACCCGCCCGGTGGTCTTCATGAAGGACCCGGCCACCGTGATCGGCCCGTACGACGAGGTCCGGATCCCCCGGGGCTCGGTCAAGACGGACTGGGAGGTGGAGCTGGCCGTGGTGATCGGAGCTCCCGCCCACTACCTGGCGACGCCCGAGGACGCGGCGGCGGTGATCGCCGGGTACGCGATCAGCCACGACGTGTCCGAGCGCGAGTACCAGCTGGAGTACTCCGGCCAGTGGGACCTGGGCAAGTCCTGCCCGACCTTCAATCCGCTCGGGCCGTGGCTGGTCACCGCCGACGAGGTCGGCGACCCGCAGTCGCTCGGCCTCCGGCTGTCCGTCAACGGACAGGTGCGGCAGCAGGGTTCGACCAAGGACATGATCTTCGACGTGGCCCACGTCGTGTGGTACCTGAGCCAGTACATGGCACTCAACCCCGGCGACGTGATCAACACCGGCACCCCCGCCGGCGTCGCCCTCGGCCTCCCCGGCACCCCCTACCTGCGCGCCGGCGACACCGTCGAACTCACCGTCGACGGCCTCGGCAGCCAGCGCCAGACCTTCACCCCCGCCTGAAAGGCCGTGAGTTGAGCACCGGCACCGCACGGATCACCTCCGTGGACACCTACGACATCCGCTTCCCGACCTCCCGCGAGCTGGACGGCTCGGACGCGATGAACCCCGACCCGGACTACTCCGCGGCCTACCTGGTCCTGCGCACCGACCGGCCCGGCGGCCCCGAGGGCCACGGCTTCACCTTCACCATCGGACGCGGCAACGACGTACAGGTCGCCGCCCTGGACGCGCTCCGCCCCTACCTGCTCGGCCGCTCGCTGGACGAGCTGTGCGCCGACCCCGGGAGCCTGCACCAGGAGCTGGTCGGAGACAGCCAACTCCGCTGGCTGGGGCCGGAGAAGGGCGTGATGCACATGGCGATCGGCGCCGTCGTCAACGCCGTCTGGGACTTGGCCGCCAAGTGCGAGGGCAAGCCGCTCTGGCAACTGCTGGCCGACGCCGAGCCCGAATGGCTGGTCTCCCAGGTCGACTTCCGCTACCTCTCCGAGGAGCTCACCCCGGCCGAGGCCCTGGAGCTGCTCCGCCGGGGCCGGGCCGGGAGGCCGGAGCGGGAGGCCCGGCTGCGCGCCGGGGGCTACCCCGCCTACACCACCTCGCCCGGCTGGCTGGGCTACTCGGACGAGAAGCTGACCAGGCTGGCGAAGGAGGCGGTGGCCGAGGGCTTCACCCAGATCAAGCTGAAGGTCGGCGCCGACCTGGCCGACGACGTCCGCCGCTGCCGCGCCGCCCGCGCCGCGGTGGGCCCCGGCATCCGGATCGCGATCGACGCCAACCAGCGCTGGGACGTCCCGGAGGCGATCGAGTGGACCAAGGCCCTGGCCGGGTTCGACCCGTACTGGATCGAGGAGCCGACCAGCCCCGACGACGTGCTCGGCCACGCCGCCGTCCGACGCGGCGTCAGCCCGGTCAAGGTGGCCACCGGCGAGCACGTGCAGAACCGGATCGTCTTCAAGCAGCTGCTCCAGGCCGGCGCCATCGACGTGCTGCAGCTGGACGCGGCCCGGGTCGGCGGGGTGAACGAGAACCTGGCGATCCTGCTGCTCGCCGCCAAGTACGGCGTCCCGGTCTGCCCGCACGCGGGCGGTGTGGGTCTGTGCGAACTCGTCCAGCACCTCTCCATGTTCGACTACCTGGCGCTCTCCGGGACCACCGAGGACCGCGTCATCGAGTACGTCGACCACCTGCACGAGCACTTCCTCGACCCGGTGGTGATCGACCGCGGCCACTACCGCGCCCCCACCGCGCCCGGCTTCTCCGCCGAGCTGCACCCCGGGTCCATCGCCACCTACCACTACCCCGACGGCACCTTCTGGGCCGCCGACCTCGCCCGGACGGAGCCCGACGCATGACCACCGACCTGGACGGACTGAACGCCGTGGTCACCGGCGGAGCCTCCGGCATCGGACTGGCCACCGCCCAGCTGCTCAGCGAACTCGGCGCCAACGTGGCGGTCCTGGACCTCGAACCGGACGGCCTGGCCCGCCCGCTGCTCGGCCTGCGGGCCGACGTCTCCGACGACCGCTCGGTGCGCGAGGCCGTGGACACCGCCGCCCGCACCTTCGGCGGCCTGGACATCCTGGTGAACAACGCCGGGATCGGCGCGGCCGGCACCGTGGAGCAGAACGACGACCAGCAGTGGCACCGGGTACTGGACATCAACGTGCTCGGCCTGGTGCGCACCACCCGGGCCGCCCTGCCGCACCTGCGCCGCTCCGCGCACGCCTCGATCGTCAACACCTGCTCGATCGCCGCCACCGCCGGGCTGCCGCAGCGCGCCCTGTACTCGGCGAGCAAGGGCGCGGTCCTCTCGCTCACCCTGGCGATGGCGGCCGACCACGTCCGCGAAGGCATCCGGGTGAACTGCGTCAACCCCGGGACGGTGGACACCCCGTGGGTGGACCGCCTGCTCGACGCGGCACCCGACCCGGCGGCCGAGCGCGCCGCCCTGAACGCCCGCCAGCCCACCGGCCGCCTGGTCAGCGCACGCGAAGTCGCGGCCGCCATCGTCTACTTGGCGGGCCCCGGGGCCGGATCGGTGACCGGCACCGCGATCGCCGTGGACGGCGGGATGGCCGGCCTGCGGATGCGGCCCGAGGCCAAGTGAACGACGAGTGAGCCAGAGGACCACCATGATCAGCACACATCCCCTGGGGCGTACGGCCGTCCAGGTCAGCGAGCTCTCCTTCGGCGCCGCCGGGATCGGCAACCTGGCCACCCCGGTCACGGACCGGGAGGCCGCGGAGACCCTGGCGGCCGCCTGGGCCGGCGGCATCCGTACCTTCGACACCGCTCCGCACTACGGCCTCGGCCTCTCCGAACGCAGGCTGGGCGCCGCGCTCCGCGAACACCCGCGGACCGCCTACACCGTCTCGACCAAGGTCGGCCGACTGCTGGAGCCCGTCGACGACCCGGTCGGCGACGACCTGGCCACCGGCGGCTTCGCCGTCCCCGCCACCCACCGCCGGGTCTGGGACTTCAGCGCCGACGGCGTGCTGCGCAGCCTGGAGGCCAGCCTCGGCCGGCTCGGCCTGGACCAGGTCGACATCGTCTACCTGCACGACCCCGACGACCACGCCGAACAGGCCCTCACCGAGGCCTACCCCGCACTCGAACGGCTCCGCGGCGAAGGCGTGGTGGGCGCGATCGGGGTCGGCATGAACCAGAGCGCGCTGCCCGCCCGGTTCGTCCGCGAGACCGACCTCGACGTCGTCCTGCTGGCAGGTCGTTACACCCTCCTCGACCACAGCGGCCTGGCCGACCTGCTGCCCGAAGCCGAACGGCGCGGCGTCTCCGTCGTGGCCGCCGGCGTCTTCAACTCCGGCCTGCTCGCCAACCCCCGGCCCGGAGCCAGCTACGACTACCGGGCCGCGCCCGAGGACGTGCTGCACCGGGCCCTGCGGCTCCAGGACGTCTGCGCCCTGCACGGCCTGCCGCTGCGCGCCGCCGCCGCCCGCTTCCCCCTCGGACACCCCGCCGTCGCCTCCGTCCTGCTCGGCCTGCGCACCGCCGACCAGGTCCGCGACGCCGTCGCCCAGTACGGCCGGCACGTCCCGGCCGCCCTGTGGGACGACCTGCGCGCCGAGGGGCTGCTCCCGCACGACGTCCCGACGCCCATCGACCCTCACCACCAAGGGAGTTGACGGATGCGCATCGCCCTCTTCCTGACCTGCTTCAACGACACGCTCTTCCCCGGCACCGGCCGCGCCGTGGTCGAGGTCCTCGAACGGCTCGGCCACACGGTCGACTTCCCGCTCAGCCAGACCTGCTGCGGCCAGATGCACTTCAACACCGGCTACCGCACCGACGCCATGCCGCTGGTGCGCCGCTTCGCCGACACCTTCGCCGGCTACGACGCCGTGGTGACCCCGTCCGCCTCCTGCGCGGGCATGGTCCGCCACCACCACCCGGGCCTCGCCGCGCAGTACGCTCCACCGGCGTTGCAGGCCAAGGTGGCCGACGTGGTCCCCAAGGTCCACGAGTTCACCGAGTTCCTGACCGACGTGCTCGGCGTCGAGGACGTCGGCGCGGTCTTCCCGCACCGGGTCACCTACCACCCCACCTGCCACTCACTGCGCGGACTGCGGCTCGAAGACCGGCCGTTGCGGCTGCTGCGCGCCGTCCAGGGCATCGACCTGGTCGAGCTGCCCGGCTCGGACTCCTGCTGCGGCTTCGGCGGCACCTTCGCCATGAAGAACGCCGCCACCTCCACCGCGATGCTCGCCGACAAGATGCGCGGCGTGCTGGACACCGGGGCCGAGGTGCTCTGCGCCGCCGACAACTCCTGCCTGATGCACATCGGCGGCGGCCTGTCCCGGCTCAACTCCGGGGTCCGCACCCTGCACCTGGCCGAGATCCTGGCCGGCACCGGCAGCGCGGGGGGCATCCGATGAAGGACACCAACGGCCTGGTCTGGCTCGGCACCCCGGCCTTCCCCGAGGCCGCCGCCACCGCGCTGGCCGACACCCGGCAGCGGCGCAACCTGCGGCTGGCCACCACCACCATCCGCGACAAGCGCCTGGAGGCCACCGGCGAGCTCGACGACTGGGAGCAGCTCCGGGCGGCCGGAGCCGCGATCAAACGCCGCACCCTGCGCCATCTCGACCACTACCTGGGGGAGTTGGAGAAGAAGGTCACGGCGGCGGGGGGCGTCGTGCACTGGGCCGCCGACGCGGCCGAAGCCAACCGGATCGTCGTCGACCTGGTCCGGGCCACCGGCCGGACCGAGGTGGTCAAGGTCAAGTCGATGGCCACCCAGGAGATCGGGCTGAACGAGGCGCTGGCGGCGGAGGGGATCGCCGGCTACGAGACCGATCTCGCCGAACTGATCGTCCAGTTGGGCGAGGACCGCCCCTCCCACATCCTGGTGCCGGCCATCCACCGGGGCCGGGCCGAGATCCGGGACATCTTCGAGCAGCGGATGGCCGACTGGGGGCGGCCCGCGCCGGAGGGTCTGCGCGACGACCCGGCCGAACTCGCCGAGGCGGCCCGGCTCCACCTGCGGGAGAAGTTCCTGCGGGCCGAGGTCGCCGTCTCCGGCGCCAACTTCGCCTGCGCCGACACCGGGACGGTGGTGGTGGTCGAGTCCGAGGGCAACGGCCGGATGTGCCTGACCCTGCCCCGGACCCTGATCACCGTGATGGGCATCGAGAAGGTGATCCCCGCCTTCACCGACCTGGAGGTGTACCTCCAGCTGCTCCCGCGTTCCTCCACCGGCGAGCGGATGAACCCCTACACCTCGCTCTGGACCGGCGTCACCCCCGGCGACGGCCCGCAGGAGTTCCACCTGGTCCTGCTGGACAACGGCCGCACCGCCACCCTCGCGGACGAGGTCGGACGCCAGACCCTCCAGTGCATCCGCTGCTCCGCCTGCCTCAACGTCTGCCCGGTGTACGAGCGCACCGGCGGACGCGCCTACGGCTCGGTCTACCCCGGCCCGATCGGCGCCGTCCTCACCCCGCAGCTGGCGGGTGTGGAGAACGCGGCCTCGCTGCCGTTCGCCTCCACCCTGTGCGGCGCCTGCTACGACGCCTGCCCGGTGATGATCGACATCCCCGAAGTGCTGGCCCACCTACGGGCCGAGGCGGTCGAGTCCAAGCGCCGCTCGCACCGCCTCCCCGGTGCCGAGGCCCTCGCCATGAAGGCGGCCACCACCGTCTTCTCCTCGCCGGGCCGGTTCGCGGCCGTCCAGAAGGCCGCCGCCCTCGGCGGTCGGCTGCTCGGCCGCAACGGCAGGATCGGCCCGCTGCCCGGGCCCGCCCGCGGCTGGTCCGACGCCCGCGACACCGCCGTCCCGCCCGCCGAGTCCTTCCGGGCCTGGTGGCGCAAGAACCGGGAGACACCGTGAACAGCCGCACCCTGGTCCTGGACCGCATCCGCGCGGCGCTCGCCGACGTACCGGCGACCGAGCGGCCCGAGGACGTCCCGGTGCCGCGCGAGTACCGGCACAGCCACGCGGACGGGGACCTGGTCGAGCTGTTCGCCGAACGGGTGGCCGACTACCGCGCCACCGTGCTGCGCTGCTCGCCGGCCGAGGCGGCGGCCACCATCCGGCGGACGCTCGCCGGCCACGGCCACACCCGGCTGGTCGTGCCGCCGGGCTTCCCGGGAGAGATCCACCCGGGGCCGGACACAGGGCCGGAGCCCGAGCCGGGGGTGGCCGAGCTCGAAGCGGCCGACGCGGTGGTCACCACCGCTGCCGCCGCCATCGCACTGACCGGCACCATCGTGCTCGACGCCGGCCCGGGACAGGGCCGCCGGGTCCTCAGCCTGCTGCCCGACCACCACCTCTGCGTGGTGCGGGCGAGCCAGATCCTCGCCGACCTCCCCGAGGCCCTGAGCGCCCTCGACCCCACCCGGCCGCTCACCTTCATCTCCGGCCCCTCCGCCACCAGCGACATCGAACTCGACCGGGTCGAGGGCGTCCACGGCCCCCGCGTCCTGGAAGTGCTGATCGTCGACGACCGTCGATGACCACGGCGGTCCGATTCCGGCACTCCCGTCGGCGAGGCGGGTGACCGAACAGGTCTGCGGGTGCGCTCCGTTCGCGTCGCCCGGTGGGGGCCCGGTCATCGGCGAAGCCCCGGTGGGCCGGACCGGCGTTGTGGATCCGTAAGATCCGCAGCAGGGTGTCACTGTCCGATTGGTCCGGATCCGTGGCTATGGTGCGGCCATGACTTCCGTGGGCGGTGCCCGTCAGTCCTGGTCGGTGCGGTGGTCCCGGACGTTCGTCTCGAAGCTGCGTTCCCCTCGTCTGACCAGTCAGCTGGGCGTGGCGCTGGGGATCGCGTTCGGGGTGTGCTTCGTGACCGGGTACGTCAGCCACGCGATCCAGCACCCGCCGTGGTGGTTCGCCTGGCCGTCGCGGCCGGTCAGCCTGTACCGGGTCACCCAGGGCACCCACGTCGCGACCGGCCTGGCCGCCCTCGCCGTACTCGCCGCCAAGGTGTGGGCCGTGGCCCCGCGGCTGCTGAGGTGGCCGTCGTGGCGGGACGTGCCGGGGCTGCTGGAGCGGGCCGGCGTGCTGCTGCTGGTCGCGGCGTCGGTCTTCCAACTGACCACCGGGGTGCTGAACATCGCCCGGTGGTACGACGCGATGGGATTCTCCTTCACCGTCGCCCACTACTGGACGGCGTGGCTGGCGATCGGGACGCTGCTGGTGCACGTCGGCGTGAAGCTGCCCGTCGTCCGGCGTGCGCTGACCGCGCCGGTGCGGCCGGTGCGCGGCCTGACGGGACTGTCCCGGCGCGGGTTGCTGGGCGGGGTGGCCGCCACCGCGGGGGTGGTGACCGTCGCGACCGTCGGGCAGACGGTACGTCCGCTCGCGGCGCTGTCGGTGCTGGCCCCGCGCGACCCCCGGGTCGGCCCGCAGGGCCTGCCGGTGAACAAGTCGGCCGTCGGCGCCGGAGTCGTCGCGGTCGCGGGCGATCCCGGCTACCGGCTGGAGGTCGTCGGCCCGGGCGGCACCCTGTCCCTGAGCCTGGCGGACCTCGCCGCCCGGCCCCAGCACACCGTCGACCTGCCGATCACCTGCGTCGAGGGGTGGAGCGCGGGCGCGCGTTGGAGCGGCCCGCGCCTGCGCGAGCTGGTGGCCGAGGTCGGAGCGGACGCGCGCTCGCAGGTCACCGTCGTCTCGCTCGAACAGGGCAGCCCGTACGCGAGCTCGGTGGTCGACCCCGACCACCTGCAGGACCCGCTGACCCTGCTCGCACTGCGGCTGCGCGGAGAGCCGCTGCACCTCGACCACGGCTACCCCTGCCGGCTGATCGCCCCGAGCCGGCCTGGTGTGCTGCAGACCAAGTGGGTGCACCGCCTCCTGGTGGAGCGTGCCCGGTGAACGGGATGCGCTGGACGCGCGGTGCCCTGGTCGCCGTCGGGACCGCCGCAGTCGGCTACGGGACCGCCGGGGCGGTCTCGGCCGGACTGTTCGGCGACCGGCCCTGGACGGACTTCCTGCTGGCCTCCCTGCTGTGGCCGCTGCTGGCGGCCGTGCCGCTCGTGCTGGTGATCGGCGCGGTCATCGTCAGGGTCGTCCCGGCGGGTGCCAGGCCGGTGCTGCAGGCCGTCCTGTTCGCCACCGGCATCGTCCTGGTGGTCGCCCTGCCGCTGCTGGTCGGCACCGGTCACGACCCGGCCATGCCCTCCGCGCTGCCGCGCGACTACCGCCGCGGACTGACGCTGGTCCTGTCGGCCCTGTGGGCCGCCGCAACCCTCGCGCTCACCGTCCGGGTACTGCGCCGACGCGCGGCACCACCGGGCACCTGAGCCGCCGGCCCCGCCCGCCCCCAGCACTCCATCCCGTCCACGACCGTCCTGTCCGAGGAGCCGAACCACGATGACCGACACCGCTGCCACGCCTGTGAGGGTCTGCGCCGACACCGAGCTCGCCGACGGACAGGCCGTCACGGTGCCCGCCGGCGCGACCGGTTGGAGCGACACCATCGCCGTCTTCCGCGAGAACGGCGCCCTCTTCGCGCTCGACGACACCTGCCCGCACGAGCAGGCGTCGCTGGCCGAAGGCTGGCTGGAGGACGGCGAGATCGAATGCCCGCTGCACCAGAGCCGCTTCTCGCTGCGCACCGGCGAGGCCACCTGCCTGCCCGCCACCTCCCCGGCCCGCACCCACCGCGTCGAGGTACGGGACGGCGCGATCTGGCTGACCGCCGGCACCCCGCCCCAGGCGGGCTGAACGGTGACGTCCCACGTCGTCGTCATCGGCGCCGGCCTCGCCGCCGTGAGCCTGTGCGGCGCGCTGCGCGCCGAGGGCCACCGAGGACCGATCACCGTCGTCGGCGACGAGCCCGGCCTGCCCTACGACCGGCCACCCCTGAGCAAGGGCTTCCTGACCGGCACCGTCGGCGACGAGCGGCTGCCGCTACGGCCGGCGGCCTGGTACGAGCAGCAGCGCATCACCCTGCGCACCGGGACGCCGGTCACCCACCTGGATCCGCGGGCGGGTCGGGTCGAACTCGCCGACGGGACGCGGCTGGAGGCCGATGCCGTCGTCCTGGCCACCGGCGGCACACCCCGGACCCTCCCGGCCGCGGTCGCACCGCCCCACGAGGCCGTCCGCACCCTGCGCACCCACGCGGACGCGACGGCGCTGCGCGCCCGGCTCGTACCGGGGACCCGGCTGCTGGTGGTCGGCGCCGGGCTGATCGGCGCCGAGAGCGCCGCCTGCGCGGCGCAGCTGGGATGCCGGGTGACGCTGGTGGACCCCGCCGCGCTGCCGCTGGCGGGCGCGGTCGGCCCGCACGCCGCCACCTTCCTGCACGCGCAGCACGCCGCCCACGGTGTCACCACCGTGACGGCCGGTCTGCGCGCACTGACCGCCGACGGAGCCGGCGTACGGGCCGTCCTGACCACCGGCGCGAGCGTCGACGCCGACCTGGTCCTGGTCGGCATCGGCATCCGCCCCACCACCCGACTCGCCGAGGAGGCGGGAGCGGCCGTCGACCACGGCGTCCTGGTCGACGCCGGCATGCGCAGTTCGCTGCCCGGCCTGTTCGCCGTCGGCGACGCCGCCCGGCCGCTGGGCCCCGACGGGCCGCTGCCGCGCGTGGAGCACTGGGACAACGCCAGGACCAGCGGCGAGCGCGCGGCCCGCGCCATCCTCGGCCTCCCCGAACCGGCGCCCAGGGCACCCTGGTTCTGGACCGACCGCTACGGCCACCACCTGGAGATGGCCGGCCACTACGACCCGCAGGCCGAGCCAGCCTTCCGCGGCGACCTGACCGCGGGCGACGGCAGCGTCCTCTACCTGCGCGAAGGACGCTGCGTCGGAGCGGTCGCCGTCGGCCGCCCCAACGACGTCAAGGCCGCCCAGCGCCTGATCGACCGTCAGATCCCCGTCGACGTGCACGCGGTGGAGAGCGGATCGCTGCGCTCCCTGCTCGGCTGAACCCCGGCCCCGGTGGAGGCCCCGGCCCCGGCCCCGGTGGAGGCCCCGGCCCCGGCCCCGGTGGAGGGCAGGGGTCTGGTGGTGGCGAGTTCCCGTCGAAGGCGGACGAGGGCGTCGCGGATGCGGGTCTTGGCGGTGCCCAACGGAATCCCGAGGTGGCCGGCGACCTGCGGGTAGGAGCGGTCGTCGTAGAAGGCGAGGTGGACCGCCTCGAACTGAAGGGCCGTCAGGGTACCGAGGGCGAGCTCGACGGCTTCGTCGTCACACGGACGCTCATCCGGGTCCGCGTCGCCCTCCCCCTGGTGCAGGCTGTGCTCCTCCGCCGCCCACCGCTGCTCGCACCGGCGTTGCACGCCGAGGTGCCGGACCCGGTCGATGGCGCGGCGGCGGGCGATGGTGGCCACCCAGGAGCGAACGCCACCAGCGGCGGCACGGTAACGGCCGGCGTGGAGCCACACCTCGATCATCACTTCCTGGCTGACCTCCTCGGCCTGCGCCCGGTCGCGCAGCACGCCGGTGACCACCGCCTCGACGAAGGGCAGGAGTTCGCCGTACAGGAGGTGGAACGCTTCCCCGTCGCCCTCCGCGGCGGCCACCAGACGCAGTTCGAGGGCGTCTCCCCGGGCGGGCTGCGGCTCGGCGTTTCGCGACGGGCGTGTCATGTCTCCCACTACGGCCCTCCCGTCCCCTTCGGTCGGTGAACGGCGGCGGAGCCGAGAACTGTCTGTGCCTCTGCTTCTTCCGGAGCGGGGCCGGCTACCTGACGGTGAGGGTGCCGGTCATGCCGGGATGGATGTCGCAGACGTAGGGGTAGCTGCCCGGGGTGGTGGGGGCGGTGAAGGTGGCGCTCTGGCCGGCGTCGATGCGGCCGGTGTCGAAGGCCCTGCCGGTGGAGGTGAGGGTGTGCGGGGTGGTGTCCTGGTTGGTGACGGTGATCCGGGTGCCGGGGGCGACGGTGAGGTCGGCGGGCGCGAACGCGAAGTCCTCGACGGTGATGTTCACGGCCGACGTGGGGTTGTCGGTGCCGGATCCGGCCGGTCCGGTGGTGGCGGGTGCGGACGAGGGGGATGCCGGGGTGGCCGGACCGGTGGAACCGGAGCAGCCGACCGCGATCATCAGCAGGGCGACGGCCGTGGTGGCGGCCAGGGCGCGGGAGGGGGACAGGTGCACGGGCGGCGTTCTCCTGGATGGGTGGGCGGGGGAGCCGGGGCAGGGGCGCGGGATCCTCGTCCGCGTCCCCGCCCCGGGATGTGTCAGACCGTCAGGAGGCTGGGCTTGGCGGCCTTGTCGACGGGCAGGAAGTCGTCCGGGACGGGGTACTGGCCCAGGACGTAGTGGAGGATCGCGGCGTGCATCGCCTCCACGGGGGCGATGGTGGCGGCGGTGGCGATGCCGGCCGGGCTGGTGACGTTGTAGGTCGCGAACAGGTAGGTCTGCGCGGCCTGGTCCTCCAGCTGGAGGGCCAGCTCGGCGACCCCGCCGACGTCGGTGACCTTGCCGAGCGCCGCGGTGACGTCGGCCTGGTTGGACAGGGGGACGTCGGTGATGGCCGGCTTGCCCGCGCCGGTGAGCACCGCGTTCCAGGCCTTGGCGTGGTCGGCGTGCTGGGCCATCGCGGTGGTGACGAAGGTGGCCACCGCCGGCGGGACGGTGCCGAGCTTGCCGGCGGTCGCCGCGTCCAGCGCCGCCTGGTAGGCGCCGACGGCCTGGTTCTCCAGCGCGGTGGCCAGCGCGACGACCTTCAGGTCACCGGTGTACTGGCCGGACGCGGACGCGGACGCGGACGCCGACGCCTTCGCCGAACCGCCCGAGGCCGACGGCGAAGTCACCGCGTTGGTGGTCTTCGGGTCGCTGGAGCAGGCGGCCAGCACCAGGGCGGCGCCGACTCCGCCCAGGCCCATCAGGAAGCGGCGCCGGCCCTGGTCGGCCTCGCCGCACTCGGCACGGCGGGTGCGGATCTCCTCCGCCAGGTCGACCGCACTCGCCCGCATCGCGGGGAGCGTGTCCCGGTGGGCCTGCTCCATGTCCCGGGTGAGGCGGGCGAGTTGGGCCTCGGTGATCGGCAGCTCCCAGCCGCCCTTGGTGGTGCCGGTGCCGGTCACTTGACGGCTCCTTCGCTGATCGGGGAGGCGTCCTTGGTCGGGTAGAACGCGTCGGGGAAGCCGAAGCTGCCGGCCGCCGCCGGCAGCTTCGCCGGGTCGACCGGGATGGTGACGAGGTCGGCGGCGTTGCCCGCCAGCAGCGCCTGCACCGCGAGCAGGGTGGCCCGGTGCTGCGCCTCCACCGGCGCCACCGAGGCGAACAGCTTGCGCAGGTCGGCGTTGGAGACCTGCCCGACGTTCTTGGTGTAGGTCTGGGCGGCCACGTCCTCCAGCGTGATGGCCAGCTTCACCACGTCCGCCGGGCCCTTGATGGTCGGCAGCGTCTGGTCGACCACCGCCTTGTACTTCGGGTCCGGACCGGTCTGCGCCTTCCCGCCCGCCTGGGTCGCGGCCGCGTTGAACGCCTTGGCGTGCGCCTGGTGCTGCTCGGTGGTCTTGGCGATGAACGCCGCCACCGTCTTGTTGCCGTCCTTGATGAACGGCAGCGTGGCGGCGGTCTGGTAGACGCTCACCGCCAGGTTCTCCAGCGACGCCGCGGTCTGCAGCGCCATGATGTCGTCCGCCGTCGCGGTGGCCGCGAAGGCCCGGGACGAGCCGAACAGCGCGGCCGCCCCGGCCACGCCCGCCAGGACGCTGCCGCGCTGCCACCAGCGGCGCCCGGCGGGCTCGGCCGCCTGCCCGAAGTCGGCCAGCGCGCCGCGGGTGATCCGCAGCGCGTCGCTGTTCAGGTCCTGCGACTGCTCCGTCAACTCGTCCAACGCACGGGTGTCGATGCGCTCTGCGGCCATCACGCCCCTCATCTCCTCCGATGCCCGCACCACGCGGACACATCGCAGGCACTTCGGGGCGCCGCTCCGCCCGGCTTGGTGCCGGATCCCCGCACCCCTCGAAGTTCACCAGGGAGAGTTGACGCACGGTCAGCCCGTTGACGGCAGGCACTGTCGAGCGCAGCCGGTCCTCGTCAGCAGCCCCCCGCGCGGACGATGGCCGGCGGCGCCACGGCGCTCTCCGCAGCCGGGGCCATGTAGGGCAGGAGATCGGGAACCAGCCGGTCCGGCACGAACACCACCACCGCGCCCGGACGCAGCAGCACGTCCAGCTCCAGGTCCAGGAGCAGCAGGTCGCCCGCGCGTGTGGTGACGTGCGGCCCCGTACCGCCGGTGGGTGGCGAGTACGAGGACGGGGCTGTGGCGTTCGGCCAGTTGGTGGCCTCGCTGGCCGCGTGGCGCAGTCGGAGGGCGCGCTGCTGGCGTGGTGCCCGGGGCTTCGAAGTGGTGGCGTGCGCGCCGTTCGCAGTCGTCCCCCCCTGCCAGTGGCCGCCGTTCCAGTCGGTGAACCGGCGGCCGGGACGGCGACGGACCGAGGGGCCGTCAGGGGAATCCGTACGGCCGCGCCGGGTGCACCTGCCACGGGACGGGCGGCGGTCGCAATTGGACGGATCCGGCCCGGGAAATTGAGGATGGCATCGGCGGAGATTTGGTCATACATTTGGAAGCGGGAAATCATCTGACCCTTTTCCGAGGTGACAGAAAATGACCAGGAAAATCGCTCGGTCCATTGCGGCATGCTCGCTCGCTGTGACGGCGGTGGCCGTCCCGATCGCCGCGGCCTCCGGCGCCGGCGCGGCTCAGGCGCGTTCGGTCAGCGTCTCCAGCGGCTCCTCGGTGTCCTTCTCCGCCGGGCACCACAACCAGTCGTTCACCGCCCACACCAGCCACATCAGCGTCAACGTGACCACCCACGGGCACTGGGGTTACTACCCCGGCTGGGGCTGGGGCTGGTACTACGGCGGCCTGTGGTACGGCGTTGGGGGGATCGTCATCCTCCTCTGAACGGCCGCATTCTCGCGACTGAGGGTGACCCTGGAAAGGGCCACCCTCAGTCGCGAAAAAGAATCTTCCAGGCGAGACCAATCCGCACCCTCTCCAGCTTCGAATGGCCGCTTCAAATTCACTTCGGTGGATTCTTTCGAAGCGTTCACGCATTCTCTGGGGATGCAATGCGCCGACCGCGGCCGAGCTGCCGTCGGCCGCGTCGGTGCCGCGCGGGGCGGCCACGGCCGGGCCCGACATGACGGGCTGTCATGCGCTGGGCGCGTCGCCGGACGGGCTCCGCAGGCCCAGCAGGTACAGGGCCGGCCCGTCAGCCGGAGAGGGACTTCTGCAGCACGTCGGCCGGTTGGTGTCCGAGCGGCCACGAGCCCACGGTCTCCAGGCGTCCGACTGCCCACGTCAGCCACTCGGCGTCGCCGAGCCGGTGGGCGTCGCCTTCGGAGACGGCGTGGGTCAGCAACTCCGCCAGGAGCAGGACGTGTGCCGTTCTGTACCACGTGGGATGCCGGTCGAAGGTGAGCTTTCGGTACTCGTACGGATGGCGGAGCGTCATGCTGAGGTGCCCGCCACCGCGCCCCTGGAAGGGTCCGGGCAGACCGCCGAGCAGGCCGGTCAACCCGACGTCACCCCAGTACCCCGACCCCTTGGTCCCGTGCCCGATCTGCAGCCCGACACCAGGCATGATCCGTGACCAGGGGATCAACTCGCCCTGTGTGCCTTCGGCGTGGTGCACCAGACCATCCGGCTCGAATCCCACCCAGCGGCCGCCCGGCCGCTGGGCGTCGCCCAACACCCAGCGACCGTCGACGAGTTCGAGTGGACCGTAGATCATCTGAGCTCCCAAGATTCACGAACGGACGAGGGACCTGCGCCCTCATGGCCGGCACGCCCCCACAGGTCGCGCCTTCCGCTGCTGGGGCGGGCGGCGGAGCGCGGGTCGTCAGGCGGTGACCTCGATGGCGGTGCTCACCGGCTGACCTGCCGGGGCCGGGGTCGGGGACGGCGCCGGGTTCGGGGTGGTGCGTCCGACGATGCCGCCCAGCAGCTCGGTCAGGTCGACGCCGGTGGTGGAGTTGAGCAGTTCGAGACCCTGGGTGACGTTGTCGGTGACCGTCCTGGTGAGCCGGCTCGCGCCGTCGGTGGAGATCACCGTCAGCTTGTCGATCGCGCCCAGCGGCTCGGCGGCCTTGCCGACGACCTGGGGCAGTGCCTCGACCAGCATCTGTATCACCGCCGCGTCGCCGTACTGGGCGAGGGCCTCGGCCTTCTTGCGCATCGCCTCGGCCTCGGCGAGGCCCCGGGCGGTGATCGCGGACGCGCCGGCCTCGCCCTCGATCCGCACCGCCTCCGCGAGTGCGGCGCGGTGCGCCTGCTCGCCGAGCCCGGTGAGCCGCGCGCGCTCGGCCTCCGCCTCGGCCTCCTTGACCAGCGCGACCTTGCGGGCTTCGGCCTGCTGTTCGGCCTGGTAGCGGGCCGCGTCGGCGGGCTTGCGGACCTGGGTGTCGAGCTGACGGTCGGTCAGGGCCGCCTGCCGTTCGGCGACCTTCTCCTGCTCGGTGAGCACCTCCTGCTGGCGGGCGGCCTCGGCGAGCGGCCCGGCGGCGTTCGCCTTGGCGGTCGCGGCCTCGGTCTCGACCCGGATCTCGGCCTGCTTCAGGTAGAAGGTGCGCTCGGCGACGGCGATCTCCTCGGCGGCCTTGAGCCGGGCCTGTTCGGAGGCGCGCCGGGCGTTGGACTCGGCGATGTCGGCCTCCTGCTTGGCGCGGGCCGCCTCGGGCCGGCCGAGGTCCTCCAGGTAGGTGCCCTCGGTGGTGATGTCCTGGATCTGGAAGGCGTCCAGGACCAGGCCCTGGCCGGAGAGGCTGGCCTCCGCCTCCTCGGCGACCTGGCCGGCGAAGGCGGCGCGGTCGCGGATGACGTCCTCCACCGACATCCGCCCCACGATGGCGCGCAGTGCGCCGGAGAGGACCTCCTGGGTGAAGCGGACGATGCCGTCCTGCTGCTGGAGGAAGCGCTGGGCGGCGGCCCGGATGGCGTCCTCGTTGCCGCCGACCTTGACGATCGCCACCCCGTCGAGGTTGGCCTTCACCCCGCGCAGGGTGACGGCACCGCGTACCGCGATCGGGATGTGCCGGCTGGACAGGTCGAGGGTGAACTTCTGCTGCACGAACGGCACGACGAAGACACCGCCGCCGACGACGACCTTCTGACCGCTGTTGTCCGTGCTGACGCGGCCCGTCTCGGGGTTGGTCGAGGTCCTGCCGCGGCGGCCGGTGATGATGAAGGCCTCGCTCGGGCCCGCGACCTTGTAGCGGGTGACGACGACGAGGACGAGCAGCAGCAGGAGGACGAACGCTCCGGCGGCGGCGGTGACTACTGGACTCATGAGGTGTCCCCCTTCGCCCCGTGGAGGGCGGCTGTCGGTTCGCTCCGGGTGCTCCGGAGATGTGCGCGGGTCGGTCAGGGATGGGCAGGGCGGACCGTGACGGCGGTGGGCGACAGGACCGCGTCGACCCACACCTGCTCACCCCGCTCGACCGCGACGGTGCTGCGGGCCGCGACCTTCACCGGCTGCCCGCCGGCGCGCAGCAGGACCTCGCCGAAGCCGTCGGCCCGGATCGCGGTGACCACGGTGCCCATCGCGCCCACCAGGTCCTCGGACCTGGGCGTGGCGGCGGTGCGCCCGTGCGTCAGTGCCCGGGTGAAACTCCGGGTGAGCCAGCCGGTCGCGGTGCCCGCCAGACAGCCGGCCGCCACGGCCGCGGCCGTGCCCAGGGAGGTGGCCCCCAGGACGAGGGCGCCGGCGAAGCCGAACATCGAGACGAACCCGGAGACCACCGGTGCCGACAGCAGCCCGGCGAGCGCACCGTCGAAGAGACCGTCGAGCAGCCCGTCCAGCAGCCCGTCCAGCACCAGGGAGAGGGCGAGGACGACGACGCCCGCCAGGCCCAGCCCGAGGAACATCGCCATGCCCCGCCCCCTCCGTGTGGTGCTCCCCCGTCGGGCTGAATCGTCGCAGGCGTGACCCGTGGAGTTCATTGCCGTATCCCGGCAGTCTTTACGCGTTCTTGATGCCGCTCCACGGCAGCTTCCGGCACGGGCGGGTCCGGGTCGATGAGCAGCGTGGTTTCCCCAAGCTCCGGAGACACCGGCGGGTGGTGCCGGCAGCGGGCGATCACCGATACTTCCGGGAAACGGAAGACAGGAGCGCAGCGTGACCCAGGCGGTACCGGACAGCCATCTCGACGAGTACACGCGTGTCCTGGCGCAGGTCGCCGCCACCGGCCGCAGGCTGAGCCGGGACGAACTCGAGGCCTGTCGGCTGGCCGGCGAGCGCGCCGCCGAGGCGGGCCACGGCCTGCGCGCCGCCGTCCGCGCCCACCTGGCCGCCACCCGTACCGCCTGGCCCGCTGGGGCACTTGAGCGCACCGCCACGGTGCTGGCGGCCGTGGAGCAGGCGGTGGACGCCTTCGCGGAAGGTCACGAGCGCGCCCAGCGCCTGGCGGTGCGTCAGGAGGAGACCGCCCGCCGCGAGTTCATCGACGACCTGCTGTACGGGCGCAGCGACCTGGGCAGGCTGGCGGAGCGGGCCAAGCACTTCGGGCTCCTGCTCTCCCACGCGCACGCGGTCGCCGTCGCCCAGGGGCCCGTCGCGTACTCCGACGGCGACCCGGTCACCCGGCAGGTGGACAGCGCGCTGATCCACCGCTTCGGCGACCGCCGGATCCTGCTCACGACCAAGGAAGGCCGCTTGGTGTGCGTCGCGCCGGGGGACGAGGACGACGTGCTCGCCTACTTCGTCCGGCAGACGTGCACCGCCACCGGCTCCGCCCTGGTGGCGATCGGCCGCCCCCACCCGGGCGCGGGCGGCGTCGTCCACTCGTACGAGGAAGCGCTCGGCGCACTGGACCTGGCCGGGAGGATGGACCTGCCGGGACCCGTTCTGCGTGTCTCCGACCTGTTGGTCTTCCCGGTCCTGACCCGGGACCGGGAGGCACTGGCCGACCTCGTGGCCGGCGTCCTGGGCCCGCTCCGCAGGGCCCGCGGCGGACCCGCCGTGCTGGTGGAGACGCTGTCGGCGTACTTCGACTCGGGATGCGTCTCGGCCGAGGCGGCGCGGCGCCTGCGGCTGAGCGTGCGGGCCCTGACCTACCGCCTCGACCGGGTCCGGCAGCTCACCGGCTCCGACCCGGCCGACCCGGTGCACCGCTACACCCTGCAGACCGCCGTCATCGGAGCCCGCCTGCTGGACTGGCCCGCCTCCGGACTCTGACCGCGGCTCCCCGGCAGGTTGGCCGGAGCGGGGTGCGTCAACTGCCTTCCCCCGCCGGGGGAGTGAAGTGGACGGGGGCCTCGAAGTTGGCCCGGCGGGCGGCGCGGCGGAAGACGGTGAGCAGTGCCGGGCCGGTCAGCAGGATGCACACACCGGTGGTGACGGCGCGTCCGGTGTCCCAGCCGAGGGAGGTGGTGAGGTCGAAGAGCAGGTAGCGGTGCCACTGCTCGGTGAAGGGCAGGCCCGGCAGGTAGGCGATGGAGCTGTTCGGGTCGAGGCTGAAGGGCCAGAAGGAGAGGTTGAGCAGGAACCCGAACAGGTAGCCGGAGAAGGCCCCGTAGAGCGCGAGCATCGCCGCCTCGGCCCTGCCGCGCAGTGGGGGCAGCAGACCGGCCAGCAGGCCGACGAAGGCGCAGCCGAACATCTGGTACGGCATCCACGGTCCGACGCCGCCGGTGAGCAGCGCGGAGGCGAACAGCGAGGTGCAGCCCAGCACGAAGCCGAAGCCGGGGCCGAAGACCCGGCCCGCGATCACCAGGACGAAGAAGACCGTCTCGACCCCGGCGGTGCCGGCGCCGAGCGGACGGAGTCCGGCGTTGACGGCGGAGAGCACGCCGAGCATGGCGAGGGCCTTGGCGTCGATGCCGCCGGCGGAGATCTCGGCGATCACCACGGCCAGCACCAGGGCCAGCAGGGCGCCGAAGATCAGCGGCGGCGCGTAGGCGGAGCCGAACTTCCCCGGGGCGACCACGAAGGGCCAGAGGAAGGCGACCAGACCGATGAAGGCGGCCAGCGTCACCGCGATCCTGGCCCGGCCGGGGACCCGGACGGCGGCGGGCAGGGCGAGGGCGGGCAGGGTCATCGGGCGGCCTCTGCGGGGGTGAGTGCCCGGGCCACCTGACCGGTGGTCAGGTAGGGGAGCGGAGCGAGGACCTTGGCGGTCTGCGGGGCGAAGGTCGGCGAGGCGACGATGACCTCGTCGGTCGGGCCGTCGGCGACGATCTCGCCCTCGGCCATCACCACCACCCGGTCGGCGGAGGCGGCGACGAACTCCACGTCATGCGTGCAGACCACCACCGCCCGCCCGTCGTCGGCCAGTTGGTCGACGACGGCGGTGAGCGCGGCCTTGGCGCGGTAGTCCAGGCCGCGGGTGGGTTCGTCCAGCAGGACGACCGGCGGGGCGGCGGCCAGTTGGATCGCCAGCACCAGGGCCAGCTTCTGCCCCTCGGAGAGGTCGCGGGGGTGGCCGTGGTCCGGGATGCCCGGGGCGAGCCGGTCCAGGATCTGCCGGGCGGTCGGGCCCTCGCGCTCCCGGGCCGCGTCGCGGTCGGCCTGGTCGAGCTCCTGGGCCACGGTCTCCAGGTAGAGCAGGTCGGTGGGCGTCTGCGGGACCAGGCCGACCAGACGGCGGGCTTCGGCGGCGGACACCTTCCTGGGGTCGGCCGGGCCCGCGCCGTCCCGGGTGACCCGGACGGTGCCGCCGTGGCGCGGGCCGGATCCCTGGAGGGCCCAGAGCAGGGAGGACTTGCCGGAGCCGTTGCGGCCCATCAGGGCCGTCACCTCGCCGGTGCGCAGTTCCAGCGAGGCCTCCCGGACGGCGACCACCCGGCCGTGCCTGACCACGACCTGATCGGCGGTCAGCACCGGCGCTCCCTCTCCGGGCCGGTCGCGCACCGGTGGGACGGGGAGCCCGGTCAGCCGTTCGCGCAGCGGGGCGGCGGCCCGGCGGGCGTCGCGGACCGAGAGCGGCAGCGGCCGCCAGCCGGCCAGCCGGCCCAGCTCGACCACCGGCGGCGCGATCTCGGTCTCCTCGAAGACCTCGGCCGGTGCGCCGTGGCGGACGGTGCCGTCGCCCGGCAGGTGGATCACCCGGTCCGCGTACTGGACCACGCGCTCCAGCCGGTGCTCGGCGAGCAGGACGGTGACGCCGAGGTCGTGCACCAGCCGGGTGACCGCGGCGAGCACCTCCTCGGCGGCGGTCGGGTCGAGCGCGGAGGTGGGCTCGTCCAGGACCAGCACCCGGGGGTGGGCGGTGAACACCGAGCCGATGGCGACCCGCTGCTGCTGGCCGCCGGAGAGCTCGCTGAGGGCCCGGTGGCGCAGGTCGGCGAGGCCGAGCAGGTCCAGGGTCTCCTCCACCCGCTTGCGCATCACGGCCGGCTCGATGGCCAACTGTTCCATCGCGTAGGCGAGTTCCTCCTCGACCGTGTCGGTGACGAAGCCGGCGAGCGGGTCCTGGCCCACCACGCCCACCACGTCGGCGAGTTCGCGTGGCGGGTGGTGGGCGGTGTCCCGGCCGTCGACGGTGACCCGGCCGCTGAGGGTGCCGCCGGTGAAGTGCGGGACGAGGCCGTTCACGGCGCCGAGCAGGGTGGACTTGCCGCTGCCGGTGCGGCCCACCACGAGGCAGAGCTCGCCCTCCGGGACGGTGAGGTCGACCCCGTGCAGGACGGGGCGGTCGGCGCCGTGGTAGCGGACGCCGACCCGGTCGAAGCGGATCACTCGGTCACCTCGGAGGGCGTGCGACCGGTACCGGTGGCGGTCGCGGTGGCGGTGGTGGGCGCGGTGGTGGCGGTCACCGGAGGGCGGCCGGGCGGCGGGGAGAGCACCCCGGCCGAGGCGGCGAGCAGCAGGGCGACCACCGGGACGACCGGGAGGGCGGGCCAACTGAGCGGGTGGAGCGAGGGGTTGAGCTCGGCGGCGTCGTAGCCCACGCTGACACAGAGCAGCACCGCGGCGGCCACCCCGCAGAGGCTGACGGCCCATTCGGCCGCTCGCCAGGGGTCCGGCCGGTAGGTGGTGCGCCGGATCCGGCGTCCTCCCAGCAGAAGGCCGCCGACGCAGAGCACCGAACCGGCCGCCAGGGCGGGCAGGCCGAGCAGGGCCGGGGCGGTGCCGTCGAGCAGCCCGTACATCCCGGCGCACAGACCGCACATGCCCAGCAGCATCAGGGCCCCGGTCGCCCGCCGGGAGGCCCGGGTGGCGGTGCCGGCCCGGCCGTAGCCCCGGGAGTCCATCGCGGCGGCGAGGTGCATCGAGCGCTCCAGCGCGTCCTCCAGCACCGGTACGGCGATCCCCCGCAGGGCCCGCAGGCCCTTGCTCCGCCCGGCCCGCAACCGCCGTGCCCGGAAGACCCGTTGCACGCTCTGCACCAACTGGGGCGCGACGCTGAGCGAGACCGTGACGGCGACCCCGAGCTCGTACAGCGCGCCGGGCAGCACGCGCAGGGCGCGCTTGGGGTTGGCCAAGGTGTTGGCGGCTCCGATGCAGCAGAGCAGACAGGCCAGCCGCAGCCCGTCGGTGGCGGCCGAGAGGACGGCCTCCAAGGAGACCGGCCCGCCGATCCGGATGCCCGCGTACCAGTCCGGGGTGGGGATGTGCGGGAGCGAGAAGAGCAGGTGGTCGCGCGGGGTGACGCCGGTGGCGAAGACGCAGCGGAAGGTGACCCGGACGGCGACCACGGTCAGCGCCAGCCAGAGGTAGTACGTGAAACCGCGGGCCCACGGTGCGTCGGTGCGCCGGGAGGTGACCACGAAGCCGAGCACGCCCAGCACCAGGAACAGCAGCAGCGGATTGGTGGTGCGGCTGGCGGCGGTGGCGAGCGCGAGGGCCCAGATCCACCAGGCGACGGGGTGCAGGTCCCGGGGGACCCGCCCGGCGACCGAGGCGAACCCCTCGGTGGACTTGACGAGTTGAGCCACCACGATCACTCCGCCCGGCGCCGGCGGCGCAGCGCGGTGACGGCGGTGGCGACGCCGAGGACGAGCACGATGGCGGCGCCGACGGCGGCCGGGGCCATCGAGCCCGCAGCGTGCGGGGCGTCGGCGACCGGAGCCGCGTCGACCGGGGTGAGGCCGGAGGCCGACGGGGACGGGGAGGCCGGCGGTGTCCCGGTGGACGTCCCGCTCGTATCCGGTGACGGTGGCGGTGTCGGAGTGGGTGGCGGTTCGGTGGGGCTCGGAGCGGCGGAACCCTCCTGCGGGGTGGCTTCGGGCGGGGCGGTGCCGGTCGACGTGCCGGCGGGGGCAGGGCTGCCGGCACCGCGCGTGGTGGTCCCCGGCGGTGAGGACGGCCTGCTGCCGGCCCCGCCACTGGTGGAGCTGTTGGTGGTGCCCCCTACGGTCCCCCCGGTGCCGGTGCCCCCGCCGGTGGAGCCGCCGGGCGGTGGTGTCGGGTTCGACGCGTTGCCGCCCGGCGTGGTGTTGTGGGCGCGGAGGCTGTCGGGGGACACGGTCGGCCGGCCCTCGGCGCCCCCGATGTCGGTGCCGCCGAAGATCCACAGGTCGACGCTGCCGGGCACCGGCTGGTAGCTCATGGCGCCCAACTGGCTGTAGGACCAGGAGTCCTGGCCCGGGTCGGCGTGCCAGTACGACCAGTAGGCGGTGGCGGGTGGGGTCTTGACGCACTTGTCCTGCTCGGGCGTCGGGTACTGCTTGCCGCCCTGGTGGCCGCTGTAGCCGATCCGGCAGATGAAGGCCGGACCGTCGTGCCCGGTGCCGGTGGTCCTCCAACCGCCTTGGTTCAGCAGGGCGTAGCCCGTGGTGGGGGTGGTGCCGCAGGAGCGCAGCAGCGGGCCGCCCCAGTGGCCGAAGTCCACCGCGAGCACCACACCGGAGGTGGTGGTGCACTGGTCCATCGGCAGCGGTGCGGCGGAGGCGGGCGTCGCACCGAGCCCGGCGAAGGCCGGGGCGAGTGCGAGCGCGGCGGAGGCCGACACCCGCGCCGCACGGATGAGTCGGCCCGGCTGCCGGTTCACAGGTGCCGCCCGGTGTCAGAGGTCTTCCGGCGACGCAGGGAGACCAGCACGGCGGCACCACCGATGGTCAGCAGCACACCGGGTGCCACCAGGCCCAGGACGTCGGTGCCGGTCCGGGCGAGGCTGGAGTCGGCCGGGCCGCCCTGACCCGTGCCGCCGCCGGCCGGGGCGGGGGCACGGGTGGTGGTCGTAACGGACTGCGTGGGTGTCGGATTGCCGGGCGACGTGGACGAGTTGGACGGATCGGCAGTCGCCGAAGCTGACGCGGAGGGGGACGCCGACGGGGACGCGGAGGGGGACGGCGACGGGGACGGCGAGCCGGAGGGCTCGGGCGAGGCCGAGGCCGAGGGTGAGGGCGAAGGCTCCGGAGAGGTGGAGGCGGACGGGGACGGGGACGGGGAGCCGCTCGGGTCGGGCGGGATGGTACCGAGATCGCGCTTCAGGGTGCCGAAGGAGATCCCGGTGACACCGCCGAGCGCCTGGGTGGAGGCCCGGACGTCCGAGCCCTTCTGGCCGGCGGAGGCGACGTCGAAGCCGCCGTCGCCGTTCTGCCGGTCGGCCAGGAACTCGACGGCCTTGGCGATCTGCGCCGCGTACGTCCCCTGACGGAGCGTCATGCCCTGGACGGCCAGCGCGGCGGAGTTGGTGGAGTTGTCCGCCGCGCCGGGGAAGCCGCCGTCGGCGCTCTGGACGGAAGCGAGCCAGGCGAGGCCCTTGTCGACGGCCGCCGCCGCGTCTTCGCCGGGCACCAGGGCGAGCGCCATGACGGCCATCGCGGTGCTGTCCACGTCGGAGTCGCCGGTGGCGGGGATCAGGCTCGGCCAGGCGCCGTTCGGCTTCTGCAGGCCGCGCAGGTAGGCGGTCGGGGCGGCGGCGTTCGTGGTGTCCCCGGCCCGCAACTGGGCCGTCACGCCGAGGGCTTGGGAGAAGACCGAGGTCGCCCAGGTGTAGTTGCCCGCCGCGTCGCAGCCGAGGTCCTCGGAGGCCTTGGCGCAGACCGCCGCGTCGAGCGCCGCGATCAGGTCGTGGCCGCCGAACTTCCGCGGGTCGCGGCCGACGACCTGGGCGAGCAGCGCCTCCTTGCCGATCGAGCCGCCGCCCGCGTACTCGGTGCCGACGGCGGTCCAGTCGTTGACGGTGCGGTCGTTGCCGTCCCTGCCCTGCTGGTCGAGGAAGTCGACGATCCGGCGCAGCGCGGCGTCGTCGGTGCCGGTCGCGGCGAGCGCGAAGGCGCCGTCGATGGTGAGTCCGAAGTCGGCGAACTTGAAGCCGGGGACGGCGTCGTAGTAGTGACCGTCGATCAGGTGGGCCGGGTCGGTGAGGTACGTGCCGCCCTTGGCGAGGTCGGGCGAGCGGCTGGGCTTCGGGGTGGACGGGTCGGTGGTGCCGAGGTCCCGGCGGACGGTCGAGGGATCGGTGCCGGTGAGGGCGGACAGGTCCTGTTCGGCCGCGGCGGTGCCGGGGTGGCCGATCAGCACGGTGCCGGTCGCGGCGACCGCGACGGCCGAGGTGAGCAGGGCGGACGCCAGGCTGCGGCCTCCGCGCGGACGGGTGGTGCGACTGCTGACCCTCACCGAATGTCTCCCTGATCGGTCGATGCGGGAGTGACGGGGCAGCCGACAGGGCCCGGACGGGCCTGCGGTGACCGCGTCGTAGTCCGCGACGACGCACGTGCTTGCTGGTGGACTCCTCGGGATGGGCATTCCGGCTCACCCGCCGGCCGGCGGGTCCACGGTTGCGGGTCAGCGCCGGAGTTCGACCGGCTTCCCCCACCATCGAGAATGAAAAGCGGTTCATCAGACCATGTGGCCGTCCGGAGCGTCAACGCTGTGTCACGTCGCCCCCACCACAGCGCAACCAGTGCTGACCATCCGTCAGACCGGCACACCCGTAAGGCCCGGGAGGCGCCTGGGCGGGCGCCTCCCGGGCGGTACGGTCAGCCGGCCAGCTCGGCGCGGACCGTCCTGGCGGCCTCGACCAGGTTCTCCAGCGAGGCGCGGGTCTCCGGCCAGGCACGCGTCTTCAGGCCGCAGTCGGGGTTGACCCAGAGCCGTTCGGCCGGAAGGGCGGCGAGACCGGCGCGGAGCAGGGCGGCGGCCTCCTCGGCGGAGGGGACGCGGGGGGAGTGGATGTCGTAGACACCGGGGCCGACCTCGCGGGGGTACCCGGCGTCGGTGAGCTCGTGGGCGACCTCCATGTGGGAGCGGGCCGCCTCCAGGGAGATCACGTCGGCGTCCAAGTCCTCGATGGCGCCGAGGATTTCACCGAACTCGGCGTAGCACATGTGGGTGTGGACCTGGGTGTCGGCGCGGACGCCCGAGGTGGTGAGGCGGAACGCCTCGGTGGCCCACGCCAGGTAGCCGGCCCGGTCGGCGGCGCGCAGCGGCAGGGTCTCGCGCAGGGCGGGCTCGTCCACCTGGACGACCGCGGCCCCGGCGGCCTCCAGGTCGGTGACCTCGTCGCGCAGGGCGAGGGCGACCTGGCGGGCGGTGTCGCCGAGCGGCTGGTCGTCGCGGACGAAGGACCAGGCGAGCATGGTGACCGGGCCGGTGAGCATGCCCTTGACCGGACGGTCCGTCAGGGACTGGGCGTAGCGCTGCCAGTCGACGGTCATCGGGGCGGGCCGGGAGATGTCGCCGGCCAGCACCGGGGGCCGGACGTACCGGGTGCCGTAGGACTGCACCCAGCCGTGCTGGGTGGCGAGGTAGCCGGTGAGCTGCTCGGCGAAGTACTGGACCATGTCGTTGCGTTCGGGCTCGCCGTGCACCAGGACGTCCAGGCCGGCCTTCTCCTGGTACTCGATCACCTCGCGGACCTCGGCCTCCATCCGCTCCCGGTAGGCCGCCGCGTCGATCCGCCCGGCCCGCAAGTCAGCCCGGGCAAGCCGAAGTTCAGCGGTCTGCGGGAAGGAGCCGATGGTGGTGGTCGGCAGCACGGGCAGGGCCAGCCGGGCCCGCTGCGCCGCCGCCCGCTCGGGGTAGGCCTGGCCGCGTCGTGCGTCGGCCTCGGTGGTGGCCGCGACCCGGGCCCGGACGGCCGGGTCGCGGGTGATCGGGGAGCCGGCCCGGGACGCCAGGTCGGCGCGGTTGGCGGCGAGTTGGGGCGCGATGGTGTCCGTGCCCTCCCGCAGGCCCCGGGCGAGCAGGGCCGCCTCGGCGGTCTTCTGCCGGGCGAAGGCCAGCCAGCGGGCGATCTGCGGGTCCAGCTCGCGCTCGGCGGTGGCGTCCAGCGGGACGTGCAGCAGCGAGCAGGACGGCGCGACGTCCACCCGGTCGGCCAGGCCGAGCAGGGTGGCCAGGGTGGCGAGCGACTTCTCCAGGTCGTTGACCCAGACGTTGCGCCCGTCCACCACCCCGGCCACCAGCCGCTTGCCGGGCAGCCCGCCGACGGCCGCGAGGTCCGCCAGGTTGGCCGCGGCGGGCCCGGTGAAGTCCAGGCCGACCCCCTCCACCGGGGCCTTGGCGAGCACCTTCAGCGCCTCGCCGGCCCGGTCGAAGTAGGTGGCGACCAGGATCTTCGGACGGTCGGTGAGGGCGCCGAGGTCGCGGAACACCCGGGTGGCGGCGTTGAGTTCGGCCGGGGTGCGGTCCTGGACCAGGGCGGGCTCGTCCAGCTGGACCCACTCGGCACCGGCCGACTTGAGCTCGGCCAGCAGCTGGGCGTAGACCGGCAGCAGCCGGTCGAGCAGGGTGATCGGCTGGAAGCCGGCGGACACGCCGGGGGCCGGCTTGGCCAGCAGCAGGTAGGTCAGCGGGCCGACCAGGACCGGGCGGCCCCGGTGGCCGAGCCCGATCGCCTCGCGCAGCTCGCCGACCGCCTTGGCGGAGTCGGCGGTGAAGACCGTGTCCGGTCCCAACTCGGGCACCAGATAGTGGTAGTTGGTGTCGAACCACTTGGTCATCTCCAGCGGCGCGACCTCCTGGGTGCCGCGGGCCATGGCGAAGTAGCCGTCCAGCGAGTCGGCCTCGACGGCGGCGCGGTGGCGGGGCGGGATCGCGCCGACGGCCACCGTGGTGTCCAGGACGTGGTCGTAGAACGAGAAGTCCCCGGTGGGGACTTCGGTGATGCCGGCTCCGGCGAGGCGGCGCCAGTTGGCGCACCGCAGTTCGGCGGCGGTGGAGCGGAGGGCGGCGGCGCTGACGGTGCCCTTCCAGTAGCCCTCGACCGCCTTCTTGAGCTCACGGTCCGGCCCCTGCCGGGGGTAACCGTAAACGGTGACCTGCGAGGCGGTGGTGCTGGTGGTCACGGAGACTCTCCTTCGCGAGTCGCGCTGCGATCCCGGGAGGGCGCGCGGGCGAGGAGGTGTGACAGCGCGGACGCGGCACCAGGATGTGCCCGTCCGTTCCGCCGACCCGCCCACGAGGTCACCGAGATCACCGCGTGCGGGGTGCACACGGGCAGTGGCAGGTCTTCGGACTCGCGGGCACATCCGTCCTGGACAGGGCGGACACCTAGTGGCCGTCGCTTCCCGGGCCCGTCACGGGCCCAGTGCGTGTGACGGCGGTCGTTCCCACTCACCGCTGCGGGGCAGTCCCGGACTGGCCAGATGAAAGGCGTCACCGGGTTCCCTCTTACGACGCACCTGACAGGCTGTCAGGGCGAACCGACTGCGGTTCCCACCCTAGGCCCCCGCGCCGGTCCTGTCCCGCACGTCCGCATGCCGGAAGCGGATTCGAGACGGGGCCCGGGACCACGGTCCCGGGCCGGGGCGGTCCCCGGAGCACGTTCCCGGGCGCCATCTCGTCCTCGCCGGCGACGGATTGACGGTGCGTCGGATGATCCTCTGGGAGGGCGCCGGGACGAGGTCCGGCGCCCGAACCGGAGGGGCCCGACGATGAACGAGCACGCACCGCAGCACGCACCGCAGCACCACCGCCAGACCCGCCGCACCACCCGCCGAGGGGTGGCCGCCGCCGTCACCGCCGCGACCGCCACCGCCGTACTGGCCGGGGTCCTGGCACCGGCCGAGGCCTTCGCCGGCCCACGGCGGGACGTCGTGCAGCAGCGCCTCGACGCGCTGGTGAAGGACGACGGGATGCCCGCCGCCCTGGCCACCGTGAAGGGCCGCGACGGCCGCAGCCGCAGCTACACCGCCGGTGTCGGCGACGTCGTCACCAAGGCCAAGGTGCCGGTGGACGGGCAGGTACGGATCGGCAGCAACACCAAGGCGTTCACCGCCGTGGTGGTCCTCCAGCTGGTCGCCGAGGGCAAGGTCGGCCTGGACGCCGCCGTCGACACCTACCTGCCGGGCCTGGTGCGCGGGGAGGGCATCGACGGCCGGAAGATCACGGTCCGTCAGCTGCTCCAGCACACCAGCGGCCTGCCCGAGTACGTGAACCAGGGCGCCGTCCTGAGCGACCCCGGGCGCTACTACGAGCCGCGCGAACTCCTGGACGCCGCGCTGGCCCAGAAGGCCCACTTCGCCCCCGGCACCCAGTGGGAGTACAACAACACCAACTACCTGCTGGCGGGCCTGATCATCCAGAAGGTCACCGGGCGCCCGCTCGGCGAGGAGGTCACCAAGCGGGTGATCGACCGGATCGGCCTGCGCCACACCTCCTTCCCCGCCCCCGGGGACAGGACGATCCACGAGGCCCACCCCAAGGGCTACCAGCGCACCGCCGACGGCTCGCTGCGCGACTACACCGAGCTGGACCCGTCCTGGGGCTGGGCAGCCGGCGCCGTCGTGTCGACCAACAGCGACGTCAACCGGTTCTACGGCGCACTCCTGACGGGCCGTCTGCTGCCCGCGGCCCAGCTGGCCGAGATGCGCACCACCGTCCCCGCCGAGGCGATCGGCCCCGGCGCCCGCTACGGGCTCGGGCTGGTCAGCCGCCCGCTCTCCTGCGGCGGCCTCGCCTGGGGCCACGGCGGGGCGATCCCGGGCTTCGAGACCGTCGGTGGCGTCACCGAGGACGGACGCGCCGTCAACGTCGCGGTGACCACCATCCCGGCCCCCGAGACCGCGAAGCGCGTGGAGCAGGTGGTGGACGCGGCGCTCTGCCGCTGACCCCCGCCCACGGCACAGTTCCCCCGCACCAGTGGAGTCCTGATGAACCAACAAGCCCTGCAGCGGCTGCGGTACGCCGTGACGGCGACCGCCGCCGTCGGGCTCGCCCTGACCGCCTTCGCCCCGGCACCGGCCGAGGCCTCCGCCGGGCCGCGCCCGGACGTCGTGCAGCAGCGCCTCGACGCGCTGGTGAAGGACGACGGGATGCCCGCCGCCCTGGCCACCGTCAAGGGCCGCGACGGCCGCAGCCGCAGCTACACCGCCGGTACCGGCGACCTGGCCACCGGCGCCCCGGTCCCGGTCGACGGGCAGATCCGGGCGGGCAGCAACACCAAGGCGTTCACCGCCGTGGTGGTCCTGCAACTGGTCGCCGAGGGCAAGGTCGGCCTGGACAGCAGAGTGGACACCTACCTGCCGGGCCTGCTGCGCGGGGACGGCTTCGACGGCCGGAAGATCACGGTCCGTCAGCTGCTCCAGCACACCAGTGGCCTGCCCGACTACATGGACGCGCCCGCGCTGGCCGACTTCACCGCGATCCAGTACCGCTACTTCGAGCCGCGCGAACTCCTCGACGGAGCACTGGCGCAGAGGGCCCTGTTCGCCGCCGGGACCGGCTGGGCGTACAGCAACACCAACTACCTGGTGGCGGGCCTGCTGATCCAGAAGGTCACCGGCCGCCCGTTCGGGGAGGAGGTCACCAAGCGGGTGATCGACCGGATCGGCCTGCGTCACACCTACGTCCCGGCAGTCGGGGAGACCAGGATCCGCGAGGCCCACCCGCACGGCTACCTGCGCACCGCCCCCGGCGCGCCGCTGGTCGACTACACCGCGATGGACGCCTCGATGGCCTGGGCGGCGGGGGCGGTGGTGTCCACCAACACCGACCTGAACGCCTTCTACGGCGCACTCCTGACGGGCCGTCTGCTGCCGGCCGCCCAGCTGGCCGAGATGCGCACCACCGTCCCGGCCGAGCTGTTCGGTCCCGGCGTCCGCTACGGCCTGGGGATCCAGAGCCGGCCGCTGAGCTGCGGCGCTCTGGTCTGGGGCCACGGCGGCACCTCCCCGGGCCACCGCACCCGGGGCGGCGCCACCGAGGACGGCCGGGCTGCGACCGTCACCGTCACCACCGTCCCGGACGCGGCCGCCGGGCAGCGGGTGGTCGACACGGTCGACGCGGCCCTCTGCCGCTGAAACCGCTGCTCCGGCGGGGTGCCCTCCCGGGCCCCGCCGGAGCAGCGGCGATCCGACTCCTCCACTGCGGCCGCCGCCGGATCGACCGCGGCTTCCACCTCCGTCGGGCAGCCCGAACCGGTCCGGTCCGGTCCGGTCAGCCCCGCCGGGGGAGGGTCGGACGTGCTCAGGGGGCGGTGACGCCCGGCTGGGTACCCGCGCCGAAGGCCCAGCCCTCGACGTCGCCGGGAGCCGGGTCGTAGGAGGCCCCGCCCAGGTTGCTGTACACCCACGGAGTGCCGTGCTGGGCGTGCCAGTAGGACCAGTAGGCCGAGCCGGTGGGGTTCGTGCAGACGGTCGGCAAGCTGTTGATCCGGCAGACGAAGCCGGGGAAGCGCGGGTGGAAGGAGTAGGAGAAACCGGCTCCGGTCAGGGCCGCCAGGCCGCTGGCCGGGTCACCCGGGGCGCAGCCGGTCTGGATGCCGCCGCCGACGGCGGTGAAGTCCACCACCACCGTGACACCGGAGGTGCCGGTGCAGGCGGCGGCCCGGGCGGGAGTGGCGGTCACCACGGCGGAGGCGGCCAGCAGGCCGGCGGCCAGCGCGGAGGCGCCGAAAGTCCTTCTGGTGGTCATGGGTTGCTCCTTGACGGGTGGGTGGTCAGAGGCAGGCAAGGGTGGGCGCGTCCGGGCGGGCACCGTGCGCGGAGAGGGTGGCCAGCGGAGCTCCGGAGAGGCCGAGCACGGCCTGCGCGGTGGCCCGGGCGGCGTTGGCCGGGTCGAAGCCGGACGCGTCGTAGGCGACCGCCCCGCGGTTGGCCGGGGCGGCGGCGCAGCCCTGCTGGAACTTGACCAGGCTGCTCCAGCCCTTCAGGCCGGGCCCCAGGCGGCCGGCGGAGAACAGGGCCTCGGTGGCCAGGCCGGTGCTGTTGGCGTTGGAGGTGGTGGCGCCGCTCGCGGCGAAGCCGCCGTCCGTGTTCTGACGCGTGGTCAGCCAGGCGAGGCCCGAATCGGCCTTGGCGGTACGGCCGGTGGCGGCCAGCGCCTGGACGGCGAGGGCGGTGGCGTCCACGTCACCGGTGCAGGTCGGTTGGCCGAGGGCGACCGGGAAGCCGCCGTCCGCGCACTGGGTGCCGGCCAGGAAGTCCACGGCGGCGGCCGGGGCACCGCCCGGGGTGCGCTTGAGCGCGATCACGGCCAGGCTCTGGCCGAAGGTGTTGCTGTAGTCGCCCCACTGGGAGCGGTCGGAGAACCGGCCGGAGGCGGTCTGCAGCCCGCGCAGCCGCGCCGGGAGGTCGACCCCTCCGAACGAGGCCGGGTCGACGCCGCGGACCTGGGCGGCCAGCAGCAGCTTGGCGGTGGCACCGGCGTACGCCTCGGTGGTGCCGTCGCCGACGTAGCCGGCCGTGTTGGCGGGTTGGGCCAGCCAGGCGGTGGCCCGGGCGGCGGCCTGGTCGCCGGTGCGGGAGGCGGCGAAGGCGAACACGGCGTCGACGGTCAGCCCCTGATCGGGGTAGGCGACGCCGTCGAAGACCGACCCGAAGTGGTCGCCGTTCACCAACTGGCGGGCCAGCCAGCCGGCCGCGGCCGCGTCGGGGCGGACGGTGGCACCGGAAGAGGCGGTGGCGTGCGCGGCGGTGGCGGTGGGCAGGGCGGTGACGAGAGCGAGGGTGGACATCGCGAGCGAGCGGCGGAGCGCAGACATGAACTGCCTTTCCGGGCCTGGACGCAGGGGCCCGGAGGGCACCGGACGGAAGCCGGGCAGCCCGCAGGGCTCCGACCCGCAGACCACGACGGGAGGAGTGGGTACAGCACCTCCGCCACCGGGTATCCGGGCTCGCCGTCGACCTGGGCCGACGGCCTACCGTTGCGGGTCAGCGCCGGTTTCTGACCGGCTTCCCCCAAGGGCGGAGTCATGAGTTGACGGCCCATCATCCCGGCGTCGAAAACCCGCGGTCAAGGCCGAGCGGGTCACTCCGTCGGTTGGTGGTTGGGCCGGTTGCGGGTCCGATCCTTCGCGCTGCCCAGCTGACGGACAGTCAATCTCGTTGCCTCTGCTTGTTGGTGGCCCCGGACGTAGATCTTCGAATGCGTGCAACCTCAGGCCGGGCCAGAGCGTGTGTACAGACGAACGAACGATCGACGGATATGACGGGGAGACAGATGATGCGACGTTGGACGGCCGTACCGATGGCACTCGCGCTGGCCGGGATCGGAGCGGCGGTGGCGCCGGTGACGGCCTCTGCGGTGACGCCGACGGCAGTCGTCACGGTGTGCGAGACCGGCTGGGGCAGCCTCACCAAGACGGGTGGGGCCGCCACCGAGGACTACCGGTACATGACCGGTGTCAGGACGGGTACGCACCCCTGCTACGACCGCATGGTCGTCGACGTGCCCGGCTCGTCGCCCGCCAAGCCGGTCAAGTACCGGATCGAGTACCAGGATTCGCCGATCCGCACGACCACCGGCGACGAACCGATCCCCGTCGCGGGCGGCAAGGTCCTGAACATCGTCGTGTGGGCACACACCTACGACGCCGACTGGAACCGGACGTACCCGATGCGCACCGGGGAGAAGCTGCCCGGGCTCGACTTCACGGGCTACCCCACGTTCGTGGAGGCGCGGGGCGGAGGGATGCACGCGGGTGAGACGCAGATCGGGCTCGGGGTGCGGGACCGGCTGCCCTACCGGGTCTTCCAGCTCGACAACCGCCTGGTGATCGACGTGGCCCACACCTGGGGCACCACGAGCTGAACCGCCGGGCGGACCCACGCCCGGCCTCGCCCCCTGCCGGTGACCGACCGGTACGGGGGCGAGGCCGGGCTGGTGCATTACGTCGGCGTCGGACGCGCGGTGGGGGAGGGCGAGCGCGTCCGTGCCGGGGGTGCCTCTCCGGGGTTCGTCAAGGAAACCGGGCTGCGTGCCTGTGGGCCGGCCGGGCAGCATGGCGGCATGCCGGATCCGCGTTCACGCTTCCGGGCGAGGGCGTGGTGGCTGGCCGTCGCCCGGGGGTGCGGCGCGGGTGGGGTGCCATTCGGCGAGCAGGATCGTGGCGTCGTCGTCGAGCGGGTCGCGGTGGTGGTCGAGGACGGCGCGGATGAGGCGGCGCAGGGCTTCGGGGGCCGGTTCTTCGGCGGCCAGGGAGCGGGTGACGAGGTCGGTGAGCTGCTGCTCGCCGTAGCGTTCGCCGGTGCGGGAGCGGGCTTCGGTGACGCCGTCGGTGTGGATCAGGATGCGGTCGCCGGGTTCGAGCTGGGCCTCGTGGACGGTTCGGGTGGCTTGGTAGCCGGGGCCGATGCCCAGGGGCAGTTCACCGGGAGGGTTCAGGGCGTCGGCCACGACGTGGTTGGCGCGGATCAGCAGGGGTGGCGGGTGGCCGGCGTTGATCCAGACGAGCCGTCCGGAGCCGAGGTCGAGGCGGGCGAAGATCCCGGTGAGGAGGCGGCCCGGCAGCCACTGGTCGAGGTCGGCGTCGATGCGGTCGGCGATGTCGGTGAGGGTGCCCGTGGTGCGGCGGGTGGCCCGGCTGCCGGCGAGGGCGACGGCGGAGGAGAGTCCGGCCGCCAGGTCGTGGCCCATCGCGTCGACCACGGTCAGGTGGAGGTGGCCGTCGTCGAGGCCGTGGTCGAAGGCGTCGCCGCCGACTTCGTAGGCGGGCTCGACCACGGCGGTGGAGGTCACCTGCTCGGTGCCGATCGTCTGCGGCGGCAGGAACGCCCACACCATCTCGGCGGCGGTGGTCATGCGCCTGGTCCGGACGGTCCGGGCGAGTTGATCGCTGAAGGCGCTCTTGGACACCACGACCACGGCGACCACCGAGGCGAGCTCGGTGGCGGCCTCCAGCCGCTCCGGGGTGAGACGGTCGGCGGTCACCCGCAGCACGCCGATCCGCGTGATCCCGTCGAGCAGCGGCAGGTGCGCCACCGCGGGCGCGTGCGGCGACACCTGTGGTGTGACGGTCCGGTAGGCCCGCCCGGCCACGGAGCCGTCGATCTCCAGCTCTTCGGTGTTCATGACGGCGTACCGCCCCGGTAAGGGCACCAGTCGTTCCTGCTGGACGTCGGCGAGGAGGACCGTCGCGGAGTCCAGCCCCAGGCGGCGCGCGGTCTCCTCGACGAGCGCGGCCAGCTCCAGGGGCGCCAGGGAGTGCGAACGTTGCAGGAACCGGGACAGCGCCGGCTGCCATCGTCCGGACATCTGGCACCCACCTGTCGCGACGGAACCTTCCGTTTCGAGTGTGGAGCCGATCAGCGGCCGCCGCCCGGCCGTGCGGCGGGGCGTCGCTGCCGGAGGGGGCGGGGGACGTGGTACGGCCTGAGGGTGCAGTTGATGACGAGTGCTCACATGGCCGCGCGCTCACCTCGGGAGGCGGCGAACACTCCTGCGGGTCCGCTGGTGCCCGGGCCGGCCGGCCTCGCCGCGGTGAGCATTGTCGCGGAACCGGTAGGCATGGGTCCGGCGGTCACGGGGCAGGCGCGGCCCAGGACGCACTGCGGTGGACCGTCCGCGGTGCGGAGAGATGGGAGGCAACACGATGGGAACCGTCGACATCTGGGCGTTCCGCGCCGACTCCGGCCACGTCTCCGGGGCCGACCTGGTGGGCTTCAAGGTCGAGGCGACCGACGGCCAGATCGGAAAGATCGACCGGCTCTCCGAGGAGGCCGGATCGAACTACCTGGTGGTGGACACCGGGCCGTGGATCTTCGGCAAGCACGTCCTGCTGCCGGCCGGAACCGTCTCCCGGGTGGACTTCGAGAACGAGGTGGTCCACGTCGACCGGACGAAGGACGAGATCAAGGACGGTCCCGAGTTCGACCCGCACAAGCACGAGGACGACACCGACTACCGCGAGCGGTACGTCGGCTACTACGGCCCCTTCTACGGTGGCCCGGTCTTCTGACGGCCGGTCACCAGGCCGGCCCAGGTCAGGCCAGGGCGGACGGCGGTACGGGACCGCTTCGACGGAACGGAGGACGGCATGAGCGCCGGCGACAAGATCAGGAACACGGCGGAGAAGGCGAAGGGCAAGGTCAAGGAAGGCGCCGGCAAGGCGTCGGGCAACGAGCGCCTGGAAGCCGAGGGCAAGGTCGACCAGGCCAAGGGCGACATCAAGCAGGCGGGTGAGCACGTGAAGGACGCCTTCAAGCGCTGACCCACCGTCACGAGGCCGGCCGCCGTCCGAGCGAGAGGACGGCGGCCGGCCTCGTGACGGCCTCGGTGCCGCGCTGTGGTTCCGGGAGCCGGGTGGCGTCCCCGCATGCCGGAGTTGCCATACCGGAATGCGGGTGCACACTTGAGGGGTGGTGGACAGGCGTGAGCCCCGCACCAGCTGGACGTTCCTGACCCAGCACGCGCGGGTGCTGCTGACGGTCTCGCGCGACCCGGAGGTGCGGTTGCGGGACCTGGCCGCCACGTGCGGCCTGACGGAGCGGGCGGTGCAGTCCGTGGTGTCCGACCTGGAGACGGCCGGCTACCTGACCCGGGTGCGCCACGGGCGGCGCAACCACTACGACGTCGTCCGGCACATGTCCTTCCGCCACCCGGCCGAGGCCCGTCACGAGATCGCCGGACTGCTGGAGCTGTTCGACGACTCCGGCCGCGGCGGCCCCCGTGCACCGGTCCGGCTCCCTCCCCCTCCCGGCGGTGATCGAGATGAGCGTGACGAGCACCCCTGACCTCGCCCCGCAGCCCCGGCAGCACACCGGCCGGCCGCGCCAGGGCCGAGCCGCCGAAGGACGGCGCAACCCCGCCATCGTTCCGACCGGCCACCCGAGGAGCGCGCGCTGATGGACGCCTCGCACATCACCCCGCACCCCGATGACTGGTCCCAGTCGGCCCAGTTGACGATCACCACGGACAGCACCGCCGCAGGTGTCACGGTCGTGCACCTCGCCGGGGAGATCGACCTCGACGAGGGGGCCGCCTTGGAGGACGTCCTCACCCGGGCCCTGGTGGCCCGGCCGTCCCGCTTGGTCGTCGACATGACCGAGGTCGGCTACTGCGACTCGGCCGGCCTCAACGCCCTGCTGAAGACCCGCACGGCCGCCACCGCCGCCGGAGTCGACCTCCTGGTCGCCGGAGTCGGAGACCGCATCACCCGGCTGCTCTGGGCCACCGGCACCACCGACGTGTTCACCATCACCGAGACCGTCGAGGACGCACTCGCCCACGTCCGGGGCGACTGAGCGCCCGCGCCTGCCGTACCCGCGGTGATTCCGCTGGCGAGGGATCCGGCGCAAACGCCAACCCCGGACCTTCGCAGGGAGACGACGGGACGCGGACCTGGGGGCCGGCACGTTCACGTGGCCCGGGCCAGTGTCTGCGGTGGGCGGGGAGGCCCTGCCACCGGGCGGCTCGTCACCGGGACGGATCGAGTGAGGTGCCGGTGGGTCGACTGCTCCGCGCCGTGACGGGTACGCGCAGGTCACCACACCCGCAAGCCGCTGCGAGCGGCCCGGTGACCGGAGCGATTCCCATGGCCGCAGCCTCCTCCGCCGTCCGTACGGCGCGCCGTCGGCACTACCTGATGTGCCCGCCGACCCACTTCACGGTGAGGTACGCCATCAATCCGTGGATGGACCCCGCCCGGCCCGTCGACACCTCACTCGCGGTACGGCAGTGGGCGGCTCTGCGCGACGTCCTGAGAGCCCTGGGGCACCACGTCGAGGAGGTACCGCCCGAACAGGGCCTGCCGGACATGGTGTTCGCCGCCAACGCGGCCACCGTCGTCGACGACCACGCCCTGATCGCCACCTTCCGACACCCGGAGCGCGCTCCCGAGTCGGAGGCCTTCCACCGGTGGTTCCGAGAGCACGGCTACCGCACCTCCCGCGCCCGGGACCTGAACGAGGGGGAGGGCGACCACCTCCTGACCGACGACACGATCCTGGCCGCCGAAGGCTTCCGCACCTCTCACCGCTCCCACCGCGAGACCGCCGAACGGTTCGGCCGCCCCTTGGTGAGCCTGCAGCTGGTCGACCCCCGCTTCTACCACCTGGACACCGCGCTGGCGGTCCTCGACGACCGCGAGATCGCCTACTACCCGGGAGCGTTCTCCGCCGACAGCCGCAGCCTCCTGAGCCGTCTGTTCCCCACGGCCCTGCTGGCCACCGAGGAGGACGCGGCCGTTCTGGGACTGAACGCCGTGTGCGACGGCCGCAACGTCGTCCTCCCCGCCGCGGCGACCACACTGGCCGGGCGCCTGGCGGAGCGGGGCTTCACCCCCGTCGGCGTGGAACTGGGCGAGCTGCTGAAAGGAGGCGGCGGACCCAAGTGCTGCACCCTCGAACTCCGCCACCGCGCCCCCACCGGCTCCGGAGGCACCGTTCAGGCGGGCCGATCCGGCGTGGCACCGGGCCGGCCGTCCGCCGTGCGAACCGCTTCGGCGAACGATCTGCGAGCCACCAACGGCGCACTCATCCAAAGGAGTTGGCGATGAACGAGAGACACGATCCGCTCCGGCCGGTTGACGGCCCGGCCGGACCGGAGCAGCCGATCCACTGGAGTACCGAACAGATCCTGATCGGCGGACGCGGCGCCGCCGCGGGCTGGACGGTCACCTGGCAGGCCGACGACGCCCTCAACGGCGGAGCCGGACTCATGCGGCTCGCCAGGGCCGGCCGTACGCTGTCGGTGCTCTTCTCGCACGACGGCGCGTTCCGCCACGCGCGGGAGAGCGGCCCCGGAACCGGTGAGCTGGAGCTGCGCCGGGACCAGGTGCTGAGGCAGCTCGAGAAGCCCGATCCCGACGCGCCGCAGCCGACGGAGACACCGGCCGCCGAGAGCAGCACGACAGCGGGGATCTCGGTACCGGAGCCGCCCGAGCTGCGCTCCGCCTGGGGTGCCTGGCCGCTGGTGCTGGTGATCCTGTTGGTGCTCTGCGTCGTGGTGTTCATGGTCGCGCGGATCTTCAACTGGTAGTCCTGCCGGACGGCTGCGGCCCGCAGGCCCGCGCACCGCGGGATCGTCATGGCGGGCCTCGGTCAGGTGGAGGAAGTCGGCTCCCACGGCCGTCTCCTCCTCCACTCGGAGCTGCCGGCACTCCGCCGTCCAGGTCCGGCCGGAGACCAGGCGCCCGCCCGGATTGGGCGGGCCGTCGCGGGGCAGGCGCAGCTGTACGCCGACAGATGGGAGAGAGCGCCATGGTTCTCTTCGGACTACTCCTCCTGGGGGCGGTCGCCGCCTTCACCGGGCTGCTGATCGCCGACAACCTCGACGGCGGCCCCGAGTACACGGTGACCGTGCTCGGCAACGAGCTCGCCACCATGAACAGCCTGTCGATCTTTCTCGCGGGGATGGCCCTGGCCCTGCTGTTCGGGTTCGCCCTGCTCCTCCTCCGTGGGGGCGGCATGCGCTCCCGCCGCCGGGCGCGTGAGCGCGCGGCCCTCACTGCCGCGGCTGCCCACGCCGACGCCGTACCGCCGACCCCGCGTACCGGCGAGCCGGTCGCCGACCCGACCGCCACCCGCCGCAAGCACCGTCTGCACTTCGGCCACTGACCGGTCCCCGGCAGCGGCCCGCACCGACGCGCCGTGAAGGCCCGCACCCACAGAAGGAGCCAGCCAGGTCATGTCCGAATTCGGCTACTTCCTCTCCTGCGAGGAGTTCACCCCCGAGCAACTCCTCGCCCAGGCCCGGCGGGCGGCGGAGGCGGGTTTCACCCGCCTGGCGGTCTCCGACCACTACCACCCCTGGAACGATGCCCAGGGCAACAGCCCCTTCGTCTGGTCGATGATCGGTGCACTCTCCCAAGCCGTCGACCTGCCCCTCACCACCCTGGTGACCTGCCCCACCGTGCGCCTCCACCCCGCCGTCACCGCCCAGGCCGCCGCGACCTCCGCCGTCCTGCTGCGGGGCCGCTTCACCCTGGGTGTGGGCACCGGCGAAGCCCTCAACGAGCATGTCCTGGGCGACCGTTGGCCCGCCTTCAGCGAGCGCGCCGAGATGCTGGAGGAAGCCGTCGAGGTGATGAGGCGGCTGTTCACCGGCGGCCAGGTCACCCACCACGGGCGGCACTACACGGTCGAGAACGCGCGCCTGTACACCGTGCCCGCCGAGCCGCCGCCCGTCCTCGTCTCCGGCTTCGGGCCCGCAGCGGCCGCGCTGGCCGGGCGGATCGGCGACGGGTTCGTCACCATGACCCCCGACCGCGATCTGGTGGGGGAGTTCCGCAAGGCCGGCGGTGCCGGAAAGCCCGTCATCGGCGGCGTCAAGGTCTGTTGGGACGATGACCGGGACAGGGCCGTCGACCTGGTGCACCGCCTGTGGCCCACCGAGCTGCTGCCGGGAGAGCTCGCCCAACTGCTTCCCAGCCCGGCCCACTTCGAGCAGGCCGCCGAGCTCGTCACCCCCGCCATGGTCAGCGACTCCGTGACCTGCGGCAACGACCTCGAGGCGCACGTCTCCGCCCTGCGCTCCTACGTCGAGGCAGGGTTCGACGAGGTCTACGTCGGCCAGATCGGCCCCGACAACGAGGCGTTCTTCGACGCCTACCACCACAGGGTGCTGCCCGCCCTGGCCACCTGAGGTGTCGTCAACGCGACCGGTGGGGTTCGCTCGGCTCTCGGCACCCGGTCGTTCCTGACCGGGCGGGCAGTGCGGCCGTCACCGTCCGCCGAGGAGGAAGGACACAGCGATGGGCATCGCCACCGGCCCGCTCCCGCAGCTGCCAGGGCCCCGGGGGCCGCTCTCCGCCGCCTTGACCGGCCTGCTCCGTGACGGTGCCCCGATGACCGGGGTGCCCGTGCCGAGGGAAGACGACGCCGCGACGGGCTGGGACGAGGACACGCAACTCGCCCTCTACCTCTGCTACGAACTGCACTACCGCGGCTTCGCCGGGGTGGACGACGGCTGGGAGTGGGACCCGGGCCTGCTGGGCCTGCGGCACCGGCTCGAGACACGTTTCCTCGGCGCCGTGCGCGCCGAGATCGGGACGGTTCCGCCGCTGGCGGAGCAGTTGGACGCGTTGCTGGTGGAGCCGGCGGACGGGGACGGCGTGTCGCACCTCCTGCTCCGCGAGGGCCGACGCTGGCAGGCCCCGGAGTACCTGGTGCACCGCTCCGTCTACCACCTCAAGGAGGCCGATCCGCAGGCGTGGGTGATCCCGCGGCTGCACGGCGCCGCTCAGGCGGCGGTGGTGGCGATCGAGTTCGACGAGTACGGGGCGGGCCGCGCGGAGCGGGTCCACTCCCGCCTGTTCGCGGACATGATGGCCGACTTCGGGCTCGACACCGGTTACGGGCACTACCTCGACGCCGTGCCCGCCCCGGCGCTGGCGGTGGTGAACCTGATGTCCCTGTTCGCGCTGCACCGCCGTCACCGGGGAGCACTGGTGGGGCAGTTCGCGGGTGTGGAGATCACCTCCTCCCCGGGGTCCGCCCGCCTGGTCGAGGCGTTCGAGCGGCTCGGCGCGGGTCCGACGGGCACCGCTTTCTACCGGGAGCACGTCGAGGCCGACGCCGTCCACGAGCAACTGGTGCGCCACGGTGTCATCGAGGCCCTGATCCGCGACGAGCCGCACACCGAGCAGGACATCGCGTTCGGCCTCGCGGCAGCCTCGCTGGTGGAGGAACGACTCGCCCGACACCTCGTCAGCAGCTGGCGTCGGCAGCGCAGTTCGCTGTACTCGCCACTCGGCGGTGCACCCGGGCTCTCGCCCTGAGCCGACGGCGGTCAGGCCTGCTCGCCGTCGGCAGGGCGCTCCACCGACGGGCGGGAGCGGCGACGGTGGCTGGTGTCGCAGAACGGGTAGCGGCGGCTGCGCCGGCACAGGCACAGGGCCACCACCGGACGCTCGCTCACCACCACCGTGCCGTCCGGCAGGACGACCTCGACGGGGCCCTCGACCAGAACGGGGCCGATGGCCCGGGGCATGGCCATCCTCACCGCGGGACGGTCAAGACGTCCGGACACCACGGATCACCACCAACTCCTCCACCCGCTGACCGAGTTCGACCAAGCCCTGCTCCTCCAGCCACCGGGCCCGCCCCGTCATCACCGGCCCGAAGGGAATCGTGCGACGCGCGACCACCTCGGCCGCCAAACCCTAATCCGTAGTGAAGGCGGTGCCGAACCGTCCCGGTTGAGACGTTCGGACTGTCTGGTGTGACGGACACCTGTGCTACCCCGAGCCATCTAGGCCTTCCGAAAGAGCGGTGCCGTCACGTTGGTGGGTTTCGTAGTCGTCGCGTGGGTGCCGGGCTGATGCCTGTCCTAACCCCGACCTGCGAGGTCTAGGGACAGAGCGGCACGGTCCGGCATCCTCGGGCTGTCGCGAAACCCACCGAAGATCGTGTTGTCGTGGTCGTGGCGCGAGCCCGTTCCAGGGCTGACCCCTTCTTGAGTCCGCGAGCCGTCGAGCTCTGACACAGAGCGGGGCCCCTGGGGTGCGCTGGTGTCATGAACGGCTACTGAGATGGCGGACCGAAGAGTCCTGGGATTAGGGCGCCGCATGACCCGCATGTGCTCGTGACCTGCGAAGACAGGCAACGTTGGGAGAGTCTGTTGAAGATCTTCTGCGGTATCGACTGGGCCGAATCGCACCACGACATTGCCTTGGTCAACGAGGACGGCGAGCTGCTGGCCAAGCGCCGGATCACCGACGACGCGGCCGGCTATCGGCTGCTGCTGGACGTCCTCGCCGAACACGGCGACACCGCGGCGGACCCCATCCCGATGGGGATCGAGACCAGCCACGGCCTGCTGGTTGCCGTCCTGCGCACCGGCCTGCGGCAGGTGTTCGCGATCAACCCGCTGGCCGCCGCCCGCTACCGCGACCGCCACGGTGTGAGCCGCAAGAAGTCCGATCCGGGCGACGCCCTGGTGCTGGCGAACATCCTGCGCACCGACATGCCCATGCACCGGCCGCTGCCCGCTGACTCCGACCAGGGCCGGGCCGTCACCGTTCTGGCCCGCGCCCAACAGGATGCCGTGTGGAACAGGCAGCAGCTCGGCAACCAGATCCGCTCGCTCCTGCGCGAGTACTACCCCGCGGCCCTCGAAGCGTTCCAGAGCAAGAACGGGGGCCTGGCCCGGCCGGACGCCCGCGCCGTGCTCGCGGCTGCCCCGACCCCGACCCGGGCGGCGAAGCTCTCGCTGGCCCAGCTGCGGGCGGCGCTCAAGCGCGCCGGCCGCACGCGTGGCATCGACGCCGAGGCCGAACGGCTCCGCGACGTCTTCCGAGCCGAACGCGCCCGTCACCCCCAGGTGGTCGAGGACGCCTTCGGCCACCAGCTGGCCGCCCTGCTGAAGCAGTTCGACGCGGCCTGCCAGGCCGGTGACGACCTCGCTGAGGCTGTCGAGGCCGCCTTCCGCGAGCATCCGGACGCCGAGATCTACTTGAGCTTTCCCGGCCTCGGTGTCCAGCTCGCTGCCCGGGTCCTGGCGGAGATCGGCGACGACCGCACCCGCTTCGCCGACGCCCGCGGCCTCAAGGCCTACGCCGGCTCGGCGCCCATCACCCGGGCCTCCGGCAAGAAGAGCTACGTCGGCCGACGCATGGTCAAGAACAACCGGCTCATGCATGCAGGATTCCTCTGGGCCTTCGCCTCGCTCCGCGCCTCGCCCGGCGCCGACGCCCACTACCGCCGCCGGCGCGAACACGGAGACTGGCACGCCTCTGCCCAGCGCAATCTTCTGAACCGCCTGCTCGGCCAGCTCTTCCACTGCCTCCAGAACCGCCGAACGTTCGACGAACAGCTCGCCTTCGCCGCCCCACAACGGCTTGCGTCAGCACCGGCGGCGTAACCACCGAATGGTGATGCGGAGCACCATCAGAACGGAGGCTAGCTGGACCAGGCGCCGCTCCATTGACCGGACGGACGAGGGTCGTGCTGCTGGAGAAGCTCCACGGCGCGGTCGGTCATGTGGAGGCTGATGAAGTAGCCGGCCATGTCACCGCGGTTGGCCGGCAGGTGCCGGTCGAGGAGACCGATGGCCTCTTCGGTACGGCCTGCGTCGTGCAGCACCCGGGCGATGTGCTCGGCGGCGTACGCGCTGCCGCCTTCGGGGTGGGCCAAGGCCTGCTGGAGCGCCACGTCTGGCCCTGAGCTTGCAGTGATCAGCGGCAGGCGGATCCAGAACAGGTCCCACTCCTCCTCACCACCTCGGGCGGCCTTGAGCTCGTCCAGGTGCGCCAGGCCGTCCTTGGGCCTGCCCTGGTCGAGGCAGAGACCGGCCAGGGTGTGCAGGATCCAGTCCTCACCGGGATGGGCGTCGGCCTGGGCGCGCATCACGTCGACCGCCTCGCCGCCACGTCCGTGCCGTACCAGGAGCTGCGCGAGCTCGTACGCCGCGTTCGGGCCGCCCGCCACAGCCCCGTCAGCCTGCCGGTAAAGGGCGACCGCGCCTTCGACGTCACCGCGTGCCTCCAGCGCCTCGGCCAGACGCTGCCTGGCGTGCCCATGGACGTCAGTGGCCGCGTACTCGCGCAGTTCGTCGAGTCGGCTGTGCCGGGCCAGCAGGTCGGCGAGCTGGTCACGGCTGTTGACGGAGGTGATGTGCCGCGTGCGCAGTAGGGCGATCGCCTCGTTGGTGCGGCCTTGGCGCTCCCGGGCCTGGGCGAGCAGGCCGAGCGCGGTGTCGGCGTCCAGGACGCCGCGGCAGCACCACGGGGAATCGCAACGGTGCTCGTCCGGGATGTGCTCGGACAGCAGGCGGGCGGCGTCGTCGTCCAGGCCGGCGACCTCGGCGACATCGACCAGAGCGGTGGCCAGGACCCAGTCCTCGACCCCGGGCCGCAGGAGCTCGAATGCCTCGGCGGCGCCACCGTGCCGGGCCAGCAGGCGCGCGAAGAACTCCAGCGCCTGTCCCCCGGCCGCCGCGTGCGGGCGCGCCAGTGCGATCGCCTCCGACGCCCGGCCCCAGCTCTCCAACAGCTCCGCCTGGGCCCGGGCGGCCGGCCACCATCCGGTGGCGACATACGGATCCAGCACCGCCAGCGCATCGTCCCGCCGGCCGCGCTCACCAAGAAGTTGGGCCCATGCCCGTGCGCAGAACCACTCGCCCTGGCCGGCCTGCAACGCCACCTCGTGTTCGTGGCCACGCTCAAGGATCTGCACGACGAACTCGGGCGGAATACAGCCGGACAGAGTCCTTGCCTGACGATCAAGATCAGCAGCATCCACGGCAACGCACCCTAACCCCCACCACCGACGAACGGCCCAAAATCGGCACACCGCACGGCCGTCACGGCGTACCTGACCCGTCTCATCGAAGTTTGACGCGTCTCAACGAAGTTTGACGACACTGGACGGCTACCCCGCCCCGCCGGTGGAACGCGGTGATCAATAGGCTCTCGCACATGAAGCAACCGTCGGAGATGGGCGAGCGCGAGTTCTTCGCCTTCATGGGTCGGCGCCCCGGCCTTGTCGTAGGCAAGCCTTCGTTCGACAAGGTGACCGTCTTCCTCGCCGGCTATGCAACACACGCCGACCGCCACGGCGGTCCCGACCCCCTCGACGGCTTTCACGAGTGGTTGGTCGCCCGCCGAGGCCGAAACTGCAACCACGGCTGGCCGGGCCAGGTCCTGCACATCGCTCTCCCTCACGGCTGGGAGAACATCCAGGACCTGCCGCCCGAGGACGAGCAGCGGGCCATCGAGGTCCTGTTCGAGCTCCTCGACGCCTTCCTCGCCGAACGCGAGGCGACGGCGAACACCCAGGCACCAGCCTGACCACACAGCCAGAGCCAGCAGCGGTCAAACTCCGATGAGACAAACCCTCGCCGGTCAAACTTCCGTGAGACTCGTCAAACTTCGGTGAGACGGGTCAGTACCGCTTGCCCCCTGGCCTCCTGAGATGTCTGTCCCTTGAGTTGGGCGCAGGTCCGCTCGACACCGCAGAGGGAGGAGTGGACCACCAGCAGGGTGCCGCCCTCCGCCAGGACGGAGGGCGCTTGACGGCAGATCCGGTCCACCAGCGCGCGGCCGTCCCGCCCGGCGTCCCAGGCCCGGGCCATGCCCCGGGGCGGCCCGCCGTCCTCCTCCGCCGGGACGTAGGGCGGATTGGAGACCACCAGGTCGAAGCGGCGGCCGCGTACCGGTTCCAGGAGGTCGCCGTGGCGCAGCCGGATCCAGCGGCGGTTGAGCAGGCTGTTCAGCCGTGCGGTGCCCAGCGCCCGCCAGGAGATGTCGATGGCGGTCACTTGGGCGCCGGTGCCGGCGGCGGCGAGCGCCACCGCCCCGGTACCGGTCCCCAGATCCAGCACCGAGTCACGGGCGCCGATGGGCTCACGGCCGAGGCACTCGACCAACAGGTCGGTGTCCTCCTGGGCCCGGTAGACACCGGGTGGGTTCAGCAGCCTCATGGCAGGGCGTCTGCCCCTGGGGCCGCACCTGACACGCGTGTGACCCGACTCCGGCAGGACGGCGACCGCTGAGGCCCGGTGAGGGTCGCGGCACCCACGGGGGGAGCCGATCCGCGCGCGGCGGCGCTCCACGAGCGGATCGGCGCCGCTCGCTCACCGGCGTCTCGCGGACGGAATCGGTGGGCGTACGGCCCGCATGTGGGGGCGGATGGTGAAGAGCCGGTCCGTGCCGGTGAGGGCCAGCAGGTGGAGCGGTTGGGGACCGGCGCCGACCAGGACCATCCACGTGCCGCCGGCCTCGGCGTCGGTGCGGGCCTGCAGCAGGACGTTCAACGCGGCGGAGTCGCAGAAGGTCAGCGCGGTCAGGTCGACGATCAGCATGGCGGGGGCCTGGGCGACGGCTTTGCCCAGGGCTGTCTGGAGGAGGTGCCGGGTGTCGTGGTCGGCGGCGCCCGCGACATGCAGGATCACTGCGTCCACCTGCCCGCTGCCCCCCGTGATCTGGAGCTCGTCGGCCAGGTCGTACTGGGGCCGGGGCTCCGGCAGGGCGCTCATGGCGATTCCCTTCGGCTCATCCGCCGGCGCCGGTTTCCGCAGCCGTGACTGCGGCAACAGCTGCTCTCATGCGCACGTCGGCTCGATGCAGGGCGTCTACCCGGGAGGCCGCAGGACGAGTCACCGGCGCGGGCCCACGATCTCCGCCCGCTGCGGGGTGCGGCCACCGCCGGCACCCGCACACCCGGACTCGGCCGGGGGTGTCGAGGTCGGCAAGCGCGTCACGCGGCTGCTGTGATCCTCCGGCACCAGGGCCACCGATCGAGCGGCCGCGACGCCAACACAGCGGCGTACCGGTCGTACTGATGCCGCAGCAGGCGACGCGCTGCGCCGGGCCTCGCAGCCACGCTTCACCGGGCGTGTGCCCGTGTCGATCCGGGGCAGACGCCCACCCGAACCCGTCCAGGGCAGACGCTCACCCGAACCCGTCCAGGGAGGCGACCGGACATGGACCAGGGGCTGGTGCTACTGGCGGCCTGGGCACAGATGGGTGCGCTGGTCACCGTGCTGCTCCACTTCGTGCTGAGGCGGCCGCGATGAGGCGCCGGGCCGGGGCCGCTCTGGTGGCCGCTGTGCTGCTGGCCGGTCCCGCCGCCTGCGCCGGGTCCTCGCGCACCGATGACGACTACCGGCACAAGGCCGCCCACACCCTCGGCTCGGCCGTCGCCGCCGCCCGCACCATCACCACCGGTGTGGACGGTGCCGCGGCCGGTGACCTGACGTCCGCCTTCACTTCGGTGCTGGTGCGGGAGGCGGACGAGGACCTGACGGCGGCCGCCGACTCCTTCCGCTCCCGCCAGCCACCCTCGGTGGAGGCTGACGAACTCCGCTCACAGGTCGATGAGTTGCTGCACCAAGCCGAGCGGCAAGCGGCCGAACTGCGGATCGCGACCCAGCGCGGCGAGAGTGCCCCGACGGCCGAGCTCGCCGCCACCGCGGACCGGATGGAGCAGGAGCAGGAGGCACTTCGGTGAAGAACCTGCTCCGGGTGACCCTCGGCATCCTCACCGCGATCGGCGGCTTCGTGGACATGGGCGACCTGGTCGCCTCCGCCGTGGTCGGCTCGCGCTTCGGCTTCGCCCTGGTCTGGGTGCTGCTGCTCGGCGTGGTGGGGATCTGCGTCTACGCCGAGATGGCCGGCCGGGTGGTCGCGGTCACCGGCCGTCCGACCTTCGACCTGGTGCGCCAACGGCTCGGCCCGCGGGTGGCGTTGGGCAACCTCGCCGCCTCGCTGCTGGTCACCGGCCTCACGCTGGCGGCCGAACTCGCCGGTGTGGCCCTGGCGGTGGAACTGCTCTCCTCGGTCAGCTACCTGCTGTGGGTGCCGGCCGTGACCTTCGCCGTCTGGGTGGTCATCTGGCGGGTGAAGTTCGAGACCATGGAGCGGGTCTTCGGCCTGCTCGGGCTGGCCTTGGTGGTCTTCCTGGTGGCCTTCTTCCGGCTCGACCCGCAGTGGGCGGACATCGGGCATCAGATCACCCACCCCACCGTGCCCTCCGGTGAGGGGCACCCGACGTACTTCTACTACGCCATCGCCCTGTTCGCGAGTGCCATGACCCCTTACGAGGTGTTCTTCTTCTCCTCCGGCGGGGCGGAAGAGCGCTGGAACAAAAGGCAGTTGGGACTGTCCCGGCTCAACGTGATGGTCGGCTTCCCGCTCGGCGGCCTGCTCGCGCTCGGCGTCACCGCCTGCGCCGCACTGGTCTTCCAGGGGCAGGCGATCGACGTGGACCACCTCTCCCAGGCGGCACTGCCGGCCGGCCTGGCGCTCGGCAAGGTCGGACTGGCACTGGCCCTGCTGGGCATCTTCGCCGCCACCTTCGGCGCCGCCCTGGAGACCGCCCTGTCCTGCGGCTACACCGTCGGCCAGTACTTCGGCTGGTCCTGGGGCAAGAGCGCCGCGCCCCAGCGCGCCTCGCGCTTCCACGCGGTGGTCCTCACCGCGCTGTTCGCGGCCGCAGCCCTGGTCCTCACCGCGGTCGACCCGGTGAAGGTCACCGAGTACTCGCTGATCTTCGCCGCCGTCGCCCTGCCACTCACCTACCTGCCGATCCTGGTGGTCGCCGGGGACCGCGACTTCATGGGCAGTCACGTGAACGGGCGCCTCGCCAACATCCTCGGCACCTTCTTCCTGGGCGTCATCCTGCTCGCGGCCCTGGCCGCGATCCCGCTGCTGTTCGCCACCAAAGCAGGACTGTGAGGAGCGCGGCACCGTGACCGACACCACCGAACACGACGGCCCCCGCACCCCCGGCCGCCACTACAGCGCCCGCTACCACCTGCTGGACCGTCAAGTCGTCCACCCCGACGGCACTTCGGTCTGCAAGGTCGACGACCTCGAACTCACCCCCGGGACCGACGGCCGCCTCTACGCCACCGCCGTCCTGGTTGGCCCGCAAGCCCTCGGCCCACGACTCGGCGGGCGGATCGGCCGGTGGTGCACCGCCGTCGCCGCCCGGCTCTCGCTCTCCGGAGCCCCCGGACCCGGCCGCCTGCCCGTCGAGCGGATCACCCACATCGGCTCCGCCCTGGTCTGCACCCCGGGCCCCGACCGGTTGCACGCCTTGGAGGACTGGACCCGCACCCACCTGATCGACCGCATCCCGGGAGCCGGCCATGCCAACCGCTGACACCACCGACCCCGCCGGACTGCGCACCGCCGACCTGATCGGCGCGACCCTGGTGGACGCAGGCGGCACACCCTTGGGCCGGATCACCGACCTCGGCCTGGCCGAAGCCGAACTCCCCGGCGGGATACCGGGGTTGCGGGTGACCGGCGTGGTCGCCACCTCGGGACGCCTGGCCCGGCTGCTCTGCCTCGACCACCGCCCCGTCGACCGCCCCGCCCCGCTCGCGGCCCTCGCCCGGTGGATGACACGCCGGGCGAGCTGGATCGCCTGGCCCGACGTCGCCCTGGTCACCCCCGGCGGCGACGGCCACCCCGGCACGGTGCACCTGCGTCCCGGCGCCGTCCCAACGGCACTGCACACCGCCGGAGTCCCCACCGCCACCGGGCCGGGGACCCGATAGGACGCGCTACGGGCTTCGGGCCGGCCGGCGGGTCAGGGCTTCTGCGGATCCTGGGGGAGCGGAGCGTCCGAGGGGTCGGGTTCGGGCGGGCTTTCGCCTCGGACGTCGGGTGCGTACACCTCACCGGTTCCGGTCCCGGTTCCGGGGACCCCGGACGGCGGGGCGTCGGGGTGGGGCTCCGTGCGGTCGCCGGTCAAGGGGGCGAGCCGGGAAGCGAGGAGGCGCTTGCCGATCTCGGCGCCCTTGCGGCTGTGCTGCTGCGCCTTGGCGAAGAGCTCGGCCGCCTCGGTGTCGCCGGCCTCCTGCGCGTGCTTGAGGCAGCTGTCGAGGCGCAGGACGTTGTCCAGGCGGGTCTGGGTGTACCAGAGCAGGTCGTGGTGTCCGTCGGGTGTTCCGGTGATGTGATCGGTCGTCACGCTCATGGGTCTGCCGGTCCCTTCACGGGTGTGATCGCCGCCGGGGCGGGTGATGACCGGGCGTCTACCCGGCTCGGCGCCGGCTCATCCTGCACCCGCTCCGGCCGGGGTGACCGCCGCGCGAGCCGCCCGGTCACTGTCCCGGGGGCCGCACGGCGCACCTGCGCACCGGGTCGAGAGGGGCGGGTGGTGTCAGTCGGGGGGATCGGGGTAGACGCCGCCGACGAGCCCACCAGGACTCGCTCCTCGAAGCCCTCCGAGCGCTCGGGGAGTTCCGGCCAGCGGCCGACGCCGTGGTCCGAGGATGAGGAGGAGACCGTGGAGGACACCCCGCAGGGCGGTGCCGGCGGAGCACCCGGCCGCCACCAGGAGCCCGTGAACCCCGATCCGGACCGGGCCGCCGCCACGAAGAAGCACGGTCGCGCCCAGGACCCGCCCGAATCCACCGTGAAGACGGTGCGGGCCGGAGCCCCCGTGGCCGAGCAGACCGAGCAGAACCGCCCGCACGACACCGGGAACCGGCACGGAACGGCGGGCCGCGAGTGACAGCGCCCTGCCTCGCGTCCGCGCGGTCGTGAACGACTACCGGGTCTCGGCCGAGTTCTACGACCTGCTCCAGGCCGAGACCGACCGCCGGCTGGCCGAGCGGCGGTTCGCGCGAGCCGCCGCCCGGGCCCGCCGGGCGGTCCTGGACATCGGCGCCGGGACGGGCATCGTCACCGAAGTCCTGCTGAACGCCTCCGGCGTCCCGGTCCACGCCATCGAACCCGCCCCGGCCATGCGGGCCGCGCTGCTCTCGCGCCTGGCCGCACTGGGGGCCGACCGGCGGGCCCGGGTGACCGTGCACGCCGAACCGCTCGCGAGCGCGGGACTGCGGCAGACGGCGGGCCTGGCCATCGCCTCCAACGTGATCGCCTGCCTGGACCCCACCACCCGGCGGGCCGCCTGGCGGGACATCGCGACGGCCCTCGTGCCGGGCGGGCTGCTGCTGTTCGATTCCCCGCCGACCGTGCTACCCGAAGGGCCTGAGGAGTTGGTGCCGCTGGGCCCGGTACGCGTGGGGCCGGACCAGTACAGCGCCACCGTCACCCGCTGCCCCCACCGGGGCGTGGAGCGGGTCGTCTTCACCTATCGGGTCGAACGGGAGGGCAGGCCGCTGCGCGAGGCGAGCGAGCGGTTCGACCTGTGGCCGGCCACGCCCGAGCAGCTCACGCGGGAGCTGGCCGCCGCCGGGCTGAGCGTCGTCCGCGCTCCGGACCCCGGCCTCACCGCCGCGTGGCGCCCGCTCGCGGACGCCACGCGGCGGTGAGGCCCCGTCCCCGGGTCAGTGCCCGAGGGCGTGCTGGAGCTGCTTCTTGTTCATCGTGGAGCGGCCCTTGATGTTGCGCTGCCGCGCCTCGTTGTACAGCTGGTCGTAGGTCGGGCCCTTGGCTCCGCCGTGGGAGCGGAGCCCGCCGCGGCGGGCGGAGGAGATGTCGTGGGTGGAGGAGCGGCTGGCCGTCCTGGACTCGCCGTGCCGGGCGCGTTCCTTGTTGACGGTGCGGGCGGCGATTTCCTCGGCCCGCTCCTCGCTCTCCCCGCGCTCCCGCAGGCCCTCCTTGATGTGCTCGTACTGCCGCTCCCGTTTCGGGCTGGATCCTCGCGGCATGACGCCTCCTCAGGTTCCGGCCGGGCCACCGGTGTCGGTGTCGCCCGGACCGGGGTCAGTTGCCGGGGGTCAGTTACCGGGGCTGATGCGGCCGCGCCAGGCGCCGGTGGCCCGGCCGCGGTCCTCGATGAAGGTCTTGAACCGGTGCAGGTCGCCTTTGACCCGGCGGTCGACCATGCCGAGCACGTCGGCGGCCCGCTCGGCCATGCCCTCGGGCCGGAAGTCCATGGCCAGGTTGACGCGGGTGTGCGCCTCGTCCAGGCGCTGGAAGGTGACGGTGCCGATCTGCTGGACCTCGCCGCCCGTCGTGCGCCAGGAGACGCGTTCGTCGGGGAGTTGGTCGACGATCTCCGCGTCGAACTCGCGCTCGACGCCGGCCATGCTGGTGCGCCAGTGGGTGTGCCGGTCGTCGGTCTGGCGGACCTCGTCGACGCCCTCCATGAAGTGGGGGAACTCCTCGAACTGCGTCCACTGGTCGTAGGCGGTGTGCAGCGGGACGTCGACGTCGATCGACTGCTTGACCATGCTCATGGTGCCTCTGCTCCTCCCGGTCGCCGGCCGGACCACGGTCGGTCCGGCTCCACGGAGCGCCTGCCCGGCACGGGCGACGTCATGCCCGCGACCCTGCCCGAATGCGGACCCGGCCGCTGGCACAGCCGTCTCGAGCTGCCACACACGCGGCCGGTGACCGCCGCCGTCCGGTCAGGGCGGCGCCCCTCCGCCGGTGGCGTTCACCACGCCGCCGGTCAGGTGGCTCGCCTTCGCCTACGGCCAACGTCGCAAGGACCGCGAACCGCCGCCCACCGGCCTGCACCGGCGAGGGGGCCGACGCTGACCCCTTCCGTGGGTGCGGCGCGGTGCCGTGCCCCGGCCGGTACGGGTACGGCCCCAGTGCAGGTCCGCCACCCGTGCGTACGGGTGGCGGACCTGAGCATGTGCGCCTTCGGCCACGGTGAGGCGGGACCAGGTCTCACCAGTAGTGGTTGCGGCCGCCGACCGCGTGGCCCAGGGCCCCGGCGATCCACAGCACCAGGCCGATGACGACGAGCACCATGCCGATCGTCCACAGGATCGAGATCCCGGTGACGAATCCGACGATGAGCAGGAGCACCCCAAGGATGATCATGGTTGCCTTCTCCGGTCGGGGACTTGCGTCCGTTCCCCCGCTGAGTGGTGCCGTCCGCCGTCAGAGCAGGGGAGTGGCGGGCAGGCAGGTGTGGCCGGTCGGCCCGGCCCCGGTGGCCAGTACGTGGGCGATGCCGCCCGCGATGTCCACCCGTAGGGCCCCTGCCGCGAAGACGGGCCGGCCCCACTCGCTGGTCTCGCCGGTGGCGTGGACGATCACCGCCTCCTGTGGACGGTGCGAGCCCGTGAGGCCCGGCAGGGTGATCACGTAACGCGTCGGGGCGTCCACGGCCGTCACCGCCCGTGAGACGGTCGGCCGCCGGCGGCGGCGACCGCGTCGAGGCGGTGCGAGGGCGCTTCCCAACGGCGCCAGGCACTGCGGAGACGGGCGTGCCCCCGACGCGGGAGGCGGTGCACTCGTCGGTGCTCGTGCGGGGCGCGCGAGGCGGAGCTCGCGGTACGGGTCGGGTTCACCGGCTTGGACATGGTCGGACCCCCTCTCGGAGGGGAAAGCGGTCCGGTCACAACCTGCCCGGCTTCGGCCGCGCCAATCAGGCCGACAGGTGCCCGGGCCCGCCCCCACCGGGACGGTTCCGCGCCCGGGGTCCGTCGATGGTGCCGCCCGCCACCGGTGCAGGTCGCACGGGGCTGGACCTGGCAAGTGCCCGCCCGCACCGGTGTGTGGTTCCAGCGTAGGTCGCCGGCCCGTCCCGACATCCCCGGCAGGCGGGCAGCGCTCCCCGGGACCGGGGGCCGGTGTTTGCTTCCGCACGGCCCGGGCAACCGCTGCCTGTCACCCCTTTCCGCCCCGCCACCAGGGCGGCCGCGGAGCAGGCCAGGCCCGCCCGCGCGGCTCGTCGCAGGAGGCTCCCCGTGGCCGTGCAAGCCCGCCCCCGGCTCCTCACCGACCCGGCGCCCGACCGTCCGCCGTGGCCGGACGACTCCCCCCGGCGCCCCACCGGTGCGGCACTCGTGCCCACCCTCGGCGTCGAGGAGGAGTTCCTGCTCGTCGACCCGGACTCCCGGGCCCCGGTCGCCCGGGCCCCGGAGGTGTTGGCCGGCGAGCACGGACTGGGTGCGCTGCTCCAGGCCGAGTTCTACACCTGCCAGATCGAGGTCTGCACGGAACCGGTCCGGACCCTGCCCACCCTCCGCGCCCAACTGCTGCGGCTGCGCGGCGCGGTGGCACGGGCGGCCGCCGATTCGGACTGCCGGGCCATCGGCTCGGGCTGCGCCCCGCTGGCCGCCACCACCCCGATCCCGGTCACCGACACCCCGCGCTACCGCCTGATGGCCCGTCACTTCGGTTCCGTGGTGGACCACCGCACGGGCACCGCCTGCGGCTGTCACATCCACCTCGGCGTCCACGACAAGCCCGAGGCCCTGCTGCTCAGCGCACATCTGCGGCCGTGGCTGCCCGCCCTGCAGGCGCTCGCCGCCAACTCGCCCGTCTGCCAGGGCAAGGACACCGGCCACGCCAGCTGGCGCGCGCTCTGCTGGGCCCACTGGCCCACCGTCGGCCCCGCCCCCGTCCTCGATGCCGCAGCCTACGAGGCCCTCGCCGACTCCCTGGTGAGCTCCCGGCTGCTGCTCGACCGCAGGATGATCTACTGGTTCGCCCGTCCCTCCGAGCACGTGCCGACCCTGGAAGTGCGGATCGCCGACGTCAGCGCCGACCCGGACACCACCGTGCTGCTCGCCGGCCTGGTCCGCGGCCTGGTCGCCCGGCTGCGCCGCGACGTCCAGGAGCGCCGCCCCGTCCCGGCCGTGTCCGACGCCCTGCTGCGGGCCGCGCACGGCTGCGCGGCCCGCGCCGGCCTCGGCGGCGCGGGCCTCGACCCGCACTCGGGCCGGACGGTGCACCAGAGGCACCTGCTGGACCGCCTGGTCGAGTACGCCGGCCCCGGGTTGGCCGCCGCCGGAGACCTGGCCACGGTGACCGCCCTGCTGGAGCGGACGCTGCGCGAGGGCACGGGCGCCGACCGACAGCGCGCTGTCCTCGGCGGGCGGGGCCGTGCCGAGGACGTGGTGGACTTCCTCGCCGACGCCTTCACCGGCCACGCCTGAGACGCGGCCGCGCCGCACTCATCGGCCCTTGCGGCGCAGCACTGCGGCCGGCAGCAGTACCCAGCACAGCGAGAACCAGGCCGCCACGCCCCCGGCGATCGCCCAGGCGGCCGCGCCCAGCCCGGCCACCCTGAGGAGCAGGAGCAGGGCCGTGCAGACCGTGACGCCCAGCAGCACCATGCCGAGCGAGACCAGCCGGGCGGCGGCGTCGACCATCCGGGCCTTGACGTGCTCGCCGGCCAGCAGGCGGTGGTAGGAGACCGGGGCGATCAGCGCCCCGACGGAGAACGCCCCGAGCGTCACCACGGCTGCGTACAGGCCCCGCTCCAATCCGTCGATGGTGGCGAAGCGCGGGGTGAAGGCCACGGTGAGCAGGAAGCCGAACATGATCTGGGCACCGGTCTGGGCTATCCGTACCTCCTGGAGCAGCTCGTTCCACCGGCGGTCGGCCCGCTCCGCCGTCGTCTCGTCGCGCCCGCCGTCACGGCCGCCCGGCTGCTCCTTCACCGGAACCTCACCTGCCCTCACCTGCTCTCGGCGGCCCGCCCGGCCCCTGCGGGACGGCGCCCGGGATCTCGGCCCACACCGTCTTGCCACCGGGACCGGAAAGGGTGCCCCAGCTGCGGCTGAGCAGGTGAACCACCTGAAGGCCGTGCCCGCCCGGGCGCCCGGGGGAGGGCGGTCTGTGGTGCGGAAGACCCGGGCCGGCATCGTTCACCTCGATGCGCAGCGCGCCGTCGTCCAGCACGGTCAGCCTCAGCAGGCCGGGCCCGCCGGCGTGCAGCGCGGCGTTGGCGACCAGTTCACCGGTCACCAGGACGGCGTCCTCGCAGACCAACTCGGGCACCGAGGCGACGGCCAGGGCGCCGCGCACCTCGCGGCGCGCCACCATGACCGGATGGGGTTCCGCCTTCAGATCGACTTCCACCGGACGCACCGGGGGTGTTCCGGCCGGTCGGGACGAAGCCGTGGGATCCGAAGCCACCAGCTCTCACCTCACCCCGCTCTGGCCTCTGCCGCGCTCACTCCATGCCGTGCGCCTGCCCGGACGGGCGCGGTCCATCCCCGAGAGCGGCCACCGGGTAGGCACATCATCGGGCCTGCGGTGGTTCCACGCAGCCCAACCGGGCAGGAGCAAGGACGGGGGCCTGCGGAAGGAAGACCTGATGGCACCCGACACCATCGTGAACCCGAGCGCGGTCAGCACCGGTGACGCCCGTGAGCTGTCCCGTGAGCTGTTCCGCCGCCTGGCGGAGGCCGAGCCGGGCAGTGAGACGTACTCCTACGTCCGCGGCACCCTGATCGAGCTCAACATGTCCCTGGTCCGCTTCGCCGCGCGCCGCTTCCGCAGCAGCCACGAACCGATGGAGGACATCGTCCAGACCGGCATGGTCGGGCTGATCAAGGCCATCGACCGCTTCGACCCCGACCGCAACGTCGAGTTCACCACCTTCGCGCTGCCGACCGTCCTCGGCGAGATGCGCCGGTTCTTCCGCGACACCACCTGGGCGGTCCACGTCCCGCGCAGCCTCCAGGAGGCCCGGCTCGCGGTGGCCCAGGCCACCGACGAACTCGAGCAGACCCTCGGCCGTCTCCCCGACAACGCCGAACTCGCCGAACGCACCGGCCTGACCGAACAGGGCGTCGCCGACGGCATCGCGGTGGCCGTCGCCCGCACCGCCGGCTCACTCGACGCCCACACCCCCGGCGAGGACGAAGAGGACTGCCCCGGGCCGCTCGACCGGCGCCTCGGCCACGAGGACCCGTCGTTCGTCACGGTCGACGACATCCAGTCCCTCAAACCGCTGATCTCCGCCCTGCCGGAGCGCGAACGGGCCGTCCTCGCCCTGCGCTTCACCGGCGATCTGACCCAGGCCGAGATAGGCCGCCGGCTCGGCCTGTCCCAGATGCACGTCTCCCGCCTCCTCAGCCGCACCCTCACCGACCTGCGCACCGCCCTCGACGGGTGAGCCGCCCGGCTGCCGGCCCGGCCCGGGCTCAGCCCGGCCGGTGCCGGCGCAGCCCCCGTAGCGCGAGGGTGCGGCGCACTGCGCACACCGCACCGACAGCGGCCGGCGCACCAGCGAGCACCAGCCCACCCTGACGTGCTGCCCCGGCCGCCACGAACGCGCCCACCGACACCACGACCAACACCGAGGCCAGCATCACGGTCGCGTGGACACTGCACCACACCGACCAGCACACCCCGGCCCGCCCCGTCCGCAGCCGACGCTCCAGCCTCCGGTCCTGGCGCAGTCCCGCCTCGATGTCGACCAGCATCCTCTTCTCCCACCCCGAGAACCTCGCACCCATCTGCGCTCACCTCACCGCACCGGCAGCTGCGTAGCTGGGCGTCTTCCCCGGGCGGTGGCGGACATGCCCTCCTGCGGGTCGGCGTCGGAGGAGGGTCAAACGCCGTGGCCGTGACGGTGGTTGGGCCCTGGCCGGTGGTGGCCCGGGTCGGTGACGGCGAACTCGGGGCCGTCACGGTCGGTCTTGAGCTCCTCGTGGGCCGGCGGCGGGGCGCCCTCCGCGGTCATCCGCGCCTCGGGAGTCTCGGACGGCCGACTTTCGCCGACCGGGGATCCGGCCGGGGATCCGGTCGGGGCGGGGCGCCGGTCTGCCGCCGGGTACGCGTCGGTCGAGCGGTGCGCCAGGTGCCCGCCGAGCGCACCGACCAGGGCCACCACGCCGTTGCCCGCCAGGCCGTAGCCGATGCCGGCCAGGCGGTCACCGCGGCGTCGGGCGTGCAGGGACCGGAGTTGGAGCACGGTGGCGGTGACGGCGGAGGCGGCGTGCACCAGGCCGGTGCGGCGTTGCTCGCGGTCGAGCTCGGCCCAGTCCAGCCAGCCGGCCCACAAGGCCGGGGGGACCCCGGCCAGACCGAGGGCGGTGAGGCGCCGGGCCGCCGTCGGCGAGCTCCCGGTGAGGTCCAGCACGCTCGCGGAAAGCCAGCACCCGAGCGGGAGTTGGACCAGCGCCGGGTGGAGCGAATGGCCCAGCCAGGCGCCGCGCAGCAGCCCGCGGGCCCGGCCCAGCGGCAGACCGTCCACAAGGCGCTTGATCCGGTCGGCGACCGGGTCCAGGGCGGGCCAACGCGCCGGCGCGTCCAGCCAACCGGGCAACGGCGAGACGGGGGTGGTGCTCACGGTGTCCATGTTCTTGCGTCTGACCTGTCCCACGCGCATGAAACGGGACCGGGGGTGGTGGCACGGCTGCGCCCACCGCTCGGCCACCTCGTCGCCGAGGACAGCCCGCCGGCCGTCCCCTTCCCGCCGGTGCGGGGAGTACTTCGGACGGCGGGCCGGCCCAGCGGTCGGGGTCCGTCGCTTCGGTTCCGGCCGGCTTCGGTCAGGTGGGTGGCGGGGCGCTGTTCAGGCAAGCGGTGACCACGATCTCCGCCCGGATTCCGGCGAGGCCCGGGTGGCAGCCGCTCTTGAGGGCGATGCGTTCACGGACGCTGCTCGCGGTGGCGGAGGCCTGGTGCCCGGGTCGGACGGCGATCCACACCTCGACGGTCGGGGGCGCGGTGCGGCGCAGCCGTACGCCGCCGGTGGTGCCCGGCCGTGTGGTCAGGCGGTGCGGGAGGCGGGGGCTGAGGTAGGCGACACCGGGGAGTTCGGTGACCCAGGCGGCGATGTCGGCTTCGAGCCGGCGGCGTTCGTCGGGGGTCATCGCGCACCTTCTTCGCCGGGCAGCAGGTCGCGGACGGTGACGTCGACCTGCTGGAGTTCGAGGCCCAGGCGGAGCGCCGCGGCCTCGGCGACGGCGGAGCGGACCAGGGCGGCCGTCTCGGGCAGTGGCCGGCTGAGGTCGGCGAAGACCTCCACCGAGGCGAGCAGCGGCCCGGGTGGGATTCTGCGCACCGTGAGGCGTGCCGTGCCGCGCCGTGCCGCGGCGTCGAGGGGTTCGATCCGGCACCTGCCCGCGCAGACCCCGGGGAGGGCGTCCACGGCTTCGCGGAGCACCGCCGCCGCGGCGGAGCCGGTGATCCAGTCGTCGCCGTCCCGGTCGAGCGGCACCAGGGGACCGGGGAGCAGTTCGGTGCGGACGGCGGCCATGAGCCGGTCGAGGAAGGCGGACTCGTCGGCCTGCTGCCGGTCCTCCTCCAGTGCGGCGCGCACCGTGCTCCGCAGGATCTGCTGGGCGTCGAGCGCTGCCGTGCAGTCGGGGCAGTGCTCGTGCCCGGGGCCGGGGCGCCCGTCCTCCCAGAGCGCGGCGAGGCCGGCGCCGCAGGGGAGGGTCTCGGAGTCGTCCGTGCCGGGGTCGGTGCCGTCATGGGGGTGGGGGTCGGCGGGGTGCTCGGCGTCGTTCAGCGCCATGGGGCCATCGCCTCCGTCAGCTGTCGGCGGGCGCGGAAGATCCGTCCGCGCACCGCGGGTTCGCCGGTGCCGGTCACCTCGGCGATCTCGTCGTAGCTCAGGCCGTGCAGCTCCCGCAGGACCCAGCATGCCCGCTGCTCGGGGGTCAGGGTGGCCAGTGCCGAGCGCAGGTCGCGGGCCGAGGCCTGGGACTCGGCCGCCCGCTCCGGGAGGTCGGCCGGGTCGGTGCTGGGCACCTCCGGGGCGCCGTCCAGGGGGAGTTCGGTGCGCCGGGCGCGCAGCGCGTTGAGGCACCGGTTGGTGACGATGCGGTAGAGCCAGGTGCCGAAGGCGGCGTCGGCGCGGAAGCCGGGCAGGGCCCGCCACGCGGCCAGGCAGGCTTCCTGGACCTGGTCCTCGGCGGCCTGGCGGTCCTCGAGCATCCGGGTGGCGAGGGCGAGTGCGCGCGGGGTGTGACGGCGCATCAGCTCGGCGAAGGAGTCCTGGTCACCGTCGCCGGCCCGGGCCGCCAGGACGTGGTCGGGCAGCAGCGCGAGGGAGGGGCCCGGCCGGGCCGGCGGTGCTGGTGGGGACTCGGGCATGGCGGATCCGTCGCTCCCGGGGGTGGTCGCCGTGGTGGGCGGGTGGGGCGGGTGCCGCCCCACCCGGGCAAACGCCGCGCGCCGCTACCGGACACGGGTGGAGGGCGCCTCGTCATCCCCTTCGTCGTCCTCGTCGGGCAGGTGGACGTCGACCACGTTGATGTTCACCTCGACCACCTGAAGGCCCGTCATGCGCTCCACCGCGCCGACCACTTCCTCCCGGACCTCGGCGGCGACCTCGGTGATCGACACGCCGTACTCGACGACCAGGTCGAGGTCGATCGCGGCCTGCTTCTCGCCGACCTCCACCTTCACGCCCCGGGTGACGCCGGCGGACGAGCGGCCGCCCGGGACCCGGTCGCGCACGGCGCCGAGCGCACGGGTGAGGCCGGCGCCGAAGGAGTGGACGCCGTCGACCTCCCGCGCGGCCATCCCGGCGATCTTGCCGACCACCTGGTCGGCGATCGCGGTACGGCCGCGCTCCGCGGACGGGGCGGTGATCTTCGCGGCCCCGGCGGGGACGGCGTCCTTGCGCGGGGTGGTGTCGGTGGTGGGCACGGGTGCCTCCAAGGGCTCGTCGTTGCGCTTCGTCCCCTTGGACACCGGGCCGCCCGGATTCCTCACGCGCTCCCGGCCGGAAATTCCCCGGACCGCCCGACTCGGCCGTCCGCCCACCCGATCCACCCGTACGGGGGAGAGCGGCCGCGTGAGGAATCCGCCCCCGCCGGTGTCGAAGAAGCACAGGAGCGCACACCGCGCACACCGCGCACCCCCGCAGAACGAGGAGAGGCCCGCCCATGACCACCCCGCTGCCCGCAGTCCGGCGAGACCACGCCCACCACGGTGCGGCCGTCCCCTGCGAGCAGTTCCACTGCACCGTGGAGCACACCGGCGACCACCTGCTGCTGGCCCCGTGCGGTGACCTCGACGCCACCGCACTGCCCCGACTCGCCGGGCCCCTGTACCTGATCGGCCCGGGCACCAGCCTGGTGCACCTGGACCTCGCCGCGGTCGGCTTCATGGACTCCAGCGGCCTGAGCCTGCTCATCCGCGCACGCAAGCGCTGCGCCCGGGCGGGCGCCCGGCTCGAGGTCTCCGGTCTGCGCCCCCAACACCGCCAGCTCCTGGACCTGCTGGGCTACACCCTGCTGCTCCCCGCGGCCGACTGACGGACCACCAGAGGAGGAAGTACCGTGTCCCACACCCTCACCGGCCTGATCGGCGATCTCGCCCTCGGCTTCGCCGCCGCCTTCGGCGGCTTCACCTCCTTCCTGCTGGTCGCCGCCTGCGGCACCATCGGCCACCTGCTCGGCAGTTGGGCCGACGGCGGGCCGGGGCCGGCCGGGCTCCGGCGCCGGGGAGGCCGGCGATGACCGCCCGGCCCGTGCTCCCGGCGCCGCGCGAACGCGGCAGGCTCAGGATCAGCGACCGGGCCCTGTCCCGGATCGTCACCCGGGCGGCCGCGGACGGCACACCACCTGCCGACGGCCCGTCCCAGGCGCGGTCGGGCCCTCCCCGCCCACGGATCGGCCCTACCCGCACATGGATCGGCTCTTCCCACGCACGCATCGGCCCTACCCGCGCACGGGTCAGGCGGCACGGCACGGACGCCGAGGTCGGCCTCCGTCTCGTCCTGCCCTACCCGGGCCCGCTCGCCGAAGGCGCGGCGGCCGCCGCCGGGGCAGCGCGACGGGCATCGGCCGCACAGGCCGGAGTCCGGCTGCGCCGCACCCGGATCCTGATCACCTCCCTCGAACCGGGCGGACGCCCGGCCGGTGCCGTCGAGCGGCCGACGGCACCCGCCCGGGCCCGCCGGGCCGCGCGCCGGTGGACCGCCCGACGGGTGCCCGCGTCCCTGCTGGCCGCTGCCGGTCTCACGGCGGCGACGGCGTGGTGGCTGGCCCGGGTACGCGGCGCCCCGCACCCGGCCGCCGTGCAACAGGTCCTGGACGACCTCGCGACGGCGCGCGTCGGCGACCTGCCGGTGCTGGTCGGCGCCGCGGTGACGGCACTGCTGGGGATCTGGCTGACCGTCATGGCCACCACCGGCACCCGTCGGTCGGGCTGGCAGATCTCCCCGGCGGGCGGCACCGCGGTGGTCGAGGTCGACCGCAGGCTGGTCGAGCGCGAGGTGCGTCAAGAGCTCGGGGCACCGGACCGGCTCCGCGTCCGGGCCCGCCGCACGGTACGGATCACCACCCGGCTCCCGCTCGCCGCCGACACCCTGCGCGCAGCGGCCCTGGACGCCTACGCCCGCCTCGGCTTCGACGGCCCGCCCCCGACCGTGGTCCGGGCACCCCGCCCCGCCGCAGCCGGACCGCTCCCCGCTCTCCCCGCACCCCACCGCACGGAGGAATGATGCGACGCACCGCCAACCGATCGGCCCTGGCACTGGCCGGACTCGCCCTCACCGCGGCCTCAGGCACCGTCCTGCTGGCTGCCGCCGGCGTCCTGCCGCCCGACGTCCGGCCGTCCTGGCTGCCCCGCACCACCGACTCCGCGCTGCTGCCCACCTCCCTGGCGAACGGCCTCACGGCCGACCGGAGTTGGGACCAGCCCGTGGCCCTGGCCGTGGCCGCCACCGGGATCCTGTGCCTCGTCCTCCTGCTCACCCAGCTCGTCTCCCGGACCCCGGCCAGGCTGCGCCTGCACGCCGGCGAACCCCACACCAGCGAACTCCACACGGGCGAACTGCGCTCCGCCGCGCTCACCGAGGCCGTCCGCGCCCGGGCCCTGCTCGTCCCCGGCGTCGCGGACGCCGACGTGCGGGTGGGCCGTGGCCGGCGCCCCGCCCTGGAGCTGACCGCCCGGCTCGCGCGGCGCACCAGTCCGACCGCGGCCGTCGACCCGTTGCTGGCCGTTCTCGCCGAAGCAGCCGAGAGCACCGGCCTGGAACTCCGTCTACGACTGCGCCTGACCCCGGCCGACTCCGGTCCGCGGCGCTTGAGTTGACCGTCCCGGGCATCGCCCGGACGGCCGGTGACCTCCAGCCGGTACCCGGAGGACCGCGTCGGCCGAGGGCAACCTGCGGCCAGCCGCCTGTCCGGCCCACAGGCCCATCGACCCACCACCGGGTGCCCGGTCTGCATCCGGTGCATCCGGTGCGGCGGTTGGAGCCGGCCGCGGGGGTCAGGCAGGGAGGGAGGCGAGGTCGGCGCGGGCGGTGGCGGCGTGGAGGGGGTGGAAGGCGGGGTTGGTGGCGAGCGCCCGGGTGAGGTGGGTGCGGGCCGCGGCGGTGCGGCCGAGGGAGCGCTCGATCTCGGCGAGGTGGAAGTCGAACACGGCGTTGTGCCAGCCGAGTCGGATGCTGTACTCGGCCAGTTCGAGGGCCTCGGCGTCGGCTCCGGTGCGGTGCAGGGCCCAGGCGAGCGCGTCGGCGACCAGCACGTGCCGGCGGCGGTCCCATTCGGCGCGCAGCAGGCGGACGGCTTCGGCGGGGTCGCCGTGGTCGGCCTCGTACTGGCCGAGGGAGAGGTCGTCGCTGACGCCGTTGGCGGCGGCCAGGCGTTGTTCGGCGGCGAGCAGCCGGTACTGCTCGCGGGCCCGGTCGTGGTGGCCGAGTGATTCGTGGAGTTCGCCGAGTTCGAGCAGGTACTGGGGGAGAGGCACCCGGGCGATGGCGGCGGTGTAGTCGCGGACGGCGTCGTCGGTGCGACCGAGGGCCGCCTCGGTGCGGGCCTGGCCGGCCAGGGCGGGGGTGTAGGACGGGTCGGCGGCCAGCGCGCTGCGGTATCCGGTCAGGGCTTCGTCGAAGTGGCCCGTGTTCCAGTCGAGTTCGGCGATCTGGTGGTGGCAGAAGGCCCGGTCGGCGGGGGCGTGGGCGGAGGCGAGGGCTTGGCCGAGGGCGGCGCGGGCGTCGTCGGTGCGGCCGTGCTGTTCGAGGTCGTAGGCGGCGCGGGTGAAGGAGGCGGTGCCGGGTCTGCGGTCCAGGAGCTGCTGGACGGCTTCGGTGGCGCCGGTGTCGTCGCCGAGCTGGGTGCGGGCGTCGGCGAGGACCGCGTAGGCGGGCCAGTGCGCGGGGTTGGCGGCGATGGCCCGCTGGGCGTGGTCGCGGGCCTGGTCGAAGAGGTGTCGGGCGTTGGCGAGGGCTCCGAGGCCGGTGAGGGCGTCGGCGTTGGAGTGCGGGGCGAGGGCGAGGGAGCGTTGCAGGGCCTGTTCGGCCCGGGGGTAGTAGGAGGGGTCGGCGGTGAGCCGGGCCTGTTCGACGTACTCGGATCCGAGCCGGGCCCAGGTGCCGGCGTCGTCCGGCAGGATGCGCAGGCGTTGCTGGTCGGCGGCGACGGCCCGGCTCAGCGGGTCGTCCGCGCGCGGGGCGGGAGCGGCTTGGGGCTGCGCCCGGCCGCCCGGGGCGGGGCCGGCCCCGGGGCGGTCGAGGGCGCCGAGGGCGGTGAGGCCGGCGGCGAGTGCGAGGGTGGTGAGGAGGAGCGGCAGACGGCGCACGGGAGCCTCTCGGGGCGGGCGGCGGTGGACGGCGGTGCGGTCGGCCGGTGGTCGGCTGATGGTCGGGCGGGCCGACCGCACCGCCGGTGGGTCAGTTGGCCTGGTTGACGGCCTTGTCGTAGGGCAGCGCCAGGTACGGGAACGCGGTGCCGAACGGCTTGTCGGTGGTGTTCACCTTGTCGCCCGCGGCCAGGGCCTGGACGAAGTTGCCCGGGGTGGCGCCCTCGACCACCTGGAGGGCGATGTCGACGACGTCGTCACCCAGGCGGCGGCCGTTGGGGAAGCCCTGGAAGTCACCGTTGAGGACGCCGAGGCGGTCGGGGTTCGGTGTCACCGGGGTGGACATGTTCAGGCGCAGCTCCTCGGCGGGCACGAACTTGCCGGGGTCGATGTCCTGGTTCATGAGCTGGGAGTTGAGGTCGACGGCGAGCGGCCCGTTGGCGGCCTTGGCGATGCCGGTGAGGAAGATCTCCTGCAGGTCGGTGCGCGGGGTGGCCGGAGCGGGGAGCCCGTAGATCGCCTGGACCAGCTTGGGCACCTCGGGTTCGAGGACCCGGGCGACCACGGCGGGCTGGTTGTGGTCCTCGGACGGGGGAAGGGAGTTGAAGGCGTCCTTGAGGCCGGAGGGGAGGACGACCTCGTTGACGAGGGGGTTGCCGAGGCGGGAGACCTGGACGAACTTGCCGACCGGATCCGCCTTGCCCGGGCTGAGCTTCAGGGTCTGCTTCTCGGTGCTGGACCAGACACCGATCACCGGGTTGCGGGTGGGGTCGCCCTTGTAGGCCAGGCGGCTCTTGGGGATCTGCAGCGCGACCGAGTTGACGTTGTATCCGGCGAGGGTGTTCTGGCCGACCTCGGAGAGGTTGCCACCGTAGAGGAGGTCGAAGACCCGCAGGTCGAGGAAGAACGGGTCGGCGGCCTGGGTGGCCACCGTCCGCCCGCCGCCGGGGAGTTGGACGGTGGCCTGGTCGCGGAGCGTTCCGTAGTCCGGCATGGAGGCCCGGCCGGTGTGGGAGGGGGCGACCTGGCCGCGCTCGACCAGGGTGACCGGGTCGCAGTCCGGTCGGAGCTCCTGGAGGGTGTAGTACTGCCGGAACAGCAGCGTCGGGTCGGTGAGGTTGTTCACCGGCCCGTTGTTGTAGAGGAAGGTGCCGGTGCCGCGCTTGTCCTCGGTGTGGAAGGTCCAGCGGTAGGTGACGTCGGGCTTGCCGGTGCCCTGCGAGTCGATGTTGATGTCGTAGTGCGCGCCGTCGGCCCACGGGTAGAAGTTCGGGCCGCCGTTGGGCTCCTGGAAGGGCAGCCAGTTGGCGATCAGGGTGACGGTGTCCGGGGCGTCCGGGCTGGTGAAGGCGTAGAGGTCGGTGTTGTCGACCTGCGGGTCGGCGGCGATCAGCGGAGCCTCGCGGTGGCTGGAGGCGGTGCTGACGCCGGCGCCCGTCCCCAGGAGGGCGGTGCTGGCCAGCGCGAGGCCCATGGCGGTCAGCGCCGCCGCGGAGCGGGCGGCGGAGCTGGTGCGGGCACGTTGGCGCTTGACGCTCATGTGGGTCCGTTTCTCGGTCGGATGACGCGACGTCGGCTCCGTGCCGTGGCGGCGCGGAGCCGGGGCCCGGGACGAACCCGGTCGGTCCGAACTGTGGACCGAATCCCGCAGCTCGTTCGGGTGTGCGCCGGGTGCGGCTGGGTCACCCCACCCGGATGGCGCACCTGCGTCACCCGGTCGGCTGTCCGGCGGCGCACGTCGCGGCACCCCGACCAGGTGGTCAGCGCTCGCATCGGGCAACGGTTGCAGGCCCGCCGAGGCCCCCTACCGCCTCATAGCCGCAGTTGCCTCATCTGTGCAAGAAGAATGAGCGCCCGCACGGCGTGCGCCACCGGGCGCCGCCGGGTGCCGTCGCCCGCCCGGGCCGGCCGACGGGGTTCCTGGGCCGCACGGGTGATCTTCCCGGCCCGAACGCACGGTGACGGCAATCCGCAGCGCCGCGGCCGCGAATGTAGTCGCGGGCCGCACGGCCGGCACCGCCCACCGCCGCGCCGGCCCTCGCCGGGCAGCGGCACCCCTTCCCGACCGGAGGAACCGCGTGTCCGTCCCGCACCCACTCGCCCGAACCCTCGCGGCAGCAGCAGGAACACTGCTGTTCCTCGGCCTCGCCGCACCGGCCGCCCACGCCCACCCGCTGGGGAACTTCTCCCTCAACCACTACCTCGGCTTCACCGTCCACCCCGACCGCATCGAACTGCTCGCCGTCGACGACGCCGCCGAGATCCCCACCCTCCAGGAGCAGCCGAAGGTCGACGCCAACGGCGACGGCACCACCGACGACACCGAACGCCACGACTGGGCGGCCCGCCAGTGCGCCCGGCTCTCCGAGCGCCTTCGCGTGAGCGCCGGTCCCGGCCCGGCCGCGCTGCGCCCCACGACGACGGCCGCGCGCTTCGACTACCAGGACGGCACCGCCGGGCTGCGCAGCAGCCGCCTGGAGTGCCGTCTGCGGTTCGAACTCCAACTGCCGGACAGCGGCCTCGACATCCACGCCACCAGCGGCAGTGACCCACAGCGGGTCGGGTGGAACGAGATCACCGCCCGCGGACAGGACGTCACCCTCACCGGATCGGACGTTCCGGACGGCTCGATCTCCGGAGAACTGCGCGAGTACCCGCGGGAGTTGCTCGACAGCCCCAGCGGTGTGACCCACGCCCGCTTCCACGCCGCTCCCGGCACCGGCACCGGCACCGCAGCCCGGGCACTGGTGACGCAGACTCCCCCGTCGGGCCCCGCGGCCTGGCTGGCCGGCTTCGACGCACGCCTCGCCGAACTCGGCACGGCGCAGCGGCTGACCGTCCCCCTGGGGCTGCTGGCCGTCCTGCTCTCCCTCCTCCTCGGCGCCGGGCACGCCCTCCTACCCGGGCACGGCAAGACCGTGATGGCCGCCTACCTCGCCGGACGGCACGGCCGCACCCGGGACGCGGTGACGGTCGGTGCCACGGTCACGGCCACCCACACCGCCGGCGTCCTGGTCATCGGGCTGTCCCTGACCACGTTCTCCTCCCTCGCGGGGGACGTGCTCCTCGGCTGGCTCGGTGTCGTCAGCGGCGTCCTGGTCACCGCGGTCGGCCTCAGCCTGCTGCGGGAGGCGGTCCGCAACGCGGCACACGGCTCCGGCCGGCGCGGCGCCCACCGCCACTCCCATTCCCACTCCCACGAGGCGCAGCCGAGGGAACTCGCGCACGCGGCGTCCTCGACCGGCCGGCACATCCACCGTGCAGAGCCCCACCACTCCCACGACCACGACCACCCGCACGGCCACGACCACGGCCATCACCACGACCACGATCACCCGCCCCACCACTCCCACGACCACGGTGACCACCCTCACAGCCACGACCACGGCCATCACCACGGCTGGTTCGGCGGCGGCCACCATCACCACCACGGCCCCGAAGCACCGTCCCGTGGACGCCTGATCGGGCTCGGCATCGCCGGTGGGCTGATTCCCAGCCCCTCCGCCCTGGTCGTGCTGCTCGCAGCGGTCGCGCTCGGGCGCACCCTGTTCGGCGCCGCCCTGGTCCTCGCCTACGGCCTGGGCATGGCCGCGACCCTCACCGCCGTCGGCCTGCTGCTGGTCCGGGCCGGAGACCGGCTGCGGAACCTCCAGGACGGCCCGGCGGCCCGGACGCTCCGTCAACTCAGCCCCTACAGCGCCCTGCTCACCACCCTCCTGGTCCTGACCATGGGCATCGGACTCGTCCTTCGAAGCCTCCCCTCCGCGCTGTGACCACCGGCCCGATCGGATCCCCCGCCATGCGCCGCGCCCGCACCCTGCCCCTCGTCCTCCTGCTCGCGCTCTCAACCACCGCCTGCACAGCCGACACTGACGGACGGTTCGACGCCCACACCGCCACGCCGTCCCCTACCTGCATCCGCCACCAGAGCCACGACCCCGGGACCGACTACACCGCCGGGCAGCAGGCCGACCCCCGCGCCGTCCTGGAGATGATGCGCTTCTACACCGCCAACGGCACCAAGGCCTACTGCGACAACCAGCCGCCGACCACCACCGACCAGCACTGGAACGACCTGTACACCCAGCTCGGCGGAGACCCCCACAACCTGCTGAAACCACAACCATGAACCCCGCACCGGCCCAGCGAGCCACCCCGAGCACCGCCGTTGACCCCTCGGCGGCGGTAGCGGCCGAACCGGCACCCGGCTCACAACTCCGGCCCTCGTCGACTCCGGAGTCGTGAGCCGTGATGACCCCCCCTGGACGACGGCGTGCTGGTCTTCGCGCAGGGCGGCGGCGATACCAGCGAGGGGCGCCAGTCCGCTGCCGGTGAGTCGTTGGAGCCGCCCCTGCAGCGGTGTGGCGTCGCGGGTGTCGAGCATGGCGGCGAACTCCCGGACGGAAGCATCAACCGAGACCACCAACACCAAGGTGCCCAGCCGAGTACGGGTGAACGTACTCAGCTCGTGGCCCCCGATGGTGCCCTCCCTGCCGGCCGTGTCAGGATCATGAGGTTTACTGCCTGGCGTGGACAGTGCTGATGATCTCGTCAGGAAGCCCGCTGAGCAGTCGTGGGTCGAGAGGGTGGCCGCTCTGACCGGCTGGTGCAGGGACCGGCGGCCGCTTGACCGGGAGTCCGTTGAACGGGCACTCGGCCTTCAACTGCCCCAGGATTACCGGTTGTTGGCCGAGACCTTCGGCGCGGGCACCTTTGACGACAACCTCGACCTCCGCGCGCCGGCGGCGCGGTATCTGACCCTTGACTTCATCGTCGCGGACCGCGCCGAGTTCGCCGATCCCGTTCCCTTCGGCGGGCCCACGGCCAGGCTCCTGCAGTGGGCCACGACTTCGGCCGAGCACTCGTTCTGCTGGCATGTCGAAGACCCCGACCCGAAGAAGTGGCCGATCTATGCCCGCGGTGACAAGTGGGAACCCTGGGAGCGCTTCGACTCCTCCGCCGCGGAGTTCATCCATCAGGTACTGACCGACCGGAAGCACCCGTACTCCCTTGCGAAGCACTTCGAGACCCACTGGTTCACCTCCGCCGAGCAGGCAGAAGAGGCCGAGGACGCCTTCTGGGACGACTACCACCCACGTCCGTGAGGAACCCACGGATCACCGGCGGTCAAGCCGCGCCGCTGTCCCGCTCGATGACGGAGCACCGGGTCTTCAGCCGGTAGCCGGGGCCGTTGATGGAGATCACGTCGCGGTGGTGCAGGAAGCGGTCGAGGATCGCGGTCGCGAGCGCGTCGTCGCCGAAGACGCCCGGCCGCAGACACCGCACGGAGTTGAGCGTCAAGCGGGACGGGTCTGGCTCGAGGGTCTGGAGTGATGGGCTGCCGGCTGAGACGCCACAACCCAGGTGACACACCCACACCGGCGCCGCGAGGATGAGCGTCGTGCCTGTAACCGATGACTTCGAGACCGTGATGTTCCGCCTGTGGGAGGAACGCGCGAAGCAGCGCTATCCCAGAGCGAGAGCGGTCGAGCCGGGCCGTTTCGACGTCTCGGACCTCTTCGCGCTCGACGTACGGATCTCCGGCTGCCTACACACCTGGCTGTTTCACCGCGATTCGTTCGGCGCGAAGCATCTGGGCACCATCAGGGTGCTTCTGCCCGATCTTGAACGGGCTCTTCCCGATCTCGCCGAGGAGGACAACCCACGCCTGTGGCAGCTGATGGTTCAGATGTGCCGGCTCGTCTTGGACAAGTTCCCACCCTCCACCACCAGTCGTGGCCGATCCTGAACGGGCGCAGGACTGCTCGTACCAAATCGAGCTGACCTACTTTTCCTACAGCGTGATCGGCCTCGACCTGGACGACTATGCCCTCCTGGAGGCTGCAGCACTCTGAACGAAGCAGTCGGCCAGGCAGCGACTGCAGTGTCGGCCGGGGCGGGGAAAGCGGTGCTCTCGTCGAAAAGCTCGTGGCGCTGGAGGCAGTGGTGGAGTTGGCCGAGGAGGCGGTGGAGATGTGCGGCGACGGCCGGATCACCGAAGCCGGCACCCTGGCGGCCGTCCTGCTGACCGCCCGGTGCACCTCGTCGGCAGCGCCCGCCACCGTTATCGGCGGAGCGAACCACCGAGTGGCGGACGGAAGTTGATGCACGAGACGAGCAGGCGGGCTCCCGGCAGCCTCGCCCACGGCGAGCCCGCCGACCGGAGCGCCACCCTTCCCTCCGCCGTGCGCGGTGGGCGCCCCGCCGCCGGACCGGCGGCGATCGGCCGTGGCAGTGCCATGACCATGCACGGGGGCGCGGCGTGAGGCGCCCGGCACCCACCGGCCTGCCGTCGGGCCGGAGCTGGTGGGACGGGCTCGCGGTGGAGCGGGCGCGGCGGGCCTTCGTGGAGGACCTGCGCCGGCAGCCCGGTGTCCGTGATCCCAGGGTCGTCACCGCCCTCGGGGCGGTGGAGCGCCACCGGCTGATCGACGCGGCGTTCACCCCCGTCGGTGAGCTTCGGCCGGCCACCTCCTGGCGGGCGCTACGGGGCGAGCACGACCCGGCCGCGCTGCTGGAGACGGTGTACTCGATGGACCAGGTCGTCGTCCAACTCGAAGGCCGGCCCGCGACGGTGGCCCACCGCGGCATCGTCCACCACGGCCGGCCGACCGGGCAGAGCTCAGGGGCGGGCCTGCTGGCCGTGACGTTGCAGGACCTGCGATTGGAGGAGGGGCACCGCTTCGTCGAGGTCGGCGCCTGCACCGGCATCCTGTCCGCGGCTGCCGCGCTGATCACCCGTCGGCAGGCCACCGGCGTCGAGATCGACGCCGACCTGGCCGGGGAAGCGGCCGTGCGCACGGCCCGGGCCGGGATCGACGTGCGGATGGTCGTCCGGGACGGGCTGCGCGGACTTCCTGACGGGCCGTGGGACCGGATCGCCGGCTCGTTCGCCGTCCCGGCCATCCCCCGGGCGTGGTGGCGCGGCCTCGCGGTGGGCGGGGTACTGACCTGCACCGTCTCCACCGGCGCGCCCGGCTGGCACGCCACCGCCGTCGTCGAGCACGGCCCCGACGGCACCCTGGGCGGGCGGTTGCGCGCCGACACCTGGGGGCACGTCCTGGCGCGCGGCGTGCCGTGGCTGCCCGTCCCCGAGCGACCCAGGGCGGCGGCCAGGGTGAGGAGTTCGGTGCCGGCACCGCCCGACTTCCGTGACCGTGGGTTCTGGGTCTCCCTCGCACACCTGCTGCCGCGCGTACGCCGCCACTGGCCCGCCGGTGAGGACCCGGTGGTGGTGTTGGTCGGTGACGACGGTTCCCGCACCCACATCGCCCCTGACGGTTCCGTCGCCGAGGTGTGGGGGCCGCGCGACCTGTGGGCCGAGGCCGAGGAGGTCCACACCCGCTGGTCGGCCGCCGGCCGCCCGACCGAGTTCGACCTGCACCTGAGGGACGAGTGCCAACTGGTGGACGGCGGCCCGGGCCTGACCTGGCAGCTCCCCGGCCTGGACGAAGGGCGGAGTGTCCGCTGCCGCCCCGCCCGGCCGCACACCACCTCCCCGATCCGCCCTCACCCGCTACCGGCACCAGCGCCGACGCATCGGCCACCTGAAGAACGGAAGAGCACCTGATGCACGAGACGAGCAGACTGTCGGTCAGCGTCATCGTCCACGACCCGGCCACCGACCGGATCGCCACCCTCCACTACGCCAAGCGCAGTTGGAGCCCCGGGCCGGCGTGGACCGTCCCCGGAGGGAAGGTCGACCCGGGTGAGCAGATCCACACCGCCGCCGCGCGGGAGCTGCGGGAGGAGACCGGTCTCGTCGTCGCGCCCGCCGACCTGCGCCTGGTCCACACGCTCCAGGTGAAGGAGGGCTGGGACGGCAACGGCGGGTTCCTGACGTTCGTGTTCGCGGCCTCCACATTCACCGGCGAGCTGGTCAACACCGAACCCACCAAGCACCTGGAGGCCCGCTGGGCACCGGCGACCGCGCTGCCCGGCCCGATGTTCCCGACCACGAAGACCGCACTGGAGGCGTACCTGGCCGGCGGCCCGGCGTTCGCCACCTACGGGTTCGACGACACTCCGGACCACCACCGACTGGTGGAGGCGTGACCGGCACCGCCCCCTCACCCGGCCACGCCGCGGTGCCGCCCGGGCCGAACCCGTGAGGAGGCGACCCGACGGTGGACGCGGGCTATCCGGGCCGGTGGGAGGCCGACCACCGCGACGGCACCCGCGAGGTGCTGCGCGAGGCCGAGCCCGCCGCTGTCCCCTCCGGCGGGTTCCTCGGCGTCGAGCTGCGCGACATCACCTTCGCCGGCGAGCAGGAGGCCGCCGCCCTGGCGCTGACCGTCCTCGGCGTGCGGCCGCGCCTGCGCGAGTACCACTGACCCCTCGCCCTCCGGCTGCCGTCAGCAGCGCGTCATGAACGGCACCGTCCGTGTCAAGCACGCGTCAGGGAACCGGTACCGGCCCCGGTTGGTGGGCGTAGCGTCGGGACAGCGCCCGGCACCGACGTGGTGGCGGGCGCCCGTTCCGCTCCGAGGAGGAGACCCCATGCCGCAGCACGAGTACGCCGAGGACCCCGAGCCCTGTGAACACGTCCCGGCCGGACCGCTGTACGTGCCCGTCCGGCCGGGACCGACGGGATGCACCGCGAGGTTCTTCCGTACCCCGCTCGGCGGCCGCACGGCCGTCGGCTTCAGCACCGAGCACCTGCTGACGGCCGCCCTCGGCGCCGGCCAGCCCTGGATCCGCCTCGCCGAGCCCGCACTGCGCGCGCTCGCCGCCCCGACGGGCATCACCGCGCTCACCGTCGACCCCCAGTTCTCCGCGCCCGCCGCCGTGCCGAGCGGCGGGAGCGCGGACGCCTGGCGGCACTGGGATCCCCAGCGGATCGGTGCCCTGCGGACCGCCGAGGCCGTTCCGGCCGGCAAGCTCACGACCGGCTGAAGGGGACACCGTGGCGCTCATCCAGTCGACCCTCTCTCCGGCCCCCGCCGTCCTGCCGCTCGACGGCTGCCTGTCCGTCTGGCCGTCCTCCGCCCGCACCGCACCCGGCGGTGACATCGCCGTCGGCGGCGTCCCCCTGGCCTCGGTCGCCGAGCAGTACGGCACCCCGGTCTACGTCCTGGACGAGGGCGAGGTCCGGGACCGTTGCCGCAGCTACCGCAGCGCCTTCCCGGACGCTGACGTCGTCTACGCCGCCAAGGCGTTCCTCTGCCGGGCCGTCGCCCAGTGGGTCCGGGACGAGGGCCTGGGCCTGGACGTCTGCTCCGCCGGGGAGTTGGGCCTGGCCGTGGCGGCCGGCTTCCCGCCCGAGCGGATCGTCATGCACGGCAACGCCAAGAGCCCCGAGGACCTGCGGGCCGCCGTCGCGCACGGCGTCGGCCGCATCGTCATCGACAGCACCGCCGAGATCGCCCGGCTCGCCGCCCTGGTGCCGCCCGACCGGCGCCAGCGGGTGCTGGTCCGGGTCGTCCCCGGCGTCGCGGCGGGCGGCCACGCGGCGGTGCGCACCGGCACCGAGGACCAGAAGTTCGGACTCTCCGTCACCGACGGCTCCGCCCAGCACGCCGTCGCCCGGGTCCTGACCCAGCCGCGGCTCGAACTCGTCGGCCTGCACTGCCACATCGGCTCCCAGATCGACAGCGCCAAGCCCTACCAGGCCGCCCTGCGCCGGATGATCGGCCTGATGGCGAAGATCCGCGACCAGCACGGCATCGAACTGCCCCAACTCGACCTCGGCGGCGGCCACGCCATCGCCTACCGCCCCGGCGAGAGTGCCCTCGACCTGTCGGTCCTCGCCCAGCGCATCCGGGCCGAACTCGCCGACGGCTGCGCCCGGGTGGGGCTGGTCGTCCCCCGGCTGACCCTGGAGCCCGGGCGGGCCGTGACCGGCCCGGCCGGGGTGGTCGTCTACCGGGTCCTGAGCGTCAAGCAGACCGGCGGTCACACCTTCGTCGCCGTCGACGGCGGGATGAGCGACAACCCGAGGCCCGCCCTCTACGGGGTGAGCTACGCACCACGCCTGATCGGCCGTCACTCCACGGCCGCTCCCCGCCAGGTCACGGTGGTCGGCCGGCACTGCGAAGCCGGGGACGTGCTGGCCGCCGACGTGTCCCTGCCCTCCGACATCCGCTCCGGCGACCTCCTCGCGGTCCCGGCGGCCGGCGCGTACCACCTCTCGATGGCCTCCGCCTACAACATGGTCGGCCGCCCGCCCGTGGTGGCGCTGGCCGAGGGACGCACGCGCGTACTGGTACGGCGCGAGTCGCTGGACGACATGACCAGCCGCGACGTCGGCCTGTAGCACCGCTCCACCGTTCCGTGCTCCGCCGGGAAGCCCGTGCTTCCCGGCGGAGTGCTGTTCACCGGATCCCGGAGATGAGGTTCCCGTTGACCGTCGACAACGTCGTCGGCCTGATCGTGGTAGGCGTACTGATCACCTACCTGGTGCTGGCCATCAAGTACCCGGACCGGTTCTGAGCCCGCCGTGGGTACGACGGCGGACCACCGGGGCGGCCGGACGGAGGACGACGGACGAGCACCGGCGCGGTGGTGGACTGCGTGCCGTACGAACACGGCCGTCGCCTGCCCGGCCCGGTGGAGCTGGACACAGTCCGGGAAAGGATCGAGGACGGGCCGGACCGGTTCGTCCGGAGGGTCCCGCTCCTTGCGGTCCTTGACGCGGGCCCGGACGCCGCAGCCGCGCGGCTGCGCGGAACGCTCGACGGCGCGGTGGCCGCCGGGCTCTCCCGGGACTGCAACCCTCGGTGATGGCCCACTGTGTCCGGCACGCCACCTGTCCGGTGCTGGTCGTCCCCGGGCTGCGGCCGTAGGGCGGGTGCCTTCGTTCACTTCTGGGGGTTCTGGTCCAACCTCTGTGGTGTGCCTACTCCCTGTGGCTTTTGGTCCTGCTGAGGGGTCTCGCGAGATCGTCCGGAAACTGCCGGTGCCGACCGCTTCTGCGCTGATGGTTCTGGGCTGTGCGCGAGGTACTGCTCTGCTTGGAAGAGCGGCTCTTCTCCGGTTGATCCTCTCCACCTTGGCTGACACGATCGTCCAACAGCGAGCCCGGACGATGTGGTCGGCCGGCGCGCCCAGAAGGTGAAGTGCTGTGCGCTCCACGCACGCGATGTCTGCAGCGAGCCAAGCCGAACAAGAGCCGTCAGCCGAGCAGGGGAAGCCTGATGATCGACATCGTCTCGAAGCTGTCTGCGCTGCCCAAGGCGCGGCCGTTCCCAGGGATTCCGGGCACCTGGGAATGGTCCCCCTCCCCGGTCTTCAGGCTGATGGCGATGGTCGGCTCGGATGGTCGACACGTCTTCAGGCTGAACACCAAGGACTCGTACGACGCGGATCTGTGCCGGGCGGTCCTGGAGTTCGTACGAGAGCGGGAGTCCGAGGCGATCGAGCGTGCAGAGCCTCTGATCGCTCTGCCCGGGTTCTCCTGGCCCGGCCGGGACTTCGACGTCGTCGGACGGCTCAGGCCAGAAGCGCACCACCTTCATGCGGACGACCCAGAGCTCCATGATTCCGTCCTCGTCGTCTTCCCGGCGTATTCCACGGAGATCTCCGGGGCGGAGACGGTCGAACAGGCCGCAGAGCGGTACCGGCGGATGCTCAGAACCCCGGATCTGAACCGGGGCCCGAGTCCGTACGTGCTGATCCGCTTCGACAATCCCAAGTCCGGAGCGGGGACGACCGGTGATCTGCCGGTCTTCACCTCCCCCGACTATCTGGTGCACGAGTTGCGTGAGCTGGAGGGGGTTCCGGAGGGCCATCTGGAACTGTGGACCTATCGGAACGAGCAGTGGTGCGTTCGCTGGGAGGACGGGTGGATCGTCACCACTCGCGATGGCGAGATCCGAATGTCGGCGGATGAGGTCACCTCCTGGGCAATGGCCACCATTTCTTGATCCGCTGCTTCAGCCTGTCGGGAGATGGGGCCGGCCACTGCGGCACACACGTCGTCGCGCCGGGCAAGGGGTGAGCCCTGGCGTGCTCGCCTGCTGGCATCACGTCACCCCATATCGAGATACCAGCGCACTGATGCACGCCCAAGGCGGTCACCACATCTGTCACCGACGCCCCTTTCATCCCGTGTCGGCGGACACCGACCGCTTGACGGTCAATCACATGCGATGTCTGCGCTTCCCGCCGTCACCGCCGCCCTGACACTGCCGTGGGGCTCCGGTGTCGTCGAAGGCCGCGTCAACCGAATCAAAATGATCAAGTGTCAGATGTACGGACGTGCCGGCTTCGACCTGCTGCGGAAGCGAGTCCTGCCGGCATCCTGACGACCTTCTGGGTGGCTGATGTCGCTCTCAGGAGTCTCCTACAGGGTGCTCGGAAGACGTCTGGGGCTTCCCCCTGATGTGAGGACACGTCTTATGCGGCTTGCGTGAGTGTAGTTGAAGTGGTCGCGAGGGTGGCTTCGTAGGTGAGTGGGCTGACGTGGCCGAGGTGGGAG
>NZ_JBITBY010000016.1:0-181803 GCF_044452665.1 Kitasatospora sp. NPDC051853 | reverse complement strand
ATATCTGGCGTTGACTTTTGGCACGCTGTTGAGTTCTCAAGGAACGGTGGCTTCCTTCGGACTGCCTTCCGGCAGGCCCTCCGGGCGCTTCGTTCGTTCCACCAGCTTAGCAGATCCGTTTACTAGGTTTTCACCAAGTCTTTGCGGTTCCGACATCTGATGTTCATCACCGTCTTGCGGCGACTCGACAAACCATAGCCCTTCCTCGGCGGAGTGCCTAATCGAGCCGCGCGACCGGTCACCCGTTCGGCCCGTCGGCCGTGGTTCACACCCCTCTATGCACCCCGATCGGCGCGATCGTCGCGGCTCACCCGCATGGCGTAGAGTTCGGCGCATCAGCCAAGAGGACTAGACCACTTGAGACGCCCGAGGCCCCTGCCAGCAGGGGAGACGGGTGGCACCGGGTGCAGATGTGCGCCGGCCGAGCAGGGTTGTCACCCGGCGGACCGCCCCTGGTGTCGCTTGCGAAATGTCCGAACTTGGCATGATTTAGGCTTCAGAACGATCACACCGCCGCTGGCCTGCGGCGGCTCGCTGTGCCCCGTACCTGGGAGGACCCACCATGACCACTGTGACCTCGCCGTTGGCCGGTCGCGCCGTCGGGCTCGCGAACGTCCCCGACCCCGTCTTCGCCGGGGCCATGGTGGGCCCCGGTACTGCCATCGACCCGGTCCGGGAGGTCACCGATGCGGTGGCTCCGGTGGACGGTGTCGTCGTGTCGATGCACCCGCACGCCTTCGTGGTGGTGGACGCGGACGGGCACGGGGTACTGACCCACCTGGGGATCGACACCGTGCAGCTCAACGGCGAGGGCTTCGAGCTGCTGGTGAGCAAGGGCGACACCGTCACCCGCGGCCAGGCGGTCATCCGCTGGAACCCGGCCGAGGTCGAGAAGGCCGGCAAGTCGCCGATCTCCCCGATCGTGGCGCTCGAGGCCTCGGCCGATGCGCTGGCCGGGGTGACCGAGAGCGGGGACGTCGCCGGTGGCGACGCGCTCTTCACCTGGAACTAGCTCCACCGAGAAGTCGTAAGACCGCCGCGCCGTCCCACTCCCCCGACCAAGAGGGTGGGACGGCTCGGCAAGTACCCGGCCCCGGCCGTGACCCCACGTCCGGACGGCGGGCCCGCACCCGGGTGAAAGGAACCCACTCATGGAACAGGCGCTGCGAGGCGTAGGTGTCAGCCACGGTGTCGCGATCGGCCAGGTCCGGCACATGGGCACGGCCGTGCTGGAGCCCCCGGCCACCCAGATCCCGACCGAGGACGCACCCCGCGAGCAGGCCCGTGCCCAGGCGGCCGTGGACGCCGTGGCGGCGGACCTGATCGCCCGCGGCAACCTGGCCGGCGGTGAGGCCCAGGCCGTGCTGGAGGCCCAGGCGCTGATGGCGCAGGACCCCGAGCTGATGGCCGACGTGAACCGGCGGATCGCGGTCGGCAGCAGTGCCGAGCGCGGGGTGTACGACGCCTTCGCCGCGTACCGGGCGCTGCTCGCGGCGGCCGGGGACTACCTGGCGGGCCGGGTGGCCGACCTGGACGACGTGCGGAACCGGATCGTGGCGCGGCTGCTGGGCGTGCCGATGCCGGGCGTGCCGGACAGCGACGAGCCGTACGTGCTCTTCGCCCGGGACCTGGCACCGGCCGACACCGCGCTGCTGGACCCGACGCTGGTGCTGGGCTTCGTGACCGAGGAGGGCGGGCCGACCAGCCACAGCGCCATCCTGGCCCGGGCCATGGGCGTGCCGGCCGTGGTCGCGCTGCCCGGGGCCACCGACCTGCCGGAGGGTGTCGTCGCCGCGGTGGACGGCTCCACGGGTGAGGTGCTGATCAACCCGAGCGAGGAGAAGCAGGCCGAGCTGCGCGCGGTGGCCGCCGAGCGGAAGGCCGCGCTGGCCGCCTCGTCCGGGCCGGGGCAGACCTCGGACGGGCACAAGGTGCCGCTGCTGGCCAACGTCGGCGGTCCGGGTGACCTGCCGGCCGCGCTGGAGGCGGGCGCGGAGGGTGTGGGGCTGTTCCGCACCGAGTTCCTGTTCCTGGACGACTCGGCGAAGGCGCCGAGCGAGGAGAAGCAGGTCGAGGCGTACCGCAAGGTGCTGGAGGCCTTCCCGGAGGGCCGCGTGGTGGTCCGGGCGCTGGACGCCGGTGCCGACAAGCCGCTGGACTTCCTCACCCCGGCCGACGAGCCGAACCCGGCGCTGGGCGTGCGCGGTCTGCGCACCCTGCTGGAGAACCCCGAGGTGATGCGGACTCAGCTGCGCGCGCTGGCGAAGGCCGCCGAGGGCCTGCCGGTCTACCTCGAGGTGATGGCCCCGATGGTGGCGGACCGGACGGACGCCAAGGCGTTCGCCGAGGCGTGCCGGGAGGCGGGGCTGAAGGCGAAGTTCGGCGCGATGGTGGAGATCCCGTCCGCCGCGCTGCGGGCCCGCTCGATCCTCCAGGAGGTCGAGTTCCTCTCGCTGGGCACCAACGACCTGGCGCAGTACACCTTCGCGGCGGACCGTCAGGTCGGCGCGCTGGCCCGGCTGCAGGACCCGTGGCAGCCGGCGCTGCTGGACCTGGTGGCGTTCTCGGCGGACGCGGCCAGGGCCGAGGGCAAGAGCTGCGGCGTCTGCGGCGAGGCCGCTTCCGATCCGCTGCTGGCTTGTGTGCTGACCGGGTTGGGTGTGACCAGCCTGTCGATGGGTTCGGCTTCGATTCCGTACGTGCGGTCGACGCTGGCGAAGTACACGCTGGCGCAGTGTCAGCGGGCGGCGGAGGCGGCCCGTGCGGCGGACTCGGCCGAGGAGGCCAAGGCGGCGGCGGCGCAGGTGCTGTCAGGCGAGTAGCACCACGTGAGTGGTTCCACCAGGGGCGCGGGGAACTGCGCGCAGGGGAACGGCAGCACGTGCAACTGGCTGATGGAGCCTCAGTTGCAGGTGAGCCGCCTTCCGCCTCGCGCAGTTCCTCGCGCCCCCGGTGTAACCGCGTACGTTGCCCGCGCCCGGGAGCGGTGACCGCGGGTCAGCCGCGGCGGGTGCGGCCGAGGTGTTCGAAGAAGCGCAGGTGGTCGAGGTTGTCGACGGAGCCGGGGTTGACGGCCTGGTCGAGGGGGGTGCCGGCCAGGAGGCGCTTGACCGGGACCTCGATGCGCTTGCCGGTGAGGGTGTGCGGCAGGCCCTCGACGGCGATCACCTCGTCGGGGACGTGACGGGGCGACAGTTCGGTGCGCAGCGAGGTGCGGATGCGGCCGACGAGGGTGTCGTCCAGCTCCGCGCCGGGGGCGAGGACGACGAAGAGCGGCATCCAGTAGCCGCCGTTCTCCTCCTCCAGACCGATCACCAGGGACTCGCGGATCTCGGGGAGGCGCTCGACCACCTCGTAGATGTCCGAGGAGCCCATCCGGACGCCCTGGCGGTTGAGGGTGGAGTCGGAGCGGCCGTGGATGACCACGGTGCCGCGGGAGGTGGCGGTGATCCAGTCGCCGTGGCGCCAGGTGCCGGGGTAGGTGTCGAAGTAGCTGTCGTGGTAGCGGCGGCCGTCCTCGTCCCCCCAGAAGCCGACCGGCATGGACGGGATGGGCTTGGTGACGACCAGTTCGCCGACGGCGTCGGTGAGCGGCTTGCCCTGGACGTCCCAGGCCTGGACGTCGGCGCCGAGGCAGGGGGCCTGGATCTCGCCGAGGTGGACCGGGAGGGTGGGGACGCCGCCGACGAAGCAGGAGCAGACGTCGGTGCCGCCGCTGACGGAGGCGAGCCAGACGTCGGGCTTGACCTCGTCGTAGATCCACTGGAAGCCGTCGGGCGGCAGCGGGGAGCCGGTGGTGCCGAGGCAGCGGACGGCGGAGAGGTCGAGGTCGCGGCCGGGGTGGAGCTCGGCCTTGCGGCTGGCGATGACGTACGCGGCGGAGGTGCCGAGCACGGTGGCGCCGGTGCGGGCGGCGACGGACCAGAAGGCGCCGGTGTCGGGGTGGCCGGGGCTGCCGTCGTAGGTGACCACCGTCGAGCCGACCAGCAGGCCGGCGACGAGGAAGTTCCACATCATCCAGCCGGTGGAGGTGTACCAGAGGAAGCGGTCCTCGGGGCCGAGGTCCAGGTGGAGGGCGGCCTGCTTGAGGTGCTCGACCAGGATGCCGCCCTGGCCCTGGACGATGGCCTTGGGCAGGCCGGTGGTGCCGGAGGAGTAGAGCACCCAGAGCGGGTGGTCGAAGGGCACCTGCTCGAAGACCGGCTCGGCCTGACCGGCCGTCAGGTCCGCCCAGGAGAGGGCGCCTTCGGGGGCGGGGGTGCCGAGCAGCGGGACGTGGACGACGGTGTGCAGCGAGGGCAGCTCGCGGCGGAGCTCGGCGACCACCTCGGAGCGGTCGTGGTCCTTGCCGCCGTAGTGGTAGCCGTCGACGGTGATCAGGGCGACGGGGGCCAGCTGCTGGAAGCGGTCGAGCACGCTGCGGGCGCCGAAGTCGGGGGCGCAGCTGGTCCAGACGGCGCCGACGGCGGCGCTGGCGAGCAGGGCCACGATCGCCTGCGGGATGTTCGGCAGGTAGCCGGCCACGCGGTCGCCGGGGGCGATGCCGCGCTCGCGCAGGGCGGCGGCGAGGGCGGCGACCTGGCGGCGGAGCTCGGCCCAGCTGACCGGGACGGGCTCGGTGGTCTTCTCGTCCAGGTGCAGGATGGCGGGCTTCTCCGCGTTCTCGGCGGCCTCGCCGTGGCGCAGCACGTGCTCGGCGTAGTTGAGCCGGGCGCCGGGGAACCACTCGGCGCCGGGCATCTCGGTGGAGCCGAGGACGGCGGTGGGCGGCTCGGCGAAGCGGACGTCGAACCACTCGGTGACGGCCCGCCAGAAGCGGGACAGGTCCTCGGTGGACCAGGCGTGCAGCGCGGCGTACCGGGCGGCGGCCTCGTCGTCGCCGGCCGCGGGGGCGAGCGGGGCCGCGGGGGCGCCGTGGTGCTCGGCGGCCCAGGCCTGGAAGGCGACGATCTGGGTTTCGGCGGCGCGAGCGGGGTCGGGCCGCCAGAGGGGCTGGACCTGGTGTGGGGTGCTCACGGTGGTTACTCCCGGCCGGGCAGGGGACGGAACGCCTCGTTGCGCCCGTCCGAGTGGCGCTGACGGCTGGACTCTGCCACGTGATCGTGATCGGCGCCAGGGTGTGCCGGGGCCTTCGCCACCTCGGACGTTTCCGTCGCCGGGCCGGTCAGGAGGCTCGGGCCTAGCATCGGTGTATGGGAGAGCGAACTTTCGTGCCCTACGCGCCGCAGCTCCTGCTGGAGACCGACGGCGACTCGCAGGTGATGAGCCCGGGTCGCGAGTACCACGTCGGGCGTGATCCTGCCGGGGAGGTCGTGTTCAGCGATCCCCGGGTGTCCTGGCATCACGCGGTGCTCCACGTGGACGGCGACCACTGGGCGCTCGACGACACCGGCTCGACCAACGGGACCTGGGCTTCCGGGGAACGGGTGAGCCATCTGGATCTGGCACCGGGCAGCACGCTGCGTTTCGGCAGCGCGCAGGACGGTCCGTACGCGACCCTGGCCGCGTTGCCGGAGCCCACCAGGACGGTGCGGGCACCGTCCGCGCTGACCAGGATCACCGGCTCGTACCGGCCGCCGACCAGGGTGCAGCGGCTGCCGGACCGGGTGGTGCGGATCGGCCGGTCCGAGGACAACGACCTGGTGCTGGACGACCTCTCGGTCTCCCGGCACCACGCCGAGCTGCGGGCCAGACCCGACGGCCGGTACGAGATCGCCGACGTGGGCAGTCACAACGGGACCTTCCTGAACGGCTCGCCGGTGACGGTGGCGCTGCTCGGGCCGGAGGACCTGGTCGGCATCGGGCACTCGGTGTTCTGCCTGGTCGGGGACGAGCTGCAGGAGTTCGTCGACACCGGGGACGTGGACCTGGACGTGGACGGCCTGGTGGTGGAGGTCGCGGGCGGGCGGCGGTTGCTGGACGGGGTGACCTTCCCGGTCGGGCAGAAGTGCCTGCTGGCGGTGGCCGGGCCGAGCGGGGCGGGCAAGTCCACCCTGCTGAACGCGCTGACCGGGCTGCGCCCGGCCGACCGGGGCTCGGTCCGCTACGACGGCCGTGACCTGTACCGGGACTACGCGGAGCTGCGCCGCCGGATCGGGCTGGTGCCGCAGGACGACATCCTGCACACCCAGCTGACGGTCCGTCGGGCGCTGCGCTACGCGGCGGAGTTGCGGTTCTCCGGGGACACCACGCCGGAGGAGCGGGCCGCGCGGGTGGAGGAGGTGATCGGCGAGCTGGGGCTGGAGCAGCGGGCCGACCAGGTGATCTCCAGTCTGTCGGGTGGTCAGCGCAAGCGGGTGAGCGTGGCGCTGGAGCTGCTGACCAAGCCCTCGCTGCTGTTCCTGGACGAGCCGACCTCGGGTCTGGACCCGGGGATGGACCGCTCGGTGATGCAGATGCTGCGCGGGCTGGCGGACGACGGGCGGACGGTGGTGGTGGTCACCCACAGCGTGCTCAGTCTGGACCTGTGCGACCGGCTGCTGATGCTGGCGCCGGGCGGGAAGATCGCGTACTTCGGGCCGCCCGGGGAGGCGCTGGGCTACTTCGGCTTCGCGCAGTGGCCGGAGGCCTTCGAGGCCTTCGAGGAGGACCGGGCCCGGGACTGGGCCGGCCAGTACCACGGCTCGGACGAGCACCGCCGGTACATCGCGGACACCATGGAGCGCCCGGCGCGGCCCGAGGTCTCCGCCGCGGTGCCCTCCCCCGTGCCGCCGCCGCAGGGCTGGTGGTCGCAGCTGGGGACGCTGGTGCGCCGGTACGCCAACGCGCTGACGGCGGACCGGACCTTCCTGGCGGTGATGATCGCGCTGCCGTTCGTGATGGGTGCGATGGCGCGGGCGCTGGCGGGCAGCAGTCTGGGCCCGGACACGGCGCTGAACGGGCTGCTGATCCTGTGCGTGGGCGGCGTGCTGACGGGCGCGGCCAACGCGGTGCGGGAGCTGGTCAAGGAGCGTTCGATCTACCAGCGGGAGCGAGCCGTCGGGCTCTCCAGATCGGCGTACCTCTGGTCGAAGATCGTGGTGCTGGGGACGATCACGGTGGTCCAGGCGGTGGTGCTGACGCTGGTCGGCCTGGCCGGGGTGAAGCTGAGACCGCAGGGCGGCGGCGGGGTGCTGATGCCGCCGCTGGTGGAGATCACGCTGGCGGTGGCGATGCTCTCGTTCACCGCGATGATGCTCGGCCTGGTGGTCTCCGCCCTGGTGAAGAAGGAGGAGGTGACCATGCCGCTGCTGGTGCTGCTGGCGATCGTGCAGGTGGTGTTCTGCGGGGCGCTGCTCCAGCTGAACGGGGTGCCGGTGCTCAACCAGCTCTCCTGGCTGGTGCCCTCCCGGTGGGCGCTGGCCGCGATGGCCTCCACGGTGGACCTGCGGCAGGCGGTGCCGGGCGAGCTGACGGCGGATCCGCTGTTCCGTCACCAGCTGTCGACCTGGCTGCTCGACATGGGCGTGCTGGCCGCGCTGTCGCTGCTGTTCGGCGTCCTGGTGCTCCGGCTGCTGCGGCGGCAGGAGCCGGCCGTGATGCGCGGGTAGGGCGGCACGGTGGAGGGTTTCCGCAGTACGCACGTGGTCCCCGAGGGCGGGCTGCCCAGCTGGGAGGGGCCCGATCCCTCGCGGCCCTCGGCGCGGCTGGACTCGCTGCTGCCGGTGATGCTGGCCGGCGCCAGCGGGGACTGGGCCCGGGTGGTCTGCTCCAACGGCTGGACCTGCTGGGTGGACGGCCGCCTGCTGGTGGCCGTCCCCCAGCGTCCGCCCGCCGCCGGGCGGCCCACCGCCACCGAGGCCGATCCGCGGCCGCTGCTGGCCGAGCTGGAGGCGGCGATCGGGCGGTACCGGGAGCTGCTGGACCAGTACGCGGACGGACGGCTGGACCTGGAGGGCTTCCGGGCCAGAACGGCCGGGCTGCGGGTCGGCGCGGTGCTGGACGGGCCCTCGGCCTGGTTGCTGGACGTGGCGCGGGGGCGCTGGTCGTACTGCGAGGCGGCGCAGCTCCAGCCGTACGCCACCGTGGAGCCCGCCGAGGGCGGGGCGGCGAAGGCGTGAACGGAGGAGCGCGGGTGTGAACGGGATGGCGCAGGCGGACCTGACCGGGCAGCAGCTCGGCGGGTACCGGCTGGAGAAGATCATCGGCCGGGGCGGGATGGCGGTGGTCTACCGGGCCGAGGACCTGCGGCTGGGGCGGACGGTGGCGGTCAAGCTGCTGGCGCCCGAGCTGGCCCGCAACGACGTCTTCCGCGAGCGCTTCGCCCGCGAGTCGCGGGCCGCCGCGGCGATCGACCACCCGCACATCGTCCCGGTGTACGAGGCCGGGGAGACGGAGGGGGTGCTGTACATCGCGATGCGCTACGTGCGGGGGCGGGACCTGCGGGCGCTGCTGGACCGTCAGGGGCCGCTCACGCTGCGGCAGGCGGTGCGGATCACCGCGCAGGTGGCCTCGGCGCTGGACGCCGCGCACGCGCACCAGCTGGTGCACCGGGACGTGAAGCCGGGGAACGTGCTGGTCGCGGAGGGCACCGACAGCGATCACCCCGAGCACGTCTACCTGACCGACTTCGGGCTGACCAAGAAGTCGCTCTCGCTGACCGGGCTGACCACGGTGGGGCAGTTCGTGGGGACGCTGGACTACGTGGCGCCGGAGCAGATCTCCGGGCGGCCGGTGGACGGGCGGTGCGACGTCTACAGCCTGGGGTGCGTGGTCTACGAGGAGCTGACGGGGACTCCGCCGTTCCGCCGGGAGGACGACCTGGCGCTGCTCTGGGCGCACCTGCACGACGAGGCACCGCCGCTCAGCGAGCTGCGGCCGGAGCTGGCGGCGGGCCTGAACGCGGTGCTGGGGCGGGCCCTGGCGAAGACGCCGGAGGAGCGGTACGGGAGCTGTCTGGAGTTCGTGGCGGCGCTGCGGGCGGCGGACCTGGGCGGGCCGGTGGTCGCGGCCGCCGGACCGGGGCCGACGCCGACCGAGGTGGTGCCGGTGGTGCCGGAGGAGCCGGTCCCGCCGGCCTGGGCGTGGCCGGTGTTCGTCCGGGAGGGGTGACGGGCCGTCACTTCCGGCGGGTGACCGCGAAGCCGCCGAGCAGACCCGCGAGGGCGCCCCAGAGGGCGGCGAGCAGGACGGTGCGGAGCAGGTCGGGGGTGAGGGAGACACCGCCGCCGGCCGCCTCGAAGCCGAGCAGCGAGAGGCCGAGCGCCGCGGAGATCCTGGTCACCAGGCCGAGCAGGAGGACGGCCACCGCGAGGGCGGCGGCGAGGTGGGCCGCGTACTGCCAGGGGCGGGTGCCGGGCGCGGTGCGGCGCGCGGCGCCGTAGCCGGTGAGGAGCAGCGCGACGGCGGCGAGGGCGGCCAGCAGCCAGGCGGCGGAGTCCTGGGCGGCGAGGGAGTTCAGGTCGAGGGTGGTCTCCTGCCCGGACGGGACGCGGAGCACCTCGGCGAGGGCGGGTGGCATGGGGAGGCCGATGTCGGTGGGGGCCGAGCCGTGCCAGGAGCCGCCGAGGCCGATGCCGAGGGCCAGCCAGGCGAGGTTGGGCAGGGCGAGCAGGAGGACGGCGAAGGTGGTGCGGGGGTGACCGGCGACGACGGCGGTGACCAGGCCGGCGAGCGCGGCGAGGGCGACGTAGAGCAGGAGCAGGGTCAGCACCGCGTGGGCGGCGGGCTGGACGGCGGAGCGGTGGCGGAGGAGGGCCGGGGGCAGGGGTGCCCGGCGGGAGGCGAGCAGGGTGAGCAGGAGGACGCCGGCCAGCCAGAGCAGGCCGATGCCGAGGGTGGGGAGGAGGGCGGTGCGGAAGCCGACGGTGGGGGCGGCTCCGAAGGCCGCGCCGAGGTCGTCGAGGAGGGGGTCTCCGGTGGGGACCTCGAAGCTGTGGGAGGCCGGGAGGCGGAGCAGGACGAGGAGCAGCAGCCAGAGCAGGGCGGTGCGGCCCGCTCTCGCGGCGAGTTCGGCGGGGGTGGCGACGGCGCGCAGGCGGAGCGGGCGGAGGAAGAGGTGGGCGGTGGCGAGGGCCCCGAGCAGGGTGACGGAGAGCGGCATGGCCTCGATGCCGCCCTGGGCCTCGGCGACGAAGGCCGCCGTTCCGTCGAGCCGGACGGGGACGCCGAGGCCCATCAGGACGGTGGCGGCGACCACGGAGGGGAACGCACCGCCGGGGAGCGCGTCGGCTCCGGCCAGCCAGAGGCCGAGGGCCGCCAGGGCGGCCATCAGGAGGAGGGGCACCGCGGCGGTGAGGAGCGCTTCCAGCCAGGGGCGGAGGTGGCGCGCGGCGGCGGACGGCGGACCGGCCTGGGACGGCATGGCGGCTCCCGGTTCGGACGGGGGTTCCCGGATCACCTCAGCTTCGGCCGGGCGCGCGTGGTCGGCGAGCCGGAAGCGGTCGCGTCGGGGGCGCGGGGTGACCACGGACGGCGGCGGTCGGCGCGACGGGTGGGGCGGGCGGGTCGAGAATGAGCGGCGGGGGATTCCAGCCGTTGGAGGCAGGTCGTGAACTCCCATCCCCCGTCCGAGCCCACCGGTCCGTACTCCAGCCCGCCCTCGGGCGGCGGGGGCGGTCCTTCGCCGACCGAGCCGGCGATGCCGCAGCCTTCGGGCGGGTCGCCGGAGCCGCCGAGCGGGCCGGTGTCGGGGCCCTCGGCGGGTGGGGTGGCGGCGGGGCCGCCGTCCGGGCCGTTGTCGGGACCGAACGGGGGGCCGCCCCCGGGTGACGGGTCGTCAGGGGGTGGCGGGTCGTCAGGGGGTGGCGGGTCGTCAGGGGGTGGCGGGTCGTCAGGGGGTGGCGGGTCGTCAGGAGGTGAGCCGCCCGGGCGGCGGTTGGTGCCGGCCGGAGGTGGCGGCGGCGGGGGTGGGCGGCGGCCGTGGTGGCGGGGGCCGAAGGGGTTGGCGGTGGTGGCCGTGGCGGCGGGGGCCGCGGTGCTGACGGTGGTGCTGACCAACGGGGGCGGGAAGGACACCAAGACGGAGGCCGCGCCGCAGGTGGCGCTCCAGCCGGTGGCGGCGTCGGGGCCGGACCCGTTCACCGGGTCGGTGGCGGTGGTGTCGATGTCGGAGAGCGCGACGGCCTCCGGGGCGGCGAGCGCCTCGGGGTCGGCGACCGGCCGGACGGTGACGGGTTCGGACCCGGGGCTGTACGGGGGCAGCCGGGAGACGGCCAGCTGTGACGTGCCGAAGCTGTCGGCCTTCCTGACGTCCGATCAGGCCAAGGGCCGGGCCTGGGCCGGGGTGCTGGGCATCGACCCGTCCACCATCGACGCCTACCTGCGCTCGCTGACCCCGGTGGTGCTCCGCTCGGACACCCGGGTGACCAACCACGGCTTCGCCAACGGCGTGGCCACCCCGTACCAGTCGGTGCTGCAGAGCGGGACGGCGGTGCTGATCGACGGGCGCGGGCTGCCCCGGGTGCGGTGTGCCTGCGGCAATCCGCTGCTGCCGCCGGCCGCGCTGGTGAAGCCGCCCGCGTACTCGGGGACGCCGTGGCCGGCGTTCAAGCCGCAGGACACCGTGGTGGTGAGCCCGGCGCCGTCGCCGTTGAAGGACGTGACGGTGGTGGACCCGTCAAGCGGGCAGTCGTTCTCGCACGGGGTGGGTTCGCCCTCGGCCTCCACCTCTCCGTCGGGTTCGGGTTCGGGGTCGCCGTCGGGTTCGGGCAAGAGCTCGGGGTCGGGCTCGCCGTCCGGGTCGGGCTCCGCCTCGCCGGGCTCGAAGTCCCCGGGGTCGCCGTCCTCCTCGCCGTCCGGCCGGTCGGGTTCGTCGTCGGTCGGGCAGCAGCAGTCCGGTGCGCCGTCCGGGTCCGGCTCGGCGCTGCGGAGCAAGGCGGCCTCGCCGTCCGGCGGGGCGAGCCAGGTGCAGAGCCCGGCCCAGAGCCAGGGGCAGCAGAGTCAGGGGCAGCAGCAGAGCCCGGCCCAGAGCCAGGTGCGCAGCCCCGTGCAGAGCCCGGCCGCCGGTCAGTCGTAGGCGCCCTTGAACCAGGCCTCGGCGACCTGGGTGTGCAGCGGGAAGGCCAGCCGGGTCGGTGTGGTGAGCAGGTGCCAGCCGTCCGTCTCGTCGGTGGGGACGGACGGCGGCAGCGTGTCGAGGGGGCGCGGCGGGAAGAGGGCGAAGAGCATCAGGAAGGCACCGCGCTCGTCGCTGCCGGTGTCGGCGAGGCGGACGTGGGCGGGGTCGACCTCCAGGCCGGCCTCCTCGCGGAGCTCGCGGACGGCGCCGGTCTGCCAGTTCTCGCCGTAGTCGATGTAGCCGCCGGGGAGGGCGAGCTCGCCGTAGCCGGGCTCGATGGTGCGGCGGATGACGAGGAGGGCGCGGGTGCCGTCCGGCTGCTCGACCGGCTGGAGGGCCACGGCGACGGGCAGCGGGTTGCGGTAGCTGATCTCGCCGCAGCCGGGGCAGGTGCGCGGCCAGGTGGTGGTGGCGGGCGCGTACGGGGTGCCGCACCAGTGGCAGTGCGTGAAGGGGCCTGTCATGGCTGGATGCTAGTCCCCGTGGGTGACGGTGCGTCAGTGTCTCGCGGGACGGGACGGGCATCCGTCGTCGATCTTGCGCGTTGTAGCGTGCGGTGGTCGGCACACGGAGGGTGAGGACTGTGGGGAACGCGTTCGCGCAGGCGCTGGTGGCGGGGCCGCTGGTGCTGGACGGGGGTCTGTCGAACCAGTTGGCGGACGCGGGGCAGGACCTCTCGGACGAGCTCTGGTCGGCGCGGCTGCTGGCGGACGATCCGGCGGCGCTGACACGGGCGCACCGGGCGTACGTCGAGGCGGGGGCCGAGGTGGTGATCACCTCCAGCTACCAGGCGAGTTTCGAGGGCTTCGCGCGGCGCGGGGTCGAGCCCGAGGAGGCCGTGCGGCTGCTCGGGGAGAGCGTGGCGCTGGCCCGGGCGGCGGGGCCGGAGTGGGTGGCGGCCTCGGTGGGGCCGTACGGGGCGGTGCTGGCGGACGGGTCGGAGTACCGGGGGCGGTACGGCTTGACGGTCGGTCAGCTGGTGGACTTCCACGGGCCGCGGATCGAGGTGCTGGCGGCGGCCGGGCCGGACGTGCTGGCGGTGGAGACGGTGCCGGACGCGGTGGAGGCCGAGGCGGTGCTGCGGGTGCTGGACGGTCTGGGGGTGCCGGCCTGGCTGTCGTTCTCGATCGACGGGGAGCGGACCAGGGCGGGGCAGCCGCTGGCGGAGGCGTTCGCGCTGGCGGCCGGGGCGCCCGGGGTGGTGGCGGTGGGGGTGAACTGCTGCGCGCCCGAGGACGCGGACGGGGCGGTGCGGGTGGCCGCCGAGGCCGGGGGGAAGCCGGTGGTGGTGTACCCGAACAGCGGGGAGGGCTGGGACGCCGGGGCCCGGGACTGGCGGGGCGGTTCGACCTTCGTGCCCGAACGCGTGGCGCAGTGGCTGGCGGACGGTGCCCGGCTGGTGGGAGGGTGCTGCCGGGTCGGCCCGGCGGAGATCGCGGCGCTCGCCCGGGTGGTGCACGGGCAGGACGCGACCGGCGGACGTGACGGACGGAACTGACAGTCGCTGACGGCGGACGTGCACGCCCGGCCCTCGGCCTGGCAGACTCGGGGCGATACCACTGCGGTCGACAATGTCGACCGCCTGTCAGCGGAGGTACACATGCCAGGGCCGATCCAGTCGCTCTCCCGGGCCGCCGCGATCATGCGGCTGCTGGCCGGTGGCGAACGGCGCCTGGGCCTGTCGGAGGTGGCCACCGCGCTGGACCTGGCCAAGGGGACGGCGCACGGCATCCTGCGCACCCTCCAGCTGGAGGGCTTCGTCGAGCAGGACCCGGAGAGCGGGAAGTACCAGCTGGGCGCCGAGCTGCTCCGGCTGGGCCAGAGCTACCTGGACGTGCACGAGCTGCGGGCCAGGGCGCTGGTCTGGGCGGACGACCTGGCGCGGGCCAGCGGGGAGACGGTCTACCTCGGGGTGCTGCACCAGCAGGGCGTGCTGATCGTGCACCACGTGTTCCGCCCGGACGACACCCGGCAGGTGCTGGAGGTGGGCTCGATGCAGCCGCTGCACTCCACCGCGCTGGGCAAGGTGCTGCTGGCGTACGACCCGGTGGCCCGCGGCGAGCTGGGCGACGGGCCGCTGGAGTCGTACACCTCGCGGACCCTGACCGACCCGGCGGACATCGACGCGGAGGCGGCGCTGACCAGGGAGCGGGGCTGGGCCGCGGCGGTGGAGGAGACCTGGGAGGGCGTGGCCTCGATCGGCGCGCTGATCCAGGACCGCCGGCGCAATCCAGTGGGGGCGGTGTGCATCAGCGGGGCGGTGGAGCGCGTCTGCGAGGACGGGTTCGTGAAGCCCTCCCTGGTGGCCTCGGTGCGCAGTGCGGCCCGGGCCATCTCCCGGGACCTGGGGGCCGGGCGCTTCTGACCGTCGTTTCTGACGCTTCGTGAGTTTCCCGCAGGCGCGGGCAGGTTGATTCCTGCCCGCGCCTTGGTGTTTTGTCCGCTTTTCCGGTGACAAGGGTGCTGATTTCCGCGGCACCGGGGGATCACCGTGAGTGATGGATCACAGGTCGGTCACCCGCCCTTGACGCGGGGGTGACGACAGGGGGAAGCTTCCGCATGACGGTCGACATTGTCGAACGGTGTCCGGAGCGACCGGAACGCCACCCGTCAGCGCACGACCCCGGGACGGGAACGTGCACCTCCCCCACCTGCTCCGGTCACGGACGAAGGAGTCTTTGTGTCCGCGTTCTCCAACGGCGACATCCTTGTCGGCGAAACCCTCGGCACCGCCGCGCTGATACTCCTGGGCGGCGGCGTCTGCGCCGCAGTGACCCTCAAGAAGTCCAAGGCCGTCAACGCCGGCTGGCTCGCCATCACCTTCGGCTGGGGCTTCGCGGTGATGATCGCCGCCTACATGTCCGCCCCGAAGTCCGGCGCCCACCTGAACCCCGCCGTCACGCTGGCCATCGCCGCCGACACCGGCGAGTGGGGCAAGGTCCCGCTCTACCTCGGCGGCCAGCTGCTCGGCGCGATGATCGGCGCCGCCCTGGTCTGGGTCACCTACCTCGGCCAGTTCCAGGCGAACGACGCCCCCACCCTGGGCATCTTCGCCACCGGCCCCGAGGTCCGGAACCCGGTGCAGAACCTGCTCACCGAGATCATCGGCACCTTCGTGCTCTGCCTGGCCATCCTCACCCAGGGCCTGACCAAGGGCCTGGGCCTGTCCGGCACCGGCATCCTGATCGTGGCCTTCACCGTGGTCGGCATCGGCCTCTCGCTCGGCGGCCCGACCGGCTACGCGATCAACCCGGCCCGTGACCTGGGCCCGCGCATCGTGCACGCCCTGCTGCCCATCCCGCACAAGGGCGGCTCCGACTGGTCCTACGCCTGGATCCCGGTGGCCGGTCCGGTCGTCGGCGGTCTGCTGGCCGGCGGCTTCTACCACCTGGCGTTCTGACAGCCTGTTGGTTTGCCCCACTCCTGAGCACGGGGACTGACCACTCGTCAGTCCGATCTTCCCGAACCCCCATTCGAGCCGAGGACCCTCCATGACCTCCACTGGCAACTACGTCGCCGCGATCGACCAGGGCACCACCTCCAGCCGCTGCATCATCTTCGGCGCGGACGGCCGGATCGTCGCCGTCGACCAGCAGGAGCACAGCCAGATCTTCCCGCAGCCCGGCTACGTCGAGCACGACGCCGCCGAGATCTGGACCCGGGTGCAGTCCGTGGTCCGCGGGGCGCTGGAGAAGGCCGGACTGACCAAGGACGACATCCGCGCCATCGGCATCACCAACCAGCGCGAGACCACCGTGCTGTGGGACAAGAACACCGGCGAGCCGGTCCACAACGCGCTGGTCTGGCAGGACACCCGGACCGAGGCGCTCTGCCGCGAGCTGGGCCGCAACGTGGGCCAGGACCGCTTCCGCCGCGAGACCGGCCTCCCGCTGGCCAGCTACTTCGCCGGCCCGAAGATCCGCTGGCTGCTGGACAACGTCGAGGGCCTGCGCGAGCGCGCCGAGGCCGGCGACATCCTGTTCGGCACCATGGACACCTGGGTGATCTGGAACCTCACCGGTGGCGTCAACGGCGGCAAGCACATCACCGACGTGACCAACGCCAGCCGCACCATGCTGATGAACCTCGCCACCCTGGCCTGGGACGAGCGGATCGCCGAGTCGATGGGCGTCCCGCTCCAGGTCCTCCCGGAGATCCGCTCCTCCGCCGAGGTCTACGGCCACGCGGTCGGCGACCTGGAGGGCGTCCCGGTCGCGGCCGCGCTCGGCGACCAGCAGGCCGCGCTGTTCGGCCAGACCTGCTTCGACGAGGGCGAGGCCAAGTCCACCTACGGGACCGGCACCTTCCTGCTGCTGAACACCGGCGAGAAGATCGTCAACTCGTACCACGGCCTGCTCACCACGGTCGGCTACCGGATCGGCGACCAGGCCCCGGTGTACGCCCTGGAGGGCTCGATCGCGGTCACCGGTTCGCTGGTGCAGTGGCTGCGCGACCAGCTGGGCATCATCTCCACCGCCGCCGAGATCGAGACCCTGGCCTCGACCGTCGACGACAACGGCGGTGCCTACTTCGTGCCGGCCTTCTCCGGCCTGTTCGCCCCGTACTGGCGTTCCGACGCCCGCGGTGTGATCGCCGGTCTGACCCGGTACGTGACCAAGGGCCACCTGGCCCGCGCCGTGCTGGAGGCCACCGCCTGGCAGACCCGCGAGGTCGTCGACGCCATGCAGAAGGACTCCGGCGTGGAGCTCACCGCCCTCAAGGTGGACGGTGGGATGACCTCCAACAACCTGCTCATGCAGAACATCGCGGACGTCCTGGACGCCCCGGTCGAGCGGCCCTACGTGGCCGAGACCACCGCACTGGGCGCGGCCTACGCGGCCGGCCTCGCGGTCGGCTTCTGGCCGGACCTGGACACCCTGCGGGCCAACTGGCACCGCGCCGCCGAGTGGACCCCCCGGATGGACGAGGCCACCCGCGAGCGGGAGTACAAGAAGTGGCTCAAGGCCGTGGAGCGCACCATGGGTTGGGTGGAGGAGGACGAGGAGAACTGACCGTCACGCCGGTCGGGGCCGCAGCGGCCCCGACCGGCCAGCGTCGTTTGACGGCCCCTCAGCAAGGGGCCGCACCGCAGCACAACGAGAGGAGACGCGGCGCCGCCCGCACCGGCACCGCAACACACACCATGGCTTCCATCCCGACCCTGGGCGCCGGCTACACCACCGGACGTACCGCCTCCCGCGCCGAGGCCCGCGAGCTGCTCGGCAAGGCCACCTACGACCTGCTGGTGATCGGCGGCGGCATCCTCGGCACCGCCACCGCCTGGACCGCCGCCCAGTCGGGCCTCAAGGTCGCCATGGTGGACGCGGGCGACTTCGCCGGCGCCACCTCCTCCGCCTCCTCCAAGCTCGTCCACGGCGGTCTGCGCTACCTGCAGACCGGCGCGGTCAAGCTGGTCGCGGAGAACCACAAGGAGCGCCGCGTGCTCTCCACCGACGTGGCCCCGCACCTGGTCAACCCGCTGACCTTCTTCGTGCCGGTCTACAAGGGCGGCCCGCACGGCGCCACCAAGCTCGGCGCCGGCGTCTTCCTCTACTCCGCGCTCTCCGCCTTCCGCGACGGCATGGGCCGGGTCTCCACCGCCGCGCACGCCGCCCAGCAGGTGCCCGCGCTGCGCACCGAGGGCCTGCGGTCCGTCGCCGTCTACGGCGACCACCAGATGAACGACTCCCGGGTCGCCGTGATGACGGTGCGCGCGGCGGTCGAGGCCGGGGCCGTGGTGCTCAACCACGCCGAGGTGACGGGTCTCCGGTTCACCGGCACCCGGGTCACCGGCGCCGAGCTGAAGGACCGTCTGGACGGCACCGAGTTCGGCGTCAACGCCCGCCTGGTGCTCAACGCCACCGGCCCGTGGGTCGACCACCTGCGGCAGATGGAGGACAAGGGCGCCGCCCCGTCCATCCGCCTGTCGAAGGGCGCCCACGTCGTGGTCAAGCGCCGCACCCCGTGGCGCGCCGCGCTCACCATCCCGATCGACAAGTACCGCGTGTCGTTCGCGATCCCGTGGGAGGACCACGTCCTGCTCGGCACCACCGACGAGGAGTACACCGGTGACCCGCGCGACGTGCGCGCCACCGAGGCCGACATCGACCAGATCATGGGCGAGGCCGGCCACGCGATCCGCGACGAGCACCTGGACCGCGACCTGATCACCTACGCCTTCGCCGGCCTGCGCGTCCTGCCCGGCGGCCCGGGCGACACCGCCGCCGCCAAGCGCGAGACGGTCGTCACCGAGGGCCGGGGCGGCATGCTCTCGGTGGCCGGCGGCAAGTGGACGACGTACCGTCACATCGGCCGCACCGTCCTGGAGAAGCTGGCCCACGTGCCCGGCACCGGCCTGCGCGAGGACATGTCGCCGATCCCGGCCACCGTCCCGCTGCCCGGCGTCGGCACCCCGAACGCGGTCGCCCACCGCCTGCTGGTGGACCGCGAGCCCGGCTCCCGGATGGAGCCGCTGGTGGCCAAGCACCTGGCCTCGCACTACGGCACCCTCTCCTTCGAGATCGCCCACCTGATCGCGGAGAACCCGGAGCTCGGCGAGCCGATCCACGCCGACGGCCCGGACGTCTGGGCCCAGGTCGCGTACGCCGCGGACAACGAGTGGGCGTACACCGCCGACGACGTGCTGCGCCGTCGCACCACCATGACGGTCCGCGGGCTCGACACTCCGGAGATCCGGGCCGAGGTGGAGGCCTTCCTCGCGAAGCGCGGAAAGAAGTAGGGACACAGCCTCGCGAAGCGCGGAGAGAAGTAAAGGCACAGCCTCGCGAAGCGCGGAGAGAAGTAAAGGCACAGCCTCGCGAAGCGCGGAGAGAAGTAAGCCTCCGTCAGCACGCCGGAACGGCCCGCCCCTTGCCACGGGGGGCGGGCCGTTCCGGCGTTCAGCCCTCCACCGGCCAGCCGACCAGCGCCGCGGCGAACCAGACGACCGGTTCGGTGTCGCCGCGCGCGATGGCCCAGGCCGCGACCTGCTCCGCGTCGGCCTGACTGGGGAGCAGCCCCTCGGGGCCGGTCCGCACGCCCAGTTCGGCGACCGCGTCCCGGTGCAGGTCGCGGCAGAGCCAGGTGTGCAGGTTGCCGAGGTCGTAGCCGACCACCTCCCAGCCGAGCACCGTGCCGCCGTCGGCGAGCGGCCGGGGCGACTCCAGCGTGGGCAGCAGCACCGGCTCGTACACCTGGGACTCGCGGATCTCCGCGGCCAGCCGGGCCGCGCGCCCGGACGTGACCAGCACGGTCAGCACCCGCGCCCCCGGCTCGGTGAGCGCCGTCCCGGCCTCCGCCGCCGTGGCGAACCAGTGGTCGTCCTCGGGCAGTTGGTCGATCAGGCACGCGGAGGCCGAGACCAGGGCGTCGGTCTGCGGGAGGAAACCGCCCGTCAGCTTCTCCGGCCTGACCACCAGGTATCCGGCCACCACCAGTTCGTCCGTCATCCGCCCATGATCGCACCCGCCATCAGCCGCGCAGCCGGTTCCACCAGGAGCCGCCGGGCGGTTCGGGGGCGTCCTTCACCGGGCCGGGCCAGCCGAGCACCTCGCCCGCGAACCAGATGGCCGGCCGGTCGGCGGCCCATCCGTTGAGGGCGGCCGCGACCCGCTCCGCGTCGGCCGGGTCGGCGAACAGGCCGTCCGGGCCGGGGTGGACGCCGAGTTCGGCGAGGGCGTCTCCGGAGGGGTCGTGGCAGCGCCAGGTGTGCAGGTGGCCGGCGTCGTAGCCGATCACCTCCCAGCCGAGGCGGGTGCCGCCCTCGTCGAGGGCGGGTGGGGAGGCGAGGTTGGCGAGCAGCACCGGGTCCTCGACGTCGGCCTTGCGGACCGCCCTGGCCAGCGCCTTCGCCTGCCGGGGGGTCACCAGCAGTGCGAGCACCCTGGCCGGTGGCCCGATCCGCAGCCGCGCGCAGGCCGCCAGTGCGGCCTCCCGGGAGGGGAACCAGTCGTCGTCCCGCGGCAGTCGGCCGACCCGGCAGGCGGCGACCGATACCTCGGCTCCCTCCGGCTCGACCACCAGGTAGCCGGCCACCACGGCGGTCTCGTCCCCGGTCCGTGGCGGGGGCAGGCGACGGGTCTGCTTCACCAGCAGGGGCAGCCGGTCGCAGCGTTCCGGGAGGCGGCGCTCCTCCAGCCAGAACAGGTAGCCGCGCAGGTCCTCCTGGAGCAGCTGGTCGATGTAGTCGACGTAGCCGTGCAGCTCCTGGACCAGCTGGTACTGCTCGCCGTCGCCGGTGCGGTGGGCGGGGTGGCCCTGCCAGTGCGCGGCGGCCTTGCGGGCCCACTCCTTGACCCGGCCGCGCTCGTACCACCAGGACCGGACGCCGGACGGGGTCCAGTGCTGGTCGCCGTCCATCGCGTAGTGGCGGTCGGGGTGCTTGCGGACCTCGGCGAGCAGGCTCTGGACCTGCCGGACGTCGGTGGGCTGACGGTAGACCAGGTCGGCCACCACCCGTTCCTCGTGGGCGAGCAGCTCGGCGGCGTCGCGCGGGCCGGAGTCGGCCTCCCGGAGGGTGCCGTAGAACGGGCCCGGGACACCGCGCCAGTTCCGTTCGGCCCAGCGGCCGTCGAACGGGTCGCCCTCCTTGGCGACCTCCCGGAGAGCCGTCGGGACCGGGTCCCAGTACCTCGCGGACATACTGCGCCCCCTCCCCGTGGAAACACCGGACGGCCGCCACCCTTCCAGCGGAGGGTGGCGGCCGTCCATGGCCCGGCCGGGCTAGATGATCAGGCTCAGCGGGAGGATCAGGCAGATCGCGGTGACCGAGATCAGGGTCTCCATCACCGACCAGGACTTCAGGGTCTGACCGACCGTCATGCCGAAGTACTCCTTCACCAGCCAGAAGCCCGCGTCGTTGACGTGCGAGAGGAAGAGCGAGCCGGCGCCGATGGCGAGGACCAGCAGGGCGGCGTGGGTGGTGGAGAGGTCGGCGGCCAGCGGGGCGACGATGCCGGCGGCGGTGATGGTGGCGACGGTGGCGGAGCCGGTGGCCAGGCGGATCAGGACGGCGATCAGCCAGCCGAGCAGCAGGGCCGAGATGTGCCACTTGGCGGACCAGGAGCTGACGGCGTCACCGACGCCGACGTCGATCAGGGTCTGCTTGAAGCCGCCGCCCGCGCCGACGATGAAGACGATGCCGGCGATCGGGGCGAGCGACTTCTCCATCGTGGTGGAGATCCGGGCCTTGGTGAAGCCGGCCGCCCGGCCGAGGGTGAGCATGCCGAGCAGGGTGGCGGCGAGCAGGGCGATCAGCGGGGAGCCGATGAAGTCGGCGATCCGCTGGGGCATCGCCTTGGGGTCGTCGATGACCACGTCGGCCAGGGCCTTGCCGAGCATCAGGACCACCGGCAGCAGGATGGTGGTGAGGACGGCGGCGAAGGAGGGGGTGCGTTCGGGCTTCTCGGTGGCGGGCGGGGCCGGGGGCAGCTCCAGCGGGCCGACCCAGCGCTCGGCGAAGCGGGCGAACAGCGGGCCGGCCACGATCAGGGTGGGCACCGCGATCAGCAGGCCGAGCGCGAGGGTGACGCCGAGGTCGGCCTTGAGGGCGTCGACGGCGACCAGCGGGCCGGGGTGCGGGGGCACCAGGCCGTGCAGGACGGAGAGCCCGGCCAGGGCGGGGATGCCGAGGCGGATCAGCGGGACGTTCCCGCGGCGGGCGACCAGGATCACGATCGGGATCAGCAGCACCACGCCGACCTCGAAGAACAGCGGCAGGCCGAGCACGGCCGCGATCAGCGCCATCGACCAGGGCAGCATCCGCTTCGAGGAGCGGCGCAGCACGGTGTCGGCGACGATGTCCGCCCCGCCGGAGTCGGCGAGCAGTTTGCCGAGCATGGCGCCGAGGCCGATCAGCAGGCCGACGCTGGCGACGGTGGAGCCGAAGCCGGCCGAGAAGCTGGAGAGCAGCTTGTCGAAGGGGGCGCCCGCGACGGCGGCGAGCACGCCGGAGCCGAGGATCAGGGCCAGGAAGGGGTGCAGCTTGAAGCGGGTGATCAGCAGCACGATGACGCCGATGCCGAGCAGCACCGCGAGCAGCAGGACGCCGTCGCTGGAGGTGTGCGGGAGCGGGGCGGCGAGGAGTGGGGAGGTGGTCACGCGTGGTCTCCGTTGACAGGCGCGGGGTGTGGGGGGTGGGGGTCAGGCGGGCTGAGCCGTGATCAGGGCGGCCGCCTGGCGGGCCAGTTCGGCCGGGGTGCGGTCGACGTCCAGGGCGAAGCCGGGCTCGTCCGGCCGGAGCGGTTCGAGGGCGGCGTACTGGGAGTCGAGCAGCGCGGGCGGCATGAAGTGGCCGGTGCGGGCGGCGAGCCGGGAGCGGACCAGGGCCCGGTCGCCGGTCAGGTGGACGAAGCGGGTGGCCGGGGCCTCGGTGCGCAGGGTGTCCCGGTAGCCGCGTTTGAGGGCGGAGCAGGCCACCACTCCCCCGGTGCCCGCGGCCACCCGGCCGCCGAGCCAGTCGGCCAGGGCGAGCAGCCAGGGCTGCCGGTCGGCGTCGTCGAGCGGGACGCCGGCGGCCATCTTGGCGATGTTCGCGGGCGGGTGGAAGTCGTCGGCCTCCGCGTACGGGAGGCCGAGCCGCTCGGCCAGCAGGCGGGCGACGGTGGTCTTGCCGACACCCGACACGCCCATCACCACGAGGGTGGGCGGCTGGTTCTCGACGCTGAGACCCATGGCTGGTGCTCCTTGCTCTGACTGGTCAGGACCGACACTGCCGCAAAGGTATGACTTATTCAAGGGGCGGCAACCCAATCGTCATACATATGTGGCGAAGATATCCTGACCCGATGGAGATCCAGGGCCTGCCCGGCCGACTGCTCGCCGACCTCGGTCCGGCCATCGCCTCCGGCGAGATCCCCGAGGGCGCGGTGCTGCGCAGCGAGGAGCTGGAGGCGAAGTACGGGGTGTCCCGGACGGTGGTCCGGGAGGCGGTGCGCGTCCTGGAGTCGATGCGGATGGTGGCGCCCCGGCGCCGGGTCGGCATCACCGTGCAGCCCAAGGCCGGCTGGGACGTCTTCGACCCGCTGGTGATCCGCTGGCGCCTGGCCGGGGCGGACCGCTCCGCGCAGCTGCGCTCGCTGGGCTCGCTGCGGGTCGCGGTGGAGCCGGCCGCCGCCGCGCTGGCCGCCGTCCACGCCACCGACGACCACCGGCGCGAACTCGGCGTCCTGGCGGTCGAACTGACGGTCAGTGCGCGCTCCGACCTCTCGGTCTTCCTGCAGCACGACATCGCCTTCCACGCGACGGTGCTGCGCGCCTCCGGGAACGAGATGTTCGCTCACCTCGGCGACACCGTCGGCGCGGTGCTGACCGGGCGCACCGAGCACCAGCTGATGCCGCACCGGCCCGAGCCGTACGCGGTCGCGCTGCACCGCGAGGTCGCCGACGCGATCTGCGAGGGCCGCTCCGGCGACGCCGAGACGGCCATGCGCACCATCGTCCAGGGCGCACTCGACGAGCTGAACGAGGTGCTCGGTTAGAACCCGGCGGTGAGCAGCAGGGAGTGGCGGCTCCAGTGGCGGGTGGGCTCGAAGGCGAGCCCGCCGAGGGTGCCCAGGAGGGCTTCGGTGCCGCCGAGGCTGACGGTGCGGTAGGGGGCCGGGGCGCGCCGGATGAGTTCGGCGGCGAGGTCGCGGGCGACGGCGGGGCGGGGGGCGTCCGGATCGGCGCAGAGGGTGTCGATCCAGAGGTCGTGCGGGGCGTCGGGCCATTCGAGGGTGAGGGCGAAGCCGACCGGCGGGCCGTCGTCCGGGAGGGTGGCGATCAGGCAGGAGTCACGGCGCAGGCAGGGGTGGCGGAGGGTGGAGACCAGGGCCTCGTCGCCGCCGCGGGTGCGGACCGCTCCGGCGGTGGCGCGGCGGTAGAGCTCGCCCATCCGGGCGGCGTCGCCGGGGCGGAGCGGGCGGAAGGCCAGGCCGGGGGCGGCCGCCGGGAGCGGGCGGACGGGGGCGCTGGCCTCCAGGTAGGGGGTGGCGCTGAAGCCGCGGTCCGTCAGCAGGGTGCGCAGGCCGGTGTCGTCGCCGAGGCAGTCGACCACCAGCTCGACCAGCGGGGAGGAGGCCGTGGCGGCGGCCCGCCGCACCGCCCAGTCGAGCAGGGCGCCGCCCACGCCGCGCCGCCGCCAGGGGCCGAGCACCTCCCCCGCGCACTCGACCAGGGCGAAACCGCCGCCCCAGTCCTGCCGGTTGGCGGCGTAGCCGGCGATCCGGCCGTCCACCCGGGCCACCACGACGTCGCCGCTCATCAGGCAGTTCGCCAGCACGGCCGCCCGCTGGCCGTCCACGCCGGCGGCGCCGCCCCGGCCGTGGGCCTCCAGCGCCTCGTCCAGTTCGGGGAGCTGATCCGCCGTCAGCTGCCGCAGCTCGGTCATGACGCGCTCCCCCGGTGCAGGGCGGTGTGGTGCAGGGCGTGCAGCAGCAGGGCGGCGGCGGTGACGCCGGGGGCCTCCTCGGGGCCGGGCAGGTACTCCACCAGGTCGAGGCCGGCCACCGGGAGGCGCTCGCACAGGGCGGTGAGCAGGCCGAGCGCCTCCCGGTAGGACCAGCCGCCGGGCAGCACGGTGCCGGTGCTGGGCATCACGGCCGGGTCGAGCACGTCCAGGTCGAAGCTCAGGTGCCAGTCCAGGCCGGCCGGCAGGCGGCGGACGATCTCGTCCGGGTCGGCCTCCAACGCGGTGCGGCCGGGCCAGCGGTGGAGCTTCTCGGAGGTTTCGGGGCGGCTGCGGGTGAGCTGGCGGACGCCGAACTGGGCGACGCAGGCGACCGCCTCGCTGCCGACCACCCAGTCCAGGAAGTTCCCGTGGTGGACGCCGGTGCGCGGGCCGGTGCGCGCCCGGCCGTAGTCGTGGTGGGCGTCGAAGTGCAGGACCCCCAGCGGGCGGTGACGGCTGGTCAGGCCGTCCACCACCCGCAGGGTGAGCGAGTGGTCGCCGCCGAGCACCACCGGGACCTTGCCGGCCCCGGCGGTGAGCGCGACCAGTTGCTCCAGGTCGTCCAGCACGTCCGCCCCGCCGGCCCCGGGCTCGGCGGTCAGGTCGCCGACGTCGGCCAGGCCGACCCCGGCGAGCAGCCAGCGGTCGTGCTCGGCGTCGTACATGCCGCGCAGGGCGGGGTCGGCCCGGAAGACGGTGGTGCTGACCCGGCGCAGCGCCTCGGGGCCGAAGCGGGCGCCGGGGCGGTAGGAGACGCCCTGGTCGTACGGGGCGCCGACGACCACGAAGGCGGCCGGGCCGTTGAGCGCCTCGGCGACGGTGGAGAGCGGGGTGCCGTAGAGGCCGGGGCGGCGCTCGGGGCCGGAGGTGCCCGCCTGGGCCTGGAGCGCGCCCGCCTCGACCAGCACGGCCACCGTGCGGCGGACGGCCTCGGCGCTGCCGGGGGCGGTGCGCTCCAGGCGGGCGGCGACCGCCTCCGCGGTGGCGGGGACGGCGAACTGGGAGAGCACGTGCAGGGCCCGGCGGCCGAGTCTGACGCTGCGTCCGGTCTCCGGCCAGACCAGCTCGCTCTCCTCCCCTCCGCCGTCCAGCCGGGCCGCGCCGGGGGTGACCATCAGCGTCTCGCTCATCCGCGCCGCCCCTGGCGGGCGGGCTCGACGGTGGTCAGCCAGGCGGCGTGCAGCCGCGCGTACGGGCCGCCGGCCCCGCGCAGCTCCTCGGGGGCGCCGGCCTCGACGATCCGGCCGTGCTCCAGGACCACCACCCGGTCGCTGCGCTCGGCCGTCCAGAGGTCGTGGGCGACCTGGATCACGGTGGTCCCGGCGAGGGAGCGGGAGAGCTCGGCGGTGAAGTGCTCGGCGGCCCGTTCGGAGAGCCCGGCGGTGGCCTCGTCCAGCAGGAGGACCCGGGGGCGGCGCAGGAAGAGCCGGGCGAGGGCGAGTTGGCGGGCCTGGGCCGGGGTCGGCGGGTGGCCGTCCTCGCCGAGCGCGGTGTCGAGGCCGTCCGGGAGCCCGCCGACCCAGCCGTCGGCGTCGGCGGCGGCCAGGGCGGCGAGCAGCTCCCCGTCCTCGGCCCCGGTCCGGGCCAGGGTGAGGTTGTCCCGGACGGTGCCGTGGAAGACGTGGTCCTCCTGGGCGACCAGCACCACCTCCTCGCGGCCGCCGGCCGCCGCCTCCTGACGGCCGATCAGCACCCGCCCGGAGCCGGGCCGCAGACCGCCGGCCAGCAGGGTGGCGAGGGTGGTCTTGCCCGCCCCGGAGGCGCCGACCAGGCAGACCCGCTCACCGGCCGCCACCTCCAGGTCGACGGCGTGCAGCACGGGGGCGCCCTCGGTGTAGCCGAAGGTCAGGGCCTCGCAGCGGACCGGGAGCCCGGCCGGGCCCGGCCCGGTGCGGGCGGCGGGGAGCTCCGCCGGGCCGGTGCCGACACCGGTGCCGGTGCCGACGCCGAGGATGCGGCCGAGCGCGGCCCCGGCGGCCTGGGCCTCGCCGAACCAGTAGATGAGGTCGTCCAGCGGGGTCAGCACCGCGCGCAGGTAGAGCGCGATCACCGCCACGTCGCCGACCCGGGCGTGGCCGCCGTGCACCAGCCAGGCGCCCCAGCCGACCACCACCACCAGCGGCAGGTGGTAGCCCGCCTGCACGGCGGGGAACCAGGCGCGCTCCAGCCGGACCGGCTCCCCGGCCGCCCCCAGCCAGGAGCCGACGCTCCGTCGGGCCGCGTCCCGGCGGACCCGCCCCAGGCGCAGCGTGGTGACGGCCTCGTGGCCGCGGACGGTCTCGGTGAGCACGCCGGTGGCGGCGGCCCGGGCGGCCAGCTCGTCCCCGTACGCCTTCGGGGCGCGCCGCACGTACCGGCGGGTGGAGAGCAGGATCGGCGGGACGCCGACCAGGCAGCCGAGCGCGACCAGCGGGTCGACCAGGAAGGCGGCGCCGAGGGTCATCGCCACCGTGACGGTGCCGACCACCGTCTCGGGCAGGCCGGTGCGGGTGATGTCCTGGACGGCGTCCATGTCGGAAGTCGAGCGGGAGAGCACCTCGCCCTGGTCGACCCGCTCCAGTTCGCGGACGGGCATGGCGAGCAGACCGTCCAGGAAGTCGTTGCGCAGGATCGCGAAGATCCGCTCGCCGAGGGCGAAGGACCAGGCGGCGGCGGTGAAGGCCAGGCCCGCGTGCACGGCGAGGGCGGCCAGGATCAGCAGCACCGGGCCGAGCAGGCCGACCTCGCGGCCGGCCGCGATCCGGTCCACCAGGGAGCCGAGCACCAGCGGCGGCACCAGCCCGCCGGCCACGGCGGCCGCGTGCACCAGGACGACCGCGGCCAGCCGGCCGCGGAAGCGGGCGGCGAGCTCGCGGACCCGGCGCCGGACGGCGGCCCGGTCGGCGACCGGCAGCACCGACGGGGCGCCGGGCGCGGGGGCGGTGCCGGGACCGGACGGGGCGTCAACCGTCGGCGGGGCCTCGGGAACGGACGGGGCGTCAGACATCGGAGCCCTCCTCGACGGCCAGGACGTGGTCGGCCACCGCGCGGAACGCCCCGGCGGAGCCCAGCACCAGGGTGGTGCGGCCTCGCCGGTGCTCGGCCACCCGGCGGGCGATCTCGATCTCGGTGACCGCGTCCAGCGCGGTGGTCGGTTCGACCAGCACCAGCACGGGCGGGTCGCCGACCAGCGACCGGGCCAGCGCCAGGCGCTGGCGCTGGCCGCCGGAGAGGTTGCGGCCCTCGGCGTCGATCCGGGCGTCCAGGCCGCCGGGCAGCCGCTCCACCACGTCGTCCGCGGCGGCGGCCCGCAGGGCGGCGGTCAGCTCGCGTTCGCCGTACCGGGCGTCCGGGTCCAGCACCTCGCGCACCCGGCCGGAGAACAGCACCGGGCGGGCCCCCTGGATCCGGACGGCCGCGCCCAGCGCGTCGGGGTGGTACTCGCGCACCGGGCGGCCGGCCAGGGTGGCGCCCTGTTCGACCGTCAGGCCGACCAGGCGGCGGGCCAGCCGGTCCGGGTCGTAGCCGCCGGGGGCGGCCAGCACGCTGAGGCCGCCGAGCGGGATCCGAAGGCCCGTCAGGCCGTCGGCGGGCTCGGCCCGTCCGGGCACCTCGGCGGTGCCGGTCCAGGGGCGCTCGGGTGCGGCCAGCAGGCCGGTGACGTTCCGGGCGGCCACCCGGGCGCCGGCCCGGGCCGCGCCGTACCCGGCGGCGGTGGTGACGGGGGCGACCAGGTAGGCGGAGGCGGTGTAGAAGGTGACCAGGTCGGTGGCCGGCACCGAGCCGGCCGCGGCCAGGGTGCCGCCGAGCCAGACCAGCCCGGCCAGGAAGAGGCCGGGCAGCAGGGTGCCGGAGACCAGCAGCAGGGCCTCCGTCCGGGCCACCGCCACGCCGGCCCGCTCGGTGGCCGCCGAGGCGGCGCGGTAGCGCTCCCGCACCACCCGCTCGGCGCCCAGGCCGCGCAGCACCCGCAGCCCGAGGCCGATGTCGGAGCTGAGCGCGGCCACCGTGCCGAGCGCCTCGCGCTGGTGCTCGCGGCGCTCCTCCAGCGGCTCGGCCACCTTGCCGGTGAGCCACATCAGGCCGGGCACCCCGGCCAGCACCAGCAGGGTGACCAGCGGGGAGATCAGCAGCAGGTAGCCGGCCACCACCAGCAGGCCGAGCACCGAGGCGGCCAGCCGGATCCGCACCACCGGGAAGCCGGCCACCCGACCGACGTCGTACGCGGCCACGGTGGCCACCTCGGCGGGCGGGGTGTGGGCGGCCACGTCCTGCGGGGCACGGGCGGTCTTCTCGCCGATCTCCTCCAGCAGCGCGGCGGTGGCCCGCAGCTTCAGCCGGGCGGCGACGACGTGCCGGGTGACGTTGGTGGCGATGCCGGTGGCGACGGCGGCGCCGAGCGCGGCCACGTACCAGGCCAGGCCGGTCCGCTCGCCGACCGCGGCGCCGAGGGCGGCCCCGACCAGCCAGGGCAGCGCCGCCTCGGCCGCCGCCCCGGCCAGGGCCAGCAGGGCGAAGGCGGTCAGCGGGCGCCGCTCGTCCCGGGTGGTCCGGGCGGTCAGCTCCCGCAGGGCGGCGGAGGTGTCGGGGTCACTCATCCGAGCCCCACCGGTGCCAGGTCGTAGGTCGCGCGCAGGTCCTTCATGGACTGGTGGTCTCCGATGTCGAGCAGCAGGTCGCAGAACAGGTCGAGCGAGGGGCCGCCCCGGGAGCCGGCCGCGAGCTTGAACAGCCCCTGGCCGGTGGCCGTGCGGGGCACGACCGTCTCGAAGCGGGTGGTGCGGAAGCCGAAGCTGTTGCCGTAGACGGCGGCCAGGCCGCGCCGGGCCACCTCGTGCCGGATCGCCGCCAGCAGCAGGCCGTGGTCGGCGAGCGCGTCCTCGCGCAGCTCGACCACCACGAAGGGGCTCTGGCCGCGCCAGGCGGCGGAGCCCAGCGCGGGGTGGGCGACGGTGCGGAACAGCGGGCGGGGCGAGGAGGCCAGCCGCTCGGCCAGGCGGGCGTTGTTCCGGTACACCTGCCCGGCGTGGCGTCTGGTCCAGGTCTCGTCCAGCAGGAAGGGCGCGTCCAGGGCGGCCACCGCCGGGGCGGCCAGGCCCTGGCCGGCGGTGGCCCGGGCCAGCCGCAGGGTCTCGGCCAGCCGACGGGCCGTCAGCCCGCCGGTGTGCGAGCGGTGCTGGTGGATCTCCAGCACGCCGAGGTTGGCCACCTCCAGGCCCTGCTGGTCGAGCTTGAGGCCGGAACGCACCTCGACCACCAGCGGGGCCCCGGCGGGCGAGGCCAGCGCCTTCAGCACGGCGGCCCGGGGCCAGGCCGGGGAGACCAGGGTGGTGTCCAGCACCACCACGGGCGGGCGGTGCGGGCCGCGCCGCCAGCCGTTCACCAGGGCGTTGACGTCCAGCACGTCCAACGCCCAGTTGTAGCGGACCGGTTCGAGCAGCAGCACCTCCGGCGCCCCGGGCCCGGCCCAGGCCTCGGCCAGGCGGCCGGGGGCCAGCCTGCGCGGGAGCAGGGTGGCGCCGGAGAGGTACTCCAGCAGCAGGTCGGTCTCGAAGTAGTCGCCCCAGAAGTCCACCCGCAGCGGGCGGCGCTCGGTGGGCGCCAGCAGGTAGGCCAGTGCCTGGACCAGCTGGGAGAGGGCGGCCATCCCGCTGCCGAAGGCCAGCACGGTGCGCTCCCAGCCCTCGGGCGGGGCGCTCGACCGGGCGGCCAGCGCGCGCTCGACCGCCTCGGCGGGCAGGCTGCGCTCGTAGCCGTGCCGCAGCGGGGCGCCGCCGGGCAGGGTGCGCTCCTGGGCGAGGTCGGGCGAGCGCTGGAAGCGTTCGTCCAGCCGGTGGCCCCGGCGCAGCAGCAGGGTGCGGACCTGACGGGACGCCAGCTCCAACCGCCACTCGGCCTCCGGGCCCGCGCCGCCGTCCGGGCGCCGCACCTCGCGCTCCAGCGCGGCCCAGGCGGCGGCGTCCTCGGCGCCCTGCCCGGCGGCGAGGGCGGCCATCCCGGCGAGCAGCTCCCGCTCCAGCTCCAGCGCACCGCTCACCCGAGCTCCTCGACCTTCCCGTCGGCGAGCGCGTACTCGGCGGGCAGCGGCAGCAGGTTGAACCGCCGGGAGTTGGTCCGGGTGTACGCGCCGGAGGCGGTCAGCACCACCCGGTCCCCCGCCCGCAGGGCGGGGAGCGGGGCCGCGGTGCGGCGGCCGAGCACGTCGGTGCCGAAGAAGTCGTTCTCGTAGAGGGTGTCCCCGGCCAGCAGGGTGGGGCGCAGCCGTTCGTCCTGGCGCGGGCCGGTCAGCGGGACCAGCTGGGGCTTGTGCCAGGGCGCGAAGTTCCAGGCGGAGCAGTCCACGGTGAGCACGTCGGCGCGGAAGTGCGGGTGGTCGCGCTCCACCGAGCGGACGGTGGTGACCAGGTAGCCGTGCGGGGCGAGCACGGCGCCGCCGGGCTCGAACTGCAGACGCACGGTGCGGCCGGTGCGCCGGGTGAAGTCGGCCAGGTCCTCGGCCACCTGCTGCCAGGTGCGCAGGGTGCGCAGGCGGTCGGTGTAGAGGCTGAAGAAGCCGCCGCCGAGGTCGATCTCCTCGACGTCGGGGTAGGAGGCGGCCACCGCGAGCAGGTAGCGGAGCTTGTAGCGCAGGTGACGGGGCGTCATCTGGCCGGTGTGGGTGTGCAGCCGGGTGAGCCGGCAGCCGGTGCGCTCCAGCACCGCGCCGATCCTCGGGTCGGTGGCGTACACGCCGAAGCGGCTGCCGGCGCCGAAGGTGGTGGAGCCGTCCTCGATCGCCTCCGGCAGCGGGACCCGCAGCCGCAGGCCGACCGGGCGGCCGGGGCGGGCGGTGCAGAACTCGTCGAGCTGCTCGGCCGAGCTCGCGTCCGGCACCACGCCGTGCTCCTCCAGCAGCGGCAGGTCGCCGGCCCGGAAGGAGGGGCCGGTGGCGGTGATCCGGCGGAAGCCGGCCAGCACGGCCAGGGTGAGCTCGCCGACCGAGGCGACGTCGGCGCCGAGGCCGAGGGAGGCCAGGAAGGAGAGCACGCGCGGGGTGTGACAGGCCTTCAGCGCCAGGTTGAGCTCGGCGGGGCCGACGGCCTCGACGTCCGCGCGGAGCAGCTCGACCGAGCGGCGCAGGTTGTCCAGGTCGTACAGCAGCGCGGGCGAGGGCAGCCCGGCCAGCCGGGCCAGCAGGCCCTCGCTGGGGGCACCGATCAGCGGCTCGGCGTTGGTGGCGGGCATCGTCGGCTCTCCTGGGGGTCGAGCGGGTGCGGTCGAGCGGGTGCGGTCCGGTCGGGGACCCGGCTGCGGCGCCACGGCCGGGCCCCCGGGTCGTCAGTTGCCGGACGGGCGGGAGCCCGCCAGGACCGACAGGTCCGTGCGGATCACACGGATGTCCGTCTGCATCACGTCGGCACCGGTGGTGCCTTCCTCGACCTCGACGTCGAACTCGGCGAAGACCTCCGACAGGGCCGACTCGAGCGCAGCGATGTCGCTCATGCCACTACCTCCTCTCCAAGGACGTACTGCTCCCCCGCGGCTCGGGGAGACGGGATGGGCGCCGCGGTCCGTGGGACGCCGCGGCTCAGGCGGCGTGGGGGGTGACGGCCCCGGAGTGGGCCGCGAGCGCGGAGCCGTCGGGGAGGCGGAGCTCCCCGAGGGCGTCCACGGCGGTGGTCAGCCAGCGCGTCAGGCGGTGGCCGTCCGGGCCGAGTTCGGCCGTCACCGGGCCACCGTCCAGCGCCCGGGCGAAGTGTGCGGCGCGGGCCCAGGCGAGCACCGTCTCGGCCAGCGCGCCCCCGGCCCGTTCCTCGTCCGGCTCGGTGACGGCCAGGCCGAGGTACAGCAGGGCCTGGTGGGTGTAGACGTGGAAGGCGGCGAAGGTCCGGTCGGCGCTGAAGTGCCGGGTGCGGCCGGAGCCGAAGGACCAGGGCACGGAGACCGTGGCGGACCGCTCGTCGTGGTAGTCGGGGCGGAACAGCGAGCGGGCCAGGCTGATGTCGTTGAGCTTCTGGTGCAGGCTCTCGTGCACCAGGAGCTCGGCGGCGAGCCGGTCCTGACGGAAGGTCTGCTCGGCGACGAAGACCAGCAGCGGCGCGGCGTTGGTGTACCCGCTGTACGGCTGCTCGCCCCGGTAGGGCACCACCCGGCGGGCGGCGGCCAGCACGTCCCCGGCCAGCCGGGGCAGGCCGCGGCGGGCCAGCGCCACGGCCCGGGCCCGGGCGGCCTCGGCCTGCGGGGTGACGGCGGCGGGCAGCGCCTCGACCGGGGCTCCGCCGACGGTGGTGGTGGAGCCGAAAAGCCCGAGGAAATGCCGGGAGACCCAGTGGTCGGGGCCGATCCTGGGGAATTCCGGGGCGTTTTCCTCCCCCATTTCCAAATCGGCTTCCAGCTCCGCATCGGACGACATCCGGGCATTCAGCGCGATGTACCGCGCGAGCGCCTCGCCGCCGTTCTCCGGCCGCCCCGCACTGCATTCCCGCAGGGCCTCGTCGACGGCCGCCCGGCGCAGGCTCTCGGCGTACGGACGGCCCGTCGGGGCGACCGCCGCCGGGTCGGTGCCGGTGGCCCCGGCGCAGACCCGGGCGGCTCCCCGGTAGTAGGCGGCGGCGGTGCCGGCGATGGCCGCGCCGTCACCGAAGACCCCGGTGGAGAGGTGCTCCTCCACCGCGGCGTGCAGCTTCCGCGCCTCGCCCCGGAAGGCCGGGGGCCTTGCGGCGTCGGGGCTCATGCCAGCAGCCCGCTCGCCCGCAGGGTGCCCAGCCGCTCGGCGACCACCCGCCCGGCCCGCTCGGGGCCGCCGGGCAGGCCGAGGGCCCGCACCCGCTCGGTGATCCCGGCGACCGGGCGACCGTCGCAGAGCTCCAGGACGTACCAGCTCAGGCGGTCGAGCACCGCCACCCGGACCGGGGACTCGAAGAACACGAAGGCCGCCGACAGATCGGCGAACGGTTCCAGAATCCATCCGGACGTCCGGGACGTGACCTCTGATTCCATGGTGGTTCCCCCGTTTTACTGGAATCACTCCGGCCTTTCGGAGTGCCCCGAAGCTACTGCGCTCGCCAGGACCACGTCAACGGTCGTGCGGGCCCTTTCCCCCACACCGGGGAAACAGGCATATGCCGGTCGCGAAGCGGAATGCGGGCACGACCGGACGGAACCGGTGGAATGGCACCGGCCCGGCTGGGCAGGCTGTGGGAGCGGACGGGGGTCCGCTGAGCTCTCGGAGGTACCCGGAATGCCAGCTGCACGTCGTCGCCGTCTGCCGGACGAGGTGCGGGCCGCCGCCGTGCGGGCGTGGATGTCCTTCTCGTTCACCCTGGTCGGCCTGATCGTCGCCACCCTCGCCTCGTACGCCCGCACCTGGCTGCTGACGCCCGCCCTGGTGGCCATGGCCGTCGGGGTGTTCGGCACCGCGTGGAGCCTGCTGGAGATCGTGATCTCCCGTCAGATCGCCGCCCAGCGGATGCGCGGCCCGCACGCCAACTCGCCGATGGCGGGCAGCAAGCAGCGGCGGCGCCCGGTCTGAGGACCGGGCGCCGCCTGCTGTTCGAGGCGTCGTCAGCGCCTGCGCATGGTGTACGCGTGCTGCACCGGGTAGCGGGTCTCGGCGCCCAGTTCGCGGGCGGCGCGCTGCGGCCAGTACGGGTCGGCGAGCAGGGCGCGGCCGAGCAGGACCACGTCGGCCGCCCCCTCGGTGAGGATCCGCTCGGCCTGGGCGGGCTCGGTGATCAGGCCGACCGCGCCGGTGGGCAGGCCGGTGCCGTTGCGGATCTCGGTGGCGAAGGGGACCTGGAAGCCGGGGGCGGCGGGGATGCGGGCGTCGGCCACGTTGCCGCCGGTGGAGACGTCGATCAGGTCGACGCCGCGGGCCTGGAGCTCCTTGGCCAGGCGGACGGTCTCCTCGGAGGTCCAGCCGGGGACCTCCGGCTCCAGCCAGTCGGTGGCGGAGACCCGGAACAGCACCGGGAGCTCGGCGGGCCAGACCGCGCGGACCGCGTCGGTGACCTCCAGGGCCAGCCGGGCGCGGCCGGCGAAGTCGCCGCCGTAGCCGTCGGTGCGGTGGTTGGAGTGCGGGGAGAGGAAGGAGTGGATCAGGTAGCCGTGGGCGCCGTGCACCTCCACGGTCTTGAACCCGGCGGCCAGGGCGCGGCGCGCGGAGGCGGCGAAGGCCTCCACCACCTCCCGGATCTCCTCCACCGTCAGCTCGTGCGGCTGCACGTGCTCGTCCGAGAAGCCCACCGCCGAGGGGCCGACCGGCCGGCCGCCGACGGAGCCCGCGGGCAGCGGCTTGCCGCCCAGCCACGGCCGGTCCGTGCCGGCCTTGCGCCCGGCGTGGGCCAGCTGGACGGCGGGGACGGCGCCGAGCGAGGTGATCAGCGCGGCCACCCGGGCGGCCTGCTCCTGCTGCCGGTCGGTCCACAGCCCGAGGTCCCAGGGCGAGATCCGGCCCTCGGGGCGAACGGCGGTGGCCTCGGTGATCACCAGACCGGCGCCGCCGGCCGCGCGGGCGGCGTAGTGGGCCAGGTGGAAGTCGGTGGCGGCGCCGACCTCGGGGCCGTCCGGGGCGGCCGAGTACATGCACATCGCGGCCATCCAGACCCGGTTGGGGATGGTCAGCTCACGCAGGACGAGGGGCTCGAACAGGGCGCTCACGGTGGCTCCTTCGACGGGATGGTGCTCGCTATTACGGTATCCCTCGTACTACGGCAGCTGTCAAACTACGACAGTTCTCGTACTATGAACGCGTGACCGAGACCCGACTCCCCGAACCCACCCTGGCGGAGATCAAGCTCGCCGCCGTCCTGCACGCCCTCGCCGACCCCGTCCGCCTGCGGATCGCGGTCGAACTCGCGGACGGCTCCCACGAGATGGCCTGCCAGGCCTTCGCCCTGCCGGTGACCAAGTCCACCAGCACCCACCACTTCAAGGTGCTCCGCGAGGCGGGCGTGATCCGCCAGCACCGCCGCGGCACCTCGCGGATGAGCTGTCTGCGCACCGAGGACCTGGAGGAGCTCTTCCCCGGCCTGCTGCCCAGCATCCTGGCCGCTCACCGCACCGAGCGGGCGGCGCCCTGACGCGGCCTCAGGCCCCGCCCGGCTGGGCGGTGGAGGGCACCCAGCCCGGCAGCGAGGGCAGCACCTCGGTGGCGATCCGCCGGACCGCGCCCTCGTCCACCGGCTTCGCGTCGTCGCGCCAGACCGTCAGCCGGTAGCTGCCGCCGCTCCGGAGCGGGCTCTTGGCCACCGCGAGGTGCTGGGCGACACCGCCCGGGGCGGCCTTCCCTCCGCCGCCGATCAGGTCGATGCTGATGCCCACGGTGCGCGAGGTGAAGGAGACCGCGCGGTGGCCGAGCAGGGTGCCCTCGGTCACCGAGGAGCCGAGGAACCCCGAGGTCTCGCGGTCGTCGGTCAGCCGGACCCGGTACTCCCCCACCCTGACCTCGGCCGAGGTGTTCTCGACCGTGACGCCGTCCACCTTCCCGGCGCCGGTCTCCACCACGGAGACCCGCTCGCCCGGGGCGCCCAGCAGCGCGGGCAGGCCCGGCCGGTTGAGCGCCGCGCAGAGCGCGGGGACCTCCGGGCCGTCGTGGGCCTTCGCACCGGGGCAGACCGACGGGTCGGCCCCGGGCTGCTCCTGACCCCGCATCAGCCAGACCCCGAGCAGCAGCGGCACCACCAGCAGCACCGCCGCCACGACCTGGCCGACCACACTCCTGGTGCCCTTCGCGGGCACCCCCGTACCGTCCGTCATCCGTCGCCCCCCGACGATCGCGCTTGCGAGTCGGGTGATCGTAACGCAGCGGGCGAACCCGTCAGTAGGTCTCTTCCTCCGGCTCGTGCGGGAGGTCGACGCCGTGGTGGGCGGCGATCCGGAGCAGGCCCCGGATGCGGCCGCGGTAGGCGTCCACGCCGTCGTCGTCGCCCGCCTCGCGGGCCCGGGCCAGGGCGAGACGGGCCAGGGTCAGCTGCTCACGCAGTTCGTCCTCGAACACGCCACCAGCATGACACCACCCGGCCCGGGCGGAGGTGTCCGCCGCTCGCTCCGCCCCGGCCGGGTGCGGGATCACTCCGTCGGGCGCTTGAACATCCGGGTGGCGGTGATCTCGCCGTGGATCACCGGGGCGTCCGGCGCCTGCGGGGCCGGCAGGCCCGGGCGCAGGTGCTCCTCCACCGAGATGTACTTCAGCCCGGCCCGCAGGTCGGCGTCGTTGCGCAGCCGGATGACCAGCGGGAACTCGGCCAGCGCGGTGGTGTCGAAGAGGCCGGTGGTGTAGATCAGCTGGACGCCGAGGGCGTCGGCCACCGCGCGCTGGAGCTCCAGCAGGTAGGTGGCGTTGGCCCGGCCGATCGGGTTGTCCAGGAAGAGCGTGCCGGCGTGCCGCAGCTGGGACTGGCCCCGGTCGTTGGCCCGCAGCGCCGCCATCGTGCAGTAGAGCGCGATGGCCGCGGTGAGCAGCTGGCCGCCGGAGAACACGTCCGACATCTGACCCACGCTCACCCGCTCGGCGCGCAGCACCGCGTCGGGCTTGAGGATCTCCACCGAGACGCCCTTGGGGCCGATCGCGGCGGCCACACCCCGGAGCAGGAGTGACATGCCGTCACGCCGCAGGTCGCTGTTCTTCCGCACGGCGGCCCGGGTGGCCTCGTCGATCACCTCGCCGAGCCGCTCCACCAGGGTGGCGTGGTCCGGGTCCTCGAAGCGGATCCGGAGGAACTCCTGGCCGGACCACTCCCCCAGGCCCTCGGGCAGCCGGGAGAGCCGCTGGGCGGCGCGCAGCGTGGTGAGCGAGGACTCCACCAGGCCGCGCAGGCGGTCCACGATCGAGCCGCGGTTGCGCTCCAGCTGGGCCAGCTCGTCGGTGAGCACCCGCAGGCGCGGGGCGAAGGCGGCGGCCCAGGCGGCGGCGTGCTCGGGCAGGGCCGCGGCGGGCAGCTCGCGGATCTGCTGGCGGGCGGGGGTGCGGACGGCCTCGTAGCGGGCCGCGTTGGCGTGCCGGACCAGGGCGTCGGAGGCGTCCCGGACGGCGAGCTCACCCGCCGTCAGCTCGGCCGAGGCGGAGCGCAGGGCGCGGCGGGACTCGGCGGCGGCGGTCCGGGCCTCGGCCAGCGGGCCGAGGTAGGGCTCGACGGCCGGGGCCTCCTCCTCGCCGTGGTGGTCACGCAGGCCGTCGCGCAGCTGTCCTGACGCCTCGTCGAAGTCGGCGGCGGCGGACTGGGCCGCGTCCAGGGTGCGCTGGAGGTCGGCCAGCGCGGTGCGGGCGGTGTCCACCGTCTCGCGCCGCTCGGCGAGGCGGGAGGTGGCGGTGCGCAGCAGCGTCTGGGCGTGCTCGGGGTCGGTGGGGACGAGGTCCTCGGGCAGCTCGGTGTGCGCCTCGCCGGTGGCGGGGGCGGAGCGCTCGGCCTCGCCGCGCAGCCGGCCGAGCTGCTCGGAGGCGGTGGCGGAGCGGGCCTCGATGGTGGCGACCAGGCCCTCGGCCCGGGCGGCGGCGGCCTGCCGGGCCGGGCCGTCGGCGCCGTCCGGGCTGGCCAGCAGCTCCTCGGCCCGGGTGCGGACCTTGTTGGTCAGGCGGTCCAGCTCGGCCGCGGCGGCGGCCTCGTCGCCCTCGGCCCGGGCCTGCTCGGCCCGCAGGTCGGCGCCGACGCCGACCTTCTCGTACAGCTGGGCGGCGGCCCGGTAGGCCTCGCGCAGCGCGGGCAGCGAGGCGGCCACCTCGGTGATCCGCTCGGTCTCCTCGACCACCGAGAGCTCGGCCCGCTCGGCCCGCAGGGTGCGGACGGTGCGGCGGGCGTCGTCGGCGGCCCGCTGGGCGGCCCGGCGGTCCTCGTCGCAGGTGCGGGCGCGCTCGGCGCAGACGGCCTGGCGGCGGTCGCACTCGGCGGCGTCCTCGGCCAGCTCGCGGCGGCGGCGGGCCCAGTTCGCCCGCTCGCGCAGCCGGAAGGCGAGACCGGCCAGCGCGTCGGCCCGGCGGCGGGTGCGCTGGGCGGCCTCCCGGCGCTCCTCGTACGCGGAGGCGGCGGCCAGCTGGTCGGTCTCGGCCTCGTCGTGCTCGGCGCGCAGGGTGGCCAGCTCGGCGGCGGCGGTCTCGGCCTGGGCGGCGGCGGCCAGGGTGGCCTCGGTCAGCTCGGCCAGGGTGCCGGGCGGGCACTGCTGGAGCCAGGAGGCCAGCCGGGCGCCGAGCGCGCGGTCCCCGCCGAGCCGGGCGGCCAGCTCGCGGATGTGCTCCTCGCGGGCGGTGGCCCGGGCGCGCAGCTCGCGGCGCTCCTCGTCGGCCGCGCCCTCGTTGTGCATGGCCGGGTTCGGCGGCACCAGGAAGAACGGCGGCTCGTCCGGCAGCGGGGCGATCAGCGCGGCGGCGGTGCCGACCGCCACGGTGGAGCGGGGCAGCAGGGCGGCGGTCCGCAGCGCCTCCCGGGCCCGGTCCAGGGACTGGGGGTCCGTCACCACCACGCCGTCCACCAGCTCGGGGCGGGCGGCCAGGATCGCCTCGTGGTCGGCCGGGTCCACCGACTGGGCCAGGTAGCGCCAGCCGGGCAGCGCGGGGATGCCCTGCTCGCCGAGGTACTCGACGGTGGCCAGCACGTCCGGGCCGGGCGGCAGCAGGCCGCCGTCGCCCAGCGCGGCCAGGATGCGCGAGTCGTCGGCGGCGGCGGTGCGCAGGTCGAACAAGGTCCGCTCGGCGGTGGACACCGCGGTGTCGAGCCGCTCCTGCAGCTCCTCCGCGTTGGCGTCCAGCAGGGCGGGCGTCAGGTGGCCCTCGGCCTCCTCGCCCTGGTACGGCCGGAGCGCCAGCAGCTCGGCGAGGCGGGGCTCGGCGGCCAGCAGGGCGGCGGTGCGCTGCTCGGCGGAGAGCGCGCGGTGGGCGTTCTGGTACGCGTCGCTGGCACGGGCGGCGGCCAGCTCGGCCTTGGCCTCCAGGGCGCCGGTCTCCCGGGCCCGGGCGGCGGACTGCTCGGCGGCGGCGCGGGCCTGGTCGAGCGCGGCGGTGGCCTCCTTCTCGGCGTCGGCGGCGTACAGCGCGGCCCGGGCCGGGTCGGGCTCCTCCGTCCCGGCGTCGATCCAGCCGGCCTCCACGGCGGCCTGGGTCTCCTGCTCCACCTCGGCCAGCCGCTGCTCCAGGTGGCCCGCCTCGGAGCGGGCCTTCTGCCCGGCGGTGGCGGCGGCGGTGGCCTCGGCCTGTGCCCGGCCGCCGTCGGCCTGCAGCTCCTCGGCCCGGGCCTCCTCCTGATCGGCCCTCAGCTCGGCGGCCCCGGCGGCGCTCTCCAGCGCCCGGGCCAGCGCCCCGGCGGCCTGGGCGCGGGCGGCCAGCGCGGGGGCCGCGTCCAGCTCGGCCTCCCGGATCGCGACCGCGACCCGGGCCACCCGGTCGGCGGCGGCGCGGTGGCGCAGCACCGCCTCGGCGGCCTGCCAGGCGGAGTACAGGGTGCGGGCCTCGGTCAGCTCGCGGCGCAGCGCGGCGGCCTCGGTGGTGGCGGCGGCCAGGCCCAGGGTGGCGTGACGGTACGTCAGCTCGGCGGTGATCAGCGAGTGCCGGGTGCGGTCGCTCTCGGCGGCGGTGACGGCGCTCGCGGCGGCGGCCACCTCGACGGCCAGGTCCTGGGCGCGGTCGCGCTCGGCGGCGGCCCGGACGGTCAGGGCCTGGGCCAGGCGGCGGGAGCGGCGCTCGGCGGTGCGGTGCAGCTCGCGGACCGACTCGCGGGCGGTGGTGGCGTCCACGATCCGCTGGAGCAGGTCGAGGGAGCCCGCGGTGAAGTCGCGCTCGGCGGTCAGCTCGGAGCGGCGGCCGAGCTTGGCGGCGAAGCCGTGCACCAGGTCGGCCAGGCCGTCGGTGTCCCGGGTGTCGGTGACGGCGCGCAGCAGGAGGTCGGTGAAGTCGGAGTCGTGCTTGACCGCGAAGAGGCCGGCCGCCTCGCCCTCGTCCGCGTTCATCTCGCGCTGGTAGCGGAAGAGCTCGGGGTCGAGGCCGAGCTCGCCGAGGTGCTCGTTCCACCGGTCGTGGATGTCCTCGAAGACCAGGTCCAGGTGCGGGGCGGCCTTGCCGGCCTCGGTCATCGCGTCCCGGAAGCCCTTCATGGTGCGGCGCCGGCCGCGGGCCTTCTGGTCACCGGCCAGGCTGGCCCGCTCGGAGACCGGGAGGGAGTCCAGGGTCAGGCCGAGGCCGGGGCGGAAGGAGTACCAGGTCTCGGCGAACTTGCGCGGGTCGGAGGAGACCTGACGGCCCCTCCACTCGCTGACCTTGCCGACCACGATCAGCTCGCCGGTGACGGTGTGCTGCCATTCGAGGGCGACGTGGCCGCAGTCGTCGGCGAGCAGGAACTTGCGCAGCACGCCGGAGCTGGCCCCGCCGAGGGTGTTCCGGTGGCCCGGGAGCATGACGGAGAAGATCAGCTTCAGCAGGACGGACTTGCCGCCGCCGTTCTCCAGGAACAGCACGCCCGCGGGTGCGGGGCGGCGCTGCGGGCCCTCCGGCTCCTCACCGAACAGGCCGATCTGCTGGGGGCGGGGCTCGGCCACCGGCTCGCCGACGCCGCGCAGGTCGAGCACCGTGTCGGCGTAGCGGGCGCCGGCCGGTCCGATCGAGTAGAGGCGGACCCGGTTGAGCTCGTACATGTGCGGCGGTTCTCCAGTTGACGGTGGATCAGTGGATCGGGTGGCGCGGTGGCTCAGAGGGAGTGGAACGGCAGGCCGGCGTCGGCCACCAGCTCCTCGCTGTGGTCGGCGGGGAGGAGGGTGGCGGTGCCGTCGCTGATCGCCACCACACCGAGGTCGTTCAGCTCGGCCATCGCGGCGCTGCCCGCCAGGTCGCGGACCTGGAGCTGGTAGCGGGCCGTGGTGCGGTAGGTGCCGCCGGCGTCGTCGGAGGTCTTCTGCAGGAAGCCGGAGTCGACCAGGAAGAGCACCGCCTTGGAGACGATGCCGATGGTGGAGCCGGAGAGGCGGCGGGCGTCCTTGGTGGCGCCGGTGGCGGAGCGGCGGGCCCAGACCCGCCAGGCCGCCTCCAGCCCGGGGGCGTCGGAGCTGGGGTCGGTGTTGTCCCCGGCCGCCTCGGCGCGCTCCTCCAGGCGGCGGCAGGCCTGCCGGACGAAGGCGTCCACGCCGTTGACGGTGATCCGGCCCAGGTAGGCGTCGTCGGCCAGGTCCTCCGGGCGGGGGAAGGCCATCGCGGCGGTGGCCAGGTGGGCCAGGCCGTGCAGGAAGCGGTCGGTGGCCTCGCCGGCCGCGCGGCGGGAGTAGTCGCCCATCCGGACCGCGAAGAGCGAGTCCTCGGCGGCGGCCACGGCCATCCCGGCCCGGGGCGACACCTCCAGGACGACCAGGCCGAGGCCGGCCGCGACGGCGTCCGCGAGCCGGGCGAAGCCCGGGTCCTCGCGGTGACGGCGGATCAGCTCGGCGTACTCCGCGTCGCGGGCGGGCAGCAGCTTGGCCTGGAGGCCGAAGGAGACCAGGCGGGCGGCGTCGGCGACGTCGGCCGGGGTGAGGCTCGCCGCGGGCGCCGGCGCGGCGGGCTCGTCCTCGGTCTCCCAGGACTGGTCGGTCATCACCTTTGGTACTCCTTGCGGGGGCGGATCGCGGCGGCGCCGGGGAAAGTGGTCACACCGGGGGCGCGGGGAACTGCGCGGGCCGGGAAGGCACGGGTCCGTACGCCGCCGACGGTGGGGTGTTGCCGCTCGGTGGGCGGGGACAGCTCAGTGCAGAGGCGGCAACTGACTGTGCGTCGTCGGCTGCGGCTCTGGTTCCTACCGCTGCGCGCAGTTCCTCGCGCCCCTGGCCTCACCATCACCGTTCTTCCTGGCGGTCCGCGGCCATGCCCGCGGCATCGAGGAGGGCGCTGCCGACGACGAGGTCGGCGCCGCCGAACTCGGGGTCGTCGAGGCGGGTGCCGTCGTCCACCGCGAAGAGCAGGCGCTCCTCGCCCTGGCGGTAGGCGGTGCCGACCGGCGGGCTGGCCGCGTGGACGGCGAGCAGGGCGACCAGGTAGGGCAGGTCGGGGTCCTTGAGGCGGGCCTCGGCGAGCAGGCCGGAGAGGCGCCGCGGCGCGTCGGCCGGCAGGTCGAGCAGCTCCAGGGCCGCCTCCAACTGCTCGTCGGAGAACCGGCTGTCGTCGGGGGTGGCCACCAAGTCCGGGTCGGGGAGCTCCGCGCCGAGGTGCTCGCGCTCGACCGGCGGGGTGAGCAGCAGGTCCACCAGGTCGGTCATCCGGACCGAGACGGGGGTGCGCAGGCCGGTGCCGCGGGCGAAGAACGCGTCGGTGGGCCGGGTGGCCTGACTGACCGGCAGCTCCAGCAGCGGCGCGAGCAGCTGCCCGTACAGGTCGATGCCGCTGCGCGCGGAGGGGGCGGCGAAGGCCTGCCGGTCCTGCTCGGCGCGGAACAGCGGGCCGGCCTCCAGGAGGCGGGTCTGGAGCTGGGTGTGGCGGCGGATGCAGTCCTTGACGATGTCGACCAGCTCGGCGGCGCGGCGCTTGTGCTCCGGGTCCTCGGCCTCGTCGCGGGCCTTGCGGATGTTGGTGAGGATCGCGTTCTCGTGCCGGTAGCGGTCGGCGATGTGGCCGAGCGCCTCGTCGATCAGGTCGGGGACGGCCTGCATCCAGTCGACCGCGCGGACGTTGCGCCGGGTGGCGTCGAGGGCGCGGCGCAGGGTCTCGGCGTACTGGACGGTGCGGTAGCGGGCCTGCTCGGCGGCGAGCTGGGCGTCGGCCAGGCGGCCGCGGTTGATCAGGACCTCGAGCTTGACCTCGGCGGCGATCTGGGCGGAGGTCACGTCGGTGTCGAGGGCACCGACCAGGACGTTGACCGCCTCGTCGGTGGTGCGCAGGTAGACCCCGCCGTCCGGGCCGGGGACCTCCTCGATCAGCTTGAAGTCGTAGTCGCGGCGGACGTAGCTGCCGTCGGAGCCGAAGGTGCCGTAGACGGCGCGGAAGCCGCGGTCGACGCTGCCCACGTTGATCAGCGACTCGAGCACCCAGCGGGCCACCCGCTCGTGCTCGGTGGTGGTGCGGGCCGGGTTCTGCACGGCGACCCGGGGCAGCATGCGGGCCAGCACTATGTCGCGGTCGGCCCCGGTGTCGAAGTCCATGTTGAGCGTGACGAGGTCGATCGCCGAGAGGCCGACCTCGGCCATCGCGTAGGAGCTGTACTCGCCGGCCAGGTTGACCTTGCGGCTGTCCAGGTCGTGGAGGGGGGCGGTGCAGGCCAGCGCCTTGAGCCGGCGGGCCAGCCCCTCGTCGGCGGCCGGGCCCGGGGCGGGGCGGGCGGCACCGGGGGCGGGCGGCCGGAGCACGGGCTCGGTGGGCTGAACTGCGGTGGTCACGGTGGACAAGGTTAGAGGCTCATGCCGACAAGGTCCGAAACGTCCCTGGTGGGAGCCGTACGGGGGAGCCCGGGAGGCGAGTTGAACATGTTCAGTTAGTAGGTCTAGAGTCACTGCTGCGCAGGTCGGGACGGATTCCCGATCCGCTCTACCCGCTTGGGGGTTGGCACCATGACCGAGGACCAGCGCGCCGCCGAGGCGAGCACCCGCCGGCACGTCCGCCGGTGGATCTGGATCTTCATCGTCTGTCTCGCGATCAGCGGCCTGACCGCCTTCCCGCTGGAGACCGAGACCCGCTGGCTGGTCTCGCTGGTCGAGCGCGCGCCACTGGCCGACCACTTCCCGGGCGTGCTCGAGTGGGCCGAGCGGGTCCGCGACGGGGTGGCCGACGCCAACGTCCGGTACCCCTTCCTGGCCTACGGCACCGACTGGCTGGCCTTCGCCCACCTGGTGATCGCCATCGCGTTCTGGGGGCCGCTCAAGGACCCGGTGCGCAACGTCTGGGTGATCCGCTGGGCCCTGATCGCCTGCGCGGCGATCATCCCGCTGGCCCTGATCTGCGGGCCGCTGCGGGGGATCCCGCTGGCATGGCGATTCGTCGACATGTCGTTCGGGGTGTTCGGCGCCGTGCCGCTGCTGGTGGTCCTGCGGGGGATCCGGCGGCTGGAGTGGGCCGAGGCACTGCGGCGGCAGCCCGCGGCGGTCGCGGCCCCGGCCCCGGCCTCGACCGCGGTCTGACGGAGTCTCACCCGTCCGGCCGACGGCCCGGGAGCACGGAGAGGAAACGTTCCTCCATCCGAGGGAGCGCGCACCCGGCGGGTGCGCGCTCCGGCATCGGGTCAGGTGCGTGCACGCCCCTGCGCAGGCCCTACGATCACCCCAGGAGCCGGGCGGGCGACGGGTGTTGGCATGCGGGTGTTGGCGTGAGGGTGTTGGCGTGACCGAAGCGGTGATTGATCTCAATGCGGACCTCGGCGAGGGGTTCGGGCGCTGGACCCTGACCGACGACGAGGCCCTGCTCTCCGTGGTCACCAGCGCCAACGTGGCCTGCGGCTTCCACGCCGGCGACCCGTCCACCATGCGCCGGGTCTGCGCGCTGGCCGCCGAACGCGGCGTCCGGATCGGCGCCCAGGTCTCCTACCGCGACCTGGCCGGCTTCGGCCGCCGGGCGATGGAGGTGCCCTCCGAGGAGCTCGCCGACGAGATCGCCTACCAGATCGGCGCCCTCCAGGTCTTCGCCCGCGCGGCCGGCTCGCGGGTCAGCTACGTCAAACCGCACGGCGCCCTCTACAACCGGGTGGTCGGCGACTCCGAACAGGCCGAGGCCGTGGTGGCGGGGGTGCTGCGGGCCGGCGCGGTCTGCGACGGCCCCCTCCCGGTGCTCGGCCTCCCCGGCTCCCGCCTGCTCGCCGTCGCCGAGGGCGTCGGCCTCCCCGTGGTGACCGAGGCCTTCGCCGACCGGGGCTACACCTGGGCCGGTACCCTCGTCCCGCGGCGCGACCCCGAGGCCGTGCTGCACGACCCGGAGGCGGTGATCGCCCGGGCCGTCGGCATCGCGAAGGACGGCCTGGTCACGGCGGTCGGGGGCGAACCGGTGGCGGTGGAGGCGCGTTCGCTGTGCGTGCACGGGGACACCCCGGGGGCGGCGCAGCTGGCCTGGCGGGTACGGGGTGCGCTGGCCTCGGCAGGGGTGCGGGTGGAGGCCTTCGTCTGATGGGGGCGGACGGGGGAGGTCTGACGTTCCGCCGGGTGGGGTCGGAGGCGTTGCTGGTCGAGGCCGCGGACGGAGCGGCGGCGGAGGCGCTGTACGCGGAACTGCTGGCCCGGCGGGGGTCGTTGCCGGAGGTGACGGAGATCGTGCCGGCGGCGCGGACGGTGCTGCTGGACGGGGTTCCGGACGTGACGGCGCTGCGGCGGGAACTGGCGGGGTGGCGGCTGACGGGGCGGCGGATGGCCGACGGGCCGTTGGTGTCGGTGCCGGTGGTCTACGACGGGGCGGACCTGGCGGAGGTGGCCGGACTGTGGGGGGTGTCGGCGGCGGAGGCGGTGCGGGTGCACTCGTCGGTGGAGTACCGGGTCGCCTTCTGCGGGTTCGCGCCGGGTTTCGCGTACCTGACGGGGCTTCCGGAGCGGTACCACGTGCCGCGGCGGGCCACCCCGCGGAGCGCCGTCCCGGCGGGGTCGGTCGCGCTGGCCGGGCCCTACACGGGGGTCTACCCGCGGTCCTCGCCCGGGGGGTGGCAGTTGATCGGGCGGACGGGGGCGGTGCTGTGGGACGCGTCGCGGGAGCCGGCGGCGTTGTTGGCGCCGGGGACGCGGGTGCGGTTCGTGCCGGAGGCGGGGGCATGACGCTTGGTCAGCCCGGGGGTGCGGGGCTCTGCCGATCTGCGGCTCCGCCGCGGGGCGCGAACCGGAAGACGGCCCACCGGCACCTGAGGGCACGTCAGCCGGTTGCAGGTGCTGCCGTTCCCCCGCCCGCCGTTCCCCGCGCCCCCGGGGTAGCCACCTACGTAGGCATCACCGAGGCGTCGACGTGACGGGGCTGGTGGTGGTGGTGCGGCCGGGGCCGTTGACGACGGTTCAGGATCTGGGGCGGCGTGGGGTGGCGCATCTCGGGGTGCCCCGGGGCGGGGCGTTGGACGAGCCGGCGCTGCGGGTGGCGAACCGGCTGGTGGGCAATCCCGAGGGGGCGGCCGGGCTGGAGACCACGCTGGGCGGGGTCGCGCTGCGGGCCGTCGGGCGGGTGGTGGTCGCGGTCACCGGCGCTCCGGCGGCGGTCCGGGTCGGCGGGCGGGCGGCGGCCTGGGGTGCGGCGGTGACGGTCCCGGACGGTGCGGTGATCGAGGTCGGGCCGGCCGCGTACGGCGTGCGGAGCTACCTCGCGGTGGCGGGCGGGCTGGCGGTGCCGCCCGTCCTGGGCAGCCGTTCGGCGGACCTGCTCTCCGGGCTGGGCCCGGCCCCGCTGACGGCCGGTCAGCTGCTGCCCGTGGGCCCGCCCGCCGCTCCGCCGCCGGCCGACGGGCTGGCCGTCCTGCCCGCTCCGCCGGCCGAGTTGGTGCTCCGCCTGCTGCCGGGGCCCCGGGACGACTGGTTCGCCCCGTCGGCCTTCACGCTGCTGGCCCGTGCCCGCTACGAGGTGGCGGCGGCCTCCAACCGGATCGCCCTGCGCACCGAGGGCCCTCCGCTCCCCCGCCTGCGGACCGACGAACTCCCCAGCGAGGGCATGGTCCTGGGCGCCGTCCAGGTCCCGCCCGACGGCCGCCCGGTGGTCTTCCTCGCCGACCACCCCACCACCGGCGGCTACCCGGTGATCGGCGTCGTCCCCGCCGCCGACCTCCCCGCCGCCGCCCAAGCCCGCCCGGGCACCCCGCTGCGCTTCGTCCCCTGAGGCCCCGGACGGACCCTGCCTCCCGACCAGTACAGGACAGTTGATGTCGATCTACGCCACCTGGCTGCTGTTCGCCGACGACGACGGCGACGCACCGGCACCGCTCGTCTACCAGGGCTCGCACGTCAGCCCCGCGGAGCACCACCCGCGCGCCGGCCGGCTGGAGCTGGCCGCCGTCCCGAACCACTGCCACCCACAGGTCCGCGGCCGGCACCTGGACGCCGAAGAGCTGGACGAACTCCCTTCCCTCCCGGTGGAGTTCCTGCGCCTGTCGCTCAGCCGTCCCGCTCCGGGGGACTCGCACGACGCCGGAGCGACCGTGGTCCTCGACCGGGCCCAGGTCGAGCAACTGCACCGCACCCTCGGAGCGTGGCTGGAGACCGGCGAGCGGTAGCCCCCCGCCCGGCGCCCGTTCAGCTCCACGCGGCCGCCGCAGCGCCGGTGGAGGTGGCCACCAGACCGTCGCCGAGGGCGCTCCGCCGGTACAGCACCTGGCGTCCGTCGCGGGCCCGGGTGAGGAGGCCGGTGGCGTGCAGGACCTGGAGGTGTTGGGAGACGGCGCTCGGGGTGACTCGGAGGCGGCGGGCCAACTCAATGGTGGGGAGCGGCTCTTCGAGGAGGGTGAGGAGGCGTGCACGGGGTGCACCGAGCAGGGAGACCAGGGCGGACGGGTTCGCGGCTGGTGGCTCGGACTCCCACAGGGTGGCGACGCCACGGCTGGGATAGACCAGGCTCGGCGCCTCGTCCGGGCTCAGCGGCGGCGCGGGCTTGTGTGCAAAGACCGACGGCAGGAGCAGCAGCCCCCGGCCGGAGGCCGCGACCTGGTGGCTGCTGATCATCTGGTGGACGTGCAGTTCGCCGTCCCGCCAGCGCAGGTTCGGGTGCATGTCGGCGAAGAGCGACCGGGCTCCCCCGAGGGCGAGTTGGCGGGCGCGGTAGGTCATGTCGGCCTCCAGCACCAGCCGCATCCGTGGCCACTCCGGTTCGATGGCCAGCTCCCAGTACTGCTGGAGCAGGTCGCAGATGGTGTCGCGGAGCGCGGCGACGGGCGCGTCCCCGGCGGTGGTGGCAGCGCGGAGGGGCTCGGGGACGGGGACGGGTGCGTGGGTGAGCAGCAGGTCGCGGCGGACCCGGGCGCAGGGGGCCCGGCGGACGACGGCGAGTTCCTCCCCGAAGGCCGGTGCGAAGACCGTCGGGTTGGGGGTCAGGAAGTCGGGGAGGGTGCGGCGTTGGGCGACCAGGGACATCAGCAGGTCGGTGTCGAGCGCGCCGAGCCGGGCCAGGACGGACCTGCGCCAGGGCAGGTGCAGCGCGGACAGGCCCGGGTCCTGCAACACCCGCAGGCTGAACAGGGTTTCGTGGAGCGGGGAGAGCGCGAAGCGGGTGTCCGCGAGGTCCTCGACCCCGAGCACGAAGCTGATCATGTAGCCGTACGCTACATCCATTGGCAGTGGGAGGCCGATGCCGTGGACTACGTCCCATGACAGACCCAACCCGGGTGCGGCCGCGCACCACGCTGAGCCGGCGGACGGTCCTGCTGCTGGCCGTGACCTGCGCCGTGGCGGTCGGCAACCTCTACTTCCCGCAGGCGATCGGCCCGTTGATCGCCGACGGGCTGCAGGTGTCGGCGGACGCGGCCGCAGCGGTGGTGACGGCCACTCAACTCGGGTACACGGCCGGGATGGTGCTGCTGGTCCCGCTCGGCGACCGGCTGCCGAACCGACCGCTCCTCGTCGGCCTCCTCGCCCTCACCGCCCTGGCACTCCTCGCGGCGGGCTGCGCCCCTGCCCTGCCGGCCCTGGTCGGCGCCTCCGCCCTGGTCGGCCTCACCACGGTGGGCGCACAGGTCGTCGGTCCGATGGCGGCCGGCCTGGTGGCCGAGGACCGGCAAGGGGCGGTGCTCGGCACCCTGTTGAGCGGATCGACCGGCGGCATGCTGCTGGCCCGGACCTTCAGCGGCACCCTCGGCGAGTGGCTGGGCTGGCGGGCGCCGTACTTGGTCGCCGGGGTCGTGGCGTTGCTGCTCGCCGCCGTCCTGGGCTTCGCGGCGCCGACCACCGTGCCGTCCTCCCGGCAGCGGTACACGGCCCTGCTGGCCGAGCCGTTCCGCCTGCTGCGCAGCGAGCCGGAGCTGCGCCGCTCGTGCTTCTACCAGGCGACGGTCTTCGCCGGGTTCTCCGCCGTGTGGACCTGTCTGGCGCTGCTGCTCGCCGGGCCCGGGTACGGGCTGGGCGGCCGGGCGGTCGGCCTGGTCGCCCTGGTCGGGGCCGCCTCCATGGTCTGCACCCCGTGGGCCGGACGCCTGGTGGACCGTCACGGCCCCGGCCCGGTCAACCTGGTGTGCACGCTCGGCGTCCTCGCCTCGGCGGCGGTCCTCGGCCTCGGCGCCCGGGGCGGCGGCCCCGGCCTCGCCGCGCTGGTCCTGGGCACGCTGCTGCTCGACACGGCGATGCAGTCCGGCATGGTCGCCAACAAGGTCCGCGTCTACGCCGTGCGCCCCGACGCCCGCAGCCGGCTCGCCACCGCCTACATGACCTGCGCCTACCTGGGCGGCACCGCGGGCTCCTGGCTCGGCGTCCGCATCTGGGGCCGGGCCGGCTGGTGGGGCGTCTGCGCGCTCGTCGCGGCGCTCGCCGCCCTGGCCCTGGCCCGCCAACTCCCGTCCCTGATCAGGCCGTCGGAGGGCCCGGCCTCGGCGGGCCGACATGCCGGCGACCTTCGGCCGGTTCGGCAGGGTGCTCAAGGCTCTGCGAGTCGCGCCGGCGGTCCTGCCGCCGACCCGGGATCGGACTGAGGCACCCCTGACGGCGGCAGCGTTGCGCGCGAGGAAGCCGGAGCCGTTCCGGGCAGCCGTCAGGAGGCGAAGCCGTCCCAGTAGGTGTCGGCGGGTTCCTCGAAGCGGGTGGGGTGGCGGTGGCGCAGGCGGGTGTGGCGTTCGGCGAGGAGGTCGAGGGCCAGGGGAAGGCTGGTGTCGAACTCGGTGCGGATGGCCTGGACGGCGTGGATCTTGCGGTTGGCCACGATCAGGTCGTCGATGGTGGACCAGCGGTGGTCGTCGGACTGCTCGGTGGCCTCGAAGGACGCCAACTCGGCGCGGAGGCGGCGGACTTCCCGGAGGGTGTCCGCGTCGGTGGTGGTGCCGAGCTCGATGGACAGCCGGGCCCTGAGGTCGCCGAGCTCGTGGCGCAGCACGTCGCGCTCCGCGCGGAGGGAGGCGAGTTCGCGGTGGAGGCCGTGGGGGCTGTTCTCTGACACGGGGCCAGTCTGCCAGTCGCTACGGGCAGGCCCAGCAGTAGAGGCCCTGGCCGCGGGTGACGGCCCGGCGGGCGAGTGCGGCGAGGTCGGTGAGGAAGTCCAGGAGTCCCTCCTGGTCGGACGGGAAGGGGAAGACGTCGGCGGTGGACCAGACCCGGGCGGTCTCCTCCAACAGGTCGGGGGCGGCGGTGGCGAGGGCGTCGCGGAAGGGGTCGGTCAGCGACACGGTCAGTACCCAGCCGTCGTCGGCCGTGCCCACCAGGCGGCTGTGGCGGGGATCCTGCCGGAGGGCCTCGGCGGAGCGGCCGGAGAGGTGGACCTCGACGGGGAGCAGGCAGACGACCGGGTCGATGCCCTTCACGTCGAACCCGTCGTAGCCCGTGCCCAGAAGTTGGTCGTCGTCGCGGTCGATCGCACCGATCGCGTGCGCGTCGTCGTCGGCGGCGTAGTAGCCGTACAGAACACCCATGCCGCCGATCGTGGCGCACACCGCTGACAGTGCCTCAGGCCTCGCGGGCGTCGCGTTGGCGTTGGCGGTGCTTGCGCATGGAGACCTGGGAGCCGCAGCCGGTGCTGCAGTACAGGCCGCCGCCGTTGCGGGTGCGGTCGAAGAAGCCGAAGTGGCACGGGGGGTTCCGGCAGGCCTTGAGGCGTGCCCAGTCGCCGGTCTGGGCGAAGGTGGTCACCGCGGCCAGGACGGTCCCGAAGACGTGCGGCACTCCGGTCTGCGGCGAGGCGAGTTCCACGCCGCGTGCCGTGACGACGGTGGCCAGGGGGTAGAGCGCGCCCACGCTGCGCAGGTGCTGCTCGGCGCGGAGCAGCGGCTCGCCCCGGCTCTCCTCGTCGCCGGAGTGTGCGAGCAGCAGGGTGACCAGGGCGTCGCGCAGTTCGCGCGCGACCGCGGCGTCGGCGTCGGTCGCCGGGCTCGCTGCGGTCGCGTCGCCGAACTCGTCGTGGTCGGCGACCCAGGCCGCGAACGAGTCCCCGTCGTCGAAGAGTTCTCGGCGGCCCGCGCCGTCCGCGCGCGTGTTCACGAAGGCGAGGACCGTCTCCACCGTCGGTGCGGCGGCGCGTGGGCTGCTGGGTTCGGGGGCTCCGGCTGTCACGGCGGCCATCCTCCCACAGGACGCCGGCATTGCGCGAGCTACATCAGATAGCACGCAACTCTCTCGCGGATCAAGGTTGACTCGTTGCGAGCTAAACCCATACGGTCGCAACATGACTCAAGCAACCAACCCCCGTACCTGGCTGATCACCGGCGCGACCTCCGGCATCGGCCGTGAACTGACCCTCCAGGCCCTGGAGAACGGCGACACCGTCGCGGCCCTCGCCCGCGACACCTCCGCCCTGGAGGAACTGGCGCAGGCCTACGACGAGAGCCTGCTGCTCCTCCCGACGGACGTGCGGGACGAGCGCGCCGTCCGGGAGGCGGTGGAGAGTGCGCTCGCCCGGTTCGGGCGGATCGACGTCGTGGCGAACAACGCGGGCTACGGGCTGTTCGGGGCCGTGGAGGAGGCCTCCGACGCGCAGGCCCGTGCCGTCTTCGACACCAATGTCTTCGGGGTGCTCAACGTGCTCCGCGCGACGCTGCCGGTGCTCCGCGCCCAGCGCTCCGGGCACGTGCTCCAGGGGTCGTCGGTGTACGGGCAGTCCGCCCACCCCGGCGTGGGCCTGCTGGCGGCCACCAAGTACGCGGTCGAGGGGCTGTCGGACGCGCTCGCCGCCGAGGTCGGGCCGCTCGGCATCAAGGTCACGCTCATCCAGCCCGGGATGACCGCGACCCCCTTCCTCGCCAACCTCGACGTCGCGGCCGGCCTGGACGACTACGACCAGACCGTCCGTCAGGTCCACAAGGCCATCGGGGAGATGCCGGCGTCGGCCTTCTCCGATGCGGCGCGGATCGCCGGGGGCATCCGGAACGTGGTCGACAGTCCCAACCCGCCGCTGCGCCTGGCGCTCGGCGCCTCCAGCGCGGCGGGCCTGCGGCCGGCCCTGGAGGCGCGGCTCGCGGACCTGGACGGCTGGCTGTACGTGACCGAGGCCGTCGACCGGCCGTGAGGCGGTGACAGGTGACAGGAGACAGGGGTCCGGGGCGAAGCCACTGCAGATGGCTTCGCCCCGGACCCCTGTCGTACCACAGTCCTCAGGCCTGCCAGAGGACCCGGAAGCGCTGGGCGACCACCTCGGTGTCGTCGTCGACGGTGAAGTCGGGGCCGAGTTCGGCGCGGACCTCGGGACCGTGCCAGAAGGACTCGTGGTTGGTGCGCCACTGGGCCACCGTCTCGTCGCCCTCGCCCTCGTCGACCGCGTGGCGGAGGTCGACGTCGGCGAGGCGCAGGACGCGGACCTCGGTGAGTTCGATGACGGCGACGCGGCGGCCGGCGGAGTCGATGACGGCGGCGCGGTGGCCGGGGCGGGGCAGCGGGTCGCCGGTGGTGGCGTAGTCGGCGGCCAGGCCGGTGGTGGTGGTCTTGGCTCCGGAGCGGACGGCGCCGACCAGCTGGTCGCGGAGCGGGCCGGGGAAGGCGAACTCGAAGACGGGGAGGGCGTCGATGTCCGCGCTGGGGGCGGGGGCTGACGGGTCGTCGAGGACGTCGAGGACGGCGAGGAGCCGGGCGGCGAACTCGGCCGGGTGGGTGGTGCAGCCGAGGTGGCCGCCGGGGAACTCGGCGACGGGGGCGGGGAGGAGTTCCGCGAGGCGGCGGGCCGGGCCGGTGAGGGCGGGCTGGTCGGCGGAGTCGCGGCCGACGGCGAGGACCAGGCGGTCGGCGGCCGCGCGGAGGCCGGGGAGGTCCGGGGCGCTGGAGGTGAACGGGACCAGGACGTGTTCCAGGAAGTACGGGAGGTTGGCGTGCATCCGGGTGGCCATCTCCCGGATGGCGGGGGCGAGTTCGGTCGGTGCGGAGGCCTCCGCACGGCCGCCGCCGAGGCCCTCGGCGAAGCGGGCCATGGCGGGGCCGACCCCGGCGGTGCGGTGGAGGTCGCGGACCTCGGCGTAGAGGGCGGTGGCCGGGGCCGGGTCGGCGAGCAGGGCGGTGAGGGGCGGCTCGTGGGCCACCACCCGCCGGACCCGGTCGGGGTGACGGGCCGCCAGCATCAGGGCGGTGATGGCGCCCGAGCTGGTGCCGAGCACGTACGCGGGCGCGTCCGGGGAGTGCAGGTCGAGCAGGCGGCGGGCGTCGTCGGCCCAGACCTCCGCCGACTGGTCGGCGGGCGGGCCGTCGAGCGGGCTGCGGGAGAGGCCGCGCTGGTCGTAGGAGACCACGGTGCAGTGGGCGGCGAGCAGGTCGGCGATGCCCTCGAAGAGGCCGGCGTCGCCCGCGCCGCCCGGGATCAGCAGCAGGACGGGGCCGGAGCCCCGGCGCTCGTGGTGGAGGGTGGCGCCGGGGACGGGGAGGGTGGCGGCGGTGGTCACGGGGTGCTCCGGTCGGTGGGGGCCGGCCAGTGGGCCAGCGCGTGGTGGAGGGCGTCGAGCGAGCGGGCCCAGGAGGCGTCCACCGGGCGGCTGTGGCCGAAGCCGCCGGCCAGTTCGAGGTGGACGTAGCCGTGGAAGGTGGCGCGCAGCAGGCGGCCGGCGTCGGTGAGGTCGGGCTCGGCGAGGCCGTAGCCGCGGAGCAGGCCGTGGGTGAGTTCGATGCTGCGGCGCATGCCGACCGAGTCGGCCACCTCCGCCGGGTCGAACTGCTGCTGGGTGGCGGCGTAGCGGCCCGGGTGGGCCAGGGCGTAACCCCGGTAGGCGTCGGCGAAGGCGACGAGCGCCTCCCGGCCCGAGCGCCCGGCCACCGCGAGGGCGATCCGGCCGGTCATCTCCTCGGCGGCGAACAGGGCCACCCGCAGGCGGAGTTCGCGCAGGCTGCGCACGTGGGAGTAGAGGCTGGCGTCCTTCACGTCGAAGCGCTTGGCGAGCGCGGCGACGGTGAGCTTCTCCAGGCCGACCTCGTCGGCGAGTTCGGCGGCGGCCTCGGTGAGGCGGGTGACGGTGATGCCGGCGCGGGGCACGGGGTCCTGCTCCCTTCCTAGGGGCCCTAGGTTTGACGCCAGGGTAGCCAGGAACGCCTCGGCCCGCCCGGATTTTCTCTCCGGGCGGGCCGAGGGCTGGTGGTGAGGGGGCGTCAGATGGTGAGAGGGTGTCAGGTGGTGCGGGGGCCGCCGAAGCGCGCCAGGTAGTGCCAGACGCGCTTGAGGGCCTGCGGGTCGTGCTCGCCGGAGCGGGCCGCCTCGCCGAGGATCAGCGGGTCGAGGTGGCCGTCCCGGGCCAGGGCGAGGCCGAGCTCGACGAACACCGGCCCCCGGTAGCCGGGGTGACGGCGCAGCAGCTCGGTGCCCAGCCGCAGGCCCGGGTGGTACTCGACGGGGCAGGGCAGGGCGGCGGCCGCCTCCTCGACCTCGGTGCCCCGGTAGCAGGGGTCGAGGACCAGGGCCTCCACGTCCCGGGCGAGCCGGACCCCGCCGTGGACGTGGGCCTCCACGTAGTCGTCCAGGGCATCCTGCTCGTCCGCCTCGGCCAGCTCGATCAGGGCCATCCGCTCGGCGGTGCCGAAGTGTTCGGGCTCCAGGAAGCTGTCCGGGTAGCAGAAGGTGGTGCGGGGCAGGGCCGCCGCGCCGAGGCGGAAGAAGGCGGAGCCGAAGCGCGGGGCCGCGCCGTACGGGCGGTGGCGGAAGTCCAGGGCGCCGTACACCGGACGGTCCGCGGGCGGGGCCTGGTCGTACGCGCCGCCGAAGATCCGGCTCTCCCACGTCCAGCGGTCGCCGCCGGGGTGGGCGGTCAGGCCGCCGTTGCTGGTGCCGGTGACGAACTGGGAGTGGTAGACGCCGTCCTCGGCGAGGGCGGCCAGGATCGGGCGGCCTCCGGCGGTGCGGTCGGGGTGGAAGTTGAGGGTGACCCGGAGGCCGGCGGGGAGGGGCGCCCCGTGGGACCGGGCGCTGACGTGACGGATCGCCAGGTCGGCGGCACCGGTCACGCCTCGGCCTCCAGCGCGGCGAGTTCGGCCCCGGTCAGACGGATCGCCCCGGCGGCCACGTTCTGCTCCAGGTGGGCCGGGTTGCCGGTGCCGGGTATGGCCAGCACGTGCGGGCCCTGGGCCAGCGTCCAGGCCAGCCGGACCTGGGCGGGGGTGGCGCCGTGGGCCTCGGCGACGGCGAGCAGGGCGGGGCCGTCGGCGTGCTCGGCGCCGGCCTCGGCGCCCTTGCCGGCGATCGCGAAGAACGGGACGAAGGCCACGCCCTGCTCGCCGCAGGCGTCCAGGACGGCGCGCTGGGCGGGGGTGGCGCCGAGGCCGAAGCGGTTCTGGACGCAGACCACGGGGGCGATTCCGCGGGCCTCGGCGAGCTGGGTGACGTCGGCGTTGGAGAGGCCGAGGTGGCGGATCAGACCGGCCTCGCGGAGCTCGGCGAGGGCACCGAAGTGCTCGGAGACCGGCTTGCGGCCGTTGGTGCGGTAGTTGACCAGGTCGAGGTGGTCGCGGCCGAGCTGGCGGAGGTTCTCCTCGACGTGGCCGCGCAGTTCGTCCGGGCGGGACCACTCCAGCCACTCGCCGCTCGGGGCGCGGACGGGGCCGACCTTGGTGGAGATCAGGAGGTCGTCCGGGTACGGGGCGAGGGCGGTGTTGATCAGCTCGTTCGCGGAACGGAGGGAGGAGAAGTAGATCGCGGCGGTGTCGATGTGGTTGACACCCAGTTCGACGGCGCGGCGGAGCACCGCGAGGGAGCGGGAGCGGTCGCTGGGGGTGCCGAGGTCGAAGGCGGCGCTGCCGGTGAGGCGCATCGCGCCGAAGCCGAGGCGGTGCACGGGGATGTCGCCGAGGGTCCAGGTGCCGGAGGTGGCTGCAGTGATCACCGACGGATGATGCCACGGGCTCCGCCGGAGGTACACGGAGTTTCCGGACAAGGCAACGCTCGGGTTTTCAGGGGCGCGGGGAACTGCGCGAATCGGAAGAAGACGGCCCGTGTGCCGGGTACGGAGATCCACTTGCAAGTGAGTGTCCGCACCCGGCACACGGGTCAGTGTCTTCCGCCTCGCGCAGTTCCCCGCGCCCCTGACGCCTCACGGCGTCAGTCCGGTGAGGATGCGGTCGAGGAGGCGGGTGAAGGTGGTGTCGGGGTCGCCGGGGGCGGGGGGTTCGGTGAGGGTGGCGGCGAGGTGGGGGTAGGCGCCGGTGGCGGCCATGGTGGTGAGGTAGCGGTACTGGGCCGCGGCGAAGTCCGGGGTGGCGGTCTCCAGGGCGCGGCGTTGGGCCAGTTCGTGGCCGACGTGGCTGGCGACGAACCCGCTGATCAGGGCGAAGACCTCGGTGCGGGCTCCGCCGGTGAGGCCGGTGGGGGCGAGGACGGCCAGGGCGTGTTCGAGGGCGGCCAGGGTGCCGGGGCCGATGGTGCGGCGCTGCGGGAGGGCGGCGACCAGCCAGGGGTGACGGTGCATCAGGGCGCGCTGGGCTCCGGCGAGGGCCCGGACGTCGGCGCGCCAGTCGTCGGTGGGGGGTGCGAACTCCATCCCGGCGGAGACGGTGTCGACCATCAGTTCCAGCAGGGTGTCCTTGTCGGGCACGTAGCTGTACAGCGACATGACGGCCACGCCGAGCCGGGCCGCCACCGCCCGCATGGTGACGGCGGCCAGGCCCTCCTCGTCGGCCAGTTCGACCGCCGCCGCCGTGATCCGCTCCCGGCTGTACTTGGGCCGCCGGCCCAGCCGGGGCCGGTCCGGCGGCAGCCAGAGCCGTTCGGGGTCGATGGCCTCGGGCACGTCCGCTCCTCTCCCAGGGATGACCACCATCCAAGCACCCGCTATTCTCGTACAACGTACGGAAAAGAGGAGGGGATCGCCGTGCCCGAGACCGTGACCGAGACCGCCCAGCGCCCGCCCCGGGCCGCCCGCCTGCTCCGCCGCACCCTGCGCGGCCTGCCCCCGAAGCGCTTCGAGACCCGGTACCGGCCCGCGCTGGAGGTGACCGCCGAGGACGGCACCGTGCTGCTGACGGACCACCACCTCCCGGTCGGCGCCGGGCCGTTCCCGACCGTGCTGCTCCGCTCCCCCTACGGCCGGGGGTTCCCGTGGGCCCCGCTGTACGGGCTGGCGCTGGCCGAGCAGGGGTTCCACGTGGTGATCCAGAGCTGCCGGGGCACCGGCGGGTCCGGCGGGGTCTTCACCCCCTGGCGGGACGAGCGGGCCGACGGCCTGGCCACCGTGGCCTGGCTGCGCGGGCAGCCGTGGTTCGACGGCCGGCTCGGCACCATCGGCCCCAGCTACCTCGGCTACGTCCAGTGGGCGCTGGCCGCGGACCCGCCGCCGGAGCTGCGCGCCATGGTGGTGCACAACGGCATCCACGACCCCTACGGCTTCTTCCGCTCCGGCGGCGCGCCCGGTACGCCGGGCGTGTTCAACCTGGAGAACGCGCTGGTCGCCTCCGTCGGGCTGCTCCACTTCCAGCACGGCTTCGGTGCGCTGATGCGCGCCGCCGCGCGCCTGCAGCGCCGGCTGCCCGCCGCCACCCGCGGTCTGCCGCTCCGTCAGGCGTACACCGCCGGGACGGGCGGGCCCGTCCCCTTCCTGGCGGGGGCCATGGACCACCCCGAGCCGGGGGACCCGTACTGGCACGGCGCCGACCTCGCGGCGGTGGCCGGGCGGACCTCGGTGCCGACGGCCCTGGTCACCGGGTGGTGGGACGTCCAGCTGGGGCAGACCCTCGGGCAGTGGGAGCGGCTGGGCGGGGCCGGGGTGCCGCGCTCGCTGCTGGTCGGCCCGTGGACGCACACCTCGACGCTGGGCCCCGGCTGGCCCGAGACCTTCCGGGAGAGCCTGGCCTGGCTCCGCGCCCACCTGGCCGACGACCCGTCAGGCCTGCGGGCCGAGCCGGTGCGGGTGCACACCGGGGAGGGCTGGCGGGAGCTGGCCGGATGGCCGCCGCCGGGCGAGGAGCTGCTCCTCCACCTGGACGGGGAGCGGCTGTCGGCCGAGCCCCGGCCCGGGGCGGAGCCGCTGCGGCTGCGGGCCGATCCGGCCGTTCCGGTGCCCTCGGTCGGCGGCGCCCTGCTCTCCCGGCAGGCCGGGCCCCGCCGGGTGGAGGCGCTCGGCGGGCGGGCCGGGGTGCTGAGCCTGGACGGCGAGCCCTTCGCCGGGCCGGTCCAGCTGCTCGGCCCGGTCTCGGTCGATCTCCTGGTCGACTCCGGGCACCTGGACCTGTACGCGAGGCTGTGCGCCGTGGACCCGCGCGGGCGGGCGGTCCACCTCACCGACGGGGTGGCGCGGCTCACCCCGGGCGGCGACCGGCCGGTCCGGGTGACCGTCACCCTGGACCCCAGCGGGCGGCGGATCGCCGCCGGGCACCGGCTGCGGCTCCAGCTGAGCCCCGCCCCGCACCCGCGCCACGCCCGCAACCCCGGCACCGGCGAGTCCGACACCGCCGCCGCCCGGCTCGTCCCGGCCCGCGCCGCGGTGCATCCGGGCTCGGTGCTGCGGGTCACGGTGGAGCGCCGGACGGAGCCCTGAGACGCCGTCAGTCCGAGGGGCGCCCCGGGGCTCCGCCGTACACCTCGAACCGCTAGCATCGCGCCCGGAACACCCGTCAGCAGAACAGGATCACCAGCAGATGCGCTCCCCCCTCCAGACGACTCGGGCGGGTGCCCGGTGATCAGCTGGTTCGAAGCCACCGTCCTCGGACTGATCCAGGGGCTCACCGAGTTCCTGCCGGTCTCCTCCAGTGCCCACCTCCGGGTGTTCTCCGCCCTGTTCGGCTGGGAGGACCCGGGTGCCGCCTTCACCGCGGTGACCCAGCTGGGCACCGAGTCCGCGGTGCTGATCTACTTCCGCAAGGACATCTGGGCCATCATCACCGCCTGGGTCACGGCGCTCTTCAAGAAGGAGCGGCGCAGCGACCCGAACGCCCGGCTCGGCTGGTTCGTGATCCTCGGCACCCTGCCGATCGGGATCTTCGGCGTGCTCTTCCAGGACACCATCGAGAGCAGCCTGCGCGACCTCCGGGTGATCGGCACCACGCTGATCCTGTTCGGCGTGATCCTGGCCGTGGCCGACCGGACCCGGGCGGTCCGCAACGCCAAGCCGATCTCCGAGCTCACCCTGCCGCACGCCCTCGGCTACGGCTTCGCCCAGTCGCTCGCGCTGATCCCCGGTGTCTCCCGCTCCGGCGGCACCATCAGCGCCGGCCTCTTCCTCGGCTACAGCCGGGAGGCGGCCGCCCGGTACTCCTTCCTGCTCGCCATCCCGGCGGTGCTGGCCTCGGGCGTGCTGGAGCTGTTCAAGATCGGCGAGGGGCCGGCCCCGGCCTGGGGTCCGACGCTGCTGGCCACCGGCATCGCCTTCGTGGTGGGCTACGCGGCGGTGGCGTGGTTCCTGAAGTACATCTCGCACCACAGCTTCATGCCGTTCGTGGTGTACCGGATCGCGCTCGGCATCCTGATCATCGTGCTGGTCAGCGCCGGGGTGCTCACCCCGGACGCGGGGACGCCCGCGCACTGACGCACCGTCCGGTGGCGCCGCCGCTCAGCCCTCGGAGGAGCGGCGGCGCCACCAGACCGCTCCGGCCACCGTCACCAGGAGCAGGGCCACGGCGCCGATGATCACCGGGCCGTTGGAGCCGGCGCCGCCGCTCTCGTCGGTGGTCCTCACGGCGGTGAGGGTGACGGAGGGGGTCGGGGTGGCAGCCGGGGTGACCGGAGTGGGTGCGGGGGTCGGCGTCGGCGACGGGGTGGCGGCGGCGAGCGGGGTGGCGCCGGGGGCGGCCTTGGCCAGCTTGAGGACGGGGGCCGGGTTCTTGGGCTCGGAGCCGTTCTGGGGGATCTCGATCCAGCGGTCGACCTGGGTGTCGGTGTACATCACCAGGGTCTTGAAGGCGAGCTGCGGCGCGTCCGGCAACTGACGGACCTTCACCTGGTACTCGGCGGCCTTCCCCGGCGCGAGCGCGGGCCCGCTCACCGTGAAACCGTCCTGGCCGGGCTTGAACGCCCACCCCTGCGGCGCCTTCACCAGACTCACGTCGGCCGGCCCGATGCCCTGCGGGAGCACCACCTGCACCTCGTCGATCCCGGCGGTGTCCGACTCCCCCGCCGCCTTGAACGCCAGCACCGCGTCCACCGCGAGGGCCTGGGCCTGCTGCGAGCTCACCCCGGTGTGGGCGGAGGCCGGGGCGGCGGCGAGGACCACGACGGCCAGGGCGGCTATCGGGGCGGCGGCGCGGGCGAGGTGACGGTTCATCAGGCCATGATGTCAGCGTCGCTCCGGGGGAGCAGCGAAATCGGTCACCCCGGGGGCGCGAGGAACTGCGCGAGACGGAAGAAAGTGACCCGTGTGCCGGGTACGGACACTCACGTGCAAGTGGCTGTCCGTACCCGGCACACGGGTCTGTGTCTTCCGTCTCGCGCAGTTCCTCGCGCCCCCGGGGTGACCACTTCCGCGTGGCCGCCCCTGCGGTCAGTGGCCGGTGAGGCGGCTGCGGATGACGGTGTGGACCTCGGCCTCCTCGGCCGGGTCGGCGGCGAGGCGGCGCAGGCGTTCCAGGACGCGCACGTCGCCGGTGGTGGTGACGTGGCGGGCGGCGAGTTCGCGGGTGGCCTCCTCGCAGTCCCAGAGGCACTCGACGGCGATGCCGCGGGCGAAGTACTGGTCGGTGAGGGAGAGGGCTTTCGCGGCCCGGCCGCGCAGCTCCGAGGAGGCGGCCTCGCCGTAGACGTGGCGGAGGGCGGGGACTGCTCCGGCGGCGGCCAGCCGCCCCACGCCGTCGACCAGGGTGCCCAGGCCGGTGCCCTCGACCCCCCGTGAGGAGATCCAGCGGCGGAGCCCGGCCACCACCAGGGGGCCGTCGGCGGGTTCGCCGGCGTCGGCGAGCAGCTGGACGGCGGCCTCGCCGAGGGCGCTGTCGGCCCCGCCGGTGTCCGGGTCGGCCCAGCGGCGGGCGTGCTCCAGGGCGGCCGCGCCGCGCATCCGGCGCAGCTCGGACAGGGCGGAGCTGACGACCCGTCGGTCGATGTCGGCGGCGGCCAGCTCGATCAGGCCGGCCGCCTCGGGATCCTGTTGGTCCACCAGGTAGCGCAGGGCCGCGGTGCGGGCGCCGGGGGCGCCGTCCCGGGCGGCGGCCAGGACGGCCGGCCGGTCCTCGGGGCGGACCACGGCGGCCAGACAGCGGGCGGCGGCGGCCGCGCGGCGCTCGGGCGAGCCGCCGGGCTCGGGCTGGTCGGCCCAGGCCAGGACGTCACCGGTGCTCCAGCCGGGGGTAACGCCGGTGCGGTTCATCTGGCGTTGCCAGAGGTCGAAGGGGGACTGCTCGCTCGCGGCGGCGATCCGGGGATGGTGGGCGGCCCAGAGGCGCCAGGGGCGGGGCTCGTAGGCGGCGCGGACGGCGGCTCTGAGGGCGGCGTCGCCCTCCGGGCCGGCCGGGAAGCGGCCGAGCACCGAGGGGGCCAGGGCGAGCAGGGAGCGCTCGTCGTCGTCGCGCAGGGCCAGCTCGTCCAGGGCCCAGGCCCAGTTGCTGCCGGTGGCGACGTAGCTGCGCAGCAGGGTGAGGGCGTCCCGGCGGCCGTATCCGGCCAGGTGGCCGAGGACGGCCAGGGTGAGGCCGGTGCGGCCCTCGTCCGGGTCGAGGGTGTCCTCGACGGAGTGCAGGTGCAGCTCCAGCCCGGTGAGCGGCGCCTCTAGCTCCATGTAGAGCCGGGCGTAGTAGAGGGAGCGGTTCTCGACCTGCCAGTCGGCGCGGGGGTCGGATGTGACGCAGGTTTCCAAGGCGGCGACCGCCTCGTGACGGTCGGCCGCGAGCGCATGCAGTTGCCCGTCACCACGGCCCCGCTGGAGGAGGCCGAGGAGGCTGGCACTGGGCGCTATCACTGGCTCGAACATGACGTCAGCATCCGTTGCGGCGGTCTAGGTGGCAACGGGATTTCCGCCGCCGGGGGTCAGGAGGGTCGAACAATGGGCGCCCGGGCGCCGGAACCACCGAAGGTTACCGCCTGACCGCCCCTTACGCACACAGGACCGATCAGGCCATCCCGCGGACCGGTCGTCCGGACGAATGCCGACGGAAACCTCCAAGGGATTGCCACAATTCCCCTCGCCCCCACCGCACTCCGTGGCAGAGTCTGCCCACCGGGCCGGACGGACCGCCTGCTGACGGTCCGTCCGCTGTCACTCCGTCAGTTCCCCGGGCTCCGGGCGGCCGCTCAGGCCAGGCCCGGCTCGCGGCGCGGGGCGGGCATCGCGGCCTCGATCTGGGACCGCAGCTCGGCCACCGCCGGCATCGCGCGGTAACGCCCGGTGAGCCGGTACATGGCCCGGAGCCGGTCCCAGGTCCGGGTCGAGGAGGTCTGGCCGATCGAGTTGAGCGCCAGCTTGGCGTGGGTGAGGGCGCCCTCGGGTTCGTCCGAGAGCCAGTGCACCGAGGCCAGGGTGATCTCGTCCAGCAGGCTGGAGCGCTCCCGGCCGGTCTTGTGCCGCTGCTCCATCGCCTGCCGGACGTGGTGCTCGGCCCGCCGGGCCCAGCCCGGGTCGTGCTCGGCCAGGGTCCGGTAGACCAGGGCCTGCATGCCGTGCAGCTCGGCCACGTCGAAGGTGGCCATCCAGCTGGGGACGGGCAGGTCGCTGCTGCGGGTGAAGAGCTCCTCGGCCTCGCCGAGCAGGCGCCGGGTGGCCTCGGCGCGGCCGAGCGCGGCCTGCGCCCAGGCCTCCACGGTGTGCAGCATCGCCTCCGTCTGCGGGAGCATCCGGCCGTCGCCGTTGGCCCGGGCCATCCGCATCAGTTCGAGGGCGTCGTCGGCCCGGCCGAGGTGGAGCATCTGCCGGGCGGCCCGGGAGATCGCCTCGCCGGCCCGGGGCCGGTCGTCGGCCTCCCGGGCGGCCTGGGCGGCGATCACGAAGTACCGCTGGGCGGTGGGCTCCAAGCCGACGTCGTGCGACATCCAGCCGGCCAGCACCGCGAGGTTGGCGGCCACCAGCCAGAGCCGGCGCTTGGCCTGCGGCCGGATGTCGTGGGTCAACAGGCCGCCCACCTCGTTGAGTTGGCCGACCACCGCCTTGCGCTGGAGGCCGCCGCCCCGGGACGCGTCCCAGGCCCGGAAGACCTCCACCGAGCGCTCCAGCGCCGCCACCTCGTCGTCGCCGACCGGGCCGGGCTCGTAGACGTCGAGCACCGGTCTGCCGTGGGAGCTGGTCACCATCGTCCGGGGGCCCGGACGTTCGGCCGCGTACGCCACGTCGGCGCCGCGCAGCCAGTCGTAGAGGTTGTCGCCGATGACGGCGCCCGCCGTGAGCGCGGTGCCCGCGCCCACCAGTCCGCGTCGGTTGAGCATGAGGTCCATTCCCGTGAACTCGGTGAGGACCTCGGCCGTGCGATCCGGCTCCCAGGCTGGTTCCTTGCTGCTGCTCCCGGTCCTGGAGGGCCGGTGTCGTTCGAGGCCGAGGTCCTCAGTGGTGACGACACGGCCGAGCCGCTCGGTGAACACGGCAGCCAGTACTCTGGGCACCGGGTCGCGGGGGACCTCCCCCTGCTCGATCCAGCGCCGCACCCGCGAGGTGTCGGTGGACAGCTGCTGCTGGCCCATCGCCGCGCCCCGCCGGTTCACCAGCCTCGCCAACTCGCCCTTGGACCAGCCGGTCAGGGCGAAGAGGTCGGCGAATCTGGCGTTCGGCCCCTTGCTCACGTGAAGCCCCCAGGATCCTCGGCTGCCACGACAGTAGTGGCGCTGGCATGTGCCGCGCGACCATTCGCCACGCTTCGCCAGGGTCCGCCAGATGGTGCACCAGTGGCCGCCGGGTGTCAGGTAGAGATGCGCCACCCCGACTACGGGTCGGAGCGCCGAAAACGGCCCGGGGACTGCCCTGATGCACCGTCAACGGCCGTTCCGGGGCCTCATCCGAGGGGGTGGCGCGGCCGGGTGGCGCACAGGCGCCGGGCATGGCCAGGGCTGGCGAACGGCACGCACTCCCCAGGGTGCGGGCCGGGCACCGACCCACCGTTCCGTACCCGGCGCCTGCGCTCCACCCCCAGCCCCGGCGGCACCCAGCCGCACCGGGGAGTCCGCAGCAGACACCGGCAGAGGCCAGCCGCCGGCCAGGAAGGGACCCTCACCAGCCCATGTACTCCTCAGCGACCACCGGCACCCCCACCCAGCCCCGCACCGCGCTGCGTCCTCCCACCGCGGCCGGCGGTCGTCCCGGGCCCGGCCCGGTCCCCCTCCGCGACCCCCGGGCCCTCGCCACCGCCCGCGCCCTGCTGCCGCGCCAGGCCGACCAGTACGGCAACCGCCCCGGCTCCGAGCGGCTGCTCCGCGGCCGCCCGCTGGAGACCGGCGCGGACCGCCTCGACCCGGCCGCCCTGCAGACCCCGGCCGTCCGGGCCGTCCTCGCCAACGTCGCGCGGATATGCCCTGGCTTCCTCCCGCGCCAGGTCCTGCGGGAAGGCAGCCGACACATCATCATCGCCGGCACCATCGGCCGCGCCCCCGTGGTCGCCAAGTGCCTGGCGCCGCAGGCCCTCCGCAGCGAGCACGCGGAGCAGCTGATCGAGCGCTTCCACCACGAGATCGCGGTCTACCGGGCCTTCGTCCGGCACCGTCCGCCGGTCCGCCTCCCCCGGCTGGTGGCCGCCGACCACGACCGCTGCGTCCTGGTCATGGAGCGGGTGCCGGGCCGTCAGGCCGCCCGCGAGCGGCACCCGGTGAACGCGCCCACCCCGGGCGAGCTGCGCGCGGTGCTCGGCTCGATCCGCTCGCTCAACCTCTGGCGGCCGCCGACGGACGTCTTCGGCAAGCCGCTCGACTACCAGCTGGAGATCTCCCGCTACCACTCGGTCGGGCAGCTCACCGACCGCGACGCGGGCGACCTGCGGGCGCTGATGCACGGGCTCTCCTCCGTGCCGCTCCAGCTCTGCCACGGGGACGCGCTGCTCGGGAACCTGCTGCTCGCGCCCTCCGGGCCGGTCCTGGTCGACTGGGAGCAGGCCGGCTGGTACCTGCCGGGGTACGACCTCGCGGTCCTGTGGAGCGTCCTCTCCGGGGACACCGCGGCCCGCCGCCAGATCAGCCAGCTCGCGCAGTCCGGCGGGACGGTGGCGCGGGACGCGTTCCTGGTGAACCTGGTGCTGGTGCTGATGCGGGAGATCCGCCTGCACGACGTCCCGGGGGCCGGCGAGGAGCAGCGGATCATGATCCGGCGCCTCTACGACGACGCCGCCCTCGCCCGCCGGGCGGTCCGCACGGCGGTCGGGACCCGCTGAGGGAAACCCGCGGGGGTTCAGGGGCGCGGGGAACTGCGCGAGGCGGCAGGAACAGACCCGTGTGCCGGGTACGGATGCTCACTTGCAAGTGGATCTCCGTACCCGGCACACGGGTCTTCTGCTTCCGCTTCGCGCAGTTCCTCGCGCCCCCGGCATGACCACTTTCGCTCGCGCCCCGCAGGACCAGCTAGAACAGGCCGTCGGCCAGGCCGTCCAGGGTGGTGTCCTCGGCGGGGAGGTGGGTGCGGCCGGTGAGGAGGTCGCGGAGGTAGCGCTCCAGGGGGTGGCGGCGGCTGAGGCCGGGGTTGCCGGTGAGGGTGACGGCCTGTTGGACGGCGGCGGTGGCGGTGCGGTTGATCAGGAGCTGGGCCGCCCCGGTGCGCTGGGCGGCGGAGCGGTCGCCCCGGTCGATGCGGGCGGCCAGCCCGTGCAGGAGCTCCTCGGCGCCGATCAGCGAGGCCTCGATCTCGGCCACCGCGGCGCGGTACCGCGGCAGGGTGGAGAGCGGCTCCGTCAGGTTGGCCGGGGTGCGGCGCCCGAGGAAGGAGACCAGCCACTGCTGGGCGGCCCGGGCCACGCCCAGGTGGACGGCGGAGAGGGCGAGTTCGCGCCAGGCGCGGGCGACCTGCTCGGCGGCCTCCGCGGCCGGGTCGGCCCTGCGGGCGGGCGCCAGGCCGACCACCGCGTCGGCGGCCACCGCGACCTCGCTGAGCAGGACTTCCTGGCCGGCCGCGGCCCGCAGGCCCAACTGGTCCCAGACCGGGTCGAGTTCGATCCCCGGGCTGTCGCCGCGGACCAGGAACCAGCCGGTCCGCGGCACCTCCTCCTCGGTCCGGGCCCGGACCGCCATCCAGGCCAGCGCCTCGGCGCCGGCGCACCAGCCCTTGCGGCCGCTCAGCCGCCAGCCCGAGCCGTCCCGGCGGGCGACCGTGTCGGGGCGCTGTCCGGGTTCGGCGGGCAGGGCGTCGAGCAGGGCCGGGCCGCGGCGGGATTCGGTCAGCAGCCGGCGGTAGAGGGCGGCGGGCCAGCCACCGGTGCGGGCCTGCTCGGCGTGGACCAGCAGGGTGGCGGCGGTGAGCACCGCCACCGAGGCGTCGCCCCGGCCGAGTTGGGCCAGCAGCTGGACGGTCTCGGCCAGCCCGGCGCCGGGTCCGCCGTAGCGGCGGCCGACGGTGAGGGTGAGCAGACCGGCCTCGTGCACGGCCTCGATGCCCTGGTACGGGAAGGTGGCGTCCCGGTCGTGCTCCTCGGCGCGGGCGGACAGCAGGTCCACCACGCGGGGCAGGCGGGCGAGGGCGTCCTGGACGGACGGGGTGCCGTCGGTGACGGTCATGGCGGGGTGCCTCCGGGGCGGCTGCGTGGTGCGCGGCGGACTGCGGACGACGCGCCGTCACCCGCTCGGGAGGGCGCGCTCGGTACCGGGACGCGGCGGATCCGGAGAATGGCTGTTTTTCGGCCCCCGGGGCACGCCGCCGGAGGAGTGACTCCCCCTCAGCGGGCCGGACAGACCGCGCTCGCGGTGCGCCGCAGGTCGAGGTAGCTGCGCCTGGTCAGCAGCGGGCGGGGCGGCATGCCGGTGACTGTACGAAGCATTGATCACGAGCGTCAAGCAAGGGCCGGAGGGTGGACCTCCGGACCGTCGTCCCCGGCCGTCAGCCCTGCTGGAACATCTCGGCCGGGAGCGGCTTGAGCAGTTGGTACAGGTCGTCGGCGATCGGGCGGTCCCAGGACGCGATGGTCACCTGGACGCCGTCGCTGCGGCCGAACTGGGCGCAGAACACCCGCTCCTCACTGACCTTCACCTTCCGGACGATCAGCAGGTCGTCCCCGAGCATGACCGGGAAGTCCTCGGCCGAGACGAAGTCGACCGGCTCCTCGTTCTCCAGCGCGGTCAGCAGCTGACGGATCTCGAACGGGACTCCGTCGGCCGCGTCGCGGGCCGGCGAGCCCTCGGGGAGGTTGCCGATGAACATCGCGGGGCCACGGCCGCCGAACAGGTCGTACCGGAGGAAGATCCCCTGGCAGGAGCCGTCCGGGCCGCTCATGATCATGGCGCCGAAGTCACCGGGCCAGTCACCCGGGTCCATCGCGAGCACGTCGAAGTCCGGGCCCGCGGGGGTGCCGGAGCGGCGGCGGAGAAATGACATGACGCCATCGTACGGTGCGGTCACGCCCTGCTCACGGGGCGGGTGGGTGCTCGGCCCGAGATCTACGCTCAGGGACCAATGTTGACTCTGAGCAACCGTCCGGGCTACGTTCGGTTCAGCACGACAGCCGCTGTGGGCATCGGTCCACCGGGGGGCGGCTTGTCGCAGCGCGCCCGCGTGCGCGTTCCCTCACTGCACATAGTCGTGCGACACACCGAACCATCTGCCCAAGCGTTTTCCGCTGTCCGTCGACCGTCGAGTAGCGTCAAGCAGAGCAGGAACGACCACAGACCGCACTTCGTTTTTCACAACACACAAGCCAGGTTCGCGGGGCCCCGCCCGTCGCAGCTCGCGAACCTGCCCGGTAGACCGCCGCGTGGGGGCGTGCGGATACCGGGCACCGGCACCGGACGTCGAGTCGCTCTCGACCCCGGGGCCATCCCTCCCGGCGACGCGTACCGAGGTACGTCAGGGGTTCACACGGGAGGGGGCCCGGCACTCGTGCCGGACCGCACAGCAGGCGCCGTGCCTGGACGCGTGGGGGCGTTGGGCACGGCGTCTGTCTGGTCATACTGTGAGCCGTTACTTGTCGAACAGTCAACGACTATCCGACCATCAGATTTCTTTCCGGTGCTCCGGGGCCTACGGCCGCACTCCCGATCTGACGGAGAACCACTCCGTGCCGGGACCTGACGGAGTGTCCGCTCAGACCGGGTCGAACTCGCCGTCCCGGGCGCCCAGGACGAAGGCCCGCCACTCGGCCGGGGTGAAGACCAGCACCGGCCCCTCCGGCTCCCGCCCGTCCCGCATCGCGATGTAGCCGTCCACGAAGGCGATCTGCACGTCCCCCGGTCCCTGGCTGCTGGAGAGCCACTCGGCCCCGGCCAGGTCCAGGTCCGGCTTCTTCCCCTCGGTCACTGGCATGTCCCCTCTCCCTCTGTCGGACGAAGGCCCAGCGTAGCCAGCGCTCCCCGCCCGGGCGCCGCTTGCCGCCAACCGCCGCCTCCCCAGGGGCAGATGAGCCGTTCGGGTGCGGCACCCGGGCGCACTGTGCTAGGAGCGGCCGCCGGAATCGGGCTGCGCGCGGCGGGCTGCTGCGAGAGGGTTGGTCCCACGACCCGTCAGACCGCGCACCGCGCAGGCCCCGAGGAGCAGCCATGGACCGCCGGGAGGACCCCCGGGCCGATGTGATCCCCATCTCACAGGCCCCCTCCGCCCCGCAGCCGGCCCCCGGAGCGGCGCCCCCTCCCCCGCCCCGGCCGGGCGGGCCCGGACAGGTCGGCCGGGTGGGCGTGGTGCTGGTCTCCCACAGCCAGCGGCTGGCCGAGGCGGTGGCGTCCCTGGCCACCGGGCTGACCAGGGACGCGGACCCGGCCCCGGTGGCCGCCACCGGGGGGAGCCTGGCCGACGGCCTGGGGACCAGCGCGGTGCTGGTCGCCTCGGCGGCCCGGCGGGTGGACCAGGGGCACGGGGTGGCGGTGCTCGCGGACCTGGGCAGTGCGGTCGGCACCGTACGGGCGCTGCTGGCCGCGGCGGACGAGCACGGCCTGCCCTTCCCCGTCCGGCTGGCCGACGCCCCCTTCGTGGAGGGCGCCGTGGCGGCGGTGGCCACCGCCTCGGCCGGCGGGGACCTGACCGCGGTGCTGGACGCGGCCGAGGAGATGTACCGCCAGCGCAAGCTCTGAGGCCCGAAGGGCCACCTACGCACGGCGGAGCGGAAGGCCCCCGGGGGTGGTGGTCACGCCGGGGGCGCGAGGAACTGCGCGAACCGGAAGGCGGCCCACCGGCGCACGGCAGGTGAGTGGTCACCCCGGGGGCGCGGGGAACTGCGCGCATCGGGAGGCGGCTCACCTGCAACTGAACCGCCGTCAGCCAGTTGCAGGTGCTGCCTTTCCACGGCGCGCAGTTCCCCGCGCCCCCGGTGTCACCACTTTCCCCGGTGTGGCCGCTTTCCCCGGCATCACCACTTTCCCTGGTGTGGCCGCTTTCGTCAGCCGGAGTGCTCTGCCCCGTTTGCGGCGCGTCGGGCCTGGGGCGTCGCTACGATGCGGCGCAGTGCGCCCGGGGCGGGAGACCCCGGGCCGACAGGTGGGGGGAGTACGACAGATGCGGGTGGTCGTGACCGGCGGAGCCGGTTTCATCGGGGCCAACCTGGTCCGCGCGCTGCTGGACCGGCCCGAGGTGGACGGGGTCGCGGTGGTGGACAACCTGAGCACCGGCAGCAAGGCCAACCTGGACGGTGTCGACGTGACACTGTACGAGGGAACCATCCTGGACCCGGCGCTGCTGGACGAGGCCTTCGCGGGCGCCGACGCCGTGGTGCACCTGGCCGCGCTGCCCTCGGTGCCGCGCTCGGTGGCCGATCCGCTGGCGAGTCACCACGCGAACGCGACCGGCACCCTGGAGGTGCTGGAGGCGGCCCGCCGGGCCGGGGTCGGCCACGTGACCGCCGCCTCCTCGTCCTCGGTCTACGGGGCCAACCGGGAGCTGCCCAAGCGGGAGACCATGCGGACGGCGCCGATGAGCCCGTACGCGGTCAGCAAGCTGGCCACCGAGGCGTACCTGGCGGCCTATCACCACTGCTACGGGCTGGGCGTGCTGCCGCTGCGCTTCTTCAACGTCTTCGGCCCGCTCCAGCCGGCCGGGCACGCCTACGCCGCCGTGGTCCCGGCCTTCCTGGACGCCGCGCTGGCCGGTCGTCCGCTGAGCGTGCACGGGGACGGCGGCCAGAGCCGGGACTTCACCTACGTCGGCACCGTCACCCAGGTGATCAGCGAGGCCGTGGTCCGCAAGGTGGTGCACGCCGACCCGGTCAACCTGGCCTTCGGCACCCGCACCTCGCTGCTCGAACTGATCGGCCTGCTGGGCGAGGTGCTCGGCGAGGCCCCCGCGGTCGAGCACACCGACCCCCGGGCCGGGGACGTCCGCGACTCCCAGGCGGACAACGCCAGGTTGCGCGAGCTCTTCCCCGAGGTCGTGCCGGTGCCGCTGCGGGAGGGCCTGGAGCGCACGGCGGCCTGGTTCCGCACGCTCTGAGGGAGGGTCAGGCCGGGTCGCCGGTGCCGGGGGTGAAGCTGAACGCCGCCTCGGCCTTCCCGGCCAGGGCCAGTTCGAGCCGGTAGCGGACGTACTCGTCCAGCTCCAGCTCCGCCAGCTCGGCCAGGGTGAACCAGCGGACCTCCAGGGACTCGTCGTCGTTCACCCTGGCCTCGCCGGAGACGGCGCGGCAGCGGAAGGTCAGGTCCAGGTACTGGGCCTGGTCACCGTTGGGGTAGCGCATCATCGGGGAGACCGTGACGGCGCTGAGCGTCTCGGGCTCCGCCACCACGCCGGTCTCCTCGAACACCTCGCGGACCAGCCCCTCGGCGGGCTGCTCCCCCGGGTCGAGGATGCCGCCGACGATCCCCCAACGGCCGGAGTCGCTGCGGCGGTTGAGCAGCACCCGGCCCTCCTCGTCGCGGACCACGGCACCGACGCCGGTGAGCCAGAGCGGACGGGTGCCGACGAGGGAGCGCAGCTCCGCCAGGAAGGAAGGAATAGCCATGGCCCGAGACTATGCCGTCCGGGGGTGTGCATGGACTCCCACCCGTCCCCGGAGGGCGTGCGGAACCTGATCGGCGGTCAGGCCTCGATCGGGACGGTGATCCAGTCCGGCACGATCGAGCAGGTCACCCTGGCGGCCCGGGCCGAGCCGCGGACCGCTCTGAACGGGCTGCCGCGGCGCGGGCGGGTGTTCGTCGGGCGGGAGGCGGAGCTCGGCCGGCTGATGGAGCTGCTCCGTCCGGAGCCGTCCATCCCGGCAGAGCCCGGGGCCGCGGTGGGCTCACCGGTCAGCCCTTCCGCCGGATCGGGTCCGGGTCCGGGGTCGGATGCGCTGGAGGAGCTCGCCGCCCGGCACGGGCTGTCGGCCTGGGCCCCGCCCGCCCCGGGGCCGGACGGCCGCCGGACCGAGTGGCGGATCACCCGGGCCGACGGCACCTTCGGTCCGGTCCCCGGGAACCTGCGGCTGCTCGCGCGCCGGAGCCCCTCCGGGCAGATGCTGCCGCTGCCCTACGCCTACCTGGAGGAGCCACGGCCCGTGGAGCCGGGGCCGGACCTGCCCGAGGCGGAACCGGGCCCGGCCACCGTGGTGGTGATCAGCGGTCCGGGCGGGGTGGGCACCACCGAACTCGCCCTGCAGGCCGCTCACCTGGCCCAGGAGCGGGGCGACTTTCCCGGCGGCGTGCTGCACGTCGACCTCCGGGGCCACCGGCCGGACGGCCGGGTGGAGCCCGGCACGGCGCTCGGCACGCTGTTGGAGGCGCTCGGCGTCCCCGAGGCCGAGCAGCCCGCCGGGCTGCCGGAGCGCGCGCAGCTCTACCGCTCGCTGCTGGCCGCGCGGGAGGGCGCGGTGCTGGTGGTGCTCGACGACGCGGCCGCCGTGCCCCAGGTGCTCCCGCTGCTGCCGGGCGATCCGCGGACCCGCGTCCTGGTCACCTCCCGGCACTCGCTCGGTCTGCCCGGCGCCGAGGTGGTCGAGCTGGCCGCCCTCGGCCGCACCGCCGCGCTGGAGGCGCTGCGGCTGCACGTCCGGACCTCCGGTCCGCGCGAGGGCCACCGGCAGCGGGGCCGCCGGGACGGCCGCTTCGGGCGGGAGCCGGAGGCGGCCGAGGCGCTCGCCGTCCAGTGCGGGCGGCTGCCGTTGGCCCTGCGGATGGTCGGGGCGCTGCTCGCGGAGGACCCGGAGCTGACGCTCGCCGAGCTGGCCGGGGAGCTGGCCGACCGGCGGACGGCGTTGGACGGCATCGCCGACCAGGAGCGGACCCTGCGGGCGGTCATCGACCTGTCGTACCGTCACCTGCCGGCCGACCAGGCCCGGCTGCTGCGGCTGATGGCGCTGGCGCCGTTCCCGCTCACCACCGACGCCGCCACCGCGCTGGGCGGCGGGTCCGAGCGGACCACCCGCCGCCTGCTGCGCGGCCTGGTCCGGGCCCATCTGGTGACCGGCAGCGGCGGCGGGCAGGGGCACTGGGAACTGCCCGAGCTGATCCGGCTGTTCCTGGAGGGGCTGCCCGCCGAGCCCGCCGAGCCCGCGGACGACGAACCCGCCGGGCCTGCGGACGGGGAGGCCGCCCAGGCCCGGATTCGGCTGCTGCTGTTGTACGAGGGCCGCACCCGGGCCGCCGTCGAGGACCTGTTCGCGACCGGTCCCCGGGGCGCCCGGTCGGTGGCGGTCCGGCAGGCCCAGGCGCTGAACTGGTTGGACCAGGTCCTCCCCGAGGCCGTCCTGCTGGCCGCCGACGAGGGCCCGGCGGACCTGCGGATGCTGCTCTGCCACCACCTGGAGCGGTACCTGGAGCGCCGTCACCTGCCGGACACCGGGCTGCTGGTGGCCGAGACCCTGGTGGCGCTGACCCTGGAGCTGGCGGGGACCGGGCCGAGGCCGGAGCTGGCGGAGCAGCTGCCCCGGATGGTCCGGGACGCGTACTGCTCGCTGGGCTCGGCCCTGCTGGCGGTCCGTCAGCCCCGGGCCGCGGCGGCCTGTTTCGAGGAGGCCGCGGAGCGGGCCCGCTCCGACGGGGACGTCCGGGACGAGGCGCTGGCGCTCTCCGGGGTGAGCCGGGCCCTGGCCGGTCAGGACCGCGGGGAGGAGGCGGTGACCGCACTGCGGCGGGCTCTCGCCCTGCTGGACGGCCCGCCGGAGTGGGCTCCGGAGCGGGACGCCCTCCGGCTGGCGCTCGGCCGGGCCCTGCTGCGGGAGGGCGACGCCGAGGGCGCGCTCGCCGAGTGGCGGCGGGTGGCGGAGCCCGGGGCCTCGGCCGAGGTGGACCGGGAAGTGGCGCGGGCGCTGCTCGCGCTCGACCGGGCGCCCGAGGCGGTCGCGCTGCTGCGCGGGGTGCTCCGGCTCGACACCGAGGCGGAGCAGGTGTTCCGGGCCACCTCGACCCGGCTCGCACTGGGCGAGGCCCTGCTGGCGGCCGGGGAGGCGGCCGAGGCCGTCTCGGTGCTGCGGGTCGTCGAACTGGCGGGTGCCATGAACGAGGACCACTGGCTGGTCGCCCGTTCCTGGCGGTGGCTGGCCGCGGCCCACCGGGAGCTCGGCGAACCGGACCGGGCCCGTGAACTCCTCCGGCACGCGGTCGCGCTGGCCCGGCGGACCGACGACGCCGAGCTGCTGGTGGAGATCGGCAACGCCCGGCAGGTCGCGGAGGAGCCGGCGGAGGCGGCGGAGGCCTGGCGGCTGGCGGTGGACTGCCTGGTGCGCGCGGGCGACCTGCCCGGGGCCCGCTCGGTGCTCGGCCAGGCGGCCGACGCGCTGGAGCGGCTGGACGGCCGCCCCGAGCTGCGGGAGCTGGTGTCGGAGCTGCGGGCCCGGGCGGCGGAGTTGGCCGAGCTGGAGCGCGGGCTCGCGGCGGAGGCCGGGGAGGCCTGACCGTCCGTCAGGCCCGGGGCGCCATCGGGCGGGCCGGGGAGCCGATCACGGTGGTGCGGTCCGGGACGTCCCGGGTGACCACGGCGGCGGCGCCGACGAAGGCCAGCCGGCCGAGCTTGCGGCCCTGGAGCACGACGGCGTTGCTGCCGACGGTGGCGCCCGGCTCGGCGTGCACGGAGCCGGAGACGTTGCCGCCCGGATAGACCGTCACCAGCTCGGTCAGCACGGTGTCGTGACCGACCGTCACGTTGTAGTGCACCTGGCTGTGCGGGCCGATCCGGACGTTGCTGGAGACGTACGCCCCGCCCATCACCAGGCAGCCCGGCCCGAGGGTGGTCTCCGGGCCGACGATCGCCCGCGGGTGCACCAGCGTGGCGGCCCGGCCGCCGAGGCCGTCCAGCACCGCGGCCAGCCGCTCCCGCACCCCGGGGTCGGCGATCCCGATCAGGTACGGCGCGCCGGCGGGCAGCTGACCGGGCGCCAGCACCGGCAGCCCGCGCACCGTACCGCCCTGCGCCCGGTCGTCCAGGAATCCGGCCACCGGCACTCCGGCGGCGAGGGCGGTGTCCAGCGCCTCGCGGCCGACGCCGCCGGCTCCGGCGATCCACAGGGTCATGAGGGTCCTCTCGGGGACGGGGCCGCCCGCGGCGGGGCGGTACGGGAGGGAAGCTACCGCCTGCGGCGGCGGAAAAGGAGCGTGCCCCGGTGCGCTGAGGGCACCGGGGCACGGGTGTGGCGGTGGGTCAGGAGGCTTCCTCGACCGGGATGCGCGGGGCGGTGGCCTGGCGGGGAAGGACGATGCGGGTCGTGGTGGTGACCGGGACGGGGAAGCCCGGGTTGACGCCGCCGGCGGCGGTGATGCCGGTGGGGCGCAGCAGCATGCGGGCGGTCATGGCGAGGATCCGGACGTCCAGCGCGAGGGAGCGCTCGGCGATGTACTCCAGGTCCAGCTCGATCCGCTCGGGCCAGGTGATGGAGTTGCGGCCCTTGACCTGGGCCCAGCCGGTGAGGCCGGGCCGGATGGCGAGACGGCCGCGCTGCCGCTCGGAGTAGTGGACGACCTGCTCGGGCAGGGTGGGCCGGGGCCCGATCACGCCCATGTCGCCGCGCACCACGTTCCACAGCTGCGGCAGCTCGTCGAGACTGGTCTTGCGGAGCAGGGCGCCGAGCCGGGTGATCCGGGGTGCGTCCGGCTCGTCGGGGTAGCGCATGTCGCGCATGGTGCGGAACTTGAGGATGCTGAACTCCCGGCCGGCCCGGCCGGTCCGGGTCTGGCGGAAGATCACCGGGCCGCCCATGGTGCAGCGGATCAGGATCGCGATCACCAGCCCCAGCGGGAGCGCGATGCTCCCGGCCAGCACGGTGACCACGAGGTCCCCCCCTCGTTTCATCTTCTTCTCCCCCAGCGGGTGTGGTGGTGAGGTGGCGTCAGCCGACCGGCCAGGCCAACCGCTTGGCTCTGGCCACCGCGGCGTAGGTCTCCAGCGAGACCCGCGCGACGGCGCGTTGGTCGAACGTGGCCAGGGCGCGGCGACGGGCGGCCGCGCCCAGCTGCTCACGCAGGTCCGGTTCGGTGAGGAGCCGGTCCAGCGCGGTGGTGAGGGCCCGGGCGTCGCCGGGCGGGGTGAGCAGCAGGTGCTCGCCGTGGGTGCCGATCTCGCGGCAGCCGCGGATGTCGCTCAGCACCATCGGCAAGCCGCTGGCGGCGGCCTCCATGGCGGAGCGGGAGAACCCCTCCCGGTAGGAGGGGAGTACGAAGACGTCGAGCGCGGCGTAGACCTGCGGCATGTCGGAGCGGCTGCCGAGGTACTCGACGCCCTTCTCCTCCTCGGCCAGCGCGTCCGGCTTGTCCGCGTCCTGCGGGCCGACCCAGACGAACCGGGCCTTCCCGGCCAGCGCGCGGGCCGCCTCGGCGTACTCGACGATGCCCTTCTCGGCCACCCGGCGGCCCACGCCGCCGACCAGCAGCTCGTCGTCCGCGACGCCGAGCGCGGCCCGGATCCGGGCCCGGGCCTCCGGGTCCTCGCCGAACCGGGAGAGGTCGACGCCGTTGCCCACCACCCGGGACCGGCGGGCCGGGACGGCGCGCGCCAGGGTCTCGCGGTCCTCGCCGTTCTGGTAGAGCTCGGCGTGCGAGAAGCGGGCCGCGAAGGCCTCGGCGCCGAGCACGAAGGCCCGCTTGGCGATCGGGTCGTGGGCCTGGGCCCAGAGGCCGTGGCAGGTGTTGACCACCACCGGGACCCCGGCCAGGCGGCCGAGGATCCGGCCCATCACGCCGGTCTTGGGGTTGTGGGTATGCAGCACGTCGGGCTCGATCCGGCGCAGCACCGCGAGCAGTTCGCGGGCGGCGGCCAGGTCGGCCTTCGGCTCCCAGGCGCGGGTCAGCGCGTGCAGCGGCTCGTGCCGGACGCCGATCGCGGTGAGCTGCTCGACGTAGGGGCCGGGGGCGCTGATGCCGTAGGTCTCGAAGCCGGCCTCCAGGTCCACCTTGAGCTCGGTGGCCAGCAGCAGCTGGAGGCTCATGTCGACGGTGGTGAGGTGGGCGACCCTCAGCGGGCGGCCGTGCGGGCCGCGCAGACGGGGTGACAGGGCGTCAGGCACGGGCGCCGACCGCCTTCGCGGTGGCCACGATCCGGGCGTAGGCCCGTTCGGGTATCAGCCGGCCGTAGAGCTTGGCCCGGTAGAAGTCGATCGGGTCGGTGCGGCGGACCGGCACCCGGCAGAACCGGGCCGGGTCGAAGCCGGGCAGGTTGCGGCCGACCTGGCCGGTGGCCGAGGTGCGGAAGCGGGCCCGCAGGGCGGCGTCCAGGTGCGGGACGGGCACGCCCCAGGTGTAGGCGAAGTGCTTCGGCCGGACGCCGAGGCGCTCCTCGATGTCGTCGTTGCACCCGTCCAGCTCGGCGGTGGAGAGCAGCTCGGGCCGGACGTGGGTGCGGGTGTGGTTGGCCACCGTGCACAGGCCGGAGGCGGTCAGCTCGCGCAGCTGGTCCCAGCTCAGCCCGGGCGCCCCGGTGTCCTTGGCGGTGGCGCCCTCCCACTTCATCGGGCCGCCGACCTGGCCGCTGGCCAGGTAGATGGTGAAGGGCAGCCCGCGCTCCTTCAGCAGCGGCCAGGCGTTCTCGTACACGTCGGCGAAGCCGTCGTCGAAGGTGATCACCGTGCTGGGGGTGCGGCGGCCGGCGGCGAGCCGGTCGGCGGCCTCGTCCAGCCCGACCACCCGGCCGGGCGGCAGCTCGGCCAGCAGGTCCACCTGGGCGGTGAAGTCGGCCGTTGTGACGTCGAGTTCGTCGCTGGAGCCGCCACCCACCCGGTGGTAGATCAGCACCGTGGCGCCCTCGCCGGGGACGGCCCCGGCCGCCCGGGCCAACTGCTGTTTCACCCTGCCCCGGATGCCTCCGGGCGCAGCCTTGCCCACCATCGTTCCCCCCTCGGCGCCACCCTCCCCGGCGGCGCAAGTGGCCTTGCGCCCGGCAGCGGTCGGCGGCCGGGCGAGCCCAGACTAGGGGGATGCGTGGGGCTGGTGCCGGGAACTTGTGAAAGAAAAGCGTAGATAGGCCGAAAATCGGCCGGTCCGATCAGAAGGCGGCACGGGCCGGCGCCGGAGGTGTCACGGTGTGGTGCCCGGGTGTCGCGTGTGGTGTCAGAGCGCGGTGTGACCGTGCGGGCACAGCCGGGCGACGGCGACCCGGGCCAGCAGCAGCACGCCGGTGGCCAGGCAGCCCGCCACCGCCATCACCCAGGCGGCGGGGCCGTCGCTCTCCGGGACCAGCACGGCGGTGACGATGCCCATGGCGATGCAGGCCGCGCCGACGGCGGTCAGCGCGAACTGGTGACGGTGCAGGGCGGCACCGCCGAACAGCCGGGCCACCGTGCCGCCATGATCACGTTCCGTCTCGCTCATGGCACCCAAGGTATACCCGTGGGACCGCGGACGGGAGCCGACGGAAGTCCCGGAACACGCTCCCGGCGCACTCCCGCACGCCCCCGGGAGCCCTCCGCGCGCTGCCGCGAAAACTTGCCGAAGGCCGTACAACCATCGGTGCCCGTCGGCCGTCTCCACTACATTGAACGATCCAGTAGAGCAGCACGCCGGGCAGTCCGGCACCCGGCGGGGCGCGCGTACGAGCAGCGTCCGAGACGTCACCGCCGGTTGCAGGTCCGTCCGGACAGCGATGCAGGCCGTCCGTGGCTCGGGTCGGGAGTCCCCACCACGGCCGGCCGGGCCGAGGGCGGCGCCGCCGCACCACGGCAGCCGGGGCACGCTCAGGGCGCCCCGGTGGTACCGCCACGCCGCACCGGCGACCGAGGGGGGCCCAGTGCCGCAGTCCGACACCACCGTCACCACCATGACCAGCCGTCCCATCGACCGCACACCGTCCGTGAGCGTCCCCGCCGTTCCCGCCACCACCACCGGCACCGACGGCCCCGAGGGCCCGGCCGACCGCGACCGCGGCGGCTGGCTGCGTTTCTCGCCCGCCCAACCGCTCTTCCGCGCCCGGGCCGCCCAGCGGCTCGCCGTGCTCGCCTACCACGGGGTCACCGACCCCGGCTCCTTCGGCGCCCAGCTCGACCGGCTGCGCCGGCTGGCCACCCCGGTCTCGCTCCAGGACGTCGAGCGCTCCATCGCCGAGGGGCGCCCGCTGCCGCCCCGCTCGGTGCTCATCACCTTCGACGACGCCGACCGCACCGTGCTCACCCACGCCCTGCCCGAGCTGAAGGCCCGTCGGATCCCCGCCGCCGCCTTCGTGATCGCCGAGCTGATCGGCACCGAGCGCCCGTTCTGGTGGCACGAGGCCGCCTTCCTGGCCCGCAACGGCGGCCAGGCCCGCTCCCTGCGCAGCCTGGCCCGGCCCGACCAGCTGCTCGCCCGGCTGAAGACCCTGCCCGACCCCGACCGGCGGCGCAGCCTGGCCGAGCTGCGGGTCAGCGCGCACCGGCGGCCGCCGGGGCAGCAGCAGCTCTCCCCCGCGGACCTGCGCGAGCTGAGGGACGGTCAGGTGGCGATCGGCAACCACACCCTGGGGCACCCCTGCCTCAGCCAGTGCGACGACGCCACCGTGGACGCCGAGATCACCGGCGCCCACCGGGCCCTCAGCGGTTGGCTCGGCGAGGCGCCCACCGCCTTCGCCTACCCCAACGGCGGCTACGACCCGCGCGCCGACACCCTGCTCCGCCAGCTCGGCTACCGCCTCGGTTTCCTCTCCGACCACCGCCTGGGGCCCCGGCTCCCCGAGCACCCGCTCCGGATCAGCCGCCTCCAGGTCGACTGCACCACCAGCGCCCGGCGCTTCGACACCATCCTCTCGGGGCTGGAGCCGGCGGTGCAGCGCCTCCGCGGCAGACCTGCGGTCGCCGAGTAACGGTAGGAGCTGCGCCTTCGGGGCGTACGTGGTTGCCCCGGGGGGCGCGAGGAACTGCGCGAGTCGGAAGGCAGCTCACCTGCAACTGAGGGCACGTCAGCCAGTTGCAGGTGCTGCCGTTCCCCCGCGCGCAGTTCCTCGCGCCCCCGGGGCAACCACGTACGTTCCCCGCGCCCCCAGAGGCATCCTCTCGGACCTGGGAGAATGGGGCGGTTGTCCTGTCCTCATTTCTTGCTGGGAGCACGTCCGTGGTGGCCGAGGGTCTTGAGCTGGTGTCCGACTGTGCGAGCTGTTTCGGGCTGTGCTGCGTGGCCCTGCCGTTCGCGAAGTCGGCGGACTTCGCGGTGAACAAGAGCGCCGGGACGCCGTGCCGGAACCTCCAGGAGGACTTCCGGTGCGGCATCCACACCAAGCTGCGCGGGTCGGGGTTCACCGGCTGCACCGTCTTCGACTGCCTCGGGGCGGGCCAGAAGGTCTCCCAGCTGACCTACGGCGGCCGCAGCTGGCGGGAGGACCCGTCGAGCGCCGCCGAGATGTTCGAGGTCTTCCCGGTGGTGCGGCAGCTGCACGAGCTGCTGCGGTACCTGACCGAGGCCGCCGCCCTCCCCCGGCTGGGCTCCGTCCGGGCCGAGCTGGAGGCGGAGCTGGCGGAGGTCGGCCGGCTGACCCGGGGGACGCCGGCCGAGGTGCTGGCGGTGGACGTGCCGACGGTCCGTCAGCGGGTGAGCGAGAAGCTGCTGCGCGCCAGTGAGCTGTACCGGGCCGCCGTACCCGGCAAGAAGCGCAACCACCGGGGGGCCGACCTGATCGGGGCCCGCCTGGCCGGGGCCGGGCTCCGGGGGGCCAACCTCCGCGGCGCGTACCTGATCGCGGCGGACCTGCGGAAGGCGGACCTGCGCGAGGCGGACCTGATCGGCGCCGACCTGCGGGACGCCAACCTGGCCGGGGCGGACCTGACGGGTGCACTCTTCCTGCTCCAGGCCCAGCTGAACGCGGCCCGGGGCGACGCCGCCACCACCCTGCCGGCCGGCCTGGAGCGCCCGGCCCACTGGGGCTGAGCGCTCCGGGCCGGGCGGCGGCTCAGGGGGTCAGCCGGTTCGGCCCGCGGAAGAGGAAGACCGCCTCGCGGATCGACTCCAGCCCCAGCATCACCATCAGCAGCCGGGCCAGCCCGGCGCCGAAGCCGCCGTGCGGCGGGCAGCCGAAGCGGAAGACGTCCAGGTACTCCCGCATGGGGCCGGTCTCCATCCCCTTCTCCGCCGCCTGCGCCAGCAGCACCTCGGAGCGGTGCTCGCGCTGGGCGCCGGTGGTGACCTCCAGCCCCTTCCAGAGCAGGTCGAAGCTGAGGGTGAGGTCGGGCCGCCCCTCGGGGCGCCGGTGGTAGAAGGGCCGGATCGCCGCCGGGTAGTGGGTGACGAAGAGGAACTCGTGGCCGAAGCGCTCGCGCGCGTACGCGGCGATCCGCCGCTCGCCGTCCGGGTCGAGGTCCTGCTTCTGGCCCTCCGGGTCCCAACCGCCGGCCCGCAGCACCTCCTGGGCCTCGGCCATGGTCAGCCGGGGGAACGGGACCTGAGGGACCACCACCTCCACGCCGAACACCTCCCGCACGGCCTCCCCGTGGGCCTCGGCGACCCGGCCGACCGCGTGGGCCAGCATCGCCTCCTCGAAGGCCATCACGTCCTCGACGCCGTCGGTCCAGGCCAGCTCGACGTCCAGGCCGGTGAACTCGGTGGCGTGCCGGGAGGTGTACGAGGGCTCGGCCCGGAAGACCGGGCCGATCTCCAGCACCCGGTCGATCCCGGCGGCCACCGCCATCTGCTTGTAGAACTGCGGCGACTGGGCCAGGTACGCGGAGCGGTCGAAGTACCCGAGGCGGAACACCTCGGCGCCGGACTCGGAGGCCGCGCCCATCAGCTTGGGGGTGTGCATCTCGGTGCAGCCCTCGGCCACCGCGTACTCGCGCACGGCCTGTTCGAAGGTGGTCTGCACGGCGAACAGCAGCTGGGCGGCGGCCCGGCGGCGGACGTCCAGGAAGCGCCAGTCGAGCCGCTGCTCGGGGCCGGTCCGGTCGTCCACGGGCAGCGGGGTCTCGGCCCGGTTGAGGACCTCGACGCGTTCGGGGACGATCTCCAGGCCGCCCAGCTTCACCTGGGGCGCCGTCACCACCCGGCCGGTGATCCGCACGGCGGACTCGGGGGTGAGGGAGTCGAGCAGGGCCTCCAGCTCGCCGCCGTCGCGGCGGTGGGTGACCTGGACCTGGCCGGTGTGGTCGCGCAGCACCAGGAACTGCATGGCGCGCTGGAGCCGGAGGGCGTGCACCCAGCCGGCGACCGTGACCCGGCCTTCGAGGCGGGTGGGGAGGTCCGTACAGAGGGTCCGGCCCGTGGTGGGGCTCGTGGGGTGGATCATCGCAGCCTCCGTGGCTGTCGTCATGATCCCTTGGGAGTGCGGGCGAGAAGGGTGCTCGCGGTACCACCGCACTTTCACCGCCCCGCGCGGGGGCGGCCTCGGATCGCCCGGTGACGGGGGCGGGCCGGCGGGGCATGGGGCCCTGACGGGCCGTTCCTCCCCGCACTCGGGAGGGTCTTCACCTCGGACGCGAGTCCGCCTTCACAGCTTCCGGCGGCTCTCTCTGCTCGCGTGGGGTCCTCGGCTACTCGTCTCCTTCGACGCGTTGCGACGAGGATAGGCACCGCCCCCGGCCCGTGCAAGGGAGTTCCCGAGGCATCTGACGCCAGGTCAGAGCGCCTGGGCCACCGCCGCCAGCAGCCGGCCCTCCGGGTAGGTCAGGGCGGCGGGCGGGAGGGCGGCGGTGCGGCCGGTGTGCAGCACCGTCAGGGTGCCGGAGCCCTCGGGGGTGCCGGCCGCGACCCGGCGCAGCGCCTGGGCGGCGACCGCGTCGGCCGAACCGTGGAAGAGCGGCTGCGAGCCGGCGGCGGCCACCGCGTCCCGGATCTGACCCTCCACCAGCTCGTAGTGGGTGCAGCCGAGCACCAGCACCTCCGTCCCCGCCGGGGTGCGGGAGGCCGCGTCGGCCACGGCGGCGGCGATGTCCGCCGCGTCGGCCCGCTCGACCGCGTCGGCCAGGCCGGGGCAGGCCACCTCGGCGATCTCGGCCGAGCCGCCGAACTCCCGGATCAGACCGCGCTGGTAGGGGCTGCCGGTGGTCGCGGGGGTGGCCCAGATCGCCACCCGGCCGCCCCGCGCGGCGGCCGGCTTGATCGCCGGGACGGTGCCGATCACCGGCAGCCGGGGCTCCAGCTCGGCGCGGATCACCTCCAGCGCGTGCACCGAGGCGGTGTTGCAGGCGACCACCAGGGCGTCCGGCTCCAGCTCGGCGGCGGCCCGCGCGCAGGCCAGCGCGTGCTCGCTGAGGTCCTCGGGCGTCCGGGGGCCCCAGGGCATCCCGTCCGGGTCGGAGGAGAGCACCAGGTCGGCGTCGGGGCGCAGCCGCCGCAGGGCCGCAGCCGCGGCGAGCAGGCCGATTCCGGAGTCCATCAGTGCGATCTTCACAGCTCACGACTCTACTGGACCGGCCGGGCCGTTCACCGGCCCTCCGCGGGCCTTCCCGGGCGCTCCGGGGCCCTTCCACGGTGCGGAACGGTGCTGGTGCGGTCCGGGCCGGTGTGTGAGGGTGCCTGCCATGCCTACGTTCAGCTCGTACGACGGGACCACGCTCCACTACGAACTGCTCGGCGGGGGGCCGCCCTTGCTGGTGCTCCCCGGCGGGCCCGGGACGGACCTGCGCTACCTGGGCGGGCTCGGCGGGCTGACGGACCGTCGGCGGCTGGTCCTGCTGGACCCCCGGGCCACCGGCCGCTCGGCGGTACCGGCCGACCGGGGCACGGTGGCCTTCACCGAGCAGGCCCGGGACGTCGAGGCGCTGCGCGTGCACCTGGGCCTGGAGCGGGTCGACCTGCTGGGGCACTCGGCCGGCTGCCTGATCGCCCAGGAGTACGCGGCCGCCCGTCCGGAGCGGGTGCGGCGGCTGGTGCTGGTCACCCCGGTGGGGCGGGCCGCCCGGGAGCCGGACGAGCGGGAGTTGGAGCGGCTGCGGGACGCGCGGGCGGGCGAGGCCTGGTACCCGGACGCGGCGGAGGCGTACCGGCTGATCGCCGAGGGCGGGCACACCGGTACCGAGGCGGCCGAGCTGGGGCGGCGGACCCACCCCTTCTCCTGGCACCACTGGGACGACTCCCGGCAGGCCGAGCACCGCCCCGAGCACGGCTCCCCGCACGCCTGGCTGCGCGCCGCCTACTACGCGGGCGCGGCCACCCCGGCGGACGAGCGGCAGCGGCTCGCCCGCCTGGCGGCGGTGCGGGTGCCGGTCCTGGTGGTGGCCGGCGCCTCGGACGGTCTGATCGGTACGGCACCGGCCCGCCTCGCCGCCGCCCTCTACCCGGACGCCCGGCTGGAACTGATGGACCGTTCGGGACACCGGCCGTGGGTGGAGGAGCCGGAGCGGTTCACGGAGCTGGTCTCGGACTTCCTCGCCCAGGGCCTGCCGCAGCAGACTTGAACACGTTCAATTCATCTACCAGGCTAGCCGGGCGACGACGGTACGGACCGTCGCGGACCCGGGGGTGGGACTGATGGCCGGCGTGTTCCTGATCGTGGCGGTGCTGTGTGCGGGGGCGTACTTCCTGGCGCCCGCCTACCTGGCGGGGCTGCTCGCGGTGGTGCTGACCCGTCGGGTGCCCTGGTACCTGCGGGTCCTGGCGATGCTGCTCCTTCCGGCCCTCAGCGCACTCCTCTGCCGCCCCCCTGGTCCACGCCCTCGGGGTTCCCCGCACGATGATCGCCACCGTGATCGCCGGTCTGCTGGTCTCCCTGGCCACCCTCCAGTGGGAGGACCGGCGCCGCGGCAGGGCGGTGCGGTGACGGGACCCGGGCGGGGCGCGGTGGCAGACTGGCGAGGGTGACGGTGCTGCTGTGGGTGTCGGTGGTGTCCCTGGCCGCCTGGGTGTGGCTGACGGTCGGTCAGGGGTTCTTCTGGCGGACCGACCAGCGGCTGCCCCCGCGGGTCGAGCCCGGGCACTGGCCCTCGGTGGTGGTGCTGGTGCCGGCCCGGGACGAGGCCGAGGTGCTGCCGGCCTCGCTGCCGAGCGTGCTGGCGCAGCGGTACCCCGGCGCGGCCCGGGTGGTGCTGATCGACGATCACAGTACGGACGGCACGGGCGAACTGGCCCGGCGGCTCGGGGCGGCGGGCGGCCTGCCGCTGACCGTCACCACCCCTCCCCCGCTGCCGCCCGGCTGGACGGGCAAGCTCTGGGCCCTGCGGCACGGCGTCGAGCAGGCCGACGGGGCCGAGTACCTGCTGCTGACGGACGCGGACATCGCGCACGGGCCCGGTTCGCTGGCCGCGCTGGTGGCCGCCGCCGAGGGCCACGGGCTGGACCTGGTCTCGCAGATGGCCAGGCTGCGGGTGGTGACCGGGTGGGAGCGGCTGGTGGTGCCGGCCTTCGTGTACTTCTTCGCCCAGCTGTACCCGTTCCGGTGGAGCAACCGGCCCGGCTCGCGGACCGCCGCCGCCGCGGGCGGCTGCTCGCTGGTGCGGCGGGAGGCGCTGGAGCGGGCGGGCGGCATCGCGGCGATCCGGGGGGCGGTGATCGACGACGTCTCGCTGGCCCGGGCCGTGAAACGCGGCGGGGGCCGGACCTGGCTGGGGCTGGCCGAGGAGGTGGACAGCGTCCGCCCGTACCCCGGGCTGGGGCAGCTGTGGCGGATGGTGTCGCGCAGCGCCTACGCCCAACTGCGGCACTCGGTCTGGCTGTTGGCCGGGACGGTGCTGGGGCTGGCACTGGTGTACCTGGTGCCGCCGGTGGCGCTGCTGGCCGGGCCGGCGAGCGGCGCGTGGGCGGCGGCCGGGTGCGGCGGTCTGGCCTGGGCGTTGATGGCGGGGACGTACCTGCCGATGGTCCGGTACTACGGGCAGCCGGTGTGGGCGGCGCTGCTGCTGCCGTTCACGGCGCTGCTCTACCTGCTGATGACGGTGGACTCGGCGGTGCAGCACTGGCGGGGCCGGGGCGCGGCGTGGAAGGGCCGCACCTACGGCAAACCCCTGGCGGCGGACGAGCAGGCACGGACAGACTGAGCCGATGGACCCTCGACTGCGCTTCCGCATCACCCACTCCCACCACCCGATCGCCGCACCGCTCTCCGACGAGGCCGTCGAACGCCTGCTGGCCCGGGCGCTCCGGGGCCGGGCCGGCCGGCTGCTGGACCTGGGCTGCGGCGAAGGCGCCTGGCTGCTGCGGGCCCTGACGGCCGATCAGGGGCTGCGGGCGGTCGGCGTCGACCTGGACGACGCCGCGCTCGGCCGGGCCCGGGAGCGGGCCGAGGCGCTCGGGGTGTCCCGGCGGATCGGGCTGCACCACCGGGACGTGCGCGAGCACGAGGCGGAGCAGCCGTTCGACGTGGTGCTGAGCGTCGGCACGGAGCACGCCTTCGGCGGGGTCGTGCCGACCCTGGAAGCCGTCCGGGGGATGCTGCGACCGGGAGGGGTCGCGGTGCTCGGCGTCTGCTTCTGGGAGCGCAAGCCCGGGGCCGCCGCCCTGAAGGCACTCGGCGTCCCCGAGAAGGAGTACACCGACCTGCCCGGCCTGGTCACCCGGATCACCGAGGCCGGCTGGGCCCCGGTCGACGCCCACGTCTCCTCGCTCGCCGAGTGGGACGCCTACGAGTGGTCCTGGACCGGCTCCCTGACGGAGTGGGCCCTCGAGCACCCTGACCACCCCGACGCGGCGGAGGCCCTGACCACCGCGACCGAGCACCGCGACGGCTGGCTGAACGGCTACCGGGGGACCCTGGGCTTCGTGACGCTGCTGCTGCGCGCCACCGGGTGAGGGCATCCGGCCCTTGAGGGCGGGGGCGGCCCGTGGCAGGCTCGTGGCGCATGATCGACGAATTCGCCAAGGAGACCCTGCACGGCCGGCTGCGGCGCGACCGCGAGGCGCTGCTCTGGAAGCTCGACGGCCTGGACGAGTACGACGCCCGCCGCCCCCTGACGGCGACCGGGACCAACCTCCTCGGCCTGGTCAAGCACGTGGCCACCGTCGAGGCCCGGTACTTCGGCGAGGTCTTCGGCCGGCCTTCGCCGGAGCCGCTGCCCCGGTGGCAGGACTCCGACGGCAGCGACCAGTGGGCCGCCGAGGGCGAGACCAAGGACGGGATCGTCGCGTTCTACCGGCGCACGTGGGAGCACTCGGACGCGACGATCACCGGGCTTCCCGTCGACGCCCCCGGCCACGTGCCGTGGTGGCCGGAGCCCCACTCCGCCGTCAACCTGTTCGCCGTCCTGGTCCACGTCCTCGGCGAGACCGTCCGGCACGCCGGGCACGCCGACATCCTGCGCGAGGGCCTCGACGGCCGGACCGGGCTTCGCCCCGAACACGAGAAGGGGATCGACGAGCAGGCCCGTGCCGCCCACCGCGCGACGATCGAGCGGGCCGCCAGGGCAGCCGCGTCGGTCAGCCCGTAGGGACCCGGGTCAGGTGAACAGCTCGCGCACGGTCCGCCGGGCGATCGCCGCCAGGGTGGGGTTGGTGGTGCGGTAGTGGTCCCGGGCGGGGAGGGCGAAGGCCAGGGCCCAGCCGCGGGCGCGCAGCCAGGTGGCCCGGTCGGGGGCGGCGGCCTCGCGGAAGAGGGGGCGGGTGCCGGCGTCGAGGACGGCCCAGGCCGGGAGGAGGTCGCAGGCGGGGTCGCCGACGCCGCCGCAGCCGAAGTCGATGACGGCGGTGAGGCGGCCCTGACGGGCCAACAGGTTGCCGGGGAGCAGGTCGCCGTGGGTCCAGACCGGCGGGCCGGGCCAGGCGGGGGCGGCGAGGGCCTGCTCCCAGACCGCGAGCACGGCGGCGGGGTCGGCATCGGGGTCGGGCGGGCCGTCCGGGGAGCGGATCGCCGCGCGGACGGCCTCGTCGTGCGTGCCCAGCGGCCCGGCCCGGTAGCCGGCCGGGCCGCCGGGCAGGGGGACGGAGCGGAGGGCGGCGACGAAGGCGCCCAGGTCGCGGGCGACGGCGGCGAGGTCGGCGACGGGGTGGTCGATGAGGCTGGTGCCGGGGAGCCAGTGCTGGACGGACCAGGGGTGGGGGAAGTCCGGGGCGGGGGCGCCGTGGGCGACGGGGGCGGGGACGGTCAGGGGGAGGTGCGGGGCGAGGAGGGGGAGCCAGTGCTGCTCCTTGGCCACGTCCGGCACCGCGCCGGGGATGCGGGGCAGGCGGACCACCAGCTCCTCGCCGAGCCGGTACATCGCGTTGTCGGTGCCCGCGGAGCGCACGGGGGTGATCGCGAGCCCGGCCCAGTGCGGGAACTGATCGTCGATCAGCTTCCGCACCAGGCCGGGGCCGGTGTCGAACTCGTCCGCGTGCATGCGTGTGGTCATGGGCCCGTCCCAGCCGTACGGAACGGCCCCGGTCCAGCGCATCGTCAGCGGCCGAGCATCCGCAGCGCCGTGGGCTTGCTGTACTCGAACCTGGTCATCTGCTCCAGGTCGCGGAACCAGCTGGACGGCCCGGGCGGGGCCGCCAGGACCTCCCGGTAGAGCTCCTCGAAGGCGTTGGTGATGCTCTCCAGGGAGAACCGGCCGACCACCCACTCGCGGCCCCAACTCCCGAGCGAGGCACGGAGGGAGGGGTCGTCGAGCAGTGGCCGGAGCTGGGCGGCCAGCGCCTCGGGGCGGCGGGTGCCGTCGCCGAAGCCGTACATGCAGCGGGAGGCGTGCGGCTCGACCAGCGGGCCGGGCTCGTGCAGGGCGGTGTAGCCGTCCGCGCCGTGCACCACCACGGGCTTGCCGAAGGCGAGGCCGCGCAGGGCGGAGCCGCCCATCCCGAGGACCACGTCGGCGGCCTGGTAGGCCGGCCTGGGGTCGGCCAGCTGCCCCGGCACCAGCACCGCCCGGCGGCCCAGGTCGCCGTTGACCTCGTCGGCCACCGCGCGCATCCGGTCCAGGCTGGGGCCGGCGCCGACCACGACCAGCCGGACCCGGGGGTCGGCCAGCTCGCGGACGGCGCGGGCGGTGAGCAGCGCGCCCTCGTCCTTCTCCAGGTCGGGCACCATCCGGGTGACGATGGAGAGCAGCAACTCGTCGTCGGAGATGCCGTGTTCCTTGCGGAACTCCTGGCCGTCCACCACGCCGGGGGCGTCGGTGACGGTGTTGACGGGGGGTTCGATCAGCCGGACGTCGCGGTGGCCGAAGGCCCGCCCCTCCCCCATCATCGCGCCGAGGCCGAGCACCAGGGGCTGGTGCCTGGGCAGGCCGCGCAGCATCCGGATGCCGTAGAAGGTGGTGATCACCGGGAGCCGGCCGAGGCGGCCGGGCCCGAAGAAGGAGTTGCGGGCGGCCCGCACCTCCCAGGCGTGCACCAGCTGGCTGCCCCGCTCCTCGGCGACCCGGGTGAGCCGCTGCCGGACCACCCGGTGCGGGGTGTCCGGGCCGCCCTCGACGACCAGTTCGAGGTCGTGCGAGGCGGCCAGCTCGACGAGTGGTGCGGGGCCGTCGATGCCCTGGGCGAACAGCACCGGGTGGTGCCCGCGGTCGCGCATGGTGCGGGCGATGTCCACGGCGTTCAACTGGGCGCCACCCAGCGCCAGGTTGTTGAGGTGGACCAGGACCCGGAGACCGGTCACCGGCTCACTCCTCCCAACGGTGCGGGACGAAGACCGGCGCGGCCAGCACCACGGCGCGCGGCGGGGTGTCGAGCATCGGTCCGAAGACGTCGAACTGGCCCACGGAGTGCCAGCTCATCAGGGTGCCGCCGTCGGTCTTGCCGATGCTGTACACGCCCGCCCAGAGAGTGTAACGGCCGCGCGGGAGGGGCAGGTTGGGGATCACGCAGGCGACGTGGTGGTCCTCGCCGTTCAGCCGGATCTCGTGGCTGATCTGGAAGATCGGGCTGGAGGTGCCCTCGCTGACGCCGAGGTGCAGGGTGGCGTCGCCGCGGTAGTCGCCGCCGAGGGTGAGCTCGACGGTCATCGGCTCGTCGGTGGTGAGGTTCTCCCGGCCCTCGCCGACCAGGGAGTGCTTGAGCAGCTGGAGCGGCTCGCCGACCCGGGCGGTGGCCTCGGACTGGGCCTCGATCGAGTCCCGGTACCCGGCCAGCGCGTCCTTGATCCCGGCGTCCACCCGGACGGTGCCCTGCTCCAGCCAGATGCCCCGGCGGCAGATCGACTCCACCGCGGGGAGGTCGTGCGAGACGAAGACGATCGTGGTGCCCTGCTCGGCCACCTCGCGCATCCGGTCCAGGCAGCGCTGCTGGAAGACCGCGTCGCCGACCGCCAGCACCTCGTCCACCAGCAGCACGTGCGGCTCCAGGTACGCGGCGACCGCGAAGCCCAGGCGCATCTGCATGCCGGAGGAGTAGTACTTCACCTGACGGTCGATCGCCCCGCCGAGCCGGGCGAACTCCACGATGTCGTCGAAGCGTCCGGCCACCTCGCGGCGCTTGAGGCCGAGCAGCGCACCGAACAGGTAGATGTTCTCCCGGCCCGTCAGGTCGGGGTGGATGCCGGCCCGGATCTCGATCAGCGCGCCGATCCGGCCCCGCACGTCGATCACGCCGCCGTACGGGTACATGACCCTGGTCAGCATCTTGAGCAGGGTGGACTTGCCCGAGCCGTTGGAGCCGATCAGGCCGACCGCCTCGCCGGGCTCGATGTGCAGGTTGATGTCCCGCAGCGCCCAGCGCCAGTCCTCGCCCCGGCCGCCGCGCAGCTTCCGGGTGACCTGCTCGACCTTGTCGCGCAGCAGCATCCGCTGCTGGTCGGCCTTGAACCGCTTCCACACGTGCTCGGTGCGGACGGTGCCCAGCGGGAGGTTCTTGGTCATCAGCTCACGCGACATCGGCGATCCCCGTCTCCAGCTTCTTGAACACCAGGTAGCCGCCGCAGAGCACGACCAGCGCGCTGACCGAGGCGATCCCGGTGAGGGTCAGGTCGGGGGCCTGGCCGTGCAGCAGTGCCCGGCGGTAGCCCTCGATCACCGCGCCGAGCGGGTTGAAGGCCACGTAGACCTCCTGGAGCTTCTGCGGGATCTGCGAGAGCGGGTACGCGACCGGGGTCGCGAAGACGCCCATCTGCGTGATGATCGGCAGCAGGTGCCGGACGTCGCGCAGGTAGACCACCGCGACCGAGAGCACCAGGGCCACGCCGTAGGTGAAGGCCAGCTGGATCAGCAGCAGCGGGAACACCCAGAAGAAGGTGGCGGCGGGCGCGGTCCAGAAGGCCAGGAAGAGCAGGCCGAGCACGCCGATGCCGATCAGCATGTCGACGCTGGCGACCAGCATGGTGGCCAGCGGGAAGACCTCGCGCGGGCAGTAGACCTTGTTGAGCAGGCTGAGGTTGTTGGCCAGGCTCAGCGCGCCCTGGTTCATGGTGTTGCTGAAGAACTGCCAGACGATCAGGCCGACGTAGGCGAACAGCGGGTAGGCCACCCCGCCGGTGTCGATCTTGACCGCCCGCTGGAAGACCAGCGTGAAGATGGCGCACAGCGCCAGCGGCGTGAGCACCGCCCAGGCGAAGCCGAGCACCGCCTGCTTGTACCGGGCGCGCAGGTCGCGCTCGGCCAGGGCACGCACCAACTCGCGTGCCCCCAGCAGCTCCCGGGCCACCTGGGCCGGTCGGAGCCGCCGCTTGAAGACCAGCTCGGGCGGGGGACCCTCGGCCCCCGGCCGCCGGGCCTCAGTCTGGTTTTCGCGCTGATCGAGGACCTGCGCGCGTTGTCCCCCCACGGAACCCCGCCTTCTCCGGTGCCGAGTGATACCGGCCGCCGCCAGGGGAGTTCCCCGGTCCGGTTCGGCCGCAGCGCACACTCTGGCACAGAGTGTGCGAGCCAGGGGGCGGATCCGTGAAGAAGAGCCGGGACGGTGACCGTCCCGGCTCCCGAGGGGCTTCTTCCGGTCAGTCGACCAGCTGGTCCAGGGCCTCGGGCATGCCCTCGACGCCGCCGTTCAGGCTGGGCTTCACCCGGGCTCCGTTGACGAAGACGGTGGGGAGTTCGTCGACCTTGTACTTGGCCATCAGGCCGGAGGCGTCCTCGGTGAGTCGGCTCACCTCGGCGGAGCGGTAGGCGGTGCGGAACGCCGCGGTGTCCAGGCCGACCGTACCGGCCCAGGCGGTGGCGGTGTCCTCGGTGGTGACGTCCAGCTCCTCCACGTTCACCGCCTTGAAGGCGGCGATCTGGAACTCGTCCACCTTCCCGAGCTTCTCCAGGGTGTAGTACAGCCGGGCGTGGCCCTTCTGGACCCGCTCCTCCGGCGACCCGGCCCAGACCGCCGGCACCCGGCGCAGCGTCACGTCCGAGGCGTGCTTGGCCGACCAGCGCTCCAGCGGGAGTTCGAGCTGCCGCGAGTGGTAGCAGTCGTACCAGAAGAACTCGACCGCCTCCTGCTTGACGGCCCGGATCGGGCCCGGGTGGTCGATCCGGCCGACGTGCCCGCCCTCGTGCGGCACCTCGGGGGCGGCGGTGGCCTGACCGGCCGTGACGGGGGCGGCGAGCAGTCCGGCGGCGACGGTGGCCAGGACGGCGGTGCGGATGAGCTGCTTCACGTGGGCCGATGCTTCCAGCCCCCGCCGGGCGCGGCGAGCCGACGGGCCGTCCGGGCGGATTCTTCGCCCGGACGGCGCAACGGGCGTTGACGGTGCGTCAGCCCCGCTGCTCCGGGCCGGAGTCCCGGGCCTGCGGGCGGGCGGCGGCCTGCTCGAAGAAGCGCAGCAGCTCGACCGGGAAGGGCAGCACCAGGGTGGAGTTCTTCTCGGCCGGAGAGCGGGTCGTCCGGCGAACCTTGCCGGGCGCGGCACTAGCAGGGCCACCAGGCCCCAGCCCGCCAGGACTGCCATGACGTCCTCCCCGTGTGCGGCCGCCGCGGTGGCGGAACCGCCGGGTCAGTATGCGCGCGGGCCCCGGGCGCGGGCAGGGGTGCGGCGGCGGTCTTGACGGGGTTTTGGCCCCCGCCCCGACGGGGCGTCAGCGGCGGCGCGCCACCTGGTGGACGAGCTGCTGCCAGGCGTCCGTCACCACGTCCAGGTCGAAGCGGCCCAAGGCGTGCGCGCGGGCGGCCGAGCCGAGTGCGGCGCGGTCGCCGCCGAGCACCCGTCCCAGCGCCTCGGCCAGCGCCGCCGGGTCGCCCGGGCGGGCCAGCGCGCCGGTGGTGCCGTCCAGGACCACGTCGCCGACCCAGCCCACGTCCGTGGCCGCGATGGGCAGTTCGGCCAGTGCCGCCTCGATCAGCACCCCGGGGACGCCCTCGCTGTCGCTGCTCAGCAGCAGCGCGTCCGCGGCCCGGTAGAGCGGGGCCGGGTCGGCGAGGCGGCCGAGGAAGTGGGCCCGCGGGTGGGGCCGGTAGGTGCCCTTGAGCGGGCCGTCGCCCGCGACGGCCAGGTGGACGTCGGGGAAGCGGTCGAGGGCGGCGAGGGCGACGTCGAGGCGCTTCTCCGGGGCCAGGGCCCCGATCCACGCGACCAGCGGGCCGTCGGCGGGCAGGCCGAGCTCCTTGCGGGCGGCCGCCCGTTCGGCCGGGTCGGCGGCCGGGCGGTAGCGGTCGGCGGCCCGGCCGTTGGGGATGGTGCGGACCCGCTGCGCGGGCAGCCGGAAACGCTCGACCAGGACGTCCCGCGCGCCGTCCGAGATCGCCGAGACGGCGGCGGCCCGGTGCAGGAACGCACCCACCCGCAGGCGGCGCGCGGGGCTGGCCGTCCAGTGGCGCGGGTCGCCGATGTTGACGTAGACGAACGGGGTCGGGGAGCCGAACAGGCCCACGGCGCAGGCCTGGAGCGTGCTGGAGCCGTGGGCGATCACCACGTCGCTGGTGCGGGCCGCCTCGCGCAGCGCCCGCAGCGTGCTCGGGTGGTAGCGGGACGGACCCAGCGGCGGGGCGTCGTGCGGCGCGGGGGCGTCGACGTGCGGTTGCAGCGAACGCAGCGTGGACGGCACCCCCCTGCGCAGCAACTCCCCGTGCAGGTCCCGCGCCAGGTTCTGGGCCCCCCGGCCCCGCGGGTCAGTGACCAGATGCAACACCCTCGGCTCAGCCATGGCGCCCAACCTGGCACATGCCGCAGGCTTCGCACCGGCGATTGGTAATACCGGGGGCGCGGGGAACTGCGCGAATCGGAAGGCGGACCAGCGTGAGATCGGGGCACGCGAGCCAGTGGCACGTACTGCCGTTCCCCCGCGCGCAGTTCCCCGCGCCCCTGCGGGGCGCAGCCATGTGCCCCCGTGTGCCTCGGCTCCCAGCGTGTTCACAGTATGGGGATTCGGTGGCGGTGGGTGGTCCTGGGCTGGGATGCTGACCGCCTGTCAGTGTTTGGGTGGGGGGCCACTGTGCATGTGCTCTATGTGATCGACAGCGTGAGCAGGATCGGCGGAGCCGAGCAGGGCCTGGTCGCGATGGCGCCGCAACTGGTGCGGGCCGGGGTGAAGCTGGACGTGGCGTACCTGCGGCCGTCGCCGGGCGGGTTCCAGCGGGAGTTGACCGATGTGGGGGCGGGGGTGTTCGGGGTGCACGCCTCGGGCCGGGCCGGCGAGTTCGCCGCGCTGCGCCGCCTGCTCCGCGAGCGCCGCCCCGAGCTGGTGCACACCACGCTCTACGAGTCGGACGTGCTCGGCCGGGCCGCGGCGCTGTCCACCCGTACGCCGGTGGTCTCCAGTCTGGTGAACTCCTCGTACGGGCCGGAGCACCTGCACGCCCGGGGCTTGAGCCCGTGGAAGGTGCGGGCCGCGCAGGCGGTGGACGCCGCGACCGCGCAGGGCACCCGCCGGTTCCACGCGCTGACCCGGCACGTGGCCGAGGTGATGGCCCGTCGGCTGATGGTGAATCCGGAGCGGATCGACGTGGTGCCGCGCGGGCGGGACACCGAGCTGCTGGGTTCGGTGACCCAGGAGCGGCGGGACGCGGTGCGGGCCGGGCTGGAGCTGCCGGACCACACGCCGGTGGTGCTGGCGGCGGCGCGGCAGCAGTACCAGAAGGGTCTTGACGTGCTGTTGGAGGCCTGGCCGGCGGTGCGGGCCGGGCTGCCGGAGGCGGTGCTGCTGCTGGCCGGGAGTGCGGGGTCGGAGACCCCGCGGCTGCGGGAGCTGGCCGAGGTGGCGGGCAACGTGCGCTTCCTGGGGCCGCGGTCGGACGTGTTCGACCTGATGGCGGCGGCGGACGCGTTCGCGGTGCCGTCCCGTTGGGAGGGCCTGGGCAGCGCGGCGATGGAGGCGATGGGCGTCGGGGTGCCGCTGGTCTGCGCGGACGTGGCGGCGCTGCGCGAGACGGTGGGGTCGGAGGACTACGCCCTGCTGGTGCCGCCGGAGCGGCCGGCCGAGCTGGCGGCGGCGCTGCTGGAGACGCTGGAGGACCGCTCCGCGGCGCAGTTGCGGGCGAAGGCGGCCCGGGCCCGGTTCCTGACCAGGTTCACGCTCACTCAGGTCTCCGGGCAGATGGTCGAGTTCTACGAGAGAGCGCTCGCCAAGGGGTGAGGAACGGGCGATTCTCGGCCCCCGGACGAGATCGCGCATCAGATTGGCCAAAGTGCTTGCGCCGCACGTCAGGTGCCGCAAGCATCGTGCCCGGGGAGACGGGTCCGCGCTGGGGGGCGGGACCCGCGCCGCTGCGCGCCACCAGGCGAGCGGCCAGCAGACCGTGCGGAGCCGACCCGTACCCGACCCGGGCCGGTCGGCGCGGCGCATGCACCACGAACGCGAGGGGATCCAACCGGTGGAACCGGCCAACCACTTCACCGTACTGCGACGTTACTGGCGACTGCTGGTCGGCTGTACGGTGGCCGCCTTGATCATCGGGCTGCTGCTCACCCCGACGGGCGACACCGTCGACAACGGGAAATGGCAGTGCAAGGTCGCCATCACCCCGGTGGCCGGGGCCGGCGAGGCGGTCCGGGCGGATCAGGTGCTCTCGTACGCCGCCGGTTCGGACGTGTCGGCGGCCGCCGCGAAGAAGCTCGGCACCACCGACGTGGCGGGCCTGGTGGCCCGCCGGAAGGTGGCCGCGGCCTCCCCGACCATGCTCGAGTTCACCGTCACCGGGCCGACCAGCAAGAGCTGCGTGGACACCGCGGCGGCCTTCGCCGAGGCGACCATCACCGGGTACAGCCAGGAGACCGCGAAGAGCGCGGGCGAGTCGATCAAGCGGCTGGAGGCGCAGCGCGCCACCCAGCAGGACCTGGTCAACAAGCTCCAGCAGGAGTTCTACAGCGCCAAGCCGGCCGACCAGCCCAAGCTGGACCCGCAGCTGACGGCCGCTCGGAACTCGCTGACCAAGACCCTGACCGCGATCAGCGACCTGCAGGCGGTCAGTCAGACCGACGCCGTGCAGCAGTGGGGCTCGATCGACGCCAAGGAGCTCGGCGGAAACCTGCTGACCTCGCCGAGCCGGGGCCTGCGGCTGGCCCTCGCGGTGGTGCTCGGCATGGCCCTCGGCGTGGTGGCCGCGCTGATGCTCAGCCGGATGGACACCCGCCTGCGCACCCGCAACGGCGCGGAGGAGGCGTTCAACCTCCCGGTGATCGGCGAGATCCCGTACCTGTCCACCCGGCTGCGGCGGCTGCGCGACCCGCTGGTGGTGGCCCGGCCGTCCGACCCGGGGGCCGAGGCGTTCCGTTCGCTGCGCTCGACCCTGCTGCTGACCGGCCCGCCGGCGCTGGCGGCCCAGCTGGCCGACGGCAACCTCGACCCGGCCGAGCTGACCAACCGTCGGCTGGCCCAGCCCGCCCCGGTGATCCTGGTGATGTCCGGCCGCAGCGGCGACGGGCGCACCACCACGGTGGCCAACCTGGCGGCCGCGCTGGCCGAGACCGGCCGCGAGGTGCTGGTGCTGGACTGCGACTTCCGGCACCCCAAGGCGCACGAGCACTTCGGGGTCGGCGACGGCCCCGGCATGGCCGAGCTGCTGAGCGGGGAGCAGATCGCCGAGCTGGACGACCTGATCCGGCGGACCAACGTGGACGGCGTGCGGCTGATCACCGGCGGCAACACCACGGCCTACCCGGCCGCGCTGGTGCTGCGGGCCGGCGAGGTGCTGCGCCGGGCCCGGCGGCACGCGGACGTGGTGCTGATCGACAGCTCCCCGCTGCTGCACGCCAACGACGCCTACGACCTGGTGCAGCACGCCGACGCGGTGCTGGTGACCGTCAAGGCGGGCAACGTGACGCCCGAACAGGCGGACCGGGTCAGCGAGTTGCTCTCCCGCACCGGCGTGCCGGTGGCCGGTGTGGCGCTGCTCGGCACGATCGGCCCCTCCGGCCGCCGCAAGCGCGACGGGCTCACCGCCCCGACCGCCCCCGGTGCCGGTCCTGCCTCGCAGCCGACCGCGGTGCCGCCGCAGGAGCAGCGCCCCGAGGGCCCGCGCCACCGGTCCTCGCCGTCCTGGGCCCGGCGCGGCCCGGAGCCCGTGAACGAGAAGGCCTGGCGGGAGGGTGAGGAGCGGTGACCGACCAGGGGGGGAAGGTCCGGGTGCTCTGGCTCGCCAAGGGCCTGGGCCGCGGCGGGGCCGAGCAACTGCTGGTCAACTGCGCCCGGCACGCGGACCGTTCGCGGTACGAGGTCGAGGTGGCCTACGTGCTGCCGTGGAAGGACGCCCTGGTGCCCGCGCTGGAGGCGGCCGGGGTGACGGTGCACCTGCTCGGGCCGGGGCGGCGCTGGCCGCTGCGGCTGCGGGCGCTGCTGCGGGCCCGCCGGTACGACCTGGTGCACTCGCACATGCCGATCCCGGCGGCGGCCGCCCGGCTGCTCACCCTGGGCTCGCGGCGGCCGGTGCTGGTGCACACCGAGCACAACGTCTGGGAGCGGTACCGGCGGGAGACCCGCTGGGCCAACTCCCTGACGTACAAGCGCAACCGCGCGGTGGTGGCGGTCTCGCACGCGGTGGCGGCGAGCATCCCGGCCTCCCGGCGGCGGCCCGGTGACTTCGTCACCGTGGTGCACCACGGGCCCGACCTGGGCGGCGCGGCCGGCGGGCCGGCGGCCCGGCGGGCGGCCCGGGCCGAACTGGGGCTGCCGGAGGGGGCGTTCGTCCTCGGCACGGTGGCCAACATGACGCCGAAGAAGGACCAGGCCACCCTGCTGGCCGCGTTCGAGCGGCTGCGGCAGGAGCGGCCGGAGGCCCGGCTGGTGCTGATCGGCTCCGGGCCGTTGGAGGCGCAGCTGAGGGCGGCGGCGGGCGAGGGCGTGGTCTTCGCCGGGTCCCGGCCGGACGTGCCGGAGCTGCTGCCGGCCTTCGACGCGTTCACCCTGAGCTCCCGTCAGGAGGGGCTGCCGGTGGCGCTGATGGAGGCGATGACCAGCGGGCTGCCCTCGGTGGTGACCAGGGTGGGCGGGATGCCCGAGGTGGTGGACGACGGCGTCGAGGGCTTCCTGGTGGAGCCGGGCGACCCGGCGGCGCTGGCGGCGGCCTTCGGGAAGCTGGCGGCCGACCGGGGGCTGTGCGAGCGGATGGGCGGGGCGGCCCGCGGGCGCTCGGAGTCCTTCGACGTGGCGGGCGCGCAGCGGGCCGTCGAGCGGGTGTACGAGCAGGTGCTGCGGAGCTGACCCTCGCTCCCCCGCCCTGACCCTCCGAGAGGAAGACCGAACCATCGTGAGCGCGAGCCCCGAGCAACCACGGGACGACGCCTTTGAGTTGAGCTACCGTCCGCTGGACGGGGCGGACACCCCCGCGGTGCTGGAGCTGCTGACCGCCTCGCTGGCGGGCGGCCCGACCGGGACCCGCAGCGCCGACTTCTTCGAGTGGAAGCACCACCGCAACCCCTTCGGCACCAGTCCCGGTCTGGTGGCCGTGACGCCCGAGGGGCGGATCGTCGGGGTGCGGCTGTTCCTGCGCTGGGAGTGGCGGGCGGTGGACCGGGTGGTCCGGGCGGTGCGCCCGGTGGACACCGCCACCCACCCGGACTTCCAGGGCCGCGGGATCTTCCGGCGGCTCACCACCCAGCTGCTGGAGCAGGTCTCCTCGGAGGCCGAGCTGGTCTTCAACACGCCCAACGGCAACAGCCTGCCCGGGTACCTGCGGATGGGCTGGCAGGAGCTCGGCCAGGTGCCGGTCTCGCTGCGGATCGCCCGGCCGCTCTCCTTCGCCCGGGGCGCCCGGGCGGCGCTGGCCCGCCGGGCGGCGGCCACCGGCCCGGTGGTCTGCCCGCTGCCGACGGCGGCCGGCTGGTTCGGCTCCGGCGGGTCCGACGGCACGCCGGCCGGCCTGGACGAGCTGCTGCGCGAGCGGGCGGAGGCGGACGCCTCGGACGGCCGCCTCGCGGTGGCCCGCACCGAGCCGTACCTGCGCTGGCGCTACGGCGACGCGCCGGGCCTGGACTACCGGGTGATGACCTGTCACCGCGGCGGCGAGCTGGCCGGGGTGGCCTTCGGCCGCCCGCGGCGGCGGGGCCCGCTGGTGGAGTTCACCCTCGCCGACGTGATCGTCCGGCCGGGCGACCGGCGGGCCGCCGCCGAGCTGCTGCGGGCCGCCGCCCGCTCCGGCGGCGACCACGTGGCCACCCACCTGGCGGCCGGCACCGAGGCGGCCGCGGCCGCGCTGCGCTCCGGCTACCTGCGGGCGCCGCGCACCGGCATGCGGCTGGCCGCCCGCACCCCGGCCGGGGCGGTGCCGCCGGAGCTCGGCGCCTGGCGGTTCAACCTCGGTGACCTGGAGGTCTTCTGATGCTCCGGCAGGCCCTGCGGTCGCCTGCGCTGCCCTGGCCGACCCTGGTGGCCGGCGGTCTGGTCTGCACCTACGTCACGGTCTTCGTGCTGGCCATGGTGCACACCAGCTACGACACCTGGGGGGCGCTGCTGGTGCTGCCCGCCCTGATGGCGATCGGCACCCCGATCCTGGCCCGGGTGGCGGCGAACAACCCGGAGCCCCGGGTGTTCCGGCTGCTGATGCTGGCCATGGCGCTCAAGCTGCTCTGCGCGTTCCCCCGCTACCTGATGGCCTTCGTGCTCTACGGCGGCGCGGCGGACGCCAAGATGTACCACCAGAAGGGCAGTGAGCTCGCCTACTTCCTGGACACCGTGGACTTCTCCGGCGGCATCCACTACGACCTGGGCATGAAGGTGGCCGGCACCGGCTTCATCATCATCGTCACCGGGGTGGTCTACGCGATCACCGGCCCGTCCCTGGTCGGCGGCTTCCTGGTCTTCTCCTGGCTGGGCTTCTGGGGCCTGCTGCTGTTCTGGCGGGCGCTGCAGATCGCCTTCCCGGAGGCGGACACCCGGCGCTACGCCAAGCTGGTCTTCTTCCTGCCCTCACTGCTGTTCTGGCCGTCCAGCATCGGCAAGGACGCCTGGATGATGTTCTGCCTGGGCCTGACCACCTACGGGGTGGCGAAGCTGCTGAGCCGTCAGTTCGGCGCCTTCGTCTTCATCGGGCTGGGCTCGCTGGGCACCGCGATGGTCCGCCCGCACGTCACCGTGCTGGCCGGCGCCGGCCTCACCGTGGCGTACGTGCTGCGCAAGCGGCCCAAGGAGGTCAGCGCGCTGGGCCCGCTGCGGATGGTGGTGACCGTGGCGGTGCTGGGCGCCATGGTGATGCTGATGCTCCAACAGGTGAACACCTTCTTCGGCACCACCGGCCAGGGCGGCGACGCCGTCAACCAGGTGCTCTCGGAGACCTCCAGGCGCACCTCGCAGGGCAACTCGATGATCAACGCGCCGGCGCCCGAGGACGCGGCCCCGGCCTTCAGCCTCAATCCGGCCGGACTGCCGATGGCCGTGGTGAGCGTGCTGTTCCGCCCGTTCCCGTTCGAGGCCTCCAACATCCAGAGCCTGTTCCAGTCGGTGGAGTGCTTCGCCCTGCTGGTGATGTTCATCCGCGGCTGGCCCAGGATGCGCCAGCTGCCCCGGCTGTTCCTGAAACGCTCGTACATCGCGTACGCGCTGGTCTACACCCTGCTGTTCTGCTGGGCCTTCTCCACCATCAACAACCTGGGCATCCTCTCCCGCGAGCGGGTCCAGGTGCTGCCGCTGGTGCTGGTGCTGCTCGCCGTCCCCAAACCGGAGAACGACCGGCCGGTGCTGCGGCGCCGGTCCCGGGCGCCGGTCTGGCGGGTGCAGCCCGGCCAGTGGGGCACCGTCCCCGTCGCCGCCCCGGCCCGTTCCGACGCCGCGTCACCACCTCGACCCTGGGGGGATCGAACCGACCATGACCACCACTGACACCGCTGCGCCCGCGTTCCTCGGCGGCACTCCCGCCTTCCCCGACGGCCTGCCGCTGACCCGCGTCCAGGTGCCGGACCGCGAGGGCCTGCTGGCCCGGCTCGGCTCGGTGCTGGACAGCGGCATGCTGACCAACGGCCGCACCGTGGCCGAGCTGGAGGAGCGGGCCGCCGAACTCCTGGAGGTGCCGCACGTGGTGGCGGTCTCCAACTGCACCGCCGGCCTGATGCTGGTGCTGCAGGCCGCCGGGGTGGGCGGCGGCCGCCCGGTGCTGATGCCGGGCTTCACCTTCTCGGCCACCGCGCACGCCGCGCACTGGGCGGGCGGCACCCCGCTGTTCGCCGAGGCCCGCGAGCAGGACATCACCCTGGACCCGGCGGACGCCGAGGCCCGGCTGAAGGCGGCCGAGAACCCGGCCGCCCTGATGGCCACCCACGTCTACGGCACCCCCTGCCAGACCGAGGAGATCCAGCGGGTCGCCGACGCGGCCGGCATCCCGGTGGTCTACGACGCCGCGCACGGCTTCGGCTCCAAGCGCAAGGGCGTCCCGGTGGGCAACTTCGGCCTGGCCGAGGTGTTCTCGATGAGCCCGACCAAGGTCGCGGTGGCCGGCGAGGGCGGCCTGGTGGCCACCCGGGACGCGGCGCTGGCCAGGACCCTGCGCACCGGCCGGGACTACGGCAACCCCGGGGACTACAACACGCTCTTCCCCGGCCTGAACGCCCGGATGAGCGAGCTGCACGCGGCCGTCGGCCTGACCTGGGTCGCCGGGCTGCCCGAGCGGGTGGCCCACCGCGGCGCGCTGGTGGCCGAGTTCGCCCGCGCCACGGCCGGGCTGCCGGGCCTGCGGCTGGCACTGCCGGAGGAGGGCGACGTCTCCACGTTCAAGGACCTCACCATGATCCTGGACGCCGAGGCCTTCGGCCTGACCGCCCTCCAGTTGGCCGCCGCGCTCAAGGCCGAGGGCATCGACACCCGGCGCTACTTCCACCCGCCGGTGCAGCGCCAGCAGTCCTACGCCCACCTCGGCCAGGCGGACGCGCTGCCGGTCACCGACCGGCTGGCCGACTCGGTGCTGACCGTCCCGCTCTGGACCCACATGGACGCCGCCACCGTCCGCCGCACCGCCGAGGCGGTGGCCCGGATCCAGCCGTATGCGGAGCGCCTGCGCGACGCCGGGATCTGACCCCGCCGCACCCCGCACACCCTCCCGCCCGGGGCCCCACGGCCCCGGGCGGGACGCGTTTACGGGCCCCGCACACCCGTGCCCCGGTTACGCGGATCAGGTGAACTGGCTTGGACCACACGGGGGTTGAAGGGTCACAATGGCCAATCGGGCCCGCCGTGCACGGCGCGTGCGCCCCCTCTCCCCCTTCAACGATTTGGAGTTCCCGGTGTTCAAGGGATTCCGCAGCTTCCTGCTGCGCGGAAACGTGGTGGACCTCGCGGTCGGCATCGTGGTCGGCGCGGCCTTCACCGCCGTGGTCACCGGCTTCGTCACCGCCTTCCTCACCCCGCTGATCGGCGTCGCCACCGGCGCGGTCGGCGACTACAGCAAGCGCTCCTTCGAGGTCGGCGGCACCAGCTTCCCGTACGGCGCCTTTCTGAACGCCCTGATCAGCTTCGTGCTGATCGCCGCGGTGATCTACTTCGCGGTGGTGCTGCCGGTCGGCAAGCTCCAGCAGCGCTTCGAGCCGGTCAAGGACGTGCCGGTCCCCAAGGCCGACTGCCCGGACTGCCTGAGCTCCGTCCCGGCCGCCGCGGTCCGCTGCGCGCACTGCACCTCCGAGCTGGCCGGCCGGCCCGGCTTCCCGGTCCAGGCGCTCTCCACCCGCTGACGAACCATCCGGCACCGGCCCCTGGGGGGCTCGTGCCACCCGACGCGCGCCCCCCGGTTCACCGAGGGGCGCGCGCTGTCGATCGGCCACGGTCCGTTCGTCCCCCGTTCGACGCCCCGTCAGGCCCCGAGGGTGGCCGGAAAGCGGCGTCGAAATGTCCGATCATAACACTTTCGAGTGAGTTGTTCCGGAGAAGAGTGCGTAAACACTGCAACTCCTACGCCTCTCACTCTCCTCAGCAGGCACATTGTGGGCTTACGGTATGCCCCATGACCTCGCCCCGCTCCTACGACGGAGTCGGCTACCCCTCTCCGTCCTTCAGCTCCGGCACGCCCATCTACGACAGCCTGGTCGCAGAGCGCGGTGTCCCGCAGATCGCCCCCATCAACGTGCCGGCCGCCCTGCCGCCGGCCTCGTCGAGCTACGGCTACGGCACCAACTACGGCTCCACGTACGGGAGTACGGGCTTCGACAGCCCGGGCGGCAACCTCCCCGCGCTGCCCCCGGCCCGGCTCGCCCTGGGCCCCGGCCCGAGCAGCAGCGGCCCGGCCACCCAGTACATCCCGGCCCAGCCGACCCCTGCGGTCTACACCTCTCCGCAGCCCCAGTTGCCCGGTTACGGCCAGACCGGCCAGCTGCCGCAGCAGCGCCCGGCCGGCGGTCCGAGCCCGGCCTTCCAGCAGTACCAGCAGCAGGGCTACGCGGCGGCGCCCAACCTGGCCGGCCAGGGGGCGTACGCGGGCGCGCAGCAGGGCTTCGCCGGGGCCGCCGCGGTCCCGCAGCAGGGCTTCCCGGACCAGAGCTTCGGCGGCAACCAGTTCCGCCCGATGGCCCAGCAGACCCAGTACCCCCAGCCCGGCTACCAGGCGAACGCCTACTGACCTTGCCGCGACACCACTGCCCGTGATCTGGGGGGATCCGGGCGGAGCAGGGCACAACGGTCGTCCCGAGGGGCCGCACGGACCACACCGGTCCAGGCGGCCCCTCGGCGTACGCGGGCCGCACGAGGGAGCGCCCCGCAGGGGCGCGAGGAACTGCGCGCTGGGGAACGGCAGCACCTGCAACTGGCTCACCTGCCCCGATCCGGCTCTGGTCCGCCTTCCGCTTCGCGCAGTTCCTCGCGCCCCCGGTGTAACCACCTGCATTCGAGGCGCCGCCGGGCTCTGGCAGGATGGGCGCATGCCTCAGCTGACGGGTCTGCACATCTATCCGATCAAGTCCACCTACCGGCTCAGCCCGGAGAGCGCCCAGGTCGAGCCCTGGGGTCTGACCGGGGACCGGCGGTGGATGCTGGTGGACGAGGGCGGCAAGGCCGTGACCCAGCGGGACGAGCCGACGCTCGGTCAGTTCCGCGCGCTGCCGTCCCCCGACGGCTCGCTGAGCGTGACCGCCCCGGACGGCGGGCGGATCGAGATCGCCGCCCCCGCCGGCGAACCGTCCGTCAAGGCCGAGGTGTTCGGCACCTTCTTCACCACCGCACTGGCCGCCGAGGAGGCCAACGCCTGGTTCGCCGGGTACTTCCCCGGTGTGCGGCTGGTGCACCTGGACGACCCGCTGGCCCGGCCGGTGAAGCCGGAGTACGCGGGGCCGGGCGACACCGTGACGATGGCCGACGGCTTCCCGCTGCTGCTCACCACCACCGGCTCGCTGGACGGGCTGAACGCCCGGATCGCCGAGGACCACCCGGAGGACGAGCGCAAGGCGGCCCCGGTGCCGATGGAGCGCTTCCGCCCCAACCTGGTGGTGGACGTGGCCGAGCCCTGGGACGAGGACGAGTGGCTGCGGGTGCGGATCGGCGAGGTGACCTTCCGGGTGGCCAAGCCCTGCGGCCGCTGCGTGGTGACCACCACCGACCAGGAGACCGGCGAGCGCCGGGGCCCCGAGCCGCTGCGGGCGCTCGGCCGCCACCACCAGCTGGACCAGAAGCTGGTCTTCGGCCAGAACCTGATCCCGGAGCGGCCGGAGGGCTTCACCGGCCTGGTCGGCACCCTGCGCCTGGGCGACGAGTTCACCGTCCTGGAGCGTCGCTGACCGCCCGGTCCACCGGCCCGGAACCCGTGCCGCGCCCGGTCGTTGTACCGGTCGTGGCGGTGCGGCGTCTCCCGTTGCGGCAAGCTCCGATACAGACAGCCCGTTGACAGAGGTGGGGATGGCGGATCGTCATGGCTGAGCACAGGGTCCGGGTCACCCAGGACAGCGCCTCGCGCTGGCGGCGCCGGGCCGGCGAGTACCAGACGCTGGCCGAGGCGGTGGCCGCCGCCGAGCCGGGCGACACGCTGACCGTCCGGGCCGGGACGTTCCGGGAGAACGTCGTGCTGGACAAGCCCCTCACCCTGCGCCCGGCGGACGGGCCGGGCACCGTGCGGCTGGACCCGCCCTCCGGGGTGCCCCTCACCCTGACCGCCGACGCCGTGGTGCAGGGCCTGGTGATCGAGGGCTCGGAGCGCTCCGCCCCCGCCGTGCTGGTCCACGGGCCGGGCGTGGCCGCCGAGTTGGCCGGCTGCCGGGTGGAGGCCACGGCGGACTCCGGGGTGGAGCTGACCGACGGGGCCGCCCTGACCCTGCGCGGCTGCACCGTGCTCAACCCGGCCGGGCTGGGCGTGCGGCTGCGCGCCGGGGCCGCGCTGGTGGCCGAGTCCACCGAGCTGGCCGGCTCGGCCCAGGTCGGCCTGGCGGTGCTGGACGGCTCCACCGCCCGGCTGGACGGCTGCCGGGTGCACCACGCCGGCGGGGCCGGGGTGCTGCTCACCGGGGCGGGCAGCACCGTGGAGCTGACGGGCTGTGAGATCTACGAGATCAAGGGCAGTGGGGTGCTGGCCGAGAAGCAGGCGGTGGGCCGGTTCGCCGACTCCACCGTGCACCGGGTCTCCGACAACGGCCTGACCCTGGACAGCGGCGCCGAGCTGACCCTGACCGGCTGCCGCCTGTACGAGCTGGCCGAGAACGGGGCCGATCTGCGCGGCCGGGCCCGGCTGGCCCTGGAGCACACCACCGTCCGGGAGTTCGGCCGCGGCGCACTGGCGGTCTGGGACCCGGGCACCGAGGTCACCGCGCTCTCCTGCGAGCTGCACTCCAGCACCGGCGACTACCCGGCGGTCTGGGTCAGCGACGGTGCCCGGGCGGTGCTCACCGACTGCTCGGTGCACGACGTGCCCGGCGCCCTCTCGGTGCTGGACCGGGACTCGCTGGTGACGGCCAAGGACTGCTCGTTCAGCGCGGTGCGCAGCTCGGCCGTCTCGGTCAGCGGCGGCGCCACGGTGCAGCTGGCGGACTGCCGGGTGCAGCAGGCGGCCACCGGGCTCTGGTTCCGCGACCACGGCAGCGGCGGACGGCTGACGGGCTGTGAGATCTCCGAGGTGGGCACCGGGGTGATCGTCACCACCGGCGCCGATCCGGAGCTGTACGAGTGCACGGTGCGGGGCAGCGCGGAGGCCGCCGTCTACGTCTCGGCCCAGGGCCGGGGCAGCTTCACCGACTGCCGGGTCACCCAGGGGCAGGGCTTCGGCTTCCACGTGATCGACGGTTGCCGCACGGTGCTGACCCGGTGCCGGGCGGAGCAGAACGCGCGGGCCGGGTTCGAGTTCTCCGAGCCGGGGCCGGTGACGGAGAACTGCGTCTCGGACGACGTCGCCCCGGCGAACACCCCGGCGCCCGCCCCGTCCGCCGCCGCTCCCGCCGCACCGGCCGTACCGGCCCCGCGGGTGGTCCGGCTGACCACCGCCGCCGCCCCGGTGACGGCCTCGATCGCGCCGATCCCGGACTGCCGTCCGGCCGACGAGGCGCTGGCCGAGCTGGACTCGCTGATCGGCCTGGCCACCGTGAAGCAGGAGGTGCGCACCCTGATCGACCTGATCTCGGTCGGCCGCCGCCGCCAGCAGGCCGGGCTGAAGGCGCCCTCGCTCCGGCGGCACCTGGTCTTCACCGGCTCCCCCGGGACCGGCAAGACCACGGTGGCCCGGCTGTACGGGGAGATCCTGGCCTCGCTCGGGGTGCTCCAGCAGGGCCACCTGGTGGAGGTGGCCCGGGTGGACCTGGTCGGCGAGCACATCGGCTCCACCGCGATCCGCACCCAGGCGGCCTTCGACCGGGCCCGGGGCGGGGTGCTGTTCATCGACGAGGCCTACGCGCTGGCCCCCGAGGACGGTGCCCGGGACTTCGGGCGGGAGGCGATCGACACCCTGGTGAAGCTGATGGAGGACCACCGGGACGAGGTGGTGGTGATCGTGGCCGGCTACACCACCGAGATGGAGCGCTTCCTCTCGGCCAACCCCGGGGTCTCCTCGCGCTTCTCCCGGACCGTCACCTTCCCCGACTACTCGGCCGGGGAGCTGCTGGAGATCGCCCGGGCGCAGTCGGTGGAGCACGAGTACGCGCTGACCGAGGCGGCCGAGCGGGCCCTGCTGGACCACTTCTCCCGGCTGGACCGGGGGCCGGGATTCGGCAACGGCCGGACGGCGCGTCAGGTGTTCGAGACCATGGTGGAGCGGCACGCGATGCGGGTCGCCCAGCTGGCCGATCCGACCACGGAGGAACTCCAGCTGCTCGTCCCCGAGGACCTACCCGGTGTGACGATCTGACAGGATGGCGCCACGGACCGACCCGGAGGGCTGACAGATGGCCGACACCAGCAACCTGCTGGCCGAGCAGCGCCGCGCGCTCATCCTCGACGAGGTGCGGCGGCGCGGCGGGGTACGGGTGAACGAGCTGACCCAGCGGCTCGGGGTCTCCGACATGACGATCCGTCGGGACCTGGACGCGCTGGCCCGGGCCGGGGCGGTGGAGAAGGTGCACGGCGGGGCGGTGGCGGCGGGCGCGGCGCTGGCGCACGAGCCCGGCTTCGAGGCCAAGTCCGCGCTGGAGCCCTCCGCCAAGGAGCAGATCGCCCGGGCCGCGGCCGCCCTGGTCACCCCCGGCAGCGCGGTCGCGCTCTCCGGCGGCACCACCACCTACGCGCTGGCCCAGCAGCTGGTGGAGGTGGAGCACCTGACGGTGGTCACCAACTCGGTGCCGGTCTCCGAGGTCTTCGAGCGGGCCCGCCGGGCGGGCACCGGGGCGGGCACCACCGTGGTGCTCACCGGCGGGGTCCGCACCCCCTCCGACGCCCTGGTCGGCCCGGTCGCCGACCGGGCCGTCCGCGAACTCCGCTTCGACCTGCTCTTCCTCGGCGCCCACGGCCTGGACGCGGAGGCCGGCCTGACCACCCCGAACCTCGCCGAGGCCGAGACCAACCGCGCCCTGATCGCCTCCGCCCGCCGCACCGTCGTGGTCGCCGACCACACCAAGTGGGGCGTGGTCGGCCTCTCCGCGATCGCCCCCCTGTCGGCGGTCGACACCTGGGTCACCGACGCGGCCCTCCCCCCGGCGGAGGCGGCCCTGGCCCGCGAGTCCATCCGCGAGCTGGTGCTGTCCTGAGCCCCCGTCAGAAGACGCTCTTGTTGCCCGTCTCCGTCCGGTAGACCGTCATGCCCCGGGCCAGGTAGTTGCCCAGGGCGTTCGGGTGGTCATCGGTGCAGGTGTCCAGGACGACCCGGGTCGTCGCCTCCTCCGTGGCCCAGGCGGTGCGCAGGGCCAGCGTCAGCGCGGCGGCGCCGAGACCCCGGCCGACGTGCTCCGGCAGCAGCCCGAAGGCACCGATCTCGACCGAGCCGTCCGGGTGGGGCTCGGTCTCCAGGATGCCCACCGTCTCGTCCTGACGGGTGATCATCCAGAACCGCCGGCCCGGCCGCTCCGCCAGCGACTCCCGCCACTGCTCCTCGGTGCGCCGCGCGCTGCTCCAGCCGTACGGCCCGCCGACCCGCTCCCGGGCCTCCCGGTTCTCCGCCGAGCCGCCCTCGACCTCCCGCACGCCGAGCCCGGCCACCTCCGCACCGGGCCGCAGCGCGTCCGGCGAGGCCAGCTCCAGGTAGGTCACGATCTTGGCGCCGTCGGCGAGTCCGATCTCGAACAGCGGCCCCTCCTCGTCCTCCCGGACCAGCCGGAAGCCGGCCTTGCGCAGCACGTTCTGCGAGGCGTGGTTGCCCGGGTCGGTGTCCGCGCGCAGGGTGACCACCCCGTGGGCCCGGCAGTGCTCGACGATCGCCCGCACCGCCTCGGTGGCGTAGCCCAGACCGCGGGCCCGCTCGGCCAGGCCGTAGCCGATCATCACCGAGCCGGCCGCGTCCGGGGTGCCGTGGAAGCCGATGCCGCCGACGGCGGCGCCGTCCTCGCGGCGGCGGATCTCGTAGTTGCCGAACGGGTGCGGGGTGGTGCCGTCCTGACAGCGGTTCAGGAAGTTGCGGGTGGCGCGCTGCTCACCGGGGCCGGGGTAGCCGTCCACCCAGTGGTCGCCGTCGCCGGGCTCGCCCGCCTCGACCCGGGCGGCGGACTCCGGGGTGAAGGCGTGCAGGACGAGGCGCTCGGTCAGAAGGTCGTTCATACCGCCCTGCCTATCAGCGCGGGCCGCGCCCCCACCACCGGTTTTCCGTCAGCCCAGCGGGCCCCGGTCCTCGAGGAAGAGCTCCAGCTGCTCCTGGTACGGGGCGATGTCGATGGCCTGGCCGTACAGCCAGTCGTCGGAGTAGTACTTGTCCAGGTAGCGGTCGCCCGGGTCGCAGATCAGCGTGACGACGCTGCCGTGCTGCCCGGCGGCGCGCATCTCGGCGACGATCCGCAGGGCGCTCCACAGCCCGGTGCCGGTGGAGGCGCCGGCCTTCTTGCCGAGCACCCGCTCCAGCACCCGGATCGCGGCGACCGAGGCGGCGTCCGGGACCTTCATCATCCGGTCGACGGCGCCGGGGACGAAGCTGGGCTCCATCCGGGGGCGGCCGATGCCCTCGATCCGGGAGCCGGTGTCGCAGGTGGCGTCCGGGTCGTGGTCCACCCAGCCCTGGAAGAAGCAGGAGTTCTCCGGGTCGGCCACGCAGATCCGGGTGTCGGCCTGGGTGTAGTGGACGTAGCGGGCCAGGGTGGCGGAGGTGCCGCCGGTGCCGGCGGTGGCGACGATCCAGGCGGGCTCGGGGTGGGGCTCCAGGCGGAGCTGGGCGAAGATCGACTCGGCGATGTTGTTGTTGCCGCGCCAGTCGGTGGCCCGCTCGGCGTAGGTGAACTGGTCCATGTAGTGGCCGCCGGTCTCGGCGGCCAGCGTGGCGGCCGCCTCGTAGACCTCGCAGGCGCTGTCCACCAGGTGGCACTCGCCGCCCTGGAACTCGATCAGGTCGATCTTGGCCTGGCTGGTGCTCTTGGCCATCACCGCGATGAACGGCACCCCGATCAGCCCGGCGAAGTACGCCTCGGAGACGGCGGTGGAGCCGCTGGAGGCCTCGATCACCGGGCGGCCCGGGCGGATCCAGCCGTTGCAGAGCGCGTAGAGGAAGAGCGAGCGGGCCAGCCGGTGCTTGAGGCTGCCGGTCGGGTGGGTGGACTCGTCCTTGAGGTAGAGGTCGATGCCCCAGTCGGCCGGGAGCGGGAAGCGCAGCAGGTGGGTGTCGGCCGAGCGGTTGGCGTCGGCCTGCACCTTGCGGACGGCCTCCTTCAGCCAGGCCCGGTACTCCGGGTCGGTGCGGTCCACGTCCAGGGTCTCGACGGCCATCGCGCTGCTCTCCTCGGTACGACAATTCCCTTGCCTGACACCGAGTGTAACAAGTAATCACAATAAGTGATCTTATGAGTAGGTCCAGCTTCCGCTTCTCATACCCGGAGGCGGACGCGGCTGTGCCGCGACCCGTCCCCCTCGACGGACCGCGGCACAGCCTGTGTTTTCAGATGGTCAGACGCGACCCCACAGGGCGGGGACGTTCGGCGGCTCCCAGCCGACCTGGGCGGTGTGGCCCTGGATGCAGCGGTAGCTGACGCCGTTGTAGGTCACCACGTCACCCGCGGCGTAGGTGGTGCCCGCGGCCCAGGTGCCGGTGGAGGGGCCCCCGCCGACGGTCAGGCTGTAGGTGGCGGTCCGGCTCACCGAGCCGATGCCGGTGACCGTGATGGTGTAGGTGCCGGCCGCGGTGGAGGAGCCCACCGAGACCGTCATGGTGGAGGAGGAGCCGGTCTGCACCGAGGACGGGCTGAACGAGACCGTGGTGCCGGCCGGGGCGCCCGAGGCGGAGAGGTTGACCGTCTGGGCGGTGCCGGTGACGGCGACCGAGGCGGTCAGCGAGTTGCCCGGGGTGGTGTTGCCGTTGTTCGGGGAGACCGCGAGGGAGAGCTCCGGGTCCGGGTTGGTGGTGCCGCCGACCGAGGTCTTCCAGATGGTGTAGGCGACGCCGTCCGCCGAGCGGTCCAGCACGGTGGCGCTGACGTTGGCGGTGGTGTCACAGGCGGAGTGGTAGCAGGAGTCGTAGGCACGGCCGGCCTGGCCGCCCCACTTGGTGGCCTGCGAGGAGGTCTTGGTGGCGCTGGCACCGGCCGCGTAGCCCGAGGTCGGGATGCCGGCCTGCTGGAAGGAGTAGTCGTCCGAGCGGCCCTGGCCCTCGACGTTCTCCTCCGGCTGGAGGTTCAGCGAGTCCCAGTAGGCCTTCATCGGGGCCGAGGTGGCCGAGGAGATGTTGTTGATGAAGTAGCCGCCGTTGGTGGAGCCCACCATGTCGAAGTTGTAGTAGCCCTTGATGGCGCTGCGGGCGGCGGAGCCGAGCTGGTTGACGTAGTGCTTGGAGCCCTGGAGGCCCTGCTCCTCGCCGGCCCACCAGGCGAACCGGACGTGGCGGGTGAGGTTCTGCGGGTTGGCCTGGGCGAGCGCCAGCGCGTTCTCCAGCAGGACCGCCGAGCCGGAGCCGTTGTCGTTGATGCCGGGGCCGGCCGCGACGCTGTCCAGGTGCGCGCCGAGCATGGTGACCTGGTCGGCGGGGCCGCCCGGCCAGTCGGCGATCAGGTTGTTGGAGACGTAGGTGCAGGTGGTGCAGGACTGCTCGGAGACGGTGTAGCCGGCCGCCTGCAGCTTGGCCTTCACGTACGCCACCGAGGCGGTGTAACCCGCGCTGCCCGCACGGCGGTTGCCGCCGTTCTGGGAGGCGATGGTGTTCAGCTGCGACAGGTGCGCCTGCACGTTGGCCACCGAGATGTCCGGGGCCTGCGGGTCGGGGTTGCCCCCGCCGTTGACGGTCAGGTTGTACTGCGCGGTGTGGGTGGCCGAGCCGGTGCCGGTCACCGTGATCTGGCCGCTGACGGCCGAGTTGGAGGCGCTGACCGTCATGGTCGAGGACGAACCCGCCTGCACGGAGGACGGGTTGAAGGAGACCGTGACGCCGGCCGGGGCCGAGGCGGTCAGGTTGACCGTCTGCGCGCTGCCGGAGACGACCGAGGTGCTCACCGTGGCGGTGACCGAGGAGCCCTTGTTGACCGTGCCACCGGACGGGCTGACGGCGACCGAGAAGTCGTTGTTGCCCGACGGGGTGCAGGTGGCCTCACCGGACTGGGTCGGCACGCTGATCGCGTCCCAGGCGGCCTTGGTCTTGTTGAAGGTGTTGCAGCTCGGGTCCAGGGACTTCGCCGCGGACAAGGTGGCGACCCGGTACTTCTTGTGGGTCATGCCGCTGGTCTTCAGCAGCATGCCGCCGTAGAAGACCTTGCCGGCCTGCTGGATGCCGATGCCGGTCAGCGAAGTGTTGTTGCAGGTCGGGCTGTTGGGCTTGCCGCCACCGGGGGCGGTGCCCTCGGCCAGCAGGTAGAACCAGTGGTTCAGCGGGCCGGCCGCCGCGTGCTCCTCGGTGTTGGGGATGGAGGAGGAGTAGCAGTTCGGGTTGTTGCTGACCTGCGAGGGGTTGTACATGTTCCGGATCGGGCCGGAGCCGACCAGGTTGATCATCTCGCCGACCAGGTAGTCGGGGGCGTCGTACGGGGCGCTCTGGTTGGCGTACGCCTCGGTGAGGGCGCCCATGATGTCACCGGTCGCCTCGCCCAGGCCGGCCTCGTTGCTGGCCGCGCCACCGGGGGTGAACTGGTCGATGCCGTGGCCGAACTCGTGGCCGACCACGTCGATCGAGGCGATCCACTCGTTGGCGTTGTTGCGGCCGATCGAGATGGAGGAGCCGTTCCAGTAGGCGTTGACCTCGTTGAGGCCGACCTTGACCGGCCAGCTGCCGCCGGTGCCGTTGTGCCCGTTGCGACCCAGCCAGTCGCGGAGCATGTTCCACTCCTTCTGCGCCGCGAAGAACACGTCGGCGCAGCCGGTCTCCTTGCTGGTGGAGGCTCCGGTGCCCCAGGTGTCGCTGGACTTGCTGAACACCTGGTTGGTCGAGTAGTCGGAACAGGTCAGCCCGGGCCGGTTCGGGTCGCGCAGCGAGTAGCTGCCACCGGAGTTGGTGGTGTCGATGGAGACCGGCGGCGGGCCGTTCCACTTGCTGTTCGCGGTGCCGCCCTTGACGTCGTCGTAGGAGTCGATGACCGCACCGGAGCGGGCGTCCACGAACACGTGCAGCCGGCTCGGGGCGCTCTGGGTACGGCCGTTGAGCACCGTCTCCCAGGCGAGCGAGGACGTGCCGTCCTTGACCCGGACCACCAGGCGGCTGGACTCGACGCCCTCCACGCTGGCCAGCTTGGCCCGCGAGGTGGCCTCGGCGGTGGCCGCGGTGACGGTGGCCTTGGTGGACGGGACGCCGATCGCACCGGACTTGGCGTTCTGGCTGCCCCGGACCTTGCCCTGGGAGTCGGCCAGCACGACCGCGTCGCCGCCGACCACCGGCAGGCCCTTGTAGGTGCGCTCGTAGGCGACGGAGTAGAGGCCGTCGACCCAGGGGGTGACCGTCTGGCGCTGGTAGGTCTCGTCCGGCCCCTTGGCCAGGGCGTCCAGGCCCGCGGTGGCGGCCTGGTCGGCGGCGGCGACGGCGGTGTTCAGTGCGACCAGTGCGGCCTGCGCGGACTGCGCTCCCGACGGTACCGGCTGGGGTGCGGCACCGGCCTGCCCGGCCGCGGTGGCGGCGAGCATCCCGGCCAGGACGGTCAGGGTGGTGCCCGCCGTCAGCAACTTTCTTTTCATCGAGACTCCTCGAACGTGGGGGTGCTCGACCACGGACGACATGCCAAAGGCACGCCGGGGAGGCCACGTTGGGGCATGGCCGTGGGGCGTCCGTGCTCGGGTGCCGGAACACTCACACGTCGTCAGGACGCGGTCAACGGTTGCGGACGGCGCCCGGTGCGGTTGGCAAACTCTGTCAAGCTGCGGGTTCCGGTCAGAGGTCTCGACCACCCACGGGGCCCAGAGGTCGAGACCACATCCGTGAAGAGGTTGAGACCATCCGATGTACGCGGCGGGCCGCGGAGGAGTACCGTCCTCGATACGCGCACGGACCCGGGGGGAGAACTGCCAGTGCACCGCAGCCGCGCCGCCGCAAGGCTCCTTGACGATCCGTCAGAGCCCCCCTGCCCCACCACCGCGCCCCACGACGCCCCGGCCGCGGTCTCCGCCGCGGGTGCCTGGCAGGCCTTCGGCGCCCTGCTGCGCAACCGGCGCCGCCGGGCCGGGCTGACCCAGGCCCAGCTGGCCGCCGCGATCGGCTACGACCACACCGCCATCAGCCGGCTGGAGCACGGCACCCGCCGGGCGAACGCCCGCCTGGTCCAGCAGATCGACGAACTCCTGCACGCCGAGGGCGAGTTGACGGCCGCCTTCGGCAAGGCCGAGTCGAGCGAACAGCCCGGGCCCGGCCTGCCCCCCGGGCTGGTCCGCCCACCCCTCCCCCGCGAGGCACTCGGCGCCCCGCCCCTCCTCCGCGGCCCCGACCGCAGCGCCCCCCAGGGACGCGGACCCAACCGCGGCACCCAGGGGCGCGAGGAACTGCGCGCGGCGGAAGGCCACGCCCCGTCCGCCGGGTACGAATCCCCGGCTGCGGGTGGACACCCGCACCCGACCGCCAGCCTCACCTTCCCCACCGGCCCCGCCCCGGCCCGCCTCCCCGACTACGGCCTGCTCTGCCCCCTGCACGGCGCAGCCGGCTGCACCGTCCCCCCGGAGCCCCGACTCTCCGCCCTGCACGCCGAGTTCTGCGCCGACCCGGCCGGCCGCACCGGCCTCGACCCGGACACCGCCCACGCCCTGGCCGGCCTGCTCGCCGCCCACCTCAAGGCCGGCGAACGGGCCGCCCGCCCCGAGGTGGCCGCCGCCGTGGAGCGCACCCTGCGCGCGGTGCTCGACCGCCTGGCCGTCACCCCGGCCGGGCGCCGCCGCCCGCTGGTCCGCCTGGCCGCCGAGTACGCGCACGCCGCCGGGGCGATGCGGATGCAGCACGGCCGCTACGCCACCGCGATGGCCTGCTTCGACCGGGCGCTCACCTGGTCCGAACTGGCCGACGACCCGGCCACCCAGGTCGCCGCACTGAGCGACATGAGCACCCTGGCCCGCCTGGACGGCGACGCCGCCACCGCCCTCGGCTACGCCCGGGAGATCACCCGGGCCGCCCCGGGGCGGCACTGGGCCGCCGCGATGGGCCAGGTCGGCCAGGCCCGCGCGTACGCCCTGGCCGGCGACGTCCGGGCCACCGTCCGGCACATCGGCCGGGCCCGGCTGCACCTGGACCACATCGGCGCCCACGACGAGACGGACGCGCCCTGGCTCTCCATCGCCTCCATGCAGCTGCGGGTGGAGTCCGGCGCGGCCGCCGCCCTGCGCGACGTGGCGGCCGCCGTCCAGGACCCGCTGCTGGCACTGCGCGCGGTGGACGCCGCCCAGCACGCCCTCGACCTGCTGGGCACCGCCCAACTCCCGTCCACCCGGCTGCTGTTCACCGTCCGGATCGCCGACTGCCACTACTGCGCGCACGACCCGCAGACCGCCGTCTCGCTGCTCGCCCCGGCCCTGGAGGCGGCCGCCCCGGAGCGGCCGGCCCTGCCCGCCCTGGTCGGCCACGAGCTGCGCGGCCTCCGCGACCGGATCGCCGACCGCCCCGAACTGGCCGACACCGCCCGCCGCCTGGCCGACCTGGCGGGCTGACCGGTCCTCAGGCGGAGCGGGCCTCGCCCTCCTCCACCGGCTCCGCGCAGGCTCCGGCCAACACGTCCAGCGAGACGCCCAGCGCGTGCGCCAGCGCCGCCACCGTGAAGAACGCCGGGGTCGGCGCCCGGCCGGTCTCGATCTTGCGCAGCGTCTCCGCCGACACCCCGGCCGCCGCCGCGACCTCGACCATGCTGCGCTCACCGCGGGCCTCCCGGAGCAGGGCTCCGAACCGCTCGCCGCGGGCCCGCTCCTGCGGACTCAGGGGGACTCTCACCATGACCGTGATACTAATACCGGTATAAGTATTGGGACAACCCGGGGGAGAGGTACGCCCGATGGTCGAAATCAAGACCGACACCGCACTGGAACTGATGCGCGAGGCGGGCCGGGTGGTGGCCAACGCCCTGGCCGCCGTCCGGGCCGCTGCCGCACCCGGCGTCAGCCTGCTCGAACTCGACGAGGCGGCCCGCGCCGTGCTCGACGAGGCCGGCGCCCGCTCGCCCTTCCTCGGCTACCGCCCGGCCTTCGCCCCGGTCCCGTTCCCGGCCGTGATCTGCGCCTCCGTCAACGACGCCGTGGCGCACGGCATCCCGACCGCCTACCGGCTCCGGGACGGCGACCTGGTCTCGATCGACTGCGGCGCCGAACTCGACGGCTGGAACGGCGACGCCGCCGTCAGCTTCACCGTCGGCACCCCGCGCCCGGCCGACCTCGCCCTGATCGAGACCACCCGCCGCGCCCTGGAGGCCGGCATCGCCGCCGCCACCGTCGGCCACCGCCTCGGCGACGTCTCCCACGCCATCGGCACCGTCGCCCGCCGCGGCGGCTACGGCATGCCGGCCGACTTCGGCGGCCACGGCATCGGCCGCCGCATGCACGAGGATCCCCACCTGCCCAACCGCGGCCGCCCCGGCCGGGGCCTCCCGCTGCGCCACGGACTCGTCCTCGCCATCGAGCCCATGCTGATGGCCGGCGGCCGCGACGCCCACCGCACCGACCCCGACGGCTGGACCCTGCGCACCACCGACGGCTCCCGCGCCGCCCACGTCGAACACACCGTCGCCGTCACCGAGGACGGCCCCCGCATCCTCACCCTGCCCTGAGGGTGCGTCAGCCCCTCCTGACCGGCCGGCCGCTACCGCACGGCACGGCACTCGAACACGTCGCGGACGGGGCAGAAGGCGAACGGCTGGTGCCGGCCCCCCGAGAACTCGCCCGTGAACCGGGCCACGGCGAAGGTGACGACCCGTCCGCCGCCCAGCTGCACCGTCCGCGACCGCGCCGGCCAGTACCTGCCGGTCTCGTCGCCCTTCAGCGCGACCCCGCCGTCGACCCCGAGGAACGCCGTGAGGTAGGCGCCCCCGTTCTCCTGGAAGGAGAAGAGGTGCGGATGCCCTGCGGCCAGTTCGCGGATCGGCGCGAACAGCGAGGTCTCCTGCAGCCTGCCGTTCCGGCGGCGGACCAGCGCCGCCGCGCAGACGTACACGTCGTCGGCCAGCCAGACCGCGTACGCGTACCCGTGGCCGTCCGAGTCGAGCACCACCATGTTCGACAGCGAGGGGCGCGGGCACCCGGAGGGGCCGCCGTCCTCCAGCGCGTCGAGGATCCAGAGGTCCTCCTGCCCCGCGTGCTCGCGCAGCACCACGTGGTTGCGCGTCGGCGAGGGGGAGGGGGTCGGCGAGGGCGGCCAGACGACAGGACGCCGGGTGGCGGACGGCAGGCCCGGCCCGTCCGGCGCCTCCGCTGCCGTGAACCCGCAACCGCTCGCCGCCAGCAGTGCCAGCACCCCGAGCCCCGTCACCGCGCGACGCACCGCACGCCTCGTGTCCATCGTGTCCCCCCAGACCGTCTCCGACAGTTGGGAGATCTTGTCACAGCACCCAGGCGACCACCGAGAGGGTGGCCATCGAGACCAGGGTGGACCAGAGGACCGCGTCGCGGGCCAGGACCTTGCCGATGCCGTACTCGCGGGCGTAGGTGTAGGCGTTCTGCGCGGTCGGGAGGGCGGAGAACAGGGCCACGGTGCGGAGCTGGCCGGCCGGGAGGTGGAGCAGCCAGTGGCCGACGGCGTAGGCGGCCAGCGGTTGGAGGACGGTCTTCAGGGTGACCAGGACGCCGAGCTCCGCGGGCGGGGTGCGGCCCTCGGCCGGGGGGCGGCCGTGCAGCGAGAGGCCGAGCGCGACCAGGGCGGTCGGGACGCCCGCGCCGCCCAACAGCTCGCAGCTGCGGGCGAGTTCGGCGGGCAGCCGCCAGTGCAGGGCGGAGACCGCCGCACCGAGGCCGGCCGCCAGCAGGATGGGGTTGCGCAGCGGGAGGGCGAGCAGGCCCGCGAGCCGCCGCCCGGGCCGCACACCCGCTCCGCTCTCGCCGTCCAGGACCGTCAGCACCACCGGCGTCACCACCAGCACCTGGAGCAGCACCACCGGGGCGACGAAGGTGGCGTCGCCCAGCACCTGCATCGCCACCGGGATGCCGAGGTTGGCGGAGTTGACGTACCCGGCGGCCATCCCGCCCACCGTCCGCTCGCCCCGGCCCCGGCCGAAGAGCAGTGCCGCCAGCAGGGCGCCGATCCCCATGGCCAGGGCCGTCCCGGCGGCGAAGGCCAGCACCGAGGTGTTGGCGAAGCGCTCCAGCGGGGTGCGGGCGATCATCGTGAACAGGGCGGCCGGCATGGCGACGTGGAACACGAACCGCCCGAGCACCGCCTCCGCGTGCGGCCCCAGCAGCCCCCGCCGGGCGACCAGGTAGCCGGCCCCGGTGAGGGCCCAGATCGGGACGAACGCGGAGAACAGCACGGGACCTCGCTGGTCGGGGTGGCCGGGACCGGTGGGCTGCGGTGGTGCTCCCGCAGTCAAACAGACCCCTGCCCGCCCCCGACCGGCGGGGCCCCGCCGAGGGCTACTCGGCGTCCGGAATCCGGACCGCCGCCCCGGTGACCCGGATGCGCCGGTCCTCCGTGCCGAAGCCGACCCGGAGCAGGGCCGGGCGGCCGAGGTCGTACCCCTGGTGGAGCGTCAGCTCCGCGTCCGGGGCGGCCTCGCCCAGCTCCCGCAGGTAGGCGCCGAAGGCGGCGGCCGCGGCACCGGTGGCCGGGTCCTCGACCACGCCGCCGACCGGGAACGGGTCCCGGACGTGGAAGACGGTCTTGGACTCGCGCCAGACCAGCTGGAGGGTGACCAGCTCACGCTCCGTCATGTACCGGGCCAGGCCGTCGAAGTCGTAGTCCAGCGCGGCCAGCCGCTCCCGGCTGCCCGCCGCGAGCACCAGGTGCCGGGCCCCGGCGTAGGCGATCCTCGGCGGCAGCGCCCCGTCCAGGTCACCGCGCGCCCAGCCGAGCAGGGCGAGCGCCTCGTCGACCTCTTCGTCCGCCACCGGCAGCACGTGCGGCTCGACGCTGGTGAGCGTCGCCACCAGCCCGTCCGGCCCGGCGGTCACCGAGACCGGCACCTCACCGGCGCCGGTGTGCAGCAGCAGCTCGCCGGGGCCGATCCGCTCGGCCAGCGCGACCGCCGTCGCCACGGTGGCGTGGCCGCAGAACGGGACCTCCATCAGCGGGCTGAAGTACCGGACCCGGTACTCCCGTTCGCCCTCGGCGGGGAGCAGGAAGGCGGTCTCCGAGTAGCCGAGCTCGGCGGCGATGCCCAACTGGGCGGCGTCGTCCAGCCCGGTGGCGTCGAGCACCACGCCGGCCGGGTTCCCCCCGGCGGGGTCGGTGGTGAAGGCGCTGTAGCGGAGCACCTCAGGTGCGGTATCTGTCATGCCCGTGCGAACGCCCGGCGTCAGCCCGCTGTTCCCGCCGGGGCGGGGTGGTAATCACAACTGTAGGGCCGCCCGGGGGACATGATGCCTGACCGGCCCTCCGCGGGGAATCGTTCGCACACCGCCGCTCCCGTCCCGGACGCGGCCCCCCGCTTGCCCTAGGAGAACCATGCTGTTCCGCCGGACCACCGTCGCCGCCTTCAGTGCCCTCGCGCTCCTGGTCGCCGTCCCCAACTCGGCACAGGCCGCCAACGGGGACTTCCTCTTCAAGGTCGGCCCCGGAGTCGCGAGCGGCATCGCCGACCCCGCCAGCGGCACCTGCATCGACCTGCCCGGTGCCACCGAGGACAAGCCCGCCTTCGCCCCGCACAACCTCACCACCTCCACCGCCACCGTCTTCCTGGACTTCGGCTGCGACGGCGACGTCTACTACGTGATGGACCCCGGAAAGAAGCTCGGCAACCGCCTCAAGCTCCGCTCGGTCGTCTTCTCGTAACCGGCGGACGACCGGCCCCGGGCAGGATGTGCCCGGGGCCGGTCACCCCCGCGTAACCGGACCGCCCCCGCCCGGCACCCGCCCGAGATCCACCCGCAAACCGCCCGTCATGACGGCAGGTCAGGCTGGAGCCACTCCACACGGACACCCCGGAAGGGACCCCGCCATGAGCGACCTCACCCTGCTCGCCGCCGCCCTCACCGACCTGTACGTCGGCGGCCCCGACCGTGACACCGGCTCCGGTGCCCCGGCCCGCGTCCCCGGCCACGAGGCGGACCGACTGGCCGCCCTCCCCCGCGCCGAGCGCCGCTTCCGCCTCACCCCGCGCCGCCCGGTCTTCCGCCGGGCCTGACCGTCCGCCCCCGCCCTGCGGTGTTCCGCGGGCGCACCATCGCTGGCAGGATCACCCCGGGGGCGTGCGAGAGCCGCGCGGCCGCCGACCCGGGGGGCCGCGATGACCACCGACACCGACACGCCGGCCGACCGGCTGCGCGCCGAACTCCTGGCCGTCGCCTCCCCGCTGGCCGTCGGCCGCCCTCCGTCGGTGGTGCGCGAGTGGACCGACACCCAGGAGCTGCACGACGAGCCCGTCGGCCACCGGTACTTCGCCCTGCTCGCGGTCGAACGCGGCGCGGGCACCGAGCACTTCGACGAGGTGACGGCAGCCTTCGCCGCGGCGGGCTGGCACGCCCACCGCTGGACCGGCCACACCGAGGGCACCGCCCGGGCCAGTGCCAAGCGGGACGGCTTCGAGGTGACGGCCCATCAGGGCCGCGGCACGGGAGTGCTCACCCTCTCCGGCCACACCCCGGTGGTCTTCGTCCCCGGCCGGGAGGGGCTGCGCCGGCCGCTGCACACCCTGAGCACCGGCACCGGTGTGCTCTGCACCGACTGCCAGGGCTGGGGCATCTGCCTGATCTGCGAGGGAACCGGCCGCCACCACACCCCGGGGCGGACGGGCTACGGCCGCTGCCAGTGCTGGGGCGGCCAGGCCGGCCCCGGCCGCTGCGTCGACTGCGCGGGCCAGGGCCGCACCGCTCCCCCCGTCCCGCCGCCCTGGCGGCGCCAGGAGCCCGCACCCGCGGAGCCCACGCCTCCCGCCGAGGCGGTCCCCGCCTCGGCCCTCGACGCCCTGACCACGGCGGCCGGACGGCCCTGCACCTGCGGCAGCCTCTCCTGCCACTGGCAACTCGCCCGCACCCGGACGGAGTTGCGCGTCTCCGCCCCCTGCCAGTCCTGTGCCCGCCCGCGCAGCTACTCCTTCCCGCTGCCCACGCCCCGCTGACGGCGCCCCTGCCGCACCTCCAACACCAGCCACAGGACGGCCACCAGCAACACTCCCCCGGCCAGCACGGTCCACCCGACCGCCCCGCCGTCCCCCTGTACCCGAACCGCGGTGATCAGGAGCAGCCCCCCGCACACCACCCCGACAACCGCCACCACCATGTTCGCCCGGTAGATCATCCGACCATCATCGGCCACCGCTCCGCCCCGCCGTCACCCGGCCCTGCCACACTCCGTCCGTGGACCACCTCATCACCCTCGATGCCACCGGCCGCATGGTCCCCGCCGACCGCCCGGCCCTGGAGCGCGCGGTCGCCGCCCTCCTCACCACCGCGCCCACCGACCCCCGGGAGCTGCGCCGGGCAGGCGTCGGCCTCCTCGCCCTCGGCCGGCTCCCGGACGCCACGGCCCTGTTGGCACAGGCCCTCACCCGGGCGGAGGGCCCGACCCGGATCGCCGTCCGGATCAACCTCGGCGACGCCCACCGTTACGCGGGCGCCCTCGACAAGGCCGAGCCCCACTACCGCGAAGCCCTCCGCCTGGCCCGGGCCGAGCACCCCGGCCTGGCGCACTTCTGCCTCCAGCACCTCGGCAAGCACCGCACCGACCAGGGCCGCCTCGCCGAGGCCCGCACCCTGCTCACCGAAGCCCTGACGCTCCGCCAGGTCCTGGGCGACGCGGACCTGGTGGCCTCCACCGAAGCGGCCCTGCACCGGGCGGCCGGGCCGGGCTGAGATTCGCCGGCCCGACCGCCGGACTTCACCCGGAGAGCGCTCCACGGCCCTAAGCTCCTCATCCGGCAGTGTCCACGACAAGAGGAGCACCGCATGGCCCACCGCACCGCCCGGCGCACCGGCACCCTGCTCGGCGCCGCCGCCCTCCTGCTCGCCGTCCCGGCCGCCACCGCGCAGGCCGAATCCCTCCCCAACCTCCCGCAGCGGGCCGGTGGTTACGAGGCGTCCTTCTCCCCCGCGTACGACTACGACACCGACGGCTGCTACGCCGTCGCGGCCATCGCCCCGGACGGCACGCTCAACCCCGGCCTGAAGACCAGCGGTGCGGTGAACGGGAGTTGCCACGACCAGTCCGACCTGGACCGCTCGCAGACCTACGCCCGCTCGAAGTGCAACAACGGCTGGTGCGCGATCGTGTACGCCAGCTACTTCGAGAAGGACCAGACGGTGAGCGGCTGCTGCGGCCACCGCCACGACTGGGAGCACGTCATCTCCTGGGTGAACCAGGCCTCCAACCAGGTCGAGTACCTGACGGTGACCCAGCACAGCGGCCAGTCCACCTACCCGCGCTCCCAGGTGCGCTTCGACGGCACCCACCCCAAGGTGGTCTACCACAAGGACGGCCTGCCGGCCCTGACGCACCTGTTCCGCCTCGCCAACGCCAACGACGAGCCCCCGGAGAACCACTACCACTCCTGGCGCCAGCCCCCGATCGTGGACTGGAACGGCTGGCCCAGCACCGAACTGCGCGACCGCCTGAACAACGCCGACTTCGGCGCCGCCACCATCAAGACCACCGACAAGGACGACCGCTTCCGCAACCTGCTGAACGCCTCCAGGCCCGCCGGCATCCCCTTCGACCCCTGGTCCTGAGGCCCGGCCCTGTGGTTAAGATCCACTGACGGGGCGTCAGTGAGGAAGCCCCACCACGAGACGGGGGTTGTCATGCGCGTGAAGGGTTTCGACCACCTGGTGCTGAACGTCGGGGACGTCGAGCGCTCGCTCGCGTTCTACACCGGGACGCTCGGGCTGGAGGGCGTGCGGGTCGAGGAGTGGCGGGCCGGGAAGGTGTCCTTCCCCTCCGTCCGGGTCTCCGAGGGCACGATCATCGACCTGTTCGCCCGCCCCCGTGAGGCCTCCAACGTGGACCACTTCTGCCTGGTGGTCGACCCGCTGGACTGGCAGGAGGTGATCGACTCCGGCGCCCTGGAGGTCGTCGACGGCCCGGACGGCCGCTTCGGCGCCCGGGGTGACGCCCAGTCGGTCTACCTCAAGGACCCGGACGGCAACACCGTCGAGCTGCGCTGGTACCCGCAGGACGTCTAGAACGACCCGGACGCGGCACAGCCGTGGCGGCCCGGTACGGGCGGTGGTCTGCTGGATCCCGGCAGACCACCGCCCCGTCCGAGAGGGACCCCACCGTGACCTCCGCTCCCCTGATCGTGATCACCGGCGCCAGCTCCGGCATCGGCGCGGCCACCGCCCGCCGGATGTCCGCCCTGGGCCACCCCCTGCTCCTGCTGGCCCGCCGGCTGGACCGGCTGGAGGCGCTCGGCCTGCCGCGCACGCTCTGCCGCAAGGTGGACGTCACGGACCGTCAGGCCGTGGCCGCCGCCGTCCGCGAGGCCGAGGAGGCGTACGGCCCGGCCGACGCGATCGTCAACAACGCCGGGGCGATGCTGCTCGGCCGGATCGCCGACCAGGACCCGGACGAGTGGGAGCGGATGATCGACCTCAACGTGAAGGGCGTGCTGTACGGCATCCACGCCGTGCTCCCCGGCATGGTGGCCCGCGGGCGCGGCACCATCGTCAACATCAGCTCGGTGGCCGGCCGCAAGACCTTCCCGAACCACACCGCCTACGTGGGCACCAAGTTCGCCGTGCACGCCATGTCGGAGAACCTGCGCGAGGAGCTGGCCCCGACCGGGGTCCGGGTGGTGGTGATCGCCCCCGGGGCGGTCGAGACCGAGCTGCTCTCGCACACCACCGACGAGCGGATCAAGCGGGACTACCGGGCCTGGAAGGAGTCGGCCGGCGGCGCGCTCGACCCGGAGGCGGTGGCCCAGGCGGTCGCGTACGCGTACGGACAGCCGCCGCAGGTGACGGTGCGGGAGATCGTGCTCGCCGCCACCGGCCAGGAGGGCTGAGGGGCGCCTCAGCACCCCGTGCGCGGGTCGGTCGGGTCCTCGGGCTGACGCTCCACCAGCTCCTGGCAGACCGTCAGCAGCCGGTCGACGTCCGCCGCGCCGGTGGCGGCCCCGACCGAGGCCCGGACGGCGCCCTGGGCCCGGACCGGCAGCAGCCGCAGGTAGTCGTCCACGTCGGCCGGGGCGGCACCCGCCAGCGCGGCGCGGACCAGCTCCGGCGTCAGGTCGTTGTACTGCTCGGCCACCCCGGGGTTGCAGAAGCACCCGGTGCGGATGCTCACCCCGGCGGCCGAGGCGGCCCGCTGGCAGAGCCGCTCGTCCATCTCGGTGCCGTCGGAGCGCAGTAGGTTGAAGGCGACGGTGGGGCCCCGGGCCTCGGTGTCGGCGGGCCCGAACAGCCGGGCGGCCGGGGTGCCGTCGGGGTGCCGGAGGGCGGCCAGGCCGTCGAGCAGCCGGGTGGTCAGGCGGCCGGTGTGCCCGCCCAGCGCCGGGTAGCCGAGGGCGGTGTGCCAGTGGGCGGCCGCGGTCACGTCGGGGAGGGAGAGGAAGGCCAGCGTGCCGTCCTCCAGGCCCTCGGGCGCCGGCGCGGGCAGGTGCCAGTCGGTGTGCGAGGAGGAGGCGAGCACCGTGCCACCGGCGAACCACGGCCGCCGCAGCTCCTCCAGCGACTCCCGACGGGCGATCAGACAGCCGACGCCGCTCGGGTAGCCGGTGATCTTGTACCAGGAGAGCGCCACGTAGTCGGCGGGCACCACGGCCAGGTCGAGCGGGCCGGTCGGTAGGTACGCCGCCGCGTCCAGCAGCACCCGCCAGCCCCGGGCCCGGACCACCGGCACCCACTCCAGCGGGTGCCGCACCCCGGTCGCGTTCGACTGCGCCGGGAAGGCGAACAGCCCGGGCCCGCCGGCCCGCTCTGCCTCCGCGAGGCCGTCCAGCAGGTCGGCGGTGCTGGTCCGCAGCTGCGGGCCGGGGGCCACCACGGTGACCGGCGCCCCGGCCGGGCGGGCGTAACGGCGGATGCCCAGGACCGAATTGTGGTCGTCGCCGAGCATCAGCAGCCCGCGCTCCGGGCCGAACGGGTAGGCCTCCGCGACCAGCCGCAGCGCCCCGCTCGCGTTCGGCGTGAAGACCACCACGTACTCCTCGGCCGGGGCCCCGCAGAACTCCAGCACCGCCCGCCGGGCCTCCTCCGCCAGCCGGGTGGACAGCCCGGAGGCGGGGCTGGCGGAGTGCGGGTTCCCGTACACCGCCGAGGCCAGCCGCTCGGCGTGGCCGCGCACCAGCGAGAGCGGCGGCAGCGCGGCGCCGGTGTAGTCGAGGTACGCCTGCCCCGAGGCGTCCAGGTAGGGGAACTCCTCCGCGCGCAGCGCGGCGAAGTCCCTCGCACCCCCGGTCGTACCCCCGTCGGAGCCGGCCATGGCCACTCCCTGCCGCGTCCCCGCCCCGGAGTGCCACCATCGGCCGGACCTCCGGGTCACCTGGCTGGTGTGCTGCCATCCTCCGGCCATTGCCGGGCCCCTGCCACTCCAGCGGCCCCGTCACCTCAACCCCCTTGGCCACCAGGGGACTTCAGGTTCAGCCGTAGCAGCCGTGCGCCAGCCGCCAGCGCATCGTCCCGGTGCCGTCGGCCTCGATGTGGGCGCTCAGGCGCGAGCGCACCGGTTCGGGCAGCACCCGCCCGTGCGCCCGGGTCCACGCCAGGCCAGCGAACAGCTCGGAGGCACCGTCCAGTTGGGCCGCCGACGGCGGCTCGTCCCCCGCGAGCGCGGCCAGTACGAGGGCGGGCTCCTCGTCCAGCAGCCGGCTGATGACCACCTGGTCGTACCAGGTCGACCCGCCGGTGCTCTCCCTGGTCTTCACCCCGGCCCACGCCAGCAGGAGCGGAATCCGCACGGCGGCCTCCGGGTACAGCTCCAGGGCCAGGGCGACGAACCGCCGCTCGGCCTCGTCCAGCGCGTCCGACCAGGCCTCGTCGTCCCGTCCCGGCGGGGCCGCCACCTCGGCGGCCACCTCGGCCAGCCCGGCCGGGGCGGCACCGATCCACCGCCTCCGGCGCCGCTCCTCCCGCTCCTCCTCGGCCGCCAGCCACTCCTGCGCCTCACGGGAGCCCGTCAGACCCCGCCCCGCCAGCCACTCGGTGAGGGCCGGCCCGTCCACCAGGTCGGCGTCGCTGTCGCCGAGGCCGCGCAGCCCGGCCTGGTGGTGCAGGCTCCAGTCGGCGATCCGCTCGCCGTCACGGCCGTACACCCGGACGGCCGGCCACCCGAGGCAGCGGCACAGGTCGCCCGTCCCGCCGTCGACCACGGCGAGCAGCCCGGCGAGCTCGGCGATGTCGTCACCCGTCACCACGGTCCGCGGCCGCCCGGGCTCGTCCTCCTCCCCGGGCGGTGCCTCGATGATCACCACCTGCCCGGCCCGGTCCAGCACCTCCCGCAGCCGTGCGTTGGTCGGTGCCTGCGTCGTCCGGTCCATGGTCTCCCCCTCGCTCGATCGGAGCGGGGAGCCTACCGGGCCTCGGCGGGCGGGCCCATCAGGATCTCGGCGAACTCGCGGACCCGGGCCATGGTGATGCCCTCGCGCTGCTCGACGGCCAGCGGGTGGTCGGTGGGCTCCAGCTCGATCAGGGGGCGGGTGCCGACCGGCTGGGTGTGGACGTGGGTCTTGAGCAGCAGGGTGGACTCGGTGTAGGGGAGCTCGGTGCAGAGCCAGCCGAAGTAGGGCGGCTCCTCGGCCCGGTCCGGGTCGTCCCAGCGGTCGTGCATCCGCTCGAAGCTCGCGCGGCTCAGGGAGACCCAGACGCCCCAGTCGAACTCCTCCTCGGTGTCGGTGACCGGCAGTCGGACCACGCCGCGCACGTAGAAGTGCTCGTCCTTGATCACGCACACCTCCTCGGTGAGGAAGCTGTCCCGCCGCAGCCCGTACCGCCGCTTCCAGCCGGGCGGGTCGGTGGGGGCGTACGCCATCGGCGGGCCGTCGTGGTGCTCGCCGCAGCAGGCGCACTCGTGTTCGTGGGACATGAGCGGTGAGCTTACGCACCGCCCGTCGGCAGCACCGATTGGGGGTCCTGCAGGTACGGGGCCCAGGCCAGCTCGGCGGCGCCGACCAGCCCGGCGTGGGTGACCTCGGCCGGGACAATGGGGACGCGGCCGCTGCGGCCCCAGAGGCAGCGCTCGGCGACCACCGAGGCGAGGCGCTCGGGGGCGGCGGCGAGCAGGTCGAGGTGGAGGCCGCTGAGCACGATCCGGTCGGGGTTGAGGATGTTGACCAGCCCGGCCAGGCCCTGGCCGAGACGGTCGACCACGTGGTGGACGGCGTCCAGGGCCGAGGGGTCGGCGGCCAGCCCGCGGGCCTGGGCGAGCAGCGGCCGCTCCGGGTCGGGGGTGCGGCCGGCGGCGGCGAAGAGCGCCTCGGGGTCGGTCTCGGAGTTGAGGCAGCCCCGGTTGCCGCAGATGCAGCGGCGGCCCTGCGGATCGACCGTCAGGTGGCCGACCTCCAGGGCGAGTCCGGCGCTGCCGGTGTGCAGGCGGCCGTCGATCACCAGGGCCCCGCCGACGCCCCGGTGGCCCGAGGTGACCAGCAGCACGTGCCGGGCGCCCCGCCCGGCGCCGTGCCGGTGCTCGGCCAGGGCGGCCAGGTTGGCGTCGTTGGCGACGGCGCTGGGGAAGGGGTCCAGCGCGCGCGGGCCGTGGTCGGCCTTGCGGACCTCCTCGGCGTACAGGTCGGCCACGGGGGTGCCGCTGGGCCAGGCGAACTGGAGCGCGGCGAGCGCGGTGCCGTCCGGTTCGGTGACCGGGTTGGGCAGCGCCAGGGCGGCCCCGAGGCAGCGTCGGGAGGAGGCCCGGGCCAGCGCGGCCCCGGCCTCGGCGACGGCACGCAGCAGCCGGACCGGGTCGGTGGCGGCGGGCAGCGGCAGGTGGACCGGCGGCTCCAACTGCCCACCGAGCCCGGCCAGCGCCACGCTGATGCCGTCCGCGTGCAGCTGAGCCGCCGTCACCACCGGACCGGCCGGGTCGATGGAGAGCCGGTGCGAGGGGCGGCCACGGCCGCCGCCGGCCGGGGAGGAGTCGACGGTGATCAGCCCGAGCGCCTCCAGCTCGGCGCTGACCGCACCGGCGGTCGCCCGGGTCACCTCCAGGGCCCCGGTGAGCACGGACCGGGTCGGTGCCTGCCCGGTGTGCACCAGCGCGAGCGCGGGCCCGAGCAGCGTCCGCCCCCGGTCGGGCGCGGCCCGGCGTCCCGGTGCGCCGGGGCCCTCGGCGGCCGTCAGGCGCGGGAGGGCGGCGGAGAGCGCGCCGGCGGTCTGACGCGCCGCCTGACGCGCCGTCGGGCGGCCGGGGTGGTCCGGGACGCCGGGGTGGTCCGGGCGGGCCGGGCTGCCGGGCTGGTTCGGGCTTGAAGGCGTGTGCGGCACTCGTCTATTGTGCTTTTGTGCCGCTACTGAACAAAACACGCGCCCGTTCCGCAGCCCACCTTCACCCGGCCGGCCCAGCCCGAGACTCCTCTTGGCCCGCCGCCCGCACCGCCCTCACCGCGTTCTTCGCCGTGGACGGCTTCCTGTTCGCCTCCTGGGTGGTCCGCATCCCGGACGTCCGGGCCCAGGTCAGCGCCTCGCACAGCGCCCTCGGGCTGGCCCTGCTCTGCATCTCCGCCGGAGCGGTGGCCACCATGGCGCTGGTCGGGCGGCTCTGCGTCCGCTACGGCAGCCGTCCGGTGACGGTCGGCTCGCTCGCCCTGCTCAGCCTGGCCGTGGTGCTCCCCGCCCACACCTCCTCGGTCACCGTGCTCGGCGGTGTCCTGCTGCTCTTCGGCGCCGGCTACGGCGCGGCCAACGTCGCGATGAACAGCGCCGCCGTCGAACTGGTCGAGGAGCTCCGACGACCCGTCATGCCGAGCTTCCACGCGGGCTACAGCCTCGGCGGCCTGCTCGGCGCAGCGGCCGGCGGCGTCCTCTCCGGCCCGCTCTCCACCGCCTGGGCACTGGCCCTCGGCGGCGCGCTCGGACTGCTCGTCACCGCGGCGGCCGGGGCGGTACTGCTGCGCGCTCCGTGGCGGGCCGCCGCCGCTGCCGGGCGGCAGACGTCCGCCCCCGGCAGCACGCACCCCGCCCGGCACGCCCGCGTGCTGGTGGTACTGCTCGGACTGACCGCACTCCTCACCGCCTACGGCGAGGGCGCACTCGCGGACTGGGCCACCCTGCACCTGACCGACGACGTGAAGGTGAGTGCGGGGGCGGCCGCCACCGGCTACGCGACGTACGCCTTCGCGATGACGGCCGGGCGGCTCGGCGGCACCTGGCTGGCCGTCAGACTCGGACAGACCCGGGTGATCCTGGTCGGCGGCCTGACCGCCTGCCTCGGGATGCTCGTCGCGGCCTTCGCCCCGACGCTCGGCGTGGCCCTGGCCGGCTTCGTCCTGGTCGGCCTCGGACTGGCGAACATCTTCCCCCTCGCCATCGCCCGGGCAGGCGCCGTCGGCGGCCCGCAGGGCGTGGCCACCGCCTCCACCCTCGGCTACGCGGGCATGCTCGTCGGCCCGCCGGTGATCGGCTTCCTCGCCGACGCCACCAGCCTCCCCCTCGCCCTCACCACCGTCGCCGCAGCCGCCGCCCTCACCGGAGCCCTGGCCCTCATCACCCGCCGCCGCCCCACCCCCTGACACGAGCAACCACACCCACGAAAGTGGTCACCCCGGCGGTAGTGGTCACCCCGGGGGCGCGAGGAACTGCGCGAATCGGAAGGCGGCCCACCGGCAACTGAACCACCATCAGCCAGTTGCACGTGCTGTTGTCCCCCGCGCCCCCGGTGTGACCACTACCGTCCGAACCGGAAGGCCTCCATGGCGGAAGTGGCTACCCCAGGGGCGCGAGGCTCTGCTGATGTGCGGCTCCGCCGCGCGGGCGCGAATCGGAAGGCGGCTCACCTGCAACTGAGGGCACGTCAGCCAGTTGCAGGTGCTGCCGTTCCCCAGCGCGCAGTTCCTCGCGCCCCCGGGTGACCACTTCCGCGGGTGTGACCACTTCCGCGCCCCGGTCTCACTCCCGTCCGAGCCGGAAGGCCTCCATCTCGATGCCGTACCAGCGCGTGGACACCCCCAGTGACTCCATCCCCAGTCGGCGGCAGACCGCCGCCGAGGGTGCGTTGCCCGGCCGGACCACGGCGTGGATCTCCGTCAGGCCGTCCGCGAAGCCCTTGGCGAGGGCGCCGCGGGCGGCCTCGGTGGCGTAGCCGTGGCCCCAGCTGTCCGGGTGGAGGTGCCAGCCGATCTCGACCTCGCCGTCGCCGTCCGGGAGCGGGACCAGCAGGACGGACCCGGCCACCACTCCCGTGTCCCGGCGTTCGAGGGCCCAGATCCCGTACCGGGGGTCGGCCTCGGCGCGGGCCCGGCAGCGTTCCAGGAAGGCCTGGGCGTCCGCCGGTCCCTCCCAGGCCCGCGGCGTGCTGCCGAGCCAACGGGCCACCTCCCAGCGCGAGTAGGTGTCGAGGGCCCGCTCCAGGTCACCCTCGTCCCACTGCCGCACGACCAACCGCTCGGTCTCGAAGACCATCACCGCCACCTCTCCTCACAGCCACCGGGCTCCGGACGGGCGTCATGCTGCCCCACCCGCCACCCGCTCCGCCCGCGAATTCCCGGTGCTCCCGTCCTCCTCCAGGAAGCCCTCCACCAACGCCGTGAACTCGTCCTCCCGTTCGAAGAACAGCACGTGCCCCGCGTCCACCTCGGCGTACCGCACGTACGGCGCCGACGGCAGCGCGGCCGCCAGCGCCCGGCTGTGCCCGACCGGGACGGTGGCGTCCTGCGTGCCGCCCAACACCAGCACCGGGGCGGTGATCCGGGGCAGCAGGGCGCGGACGTCGAGGGTCAGGTCGAGGTCGACGTGGCGCATGGTGCCGGGGGTGGGCGGCAGGCTGGGGATGAACTGCTCGACCTGTTCGCGGCCGATCTCGTTGAGGTAGCCGCGGCTGAAGCCGGCCAGGATGACGTGGCGGCCGAAGGCGTCGGAGTCGGGCAGTTCGCGGCCGATGGTCCGCCAGAGGGTGAACAGGTTGCGCAGGTGCTCGTCGTCGGCGGTGCGGGCCCAACCGGCCACCAGGACCAGCCGGTTGACCAGGTCGGGCCGCAGGGCGGCGACGGCGGCGGAGACCGGGGCGCCCATCGAGAAGCCGAGCAGGTCGACCGGGCCGCGGCCGGCGTGCTCGATCACGGCGATCACCTGGGCGGCCAGGCCCTCGACGGTGAGCGGGCCGCCCGCGTCGGTGGTGCGGTCGGTGCCGGAGAGGTCGGGGGTCAGGACGGTGCGGGAGGCGGCGAAGCGGGGGGCGGCCCGGCCCCAGGTGAGGGCGGATCCGGCGGAGCCGGTGCCGTGCAGCAGGAGCAGCGGGACGCCGGGGGCGGTGCCGGTGACGTCGTACCGGACCTGGGCGTCGGCGACGGGGACGACGGGCATGTGGGGGCTCCTCGGATGGGGGGGCGTTGCTGCTGACAGGACAGACTCTGCCGGGCAGTCGGTTCCGGGAGAAGAGGTGCGCATACCCTGGGACCGGCGGTTCCGACTCCGGTACGGGTGAGGGGCCGCCGCACCGGCACCAGAGGCAGTGAGGCGAGCAGATGACGACGGTTCAGGTTGAGGTACTCCCGGCCCGGCAGCGCGCTGCCTCCCCCTGGCTGAACGGCGGCGGCATCACCCGTGAGGTGGCCGGGTACCCGGCCGGGGCGGGCCTGGCGGACTTCCACTGGCGGGTCAGCCTGGCGGACGTGGCGCAGGGCGGCCCGTTCTCCCGCTTCGAGCGGGTGGACCGGGTGATCACGGTGGTCGAGGGCGCCGGGATGGCGCTCACCGTGGACGGCACCGAGCACCGGCTGGCCGAGCCGTACCGGCCGTTCGCCTTCTCCGGCGACGCCGCGACCGACTGCCGGCTGCTGGACGGCCCGGTGGTGGACTTCAATGTGATGACCCGTCGGGGCAAGGCCGCCGCCGAGGTGGAGATCACCGACTTCCAGCGGGACGTGAGTGTGCCGCCGGGCGCCTCCGTGCTGCTGGTCTGCCTCGCCGGAACCGCCCAACTGGGCTCCGCCGACGTCTCCTTGGAGCGGTACGACGCCGCCCTGCTGACCGGTGGGGGCGAGGAGCTGCTCCGGGTGGACGGTGTGGTCGCGGTGGTCACCCTGCGGGCCTGAGGCCGGGAGTCGACCTCAGCTGGTCTGGACCAATGCCGGTCCTCGGCGGCAGACTGCCGTGGATGAGCGTCGAGTTCCCCGTCCACCGGTTACAGGTGCCCGAGCCCCAGGTACTGCCGTTCGCCCTGGGCTCCTTCGACACCATCGGAGAGCTGTCCAGGGCCGACTTCCCGCACCGGCACACCTTCTACGAGATCGTCCACGTCACCGGCGGCAGCGGCACCCACGTGGTGGACCTGGCGCACTGGCCGCTGGAGCCGCCGCAGCTCTACGTGGTGGCCCCCGGCCAGCTGCACCACTGGGAGGCGGCGGACGGCCTGACCGGCCAAGTGCTGCTGTTCAACGAGGACTTCCTGCTCTCCCATCCGGAGGACGTCACCGCACTGCGCACGCTGTCCACCCACCCCTGGCGGGGCCTGGGCCCGGCCGCGGCGGAAGTCGCCTCCCTGTTCGGCGAGTTGGAACGCGAGTACCACGACCTGGCGGAGGGCTACGCCGGGATGCTCCGTTCGTACCTGCACATCCTGGTGGTCCGGGCGCTGCGCGCGGTCTCCGCCGCCGCTCCGGACGGGAGCACCGCCGCACCCGGCCGGGCGGCCGAACTGGCCGCCGCCTTCGGCCGGTTGATCGCCGAACCGGGGCGCTCGGTGGCGGACTGCGCCCGTGAGCTGGGCGTCTCCCCCGGGCACCTGCACGAGTTGGTGAAGCAGGCCACCGGCCGCACGCCCGGCCGGCTGATCCGCCAGCGGCAGACCATGAAGGCCAAACTGCTGCTGGCCCGGACCTCCCTGACGGTCCGTCAAGTGGCCCGGGAGAGCGGCTTCGAGGACCCGGCGTACTTCTGCCGCTTCTTCCGGCGGGAGACCGGAATGAGCCCCGGCGAGTTCCGCGGCCGGGCCGCCGAGCCGGGTGGCTGGGCCGCCGAGCGGGGCGGAGGAGAAATTCACCACGATCCCCGGATCACGTCCATCGCCCGCCTCCCCGACGGCCCGTAGGTTCACTGCTGCCCGCCCGTCGGCTGTCATGACCGCGCCCCCACAGTGGTCATGCCCCCACACCGGAGGTACCACCGCCATGTCCGCACAGCACGACCCCGAGCAGCCGGAGACCGGAGCCGAGTCCGGTGAGCGCCGCTTCAGCCGCAAGACCATGCTCAAGGGCCTGGCCGTGGCCGGCGCAGCACCGCTGCTGATCGGCACCGGCCGCGCCCTGGCCCGCGACAGCCGCGGCACCGGCGCCGCCCTGGAGGCCACGCCGTTCTGCGACGACCACGACGACCCGACCATCCCGCAGACCGAGGGCCCGTACTTCAAGCCCAACTCCCCGCTGCGCAGCTCGCTGATCACCAACAGCACCCCGGGCACCCGGCTCACCGTCAGCGGCTACGTCTTCGGCTCGGCCTGCCTGCCGATCGCCGGCGCCCTGCTGGACTTCTGGCAGGCCGACGTGAACGGCGCCTACGACAACACCGGCTTCACCTTCCGCGGCCACCAGTTCACCAACGCCCAGGGCGCGTTCAGCCTGACCACGATCGTGCCCGGCCTCTACCCGGGGCGCACCCGCCACATCCACGTCAAGGTGCAGGCCCCGAACCGGCCGATCCTCACCACCCAGCTGTACTTCCCGAACGAGCCCCGCAACAGCACGGACACCATCTTCGACGCCCGGCTGCTGATGAACGTCCGTCAGATCGGCTCGGCGAAGGAGGGCACGTACGACTTCGTGCTCAACGTGCCGCAGACCCCGTCCCCCTCGCCGTCGCCGTCCTCCCCCGGCACGCCGACCCCCACCCCGACCCCCACCCCGACCGGTGGCACCACCACCTGGAAGGCCGGCACCAGCTACAAGGCCGGCGACCTGGTGACCTACAACGGGGTGACCTACCGCTGCCTGCAGGGCCACCTGGCCTACGCGGGCTGGGAGCCGCCGAACGTCCCCGCGCTCTGGCAGCGCGTCTGACCGGGCTCGACCGGGGCCCCGGCAGTGGCCCCGAGCGAGTCCCAGAACGCGCACCTCCCCCGGAACCCGGGGCCGAACAGGGGGGACCCCGGGCGGACCGGCGGCGAATTCGTTTGCCGCCGGTCCGTTTCGCACGTGATGATCCTGATATGTCACGCACCTTCGAGGACCTCGTCACCGAGGCCGAGTCCGTCCCCGTCGACGGCTGGGACTTCTCCTGGCTGGACGGCCGCGCCACCGAGCAGCGTCCGTCCTGGGGGTACCAGCGCACGCTCCGGGCCCGACTGGCCCGGCCCGGGGTGCGGGCCGCGCTGGACCTCCAGACCGGCGGCGGCGAGGTCCTCACCGCCGCCGGTCCGTTCCCCCCGCTGACGGTGGCCACCGAGTCCTGGCCGCCGAACGTCGCCAAGGCCACCGCCCTGCTGCACCCGCTGGGCGTCGCGGTGGTGGCCGACCGGGACGAGCCGCCGCTGCCCTTCGCGGACGCCGCCTTCGACCTGGTGACCAGCCGTCACCCGGTGCGCCCCTGGTGGGAGGAGATCCACCGGGTGCTCCGCCCGGGCGGCAGCTACCTGGCCCAGCACGTCGGCCCGGCCAGCGTCTTCGAGCTGGTCGAGTACTTCCTCGGGCCGCTCCCGGAGGAGGTGCACCGGGCCCGTCACCCCGAGGACGAGGCCGCGGAGGCCGAGGCCGCCGGGCTGGAGGTGGTGGACCTGCGGCCGGAGCGGCTGCGCACCGAGTTCCTGGACGTCGGCGCGGTGGTCTACTTCCTGCGCAAGGTGGTCTGGATGGTGCCGGGCTTCACCGTGGAGGAGTACCGCGACCGGCTGCGCGAACTGCACGGGCGGATCGAGGCCGAGGGCCCGTTCGTGGCCCACTCCTCGCGCTTCCTGATCGAGGCCCGCCGCCCGTCCTGACGCCGGGTCAGCCGACCAGGGCGGTCAGGAGGCCTGGCCCTCCCCCGGCAGCCGCAGGTCCCAGCCGATCAGTGCCCGCAGCTGCTCGGCGGTGACCCCCTCCGGGATCGCCGCCGGCGGCTCGTGCCGCAGCGGCGGCTGCCAGCCGTCCAGCTCCGACCAGCTGCGCACCACCTTGGCCGGCGCCCCGGCCACCACCGCGTGGTCGGGCACCTCGCCGTTGACCACCGACCCGGCCGCCACCACCACGTTGCGCCCCAGCCGGGCGCCCGGCAGGATCACCGCCCCGGTGCCGATCCACGAGCCGGAGCCGATCTCCACCGGCGCGTTGCGCGGCCACTGCTTGCCGATCGGCAGCCCGGTGTCGTGGTACGAGTGCGCGGTGTCGGTGATGTAGACGTACGGGCCGGTCCACACGTCGTCCCCGAGGGTGATCGACTCGTGCCCGACCACGTGGCTGCCCCGGCCGATCACGCAGCCCCCGCCGATCCGCACGATCGGCTCCGGCCCGAGGTCCAGCCCGGGCAGGAAGCCCGCCGAGATGGTGACCCGCTCGCCGATGATCGAGAACGGGCCGATGGTGATCCACTGCTCGTTGAAGACCGCCCCGAGCGGGAAGGCCAGCTTGGTCCCGTCCCCCAACTCCCGGAAGCGGTACGGCCCCGGGTTCCGGTTGGAGACCGCACCGACCTTCTGCACCAGCCCCCAGCCCCGGTGCACCAGCCGCCCGGCGGCACGACGGCCTCGGTCGCGGACGGCGGCGAGCAACGAGCTGGAGTTCGACATGGACCCCACGCTATCGGTCCGCCCCACCCCCGGGCAGGGCGGAGGGATCAAGGTCACACCAGGTGGGAGCGGGTGGCGCCCCCGGCGATCACGGCGGAGCGCAGCAGGTCACCGGTCCGGCCGCCCCGAGGCGGCACGGCCGGGGCGAGGGCGCCCCCGTCGGGGTGCGCCCACCGGGCGCGGCCCGGGACGGCGGGCGTACGTCCGGCGCTCCGCGCCTCGGGTTCGCCCCGAGGTGGGGTTTGGCTCAACTCCCCACTGCGGTACGGCCGATGCCCCTGATGGTGCGGGCCCGAACGGATCGGCCCGCCGCTCGGAAGGGGATTCGGACATGCTGTGGAACAAGCGAGCGCTGGGGGCGGCCCTGGCGACGGTGGCGGTGGCGCTGGCCGTGGGGACGGGCGTGGCCGCGCAGGCCGGGGCCGAGGAGCGGGCCGGGGCGGAGCAGCAGGCCGGGCCGGCCGCGGTCCGGGCCGTGGACGGCATCCAGCTGGTGACGCTGCCGAACGCCAACGTGCCCAACTTCCAGCGCCGCACGGTCCTCTGCCCGTCCGGCAAGCGGGCCCTCGGCGGCGGGGCCGAGGCGCGCGGCAACGACGCCACCCTGGTCGGCAGCTTCCCGACCGACGACGGCCGGGGCTGGATCGGCCTCGGCCGGCAGGGTGCCTCGAGCTCGGTCGGCATCAGCGTCTTCGTGATCTGCGCGAACGCCTGACGCCCCGGCACCCGGCTGCGGCGCCGGGCGGGCCGGCCCCGAGGGGGCCGTCCCGCCCGGCGTCGGCGTTCCCGGAGCCGCGCGAGGGGTTGCGGCGCTGCTCAGCGGGTATCAGTGGAGCGCTGAGCGCGCGGCCCCGCCGCCCCGCCCGGCTCCGCTGTGCGTGGGCACGGTCACCGTGCCGGGGATCCGCCGCCCGGAGAAGCCGGGCACCGTGGTCCTCCCACCGCGCCGCTCCCCGTCGCCCGCCGCCCGGGCTGGGGAAGACCCAGGGAGATGACCTCGTGTCCTCCTCCGTCACCATCCGCATCCGCACACGCCGAGCGCCCGCCGTACCCGCCACCCCCGCCGCGCCCCCGGTCGACGACCTCCGCCGCCCCGGCCCCGCCGAGCTGCGCGCGATGGGCAGGACCGAGGCCCGCCGGCTCAGCGACGCGCTGTTCGCCCGGCTGGCCGAGCTGCCCCGGGAGTCCGAGCACTACAGCTACGTCCGCGGCACCGTCATCGAGCTGAACATGCCCCTGGTCCGGTACGTCGCGGCCGGCTTCCGCCACCGCGCGGCCGAGCTGGACGACATCCTCCAGGTGGGCACCGTCGGCCTGATCAAGGCGGTGGACGGCTACGACCGCGAGCGCGGGACCGAGTTCGTCACGTACGCCATCCCCACCATCGTCGGCGAGGTCAAGCGCTTCTTCCGGGACACCTCCTGGGCGGTGCGGGTGCCGCGCGGCCTCCAGGAGGACTACCTGCGGGTGGCCCGCTGCTGCGACGTGCTGGAGCAGGCCCTCGGGCACCTGCCCTCCGCCGGGGAGATCGCCGAGGAGCTCGGGATGGCCCCCGGGCCGGTCGCCGCGGCACTCGCCGTCGGCCGGGCCTACCGGGCCGACTCGCTGGACGCGCTGCGCGACGACCGCGACGACGAGTCCGGCAGCGCGCTGCTGGACCGGCTCGGCGAGCCGGACCCGGAGCTCGGGCTGGTCGACCGGCGGGAGGCCGTCCGACCGCTGCTCGAGGGCCTGACCGACCGTCAGCGGGCGATCCTGCGGATGCGGTTCTGGGAGGACTGCACCCAGGCCCAGATCGCCGAACGGATCGGCGTCTCCCAGATGCACGTCTCCCGGCTGCTCACCGCGACCCTCGGCGGCCTGCGCGAGCGGCTGGACGATCCGGCCGCCGAGGCACCGTGAACCCGGCCGAGGGCAGGGAGCGCCGGGAGACCTCCTTCGAACGGGCCGACCGCCAGTGGAACGACCTGCTCCAGGAGGTCCGGGTGGCCCAGACCGGGGCCCAGATCCTGTTCGGCTTCCTGCTGAGCGTGGCCTTCATGCCCCGGTTCGGCACCGTGAGCCCGTTCGACCGCGGCCTCTACGTCGTCACCGTGGTGCTCGGCGCCCTGGCCACCGGGACACTGATCGCCCCGGTGGCCTACCACCGGCGGCTGGCCGGTCGCCGGCTCAAGCCCGAACTGGTGCGGGCCACCGCCCGCCTGGTCGTCCTCGGCGTGGTGCTGCTGGCCCTGACCGTCGGCGCCTCGCTGCTCCTGCTGCTGCACGTGGTGATCGGCGGCGGCCTCGCCTGGGGCATCGCCGGCGGGGTGATGGCCTGGTTCGCCCTGACCTGGCTGCTGCTCCCCTGGCTCCTCCTCCGCCACCACCGCTGACCCCGACGCGCAGGTGGTCACCTGCGGGGCTCGGACCGGAAGGCGGCCCACCCGCACCTGAGCCTCCGTCAGCCGGTTGCCCGTGCTGCCGTTCCCCGCGCCCCCGGGGGATCACCTCACTGCACCCAGGGGGCCGGGCGGCGCTCCAGGAAGGCGCGCATGCCCTCCTGGGCCTCCGGGGAGCCGAAGAGCCGGGCCGACTGCGTGACGCGCTCCTCCGCGTCCTGCTCGAACGACGCCACCACCCCCGCGTTGGCGAGCTTCTTGGTCTCGGCCAGCCCCTGCGGCGAGCAGAGGCGGAAGGCGTCGAGGAAGACCTTGAGCGCCGCCGCGACGTCCTCCGCCGCCTCGGTGACCAGCCCGATCCGGGCCGCCTCCGCCGCGTCGAAGGTCTCGCCGGTCAGGTAGTAGCGCGAAGCGGCCCGCGGGTCGAGCTTCGGCCGCAGCGGCAGCGAGATGACGGCGGGGGCCAGCCCGAGGCGGACCTCGGTGAAGGCGAAGGTGGACTGCGGGCCGGCCACCACCAGGTCGGCCGCGCCGAGGAGGCCGAGGCCTCCCGCCCGGACGTGGCCGTCGACGGCCGCGACCACGGGCTTGGGGCAGTCCACGATGGCCCGCTGGAGGTCGACCAGGCCGCGCGGCCCGACCGTCGGGTCGTCGCCGGTGGCCTCCGAGAGGTCGGCCCCGGCGCAGAACACCTTGCCGGTGTGGCCGAGCACCACCGCCCGCACGCCGGGGTCGGCCGCGGCGTCGGCCAGACCCTGCGTCAGTTCCGCCATCAGCCGGGTGGAGAGGGCGTTGCGGTTGTGCGGGGAGTCCAGCTCCAGGGTGGTGACGGCATCGGCGGTGGTGACGCGGACGAACGGTACCTCGCGGGTCATCGCGGCTGTCCTGCTTTCCGACTGAGGGTGTTTCGGACGGTGGACCGGGGACGCGGGCCGGTGGGCCCGGCCCGGTGACAGGACTCTGACACGCCCACCCCACCCCCGGCCAGAGCACCACGGCGATCACGTCACCGTGGCCCCCGTCACACCGTCACGCCGTCACCCCGGGGCCGCCGCCCGCGGCCCGCCGCACCACCACCGGCATGGCCAGCGCCGCCGCCCCGAAGACGGCCGCGGCCAGCAGCCAGCCCAGCAGCCCGAGCGGCAGCACCACCGTGGTGACCAGCACCGGCCCGAGCATCAGCGCCGCCGCCTGGCCGGAGTTGAAGACGCCCTGGTAGACGCCGTGCCGCCCCTCCTCCGCGAGCTCGTAGCTGAGCGCCCACGCGGCGGCCTGGGTGGTCACCTCGCCCAGCCCCTGGAGCAGCACCGCGCCGACCAGCAGCAGGGCGGCGGCCCAGCCGGGCAGCCCGTGGGTCAGGCCGAGCACCACCCAGCCGAGGGCGACCATCAGGCCCCCGTACCGGAAGACCCGGCCCGCCCCCGCGACGGTCCCGGTGCCCCGGGCGGCCCGTACCTGGAGCAGCACCACCATCAGGGTGTTGACGACCAGTGAGCCGGCCACCAGCACCCGGGGCGCCTCGGTGTGGTCGACGATCCAGAGCGGCACGCCCACCCCCAGCAGCGGGAACTGCAGGCAGACCACCGCGTTGAGCAGGGTGACGGCCAGGTAGGTCCGGTCCCGCAGCGCGGGGCCGCGTCCCCCGGGGCCCGCCTGCACCGGGGCGGTCCCGGCCGGGCGCTCCACCGCCGGGACGACCAGCGCGTAGAGCACCGCGACCACCGCGAAGCTCACGGCGTCCACCACGATCGCGGCCACGTACGCGCCCGGGGTGTCGGCGTGCAGCACCAGCGCGGCGGCGGCGATGCCGAGGCCGTACCCGACGTTGGTGACCACCCGCAGGTAGGCCCGGTCGACCACCCGCCGGTCGGGCTGCAGCACCTCGGCGTAGAGCGCGCTGCGGACGGCGGCCGAGCCCCGGTCGGCGGCGGCCACCACGCAGGCCAGCGGCAGGAAGAGCACGTAGTCGCGGACCACCGCGTAGCCCGCCGTGCCGACCGCCTCCACCGCGACCAGGCCGATCAGCACCGGCCTGGAGCCCCACCGGTCGGCGGCCCGCCCCGCCGGGACGCCGGCCAGCACCCCGCAGACCCCGGCCAGGGTGAGCGCGAGGCCGACCCGGGCCGGGCCGAAGCCGAGCACCCGGGTGAAGTAGAGGACCGCCACGGTCGTGGCCAGACCGTTGCCGAGGCAGTTGACCAGGGTGATCCCGGCGAGCCGGCGGACCAGCGGGTCCGGGTGGAGCAGGCGGTCGCGCGGCCGTTTCCGGGCAGGGGAGGACAAGGGCTCAAGGGTGGTGGAGGTCATGCACCGATCCCACCGCCTGCGGGCGGGGCGCGTAACTGATTTAGGGTATGGCTGATTCGTCGGCCCGTTGGTGGGGGAAATGCACCGGTTCCGGCTCAGCACCGAGGCGCTGGCCAACGCCTCCTTCGCCCTCTCCCCGCTCCAGGAGACCGCGCTCGGCCTGCGGATGTGGACCCACCCCGGCCGCTACCCGATGCAGGCCCCCTGGGCGGAGGTGCTCCGCCCGGCCTTCGAGCGGCTGCCGGGGGCACCGCTGCTGCTCTCCCTGGTGGGCCGCAACCGGTACGTGCCGGACTTCCTGACGCCCCGTCCGACCACCCCCCAGCCCGACTTCCACGCCGAGCTGGCGGTGGTCCGGGCGCTGCCGCCGGAGCGGCTGGCGGCGGAACTGGGCGCCGCCCACCTGCCGCACGACCGGCGGCTGCCACCGCTGCTGGCCGAGGGACTGGAGCGCGACCCGGCGGAACTGCTGGCCCGGATCGCGGACGCGCTGGAGGAGTACTGGGAGCGCTGCCTGACCCCGCTCTGGTGGCCCCGGGCCCGGCCGGTGCTCCAGGCGGACCTGGTGCACCGCTCCCGGATCTTCGCCGAACGCGGCGCGGCGGCGCTCTTCGCCGACCTGGACCGGCGGCTGGAGTGGGCTGACGGGGTCCTGACGATCCGTCGGGACTGGGGCGAGGAGGACACCGACATCACGGTGGCCGCGCGCGGGCTGGTCTTCACCCCGACCTGCTTCGCCCGCGGCGCGATCACCTCGATCAGCCACGACTACCCGCCGTCGATCGTCTACCCGGCCCGCGGCCAGGGCGCGATGTCCCCCACCCCGCGGACCCCTCCGGCCCCGGCCGCCCTGGAACTCCTGCTCGGCGCCCCCAAGGCCCGCCTCCTCGCCCTCCTCGCCGAACCGGCCTCCACCACCGAACTGGCCGCCCGCCTCGGCGTCACCCCGGGCGCGGTCAGCCAGCACCTCGCCGTCCTGCACGCCACCCGCCTGGTCACCCGCACCCGCAGCGGCCGCCTGGTCCTGTACGCCCGCAGCGCCCTGGCCGACGAACTCCTCGCGTGAGTGGTCACACCGGGGGCGCGAGGCTCTGCTGACATGCGGCTCCGCCGCGCGGGCGCGAATCGGAAGGCGGCCCACCTGCAACCGACCCACCGTCAGCCAGTTGCACGTGCTGCCGTTCCCCAGCGCGCCCCGCGGCGGAGCCGCAGATCAGCAGAGCCCCGCGCCCCTGCGGGGCGCACCCGCCTGTGCCTCAGCGCGCGGCGATCGCGGCCAGGCGGCGGGCCGCCCGGTAGTCCCGCATGATCTGCGCGAAGGTGGTGTGCCCCTGCGTGGTGCGGGCGAAGGCCCGCCAGGCCGGGCCGACCAGGCAGACGGCGGCGTGGAAGAGGTGCGGGCGCTTCTCGAAGGCGCCGAGCATCACCTTGCCGGCCCGCATCTCCACGCCCAGCCCGGCCTTGACGGCGAAGGCGTAGTTGAGCGCCTGCCGCCGGACGTCCGTGGTGCCCTGTGCCTCGGCCACCTTGACCGCCCACTCGCCGGCCAGCCGGCCCGAGCGCAGCGCGTACGAGATGCCCTCGCGGGTCCACGGCTCCAGCAGCCCGGCGGCGTCGCCGGCCACCAGCACCCGGCCCTTGGAGAGCGGCGAGTCCTCGGCCCGGCAGCGGGTCAGGTGGCCGGACTCCACGCTCGGGGTGAAGCCGTTCAGGCCCAACTGCCGGATGTAGTCCGCCAGGTACTTCTTGGTCGCCTCGCCGTCGCCGCGGGCCGAGATGACACCGACGGTGAGCGAGCCGGAGTCGGTCTTGGGGAAGACCCAGCCGTAACTGCCGGGCAGCGGGCCCCAGTCCAGGTGGATGCGGCCCTGCCAGGCCCGGGAGACCTCCTCGGGGACGGGGATCTCCGCCTCCAGGCCGAGGTCGATCTGGTCGAAGGAGACCCCGACGTGGCGGCCGATCCGGCTGGCGCTGCCGTCGGCGCCGACCACCGCGCGGGCCTCGATCCGACGGCCGTCCGCCGTGGTGACGGTGACGGTCCGTCCGTCGCCCGCGCCCTCCGGCTGCTCGACCCCGCTGACCGTGACGCCGGTGACCAGCACCGCCCCGGCCTGCTCGGCGGACTGCACCAGGCGCAGGTCGAACTCGTCCCGGTTCACCAGGCCGAAGAGCATCCGCTTGGAACGGCGGGTACGGGTGAAGCGGCCGCCGAGCGCGAAGGTGACCGCGTGCACCCGGTCCTGCAGCGGGAGCTTGAAGTCCTCCGGCAGGCTGTCCCGGGACGGGCCGATGATGCCGCCGCCGCAGGTCTTGTACCGGGGGTGCTCGGCCTTGTCGAGCAGCAGTACCCGGCGCCCCTGCCCGGCCGCCGCGTACGCGGCCGAGGAACCGGCCGGGCCCGCGCCGACCACCACCACGTCCCACACCCCGCCCAGCGGGTCCGGCTCCTGCGCGGCGGCGTCCGACGCGGGTGCGTCCGACGCGGCGTCAGGATCGGGCCCGGGCACGGCGGGCTGGTCGGGAAGGTCCTGGCCGAGGGTGCTACCGGTGTCAGTCACAGGCAGCAATCCTAGTGCGCCCGAACTGCGGCGGAACCAGCCCTCCGGGAGTGGCGGCCTATGATCGAAACCACCCGAACACCTGGTTTCCCACCGGTTCCCTCCACACACCCGGAGCACTCCCGATGACCCAGCAGCCCCTGGCGGCAGCCGTCCGCGAGCTGATGCCGCGGGCCAAGGCCGACCTCACCGACCTGGTCGCCTTCGCCTCCGTCGCCGACCCCCGGCAGTTCCCCGTCGAGGAGTGCCACAAGGCCGCCCGGTGGGTCGCCGACGCCTTCGCCGCCGAGGGCCTGACGGGCGTTCGGCTGCTGGACACCCCCGACGGCACCCAGTCCGTCTACGCCGAGCTCCCCGGCCCGGCCGGTGCCCCGACCGTGCTGCTCTACTCGCACTACGACGTGCAGCCCCCGCTGGACGAGTCCGGCTGGCACTCCCCCGCCTTCGAGCTGACCGAGCGCGACGGCCGCTGGTACGGGCGCGGCGCGGCCGACTGCAAGGGCAACATCCTGATGCACCTCACCGCCCTGCGCGCGTTGCGCCAGGTGGACGGCGGCTACCCCGTCGGCCTCAAGGTGATCGTCGAGGGCTCCGAGGAGCAGGGCACCGGCGGCCTGGAGCGCTACGCCGAGGCCCACCCCGAGCTGCTCACCGCCGACGTGATCGTGATCGGCGACACCGGCAACTTCGCCCCCGGCCTGCCCACCGTCACCGCCTCCCTGCGCGGCATCGCCGAGGCCTCCATCAGCATCACCACCCTCGCCGGGAACCTGCACTCCGGCGCCTTCGGCGGCGCCGCCCCCGACGCGCTCCAGTCCCTGGTCAAGGTGCTCGCCTCGCTCCACGACGAGAACGGCGACTGCGCGGTGGCCGGCCTGACCACCGATCAGACCTGGCAGGGCGTCGAGTACTCCGAGGAGCAGTTCCGCGCCGACGCCAAGGTGCTGGACGGCGTCGCCCTGACCGGCACCGGCACCGTGGCCGACCGCCTCTGGGCCCGCCCGGCCGTCACCGTCCTCGGCATCGACTGCCCGCCGGTGGTCGGCGGCGCCTCCTCCGTCCAGTCCGCCGCCAAGGCCCGGGTCAGCCTGCGCGTCCCGCCGGGCACCGAGGTGAAGGCCGCCCAGGACGCCCTGGTGGCCCACCTGGAGGCGGCCGTCCCGCTCGGCGCCCACGCCGTGGTCGAGCGCCTCGGCAGCGGCTCGCCGTTCAGCGCCAACACCACCGGCCCCGCCTACGCCGCGATGGCCGAGGCCATGCAGGAGTCCTTCGGCACCCCCATGGTCGCCTCCGGCGAGGGCGGCTCCATCCCCCTCTGCAACACCCTGCGCACCCTCTACCCCGAGGCCGAGATCATCCTGATCGGCGTCGAGGACCCCACCACCCAGATCCACGCCGTCAACGAGAGCGTCGACCCGCAGGAGCTGGAGAAGATGTCCCTCACCGAGGCCCTCTTCCTCCGCAACTACGCGGCGGCCAAGGCCCTCTGACGCTCCCTCCCGCCCTGCCCGGACGCCGGTCTCACTCCTCGTCCGGGTAGGGCGGGTACGGGGTGTCCTCGCCGGTCGCGCACTTGCGCAGGAAGACCTCCGGGTCCAGGGCGCCGTCGAACGACCACTCGGCCAGCACCGCCTCGCAGATCCGCCGGTTCTCGGCCCGGGCGTCCTCGACACCGAGCAGCCAACGGGCCTCGGCGCCCTGCCAGTGCGAGTCGATGATCACCAGGCGCTGCCGGTAGACCTCGTCGATCCGGGCGTCGTACCTGACGCTCCACCAGTTCACCGCCGCCACCGCCGAGACCACCGCGAGCGCGAGCCCGCCGAACGCCCACCCCGCCCGGCGCCGGCCGAGCGCAGCGAAGCCGAACCAACGGCCGGGCCCCTCCTCCTCGGTGGTCAGTGCACGGAACACCCACTGCACGACGATCAGGGACAGCCACACCCCCAGGACCGTCCCGACCAGTTCGTACGGGCCGCTCCCGAGCCGAAAGGCCTGCACCCCCTGCAGGACCGCGACGAAGACGGCCGCCCCGGTGAGCCCAGCGAGCACGCCCGCCGGGCGCCGCTGCCCGCCCTCCCAGGAGAACGGCAGACCCGCGAAGAGCGCCACGACCAGCGGGTACCACGACTGGTCGTAGTCACCCGTGATCCACACCCCGAGCGCCACCGCCGCTGCCCCCGGTACCAGCAGCACCAGCGCGAACAGCCCTTCAGCGCCGAGCCGGCGCACCACCGACCGCTCCCCCATGCCGCGAGGCTAGGTCCTCCCCCGGTGCTCCGCCAGTCTCCGTACAGGAAACGGGAGTTGACGCCCCGGTTACCGCCCGGCGGCCCGCCGGGCGAGGCCGCACGCGGTCGCCCCGAGGGCGGCGCCGGTGCCGGCGCCGAAGCAGAGTTCGTCGATCCGGCCGCGCTCGCGGCGGGCGAGGCGGTGCAGGGCGCCCGCTGCGGCAGCAGCCGTCAGCACCGCCGCAGCCGCCGGGGTCACCCGCCCCACCGCCGCCCGGTGCGGGGCCAGGGCGGCCAGGCCGAGCAGCGAAGTGCCGTACTGGAGCGCGGTGTAGAGGGGCACACCAGCCACCCGGGTGTTCAGCACCGGCAACGCCCGGACCCCGCACCGGCCCTGATGGGTGAACGAGTCCCACAGCACGTGACTGCCCGCCCCGACCGCTGCCGAGAGCGCGAACCACCCCAACCGCGGCACCTCCCGCCGCTCCGGCCGCACCACCCCGTACCACCAGGCCGCCGCCACCCCCGCGATCGCCACGTCCACCGTCGGCACGGCCCACCAACGGTGCGTCAGCCCGCCGTACCGGTAACTCCCCCGCACCACCGACTCGGCGAAGAACGGCACGTCCGGCGCCATCGCCCCGGCCACCAGCCCGGCGGCCACCCACCGCCCGCGCCCGAGTAGCGGCAGCACGGCGGCGGGGTGGCTGAAGGTGAACGGCATGCCTCAGATGCTAGGAGCCGCAGGTCGGACATGCCGTCAGGTGGCCGGTGTACAGCGCGTGGAGTCGCGAAAGCCGGGCCGCCTGCGCGGCCTCGTCCCGCGGGGACGGGGCGGTGGCGGCGAGGTGGGTGTCCCGGCCCTGCCGGTCCGTCAGGACCAGGCCGGCGGCTCCGGCCGGTCCCCAGATGTGGTGCGGGCGGTATCCGATGGTGGCCACCTCGCACCACGGCGTCGTCCGGGTCTCGACCAGGGACCGGTTGACCAGTCCGTGCGCGTCGGCACGGAGGCCGAGCAGGCCGACCCGGCAGAGCAGCGCCAGGCCCACCGCCGCGGGGCCCCCGAACACCAGCCAGAACATCCACTGCGGGAAGTGGATCAGCTGGTCCTCGGGGGTTCCCCAGGCCCGGACCAGTTCCGGCAGTTGGGGCAGTCCGAAGGCCAGCAGCAGGATGGCGAGCAGGCCCAGCCCGATCCGCTCGTTCCGGGGCACGAACTCGACGGTGCGGCCGTCGTTCACCGTGCGCCCCCGAGGTGGTCCAGTTCCTCGGTGATCGCCGCGCGCAGCGTGTCGTGGTGCGGGCCGAGGGCGTGGTCCGGGGCGGTCCAGTGCTCGCGGGGGTAGAGCCAGACGGGGTGGCCGACCTTGTCGGCGGGCTCCCAGTCGTAGCGGGGCCAGACGTGGGCGTGGAGGAAGGGGTCGGTGTTGCCGAGGATCTCCAGGTTGACGCGGCGGAAGGCGGGGTCGAGGCGGGTGCAGGCGCGTTCGACGGCCTCGCCGAGCAGGGCCATGGAGTCCAGGAAGGCGGTGCGCTGAGGGCGGGTCAGGTCGGAGAGGCGCCCGGCGGCGGGGTCGTCGCCGAGCAGGACGGTGTAGCCGGGGAGGAACTGGATGTCGCCGATCACGGCGAAGCCGCCGGGGAGGCGGCGCAGCACGGTGGGGTTCTCGCCGCGCAGGGCCGCGCCGATCCGGTCCTTCTTCCAGCCGTCGTCCATGGTTCCGTTCCGTTCGTCGTCGGTCATGCGCCCGCTCCCACGGCGGCCGGCAGCCCGGCCTCCAGGTAGCGGAGCTCGCCGCGTTCGCGCGCGTCGAGTGCGGCGGCCAGGCGCCGCAGCCGGTTGGGCGGGAGCAGCGTGGCGGCCTCGTCCAGGGTGACGAACCGCCAGCCGCGCAGTTCCTCGGCGGGCAGCCGCAGCGCGGCCCGGGCGGTGGCGTCCAGGTGGCCGCCGTCGTACATCAGGCGCAGGCCGCCGCGGCGCGGGCCGGTGCGCGGTTCCCAGTCGACGGCGAGCAGCCGCAGCGCGGAGGACTCCAGCCGCAGGCCGAGCTCCTCGACGGTCTCCCGCAGGGCGGCGTCGGTGGGGGCCTCGCCGCGCTCGACCACGCCGCCGGGGAACTCCCAGTCGGGTTTGTAGACCGGGTCGACCAGCAGTACCCGGTCCTGGTCGTCGAAGAGCAGGACGGCGGCGGCCACGGTGTCGCCGGTGGCGTCGGCGCTCTGCACGATGGGGCAGCGGGCGCTGCCCTGCTCGACCAGTTCGGCGAGCCGTTCGGCGGTCTGGCGGGGTGTCAGGCCGCCGGTGTCCACCAGCTGGGCGTCCCGGCTGAGCCAGCGGCGGGCGGCGCGGTACTGGGGCAGGTGTTCCTCGCACCAGCTGCGCACCCTGGCGCTGGCCGCCGGGTCCTCGGGGCACTCCTCGCGGGCGGCGATCCGCTCGCGGAGGATCGTTTCGTCCGCGTCCAGCACCAGGTGGTGGACGGCCAGGCCGCGGGCGGCCAGACCGCCGAAGATCTCGTCCCGGTAGTCCTCGCGCAGCAGCGTCATCGGCACCACCAGCGGGCCGGGCACCTCGGCCAGCAGGGCGGCCGCCACCTCGGGCACCAGCCGCCGCCAGGCGGCCAGGTCCTGGAAGTCCGAGACGGTGGCCATCCGGTCCGGCGGCAGGATGTGCCGCAGGCCGTAGCCGACCAGCTCGGGGTCGTAGAGCACGCTGCCCGGCAGCAGGCCGACCAGTTCCCGGCAGGCGCTGGTCTTGCCCGCGCCGAACGTCCCGTTGACCCAGACGATCACGTGTTCCCCCGCCCTTCGCCGGTCGTGCACCGGCTTCCACTTCCCGGTCGTCCCCCGCCCGGACCCGGCCCATGCCTGCCCGGTCGGGCGACCGTCGCTTCCCGGCCGTACGGCATGTGTCAGCCGCACGCGCCAGATCCCCGTCCTGTTCAGGGCGGGCGGCCCCGCCCTCCTGACCGCTGCTCAGCCCAGTTCGGGGAGCCGCTTCTTGAGTACCTTGCCCATCGCGTTCCTCGGGAGGTCCGGCACCAGCACCACCCGCCGGGGCCGCTTGTGCACGGAGAGCCGTTGCGCCACGAAGGCGGTGAGCTGATCGCCCGTCACCGAACCGTCCGCGACGACGTAGGCGACCACCGCCTGCCCGAGGTCCGGGTCGGGCGCGCCGACCACGGCCGCGTCGGCCACCGCCGGGTGGTCCCGCAGCGCGGCCTCCACCTCACCGGCGCCGATCTTGTAGCCACCGCTCTTGATCAGGTCCACCGAGGCCCGGCCGACGATCCGGTGGAAGCCGTCCGGCCCGATCACCGCGACGTCCCCGGTACGGAACCAGCCGTCGGCGGTCCACGCCTCGGCGTCCGCGTCCGGCCGGTTCAGGTACCCGGCGAACAGCGTCGGCCCGGCCACCTGGAGCTCGCCGACGCTCTCGCCGTCCAGCGGCACCGGGCCGCCGTCCTCGCCGACCAGGCGGGTGCGCACCCCCTCCAGCGGCAGGCCCACGCTGCCGGGGCGGCGCTCGCCGTCGGCCCGGGTGGAGACGGTGATCAGCGACTCGGTCATCCCGTACCGCTCGATCGGCGGGTGGCCGGTGAGCGCGTGCAGCCGCTCGAAGACCGGCGTGGGCAGCGGGGCACTGCCGGAGACCAGCAGCCGGGCCCCGGCCAGCGCCCGCGCCGACGGTGCGTCGGCCGTCACCCGGGACCAGACGGTCGGCACCCCGAAGTAGAGCGAGCCGCCCGCCGCGGCGTACGCCTGCGGCGTGGGGCGGCCGGTGTGCACCAGCCGGCTGCCGGTGCGCAACGCCCCCAGCACGCCGAGCACCAGGCCGTGCACGTGGAACAGCGGCAACCCGTGCACCAGGGTGTCCTCGGCGCTCCACTGCCAGGCGTCGGCCAGCGCGTCCAACCCCGCCCCGACGGCGGAGCGCGGGATGACCGCGCCCTTGGGGGCGCCGGTGGTACCGGAGGTGTAGAGCACGAAGGCCGGCCGATCCGCGGCCGGCTCCGCGTAGGTGGAGTCCGAACGGACCGTCAGATCGACCGGCAGCGCCTCGATCCCGTCCACCGGCGGGGCGTCCGCGGCCCGCGCCAGCAGGGCGGCGCCGGAGTCCCGCAGGATGTGCTCGCGCTCCTTCGGCCCGGAGTCCGGCGGCAGCGGCACCACCGGCACCCCGGCCAGCAGCCCGCCCACCACGGCGGCCACCGTGTGCGCGCTCGGCGTGGCCAGCACCGCCAGCGCGGGCGCCCCGGCCACCCGGTCGGCCACCGCCGCGGCGGCGCCGAGCAGTTGCTCCCGCGAGAGCGGCAGGCCGTCGATCACCAGGGCGTCGGCGGCATCGCCGTACGCACCGTCCAGTGCCGTCAGGAGTCCCATGGCCCGGACTCTACCGGCGCCACGTTACCGGCCGGTGCCGGGGCTCTCCGAGGGTGCAAGGCCGCACGTGGTCACACCAGGGGCACAAGGACGTACATGGCTGCCCGGGGCGCGAGGACGTACGTGGCTACCTCGGGGGCGCGAGGAACTGCGCGGGTCGGGAGGCGGCTCACCGGCAACTGGACCGCCGTCAGCCGGTTGCACGTGCTGCCGTACCCCTCCGCGCAGTTCCTCGCGCCCCCGGGTTCACCTGGTCTCGCCGGAAGCCCAGCGGCCGGCTTCGGAGCACTGCGGGTTCCGGCAGGCCCCGGCCCTCCAGGTGTGCAGCCGGCGGCCGCCGGGGCCCTCGGTCTCCCCCGCGTGCTCCGCCTCGACGGCGGAGTTGCAGCGGGCACAGGTGAGGTTCCTCGGCTTGGTCGTGCCGGTCCGGAGCTCTTCCATCGGGGTGCCACCCATTCTGCGTGTGCCGGCCCGGGGTCCGGCCCGGGTACCGCCATGGTCGGGCGGGCGGCGGTGGGAGGTCCACGGGCCGCCACCCGCCGGGGGCATCCGTCGGATGAACGCCGGTCGTCCCCTGACGGCCCCTCACCCCCGCCGACCTGCCGGTCCGGCCTCAGCGGGCGGTTGACGGCGCCGCGTTCTGGACGCCGCCGCACAGCCCGGCCGCAGGCCCGCCGCGGACCTCGCTGGCCGCCCGGCGGTCCACCGTGCTGAGCGGGCCCAGGCCGGAGAGCACCGTCAGCAGCCCGCTCGTGGTCAGCGAGCCCGCCGGGCCCGGGACGGGTTCGAGGACCGTCAGGGTGGCGGCCTCGGCGAGCAGTTCGGGCCGCAGTCCGGCCAGGCCGCCGGGCCGGACGGTGCGGCCGGCCGGGAGCCAGTCCGGGAGCACCGGGCCGAAGGCGCCGAGCAGCAGCACCAGATCGCTCTGCCGGGCCGCCGACTCGGCCGCGTCCCGCAGGTCCGAGGCCCGGTAGCACCACTGGTCGGGGTGTTGGCCGCGCAGGGTCGGGAACCTGCGGCGCAGCACCGTGACGATCTCCCGGACCTCCTGCAGCGGGGTGCAGGGCACGGTGACGAAGGCCAGCCGCGCGGGGTCCGCGGGGGCGATCCGCTCGGCCTGCTCCACCGTACCGACCGTCAACTCCTCGGGGTGGCCGGGCAGTACCGCCCGGGGCAGCCCGGTGCCGTACGCGCCGGTGCCGGCGCCGACCAGCAGCAGCGTCTCGCCCTCGGCCAGCCGTCCGTCGGCGGTCCGCCGGGCCTGCCCGGCGGCGGAGCAGGCGCCGGCCCGCCCGGCGGCGAGCGGACCGACGGCGGCCGGCGGGGGCGCGGGCGGGGAGGCCGGCGGGGCGGCGGGGCGCGGCCTCGGGGTGGCTGCGGGCGGCCAGGCCGTGCACGGGGCGGGCGGGGCGGGCAGCAGCACCCGACGGGTCTTCAGCACCGCCGTGTAGCCGAGCACCGCCCGGCGGGCCGCCCCCGCGAGGCGGGCGGGCGCGGCGGCGGCCAGGCCGACGGGGCGGCCCGAGGGGTCGAGGTAGCTGGTGGCGAGCAGGCCCGGGCGGCCCTGGTGCCGCTCGGCCGGTTCGGCCGCGCCGCGGAGCGCGACCGGGCCGGTCCGGTGCGGGATGCCGAGCGCTTCCAGCCAGGCGGCCAGCAGCGGAGCGGCCGGGCAGTGAACGGTGCCCCGCGCCGGGTGGTCGAACGCGGTCACCACGGTGACCTGGTCCGTCGGGGCGCCCTCCGTGCGGAAGAACTCCGTCCTTGTCGACCGGTGCACGTGCCGTCTCCTCCTTCGTCCGATGGCCGGGCACCCTGCCCGGCACACCCCCGTGATCTTCGGAACCGGACCGCCCCCGGATCTCCCCCGTCCGGGGGCGCACGGAGGTGTGCCCCGGGAGCATCGGAGCTCACGCCGTCACGGGCCGTGCGCCGTACCGAGGTGATGCCGGTGGGGGCGCGGGGAACTGCGCAGGACGGGAGGACGGAACCCGGGTGCCGGGTACGGACCCTCACGTGCACGTGGCCCTCCGTACCCGGCACACGGGTCCGCCTCTTCCGTCCCGCGCAGTTCCCCGCGCCCCCGGCCTCACCGACCGCGTCACGCCGACGGCGAACCGAGCAGGTGCGCGGCGTGCGGGCTGTACCGGTGCGGCAGCAGGGCCGTCCGCATCGCGGCCTGGGCCTCGTCGATCCGGCGGGAGTGCAGCCCGCCGCGCAGGGTGAGGAAGCGTTCCCAGGCCAGGCAGGCCGCGTCCAACTCACCTGCCGCCAGGTGGAGTTCGCCGAGCCTCGCGAGCACCAGGGCCTGCGCCCGGGCCTCGTGGAGCGGCCGCAGGCGGGTGGAGAGCCGCAGGTCGGCGAGGGCTCCGTCGTGGTCGCCGAGGCACTGGCGGACCTCGGCCCGCTGGTGGGCCAGGGCGGCGGGGTTGTAGCCGCCGAGGCTGGGTGGTGGGCCGGCGGCGCGGTCGAGTTCCCGTTCGGCCTGCCGGATCGCGCCGACGGCCTCCTGCCGCCGCCCCACCGAGGCGCGGGCGAGGGCGAGTTGGCCCTGGAGGAAAGCCAGGGTGCGCGGGTCGGAGCGGCCCGCCACGGCCAGGGCCCGTTCGGCCAGCCGGAGTGCGGCGGCGTGGTGGCCGAGCCGGTGCGCCTGCACGCTGAGGGCCCGCAGCACCAAGGCGAGGGTCTTCGGTTCGCCGCTCTCCTCGGCGAGTTCGGCCGCCGTGCGGTACCAGCGCTGGGCCGTCCCGTGCCGGCCGTGGTCGAGGTGCAGGAAGCCGCCGAGGGTGACCAGCCGGGCGCAACTGCCGAGCAGCGAGCGGCGGGTGACGGGGGTGCCGCTCAGCCGCAGCCAGGGCAGCGCGACGCTGGTGGTGAAGCCGGTGAGCGCCCGGAGCACGGTGCCGGAGCCGGTCAGGTGGTCGCTGTGCGAGAACTGCGCGGTGAGCTCCTCGACGCAGGCCACGTGCCGGGCACCGAGCCGCTCGGCGCCGCCGTCCGCGGGCCGCCGGGGGCGGACCACCCCGGGCCGGGGCGGCAGCAGCTCCAGGTCGGCGGCCCGGTAGACGGCGGCCCCGGCGCGCAGCAGCCCCAGGTCGTACGGATCGTCCGTCGCGGCGCCCGACGCTCCGTCAGCGGTCGCGTCCCGGGCGAGCCCGCCATCGGCGCGCCCGCCGTGGAGCCCCGCCTCGGCCGGCTCCACCGGCCGCCCCAGCCGCCGGGAGAGGGCCTCGGCGATCAGCAGCGGCACCGGCGGCCTGGGCCGGGTGCCGCTGAGCCACTGGCTGACCGAGGCGCGCTGGTAGTGCAGCCGCAGCCCGGCCTCCCGCCCGACCGCGTTGACGGCCCGGGCGAACTCCTCCCCGGTCCAGCCGGCCTGCGCCAGCAGCAGGCGCAGGCCCGCGTTGTCCTGGGGGGTGCGGGGCATGGTGGCCTCCACTGGTCGACCGGCCGGGCGGCGGGGGTGCCGTTCCCGTCATGCCCGGTGGAACGAGCCGTCAGCGCACACCGAACGGTGGTTCCTCGGCGCAGGGGAGCACACGCCGGTGGCACGGAGCTCCGGCGCACCCCCGCCCGCCCCACGGGCCGACGACGACCACGGGCCGACGACGACGGAGCCCCCGCCGGAGCGTGACGCTCCGACGGGGGCCCGTGGTCACCCGGGGAAGGCTCAGCCCTTGCGGGCCTTCACCTCGGCGGTGAGCTGCGGCAGGACGGCGAACAGGTCGCCGACCACGCCGTAGTCGACCAGCTCGAAGATCGGGGCCTCGGGGTCCTTGTTGATCGCCACGATGGTCTTCGAGGTCTGCATGCCGGCCCGGTGCTGGATGGCGCCGGAGATGCCCGCCGCGACGTACAGCTGCGGGGAGACCTGCTTGCCGGTCTGGCCGACCTGGTTGGTGTGCGGGTACCAGCCGGCGTCGACGGCGGCGCGCGAGGCACCGACGGCCGCGCCGAGCGCGTCGGCCAGCTCCTCGACCACGCCGAAGCCCTCGGCGGCACCGACGCCGCGGCCGCCGGAGACCACGATCGCGGCCTCGGTCAGCTCCGGGCGGCCGGAGGAGACGCGGGCGGTGCGGGCGGTGACGGTGGCGGCCTTGCCGGTGAACTCGACCGTGACGTTCTCGACGGCGCCGGCGGCCGGGGCGGCCTCGGGGCTGGTCGAGTTCGGCTTCACGGTGATGACCGGGGTGCCCTTGGAGACCTTCGACTTGACCTGGAAGGAGGCCGCGAAGACCGACTGGGTGGCGACCGGACCGCCGTCGCCGGCCTCCAGGTCCACCGCGTCGGTGATGATGCCGGACTCGAGGCGCAGCGCCACGCGGGCCGCGACCTCCTTGCCCTCGCCGGAGGAGGTGACCAGGACGGCCGCGGCACCGGAGGCCTTGGCGATCTGGGTCAGCGCGTCGACCTTGGGGACGACCAGCTGGGTGGAGAACTCGTCGGCGTCGGCGACGTACACCTTGGCCGCACCGAACTCGCCCGCCTTGGCGGCGATGTCGGCGGCGGCGGCACCGGCGCCCAGGACGACCGCCGAGGGCTCGCCGATGCGGCGGGCCAGGGTCAGCAGTTCGAGGGCCGGCTTGCGGACCACACCGTCGGCGTGGTCCACGAGAACCAGGATCTCAGCCATGATTTCTTGCTCCTGATGGTTCGTGGGGCACTAACGGGTGGTCAGATGAACTTCTGCTCGGCCAGGTAGGAGGCCAGCGCCTTGCCGCCCTCGCCCTCGTCCTTGACGATGGTGCCGGCGGTGCGGGCCGGGCGGGCCGCGATGGCCTCGACGGCGGTCCAGGAGCCGGCCAGGCCGACCTCGTCCGCCTCGATGCCCAGGTCGTCCAGGTCCAGCGACTCGACCGGCTTCTTCTTGGCGGCCATGATCCCCTTGAAGGAGGGGTAACGGGCCTCGCCGGACTGGTCGGTGACCGAGATCACGGCCGGCAGCTCGGCCTCGAGCTGCTCGGTGGCGGCGTCGCCGTCGCGGCGGCCCTTGACCGTGGTGCCCTCCAGGGAGACCTCGGAGAGCAGGGTGGCCTGCGGGACGCCCAGGCGCTCGGCGAGCAGGGCCGGCAGGACGCCCATGGTGCCGTCGGTGGAGGCCATGCCGCAGACGACCAGGTCGTAGCCGGTCTTCTCCAGGGCCTTGGCGACGATCGCCGAGGTGCCGATCACGTCGGTGCCGTGGATGTCGTCGTCGTTCACGTGGACGGCCTTGTCGGCGCCCATCGACAGCGCCTTGCGCAGCGCGTCCTTGGCGTCGTCCGGGCCGACGGTGAGGACGGTCACCTCGGCGTCGCCGTGAGCCTCGGCGATGCGGAGCGCCTGCTCCACGCCGTACTCGTCCAGCTCCGACAGGAGGCCGTCGACGGCGTCCCGGTCGGTGGTGGTGTCGTCCGCGAAGCGACGGTCACCGGTCGCGTCGGGCACGTACTTCACACAGACAACGATCCTCAAGCTCACGGCCTGTCTCCTGTACTGGTCTCGTCCGGCGGCAGCGGCCGCGCGAGTGGATGCGAACACGCCACGCACCCACTCCGGGCAGCGGATTCCTGTGCCCGTCCGGAACTTGCTGGCAGCATACTCGCGAGTAGCTTAGCCGTCACTACTGGCCAGTAGCTTAGCTCTGCCGCAGTCCGGCCGGGCGCTCCGCACCCCGTGCCGCCCACGGCCCGGAGGGGCCCCGGACGGCCGCACTGCCGTCTGCGCCCCATCCTGCCCCAGGCGGCGCCGAGTACCCCCTGACGGGGCGGCTGATCCGCTGTGAGATTGAACGGTCTTGACAAGATCCACCCGAGCGGACGGGGGGTCGGACCGACCGTCAATCGGGCGGCGCCGCCCTCCGGTTGACGGCCGGTCTCAGACCGCCTCGCCGAGCGCGGCGATGACGTCCGCCCGGCGGGGCTGGCCGGAGGCGCGGCGGACCACCCGGCCGGCCGCGTCCAGGACCAGGACGGTCGGCGTGCGGAGGATGTCCAGGCGGCGCACCAGGTCCAGGTTGAGCTCGGCGTCCACCTCCACGTGCGCCACGCCGGGCACCATCCCGGCCACCTCGCCGAGCACCCGCTTGGTGGCCCGGCAGGGCTGGCAGAAGGCGGTGGAGAACTGCACCAGCGTCGCCCGCTCGCCCAGCTCGGCACCCAGCTCCTCCGCCGCGAGCACCTGCGCCGCGTCCCTGCTCCGCACCCTGACCCTCCCGTCCCACCGTTTCCTCGCCAGCCCGAAGCCGCCCGCGAGCACCAGGACCCCGACGCACACCCACAACCCGGTCACCGCCCCAGTGTGCGGCATCCCACCCGTGCGGCGGTCCGGACCCCCGCCCCGGGGACCGGGCGCAGCCCCCTGCCGGACGCCGCCCGCCCGGCGTACGATCTGCCGCATGGACTCCGCCCGTCTGACCCGCCGTCGGGTGATCGACCTGTGCCGGGTCACGACGAGCCACTGTCGCTGAGACTCCGTCAGCTCGCAGTCCGTTCCGTCACCTCGGAGTCCGCATGCAGATCGACCCGCGCGGGCCGCGTTCCGCCGCCGCGCTCACCTCCCTCGTCCTGGCCGCCGTCCTGGTCACCGGCAGCTGGTGGCTGCTGGCCGCCCAGGCCGCCGTCTTCGCCCTCTCCCTCGCGGACCGCTCCCCCTACGGGTGGCTCTACCGCGTCGCCGTCCGCCCCCGCCTCGGCCCGCCGGCCGAGCTGGAGGACGCCCGCCCGCCCCGGTTCGCCCAGGGGGTCGGCCTGGCGTTCGCCCTGGTCGGGACGGTCGGGTACCTGACCGGCGCGGCCTGGCTGGGCCTGGCCGCCACCGCCGCGGCGCTCGGCGCGGCCTTCCTGAACGCGGCCTTCGGCTACTGCCTCGGCTGTGAGATGTACCTCCTGCTGCGCAGGAACCAACTCCGCCCCGGCGGCTGAGCACGCGCGATCCCGCCCCGTCCCGGTGGCCGCGGTGCGGACCGGCGTGACAGCGACCCCCCCTTCGGGGGATCATGCGCCTGTACCACCCCGTGGCCACCGCGGCGTGCCCGCCTCCGGTCGGCCCCACCCCGCACCCCGGGACCATCCGACCGGGCCGAGGCCCGCTGGAAGTAGGGCTGACCGTGGCAGAGTTCGTCTACCCGCCGGTGATCGCGGCGGCGCTGACCGCCTTCCGTGCGCTGGACTGCCGGATCGAGATCGTCGGTGCCGAGCACATCCCGGCCAAGGGCGGCGCGGTGCTGGTGAGCAATCACATCAGCTACCTGGACTTCCTCTTCGCCGGCCTGGGCGCCTTCAAGGGCGGCCGGCGCAAGACCCGCTTCATGGCCAAGGACGACGTCTTCAAGCACGCCGTCTCCGGCCCGCTGATGCGCGGCATGAAGCACATCCCGGTGGACCGGGCCGACGGCCAGCCCGCCTACGAGGCGGCGGTGAAGGCGCTGCGCGAGGGCGAGGTGGTCGGGGTGTTCCCCGAGGCCACCATCAGCCGCTCGTTCACCCTGAAGAAGTTCAAGACCGGCGCGGCCCGGATGGCGGCCGACTCCGGGACCCCGCTGCTGCCGGTGGTGCTCTGGGGCACCCAGCAGCTGTGGACCAAGGGGCGGCCGAAGACCCTGACCAAGCGTCACGTCCCGGTCACCATCATGATCGGCGAGCCGATCGTGCTGACCCCCGAGGACAAGCCGGTGATGGTCACCCGGCGCCTGCGCGCCGCGATGACCGAGATGCTCGACCGCGCCCAGCGCGAGTACCCGGGCCGGCCGACCGGCCCGGACGACACCTGGTGGCTGCCCGCCCACCTCGGCGGCACCGCCCCCACCCTGGAGCAGGCCGAGGCCGAGGACGAGGCGGAGGCCGCCGCCAAGGCCGAGCGCCGCGCCCAGCGCTGAACCACCGGGGCGGGACACCACCGAGCTGTCCCGCCCCTTCGGCTCAGAACGGCCACCACCACGCCTTGTTGCGGTACTCGTCCGCCTCCGGCGAGTGCGGCCGGTCCCACCCGCCGACCGGCCGCAGCAGCCACCGCAGGAACGTCCGGAACCTCGCGCCCCGTCCCTGACCCTTCATCACGCCACCCCCGTGGTCGGTCCGTCCGTACTCCGACGGTAATCCCGGAACGTCTCCGACTTGACACGGCCGGGTACCGGTCGTGCTCCAGGGGGGGTGGAATCCCGCCATCCTCCTGCCCCCGTGCATGAGCTCCGCCCGCCGGGGCAGCGATGCCGACAGTGTCCTGACGAACTGTCGACGGAGGTGACGGCCCGTGTCAGCGTGGTACGAACAAGAGGGGACGGCCCGGTTCCTGGCCGTCTCGGCGGAGTTGACGGGCTGGAGCGCGGACGAGCTGCTGGCCACCGGCCGGGCCGCCGAGTACCGGGCGGTGGCCCTGCGCGAGCTCGGCCCGGAGGGGCTGGAACAGGTGCTGCGGGACGGCGCCCGCCCGGGGGCGCCGCTGGACGGTGCCCGGGCGCTGGCCCTGCTCTGGTACACCGGCAGCTGGGCGCTGGGCGACGCGCTGCCCGTCCCGGTCTCGGCCCGGGCGTACCAGGAGGGCCTGGTCTGGCGGGCCGTCGGCACCCACGCCCCGGGCGCCGGGGCGGACGGCTTCGGCGGCTGGTCGCAGCCGCCCGTACCGGGGGGCCTCGGGTGAGCGCCGGGGCCGAGGAGCGGCACTACGACGCGATCGTGGTCGGCGCCGGGGTGGCCGGCACCCTGGTGGCCGCCCGGCTGGGGGCGCTCGGCCGGCGGGTGCTGGTGCTGGAGGCCGGGGCCCGGCCGCCCGGCACCGCGGAGCTGCTGGCGGCGCAGTCCGCCTCCCCGCTGAAACTGCCGACCGTCGCCTTCCCGCAGACCGCGGGCGCCCCCTGGCCGGAGGTCACCGACCCGCCCGCGCCCGGCGGTTACCTGGTCCAGCGGGGGGAGCTCCCCTACGGCAGCGGCTACCTGCGCGCCACCGGCGGCACCGGGAACGTCTGGACGGGGCTGGCCCCGCGGATGCTGCCGGAGGACTTCCGCCCCTCGCGCTTCGGCCGGGGCCGGGACTGGCCGCTGGACTACACCGCCCTGGAGCCCTGGTACCGGGAGGCGGAGCGGGAGTTGGGCGTCTGCGCGGACGTCACCGAGCAGCGCGAGCAGGTCGGCCTGGAGTTCCCGCCCGGGTACGTGTACCCGATGCGGGCCCTGGCGCCCAGTCACCTGGACCGGACGATGGCCTGCAAGCTGGACACCCGGAAGGTGACCGACCCGGTCACCGGGGAACTGGTCGAGCTGAGGGTCACCGGCACCCCGCAGGCCCGCAACGGGCTGCCGCACCCCGGCTACGACGACGGCCGGGGCTACCTGCCGCGCGACGCGGACGGCCGCCCCGACCCGGGCAGCCGCTGCCGGGGGCACGCCAGTTGCATCCCGCACTGCCCCTCCGGTGCCAAGTACACGCCGCGGCGCACCCGGGGCACCTGGGGCCCCTCGGTGACCCTGGTCGAGCACGCGGTGGTGAGCCGGGTACTGGTGGACGGCACCGGCCGGGCCACCGGCGTGCAGTGGCTGGACCACCGCGGCGAGGTCCGGCGGCACACCGCCCGGGCCGACGTGGTGGTGCTCACCGCGCACGCGGTCGAGAACGCCAAGCTGCTGCTGCTCTCCGGCCTGGCGAACCGCAGCGGCCAGCTGGGGCGCAACCTGATGGACCATCCGGTGCTGCTCACCTGGGGCCTGATGCCCGATCAGACCGGGCCCTACCGGGGGCCGGGCTCCACCTCCGGGCTGGAGGGCTTCCGGGCCGGCGCGAGCCGGGCCCGGCGCGCGGCGTTCCGGGTGGAGATCGGGAACTGGGGGTGGGCCTGGGCCGCCGGGGCGCCCTCCGGCGAGATCGCCCGGCTGCTGCGGGAGGGCGGTCCGGACGGGCGCGGACGGTTCGGCCCGGAGCTGCGGGCCGCCGTGACGGACCGGATCGGCCGTCAGTTCGCCCTGCAGTTCGAGGTGGACCAGCCGCCGGACCCGGCCAACCGGATCACCCTGCACCCCACCCTGCGGGACCCGCTCGGCCTGCCCCGCCCGGTGGTCAGCTACGGCCTCTCCGCGTACGTCCGGGACGGCATGGCCGCCGCCGCGGCCGTCTCCGACCAGCTGTTCGCCCTGCTCGGCGCCGAGGACCACACCGACTACACGCCGGCCGCCCTCTGGCCCGGCCGCTTCGAGCAGGACGGCCGGACGTACGCCTACCGGGGCGCGGGCCACGGCGCGGGCACCCACCTGATGGGCCACTCCCCCGCCGACTCGGTGGTGGACCAGTGGCAGCGCTGCTGGGACCACCCCGGCCTGTACGCGGTCGGCTGCGGCTCGATGCCCTCGGTGGCCACCTCCAACCCGACCCTCACCATGGCCGCGCTGGCCCTGCGCTCCGCCGGGCGGATCGAGGCCGAACTCGCCGGGCGCGACCGCCCCGTCACCCTCTCCCCGAGCCGACCCCCGCACCCCGGAGCCGACCGATGAGCCCGCTGCCCCTGCCGCCCGTCCCCGAGCCGTACCGGGTGCCGTTCCACTACGGCGCGCTGCACATGGCCGGCCTGGACTTCCTGGTCGAGCCGGGCCCGGTGCGCGCCCTGCTGGGCAAGCACCACCCGGCGCTGGCCGCCGCCGAGTTCGAGGGCAGGGCGGTGGTCTCCGTCAACTACCAGCTGTACTTCGCGCAGTACCCGGGCGGTGGCGGCATCACCCAGGAGATCGAGGTCAACCTGCTGGCGCACCCCGCCGACGCGGCCGGCCGGCTCCCGGAGCTGACGTACCGCCAGTACGCCCACGGCTGGGAGCGGACCGGACTGACCGGCATCGCCCGGATCCACGTGCTCTGCGACAACCCGCTGGCGATCGACGCCGGGCGCCGCCTGTACGCCGAGCCCAAGTACCCGGGCACCTTCGACGCCCTGATGCCCTCGCCGAACGGCCCGGAGGACGGCCGCACCTGGCGGGTGGACTGCCGGGACGGGAGCGGCCCGCTGCTCTCCTTCGAGGTCGACCTGACGGACCGTCCGTCCGCCACCGTCAACCACACCCCGGTCACCGGCTACGGCACCACCGAGGACGGCCGGGCGCTGGCCGGCCCGATGACCGTCCACCACCCCGGCACCTGGTACGACCTGGAGGGCACCGCCACCCGCCTGACCCTGCACGCGCCCGGCTCCCCCGTCTGCCAGGACCTCGCCGGGCTGCTCGGCGACACCCCCGCCACCGCGGCCTGGTCCTACCAGTCGCCCCCGGTCGCCGCCCACCAGCGTCCGTACTACCTGCCCACCCGCTGACGGACGGTCAGAGCGAGCCGGTCCAGTAGATGGTCCTGCGGCTCGTCAGGTCGTAGTCGAAGGAGACCTCGACCTTGTCCGCCGCGCCGGGCGGGACGGCGAAGGCCTCCCGGCCGGTCATCGTCTGCCCGGCCGGGACGGAGCGGCCCAGCGGCTTGTGCCGCCCGCTGCCGTCGACCACCGTCTCGGCGCGGCCGCCCACGCCGTCCGTGAGCTTGAGGTAGGAGAACTGCATGGTGCGCTGCTCACCGGTGGTGTTGGTCACCGTGATGACCACCTCCACCACCTTGTCGCCCTTGGCGATCCCGTGGGCGAACTCGTCCGGGGAGAACGGCCCCGGCTTCTCCACGGTGAACCTCAGGCCGTCCGGGGTGGTGTAGCTCTGGCCGAAGGACAGGTGCCGGGACCGCTCCTCGGCGGCCTTCCGCTCCTGCTCGGCCTCGGTCCGCCTGCGCTGCTCCTCGATCTCGGCCTGCCGCTTGTCCAGCTCGGCCTGCCGCTGCTTCTCCTCGGCTTCGAAGCGCTCCCGGGCGGCGTTCGCCACCGCCTTCTGCTCCTGCTTCACCTCGTGCACCTGCCAGGCGAAGAACCCGCCACCGGCCACCGAGAGCAGCAGCCCGGAGACGCCGAGGACCACCCCGGCCAGCGCCGTGCCCCGGTTCGTCGCGACGCCCTTGCGGACCTGGCCCATCGCGACCACGCCGAGGACCAGGCCGACCAGCGCGGGCAGCCAGGCCGCCCAGAACAGCACGTAGGTCAGCGCCATCACGGTGCCCACGATGCCGAGCACCATGGCCGAGATGCCCAGCCCGTTCCGGGGCGCCGGCGGCATCGGGTAGGGGTACGGCCAGTACGGGCCCGCTCCCGGGTGCGGGGGCGCCTGGCCGGGCACCTCGTTCCCGGGCGGCGCGTCGGGCGCGGCGAAGGGACCGGCGTCGGGGGCGGCGTGGGGCGCAGCGGCGGGGGCCTCGGGTACGTCGGGGGCGTCGGGCAGCGGGGCGGGAGTGGTCATGCGGGATCCTTCTGGCGGTTCGTGTGCGGGAACGTGGCGGAGCGTCAGACCGAGCCGGAGCGGTCGGTGGTGCTCCACCGGGCGGTCTTGTGGCCGACGAGGTCGGGGGTGTACTCGACCGTGAGCTGCTCGGGGCCGACCAGGACGGCGTAGGCGTACTTGCCGACGCTCTGCTGTCCGGGCTGGAGCGGGTCGGAGGTGAGGAACTTCGCCCGTCCGCTGCCGTCGATCAACAGCTGGTACCAGTTGCCGCTCGGTTCCCGCACGGTGGGCAGGCCGGCGATCTTGGCCGGCTGCGAGCCGGTGTTGACGACGGTGATGGTCACCTGGAAGGCCTTGGCCCCGTCGAGCAGCCTGGTGTACTTGTCCACCGCGTAGGGCTCCGGGCTCGACACGGTGATCTTCAGGCCGTCGGGGTAGGTGTAGCTCTGGCCGAAGAGCAGCTGCCGGGCCCGCTCGTCGGCGGCCTCCTTGGCGGCCTTCTCCTCGGCCTCCTTGCGGCGGCGCTCGCGCTCCTCGTCCAGCCGCTTGATCTCGGCCTCGGCCCGCTGGCGCGCGGCGTTCTCCTCGGCCTTGCGCTCCTGGACGGCCTGGTGCGCGGCCCAGGCGAAGAGTCCGCCCTCGACCACCGCGCCGAGCAGGCCGACGATCCCGAGGACCACCCCGGCCACGGCCACCCCGCGGTTGGCCGCCACACCCCGGCGGACGTTGCGCAGCCCGATGACGCCGAGCACCACCGCGATCAGCGCGGGCAGCCAGGCGACCCAGAACAGGACGACCGCCAGCACCATCACCACCGCGACGATGCCGAGCACCAGCGCGGCCACACCCGGCCCGTTGCGCGGCTGCGGCGGCGCCATCGGGTACGGCGGCCAGTACGGAGGGGCGGCCGTGGGGCCGGCGGCGGCGGGCTCGGCCGGCACCGCGTCCGCGGCCGGGGGCGACCACGGGTCGGTGGCGTCCGGCGGCGGGGCTTGCGTCGTCATGCAGGGGTCCTTCTCGGCGTTCGGTGGTTCGGCACATGAACGTACCAGTCACCGCACGCACACTTCTCCGCCATTTCCGCACGCCACGGCCCCGCCTCCTTGACGTCCCGTCAGGGCCGCCCCCGGTTCACCGCCCGAAGGTGTCGATCGCCTCGATCCGCCAGCTCCCGCCGGCGCGCACCGCGTCCAGGGCGAACATCGCCGCCGAGAAGTCGGGCCCGCCCTTGGCATCGGCGGCGGTGCTGGTGTTGCGCTGGTCGGCGAAGACCAGCAGCCGGGCCCGGTCGCCGTCCAGGGCGGAGACCGCGGCATCGGTGACGGTGGTGGTGAGCACCAGCTTCTTCGCCCCGGCCTGCGCCCGGACCTCGGCGAGCAGCGCCCGGTGCCGCTCCACCGCGCCACCGGTCAGGTAACGGGCGGCGGCCCGGTCGGTGCGGGCCGGATCGGCGTGGTCGTAGGAGAAGAGCGCGTTCACCGCCTCGGTGAGCTGCCCCTTGGCCTCGCTGGTGCGGGCCGGGTCGGTGAGCGCGGTGTTGTGCCGCCCGGAGTCGGCGCGCAGCCCGGCGGCGGTGAAGGAGGAGTAGGCGGCGAAGGCCGCGAGCAGCAGCGCGAGGACGAGCAGCGCGGCCGGCAGACGACGGCGGCCGGTGCGCGCCGGGGTGCGGGCCGGGGGCCGCGCCGGGGCGGGGACCGGAGCCGGGGGCCGGGCTGCGGCCAGACGGCGCTGACGGTTGATCAGGTGACGGGTGGTGGACATCGGTGCTCCTTACCGGCTGGTGGTGCCCATCGGGGCCTGGCCGAGGGCGCTGAGCTTCCAGCCCTCGGCGGTCCTGCTCAGACGGGCCAGCATCCGGCTGTCCTTGCTGGTGGGCGGGGTCTCCTTGGCGGTGCGGACGGTGATCCGGACCGCGACCATGACGGCCGCCTGACCGGTCCGCTCGTCCAGCTCGGTGACGGCGGCGTCCAGCACCCGGGCCGAGGTGGTGGACTGGGCCTGCCGCACCTGCTTCTCGAACTCGCCGCGCCCCTGGACCAGTTGGGCGTGCAGCTCCCCGGTGGTGGAGCGTTCCCAGAGGTCCAGGCCCGGGGCGAGCGAGGCGTGGTCGAGGGTGTTGAGGTTCTGCACCGCCTGCTGCCCCGCGGCCAGCACCTGGTCCCTGGCCCGGGCCAGCTCGCCGGTGCGGTCGTGGGCGGCGGCGTACCAGGACCAGCCGCCCCAGGCCGCGAGCAGGGTGGTGACCGCCAGCAGGGCGACGGCCAGCAGCTGGAGGCGTTCGCGGATCGGGCGCACGAGGCGGGAACTCCGTCGCACTGGTCTTCCTCCGGTGGGGGTGGTCGGGATGGCGGCTAGAGGGAGGTCAGGTCGCTGATCACCCAGCGGCCGTCCACGGGCCGTGCGGTGACGCGCAGTTGGGCGCCGGTGAGGACGGGCGGGTCCCCACCGCGACGGGCGCTCTGGTCGAGCAGCACCAGCAGCTCGGCCCGGTCGCCGGTCAGCCGGATCACCCCGGTGGCCACCGCGCGGGTGGTGAGGGTCAGCCGCTGCTCGGCCGTCCAGCCGCGCAACTGCTCGCTCAGGCGGCGGTACTGCTCCTCGGCGGCGCCGGTGAACGCGGCGCGGGCCTCCGCCCGCCCGGCCTCGTCCTGGTCGGCCGAGTAGGAGAAGGCCCGCCCGAGCGCGGCCTCCACCTGCCCGACCACCAGGCCCCGGGCCGCCGGGTCCGTCCCGGCCAGGTCCTCGCGGGCTGCCCCGGCGCGCACGCTCCACCCGGCGGCGGCCATCGCCAGACCGAGCAGCAGCGCCAGCGACGGCAGCACCCACCGGAGGAACTGCCGCGTGCGGGAGGGCCGTTGGACCTCCGCGACACCCGGTTCCCGGACGCCCGGCTCCGCGACGCCCGGCTCCGGGACGGTGCACGTGGCCGTCCCGGGGGCGTGTGCCGGAAGGCGGCCCCGCGTCGGCCGGCCGCCCGTACCGTCGGTGTCCGTCACGGCGCCCCCACCGGCACGGTGGTCAGCGCGGTCGCCCGCCACCCGCCGTCCCGGCGGGCCAGCTCCACCGACACCCGCCGGCGGTCGGTGGTCACCGTGCCGTCGGCGAGGGTCTGCCGCAGCCGCAGCACCGCGATCAGCCCGGCCGTCCCGGCCGTCCGGTCCAGCCGGGTGAGCGCGGCCTCGGCGACGGCGGCCGAGGTGGTCGACTCCGGTTCCACACCGGCCAGTTCGGCGGCCAGGGGGCCGTCCGCGACCGCCCGCCAGCGCGCCCGGGTACCCTCCCGGTCCCGCCCGTCGGCGCTGCCGAGCACCTCGGCCGCGCTCCGCCCGGCGGCCAGCGCGGCGTCCCGGTCCCGCACCGCCTCGCCCGCCTGCCCGGCCTGCCACCAGCTCGCGGCCCCCGCCAACAGGACCGCCACGGACAGGGCTTGGAAGAACCCCGGCCTCACCGGCCCGCCCCCGGGGTGGCCGGGGCGACGGGGGTCGGCACCCCACCCTTGGGGGCGTTGGCCGAGCCCCGCACGGCGCTGCCGGAGGAGGCCGGGGCCTCGCACCGCGCAGCGGTGTTCAGCGGCGGGGCCGCGCCGGTGTCGAGCCCGTTGCGGTGGAGCGTGCCCTGGTACCCGTCGGTGCAGGGCAGCGGGGAGAAGAAGGTGACGGCCATGCCCATCCTCGCGCCCTGCTCGGTGATCGCGGTGGAGCCGGCCGCCGCCACCGCCGGGAGCCGCACCAGCAGTTCCTCGATGCCGTGCTGGCGGGTCACCCCGAGTTCGGCGGTGGTCAGCAGGTTGGCCAGCAGCACGCTGGTGGACGGGTCGAGCTGCTTCATCAGCGCGCTCACCTGCCCGGCGGCCTGCGGGCCGCTCGCGATCACCCGCTGCAGGTCGCCGTCGGAGCGGGCCAGTTGGGCGGCCAGCTGGGCGGCGCCGGTGGCGAAGGAGCGGATCGCGTCGGCCTCCTCGGCCTGGGTGCGCAGCACCGTCTCGCCGTCCACGATCAGCCGGGTGGTGGCGGGCAGCGCGGCGTCGGCCGCCTTGAGGAAGGTGCGGCTGCCGTCCAGCAGGGCCTGGAGGTTGTCGGCCTGGCCGTTGAAGGCGGTGCCGAGTTCGTCCACCACGGTGCGCAGCGAGCCGAGCGGTACCGAGCCGACCAGCGCGTCGGTGCGGGTGAGCAGGTCGGTGACGGGCGCGGGCACGCTGGTGTCGGCGCGCGGGATCTGCGCGCCGTCGGCCAGGTAGGGGCCCTGGTCGGTGCTGGGCCGCAGGTCGAGGTACTGCTCCCCGACGGCCGACAGCCCGGCCACCGCGGCGGTCAGCTTCGCCGGGATGCGCGGTGCGTCGGAGGAGATCCGCAGCTCGGCCCGGACCCCGTCGGGGGTGAGCCGGATCGCCCCGACCCGGCCCACCGAGACGCCCCGGTAGGTGACGTCGGCGTGCTCGAACAGGCCGCCGGTGCGCTCCAGTTGGACGTCGACCCGGTAGTAGTCGCGCAGGCCGACCCAGCGGCCGAGATCGGCGTGCTGGACGGCGATGTAGCCGAGCACCAGCACGGCGATCAGCAGGAAGGCGAGGTTCTTCGCCCGGATGGCCAGGGTCAGCATCAGCGCGCCTTTCCGGCCGGGCGGCCCACCGACGGCAGCGGCAGCGGGAGGCGCCGGGCCTCGGGGGAGGCCGGATCGGTCGGCTGGTCGGTGGGCGGGTCGGCCGGGTCCGTGGGGGGATCGGTGGGCGGGTCGGTCGGCGGGTCCGTGGGCTCCTCGGTGGGCTCCGGGGTCGGCCGGGGCGTCGGTGCGGCGGTGTCGTCCGGGTCCAGTTCCGGGAAGATCCGCGTGCCGGGCGCGGCGGCCAGGTCGAGGTAGACGTTCAGGTAGTCGCCCTTGACCCCGCGCAGCACCTCGTCGGTGAACGGGTAGGTGAGCAGCACCTGGAGCGAGTCCGGCAGCGCCTTGCCCGCGTCGGCCAGGCTCCGCAGCACCGGGGCGAGCGCCTTGAGGTCGGCCACCACGTCCTCCTTGCTGCGGTTGACGGTGTCCACCGCGACGCCCGAGAGGGTGTCCAACGCCCGGAGCAGGGTGACCAGTTCGCCGCGCTGCTGCTCCAGCACCTGCAGGCCGGGGCTGAGCTCGGTGAGCACCGCGCCGATCTGCCGGTCCCGGGTGGCCAGGGTGGCGGCCAGCCGGTCCACCCCGTCCAGGGCGGCGGTCAGGTCGGCCCGGTGGGCGTCGAGCTCGCCGGTGAAGGTCTTCAACCGGTCGAGCACGGAGCGCAGTTGGGCCTCGTTGCCGGTCATCGCCCGGCCGAGTTCGGTGGTGATGGTGCGCAGCTGGTCGATGCCGCCCCCGTTGAGCAGCATGGAGAGCGCCCCGAAGACCTCCTCCACCTCGGTGGAGCGGCCGGTCAGCTGGGCCGGGATCACCGCGCCGTCGCCCAGCCGTCCGCCGCCCTGCGCCGGTCCGTCCGCCGGGGTGGTGAGCCGGACGTACTTCTCGCCGAGCAGCCCGGCCTGGGCCACCTCGGCCCGGCTCCCGGCGGGCAGCCGGACGTCGCCGTTGACCCGCAGGGTGACCACCGCGCTCCAGTCCTCGGCCAGCGTGATCGCGGTGACCCGGCCGACCGCGACCCCGTTCACCTTGACCGCCGACTGCGGCACCAGGCTGAGCACGTCGGTGAACCGGGCCTCCAGGCGGTAGGAGTGGTCGCCCAGTTCGGCCCCGCCGGGCAGCGGGGCGTCCTGCAGGCCGCCGAATCCGGCGCACCCCGCCGCGAGGGTGGCGGTCAGCGCCAGGGACAGGTAGCGCAGTCGACGTGTCATCGGTCCACCCCGGGCAGTGGCAGCGGCAGGGTCAGTTCGGTCAGGTTGGCCCGGCCGGTGATCGTGCCGGTCCGCGGGTCGTAGGCGCGCAGCAGGTTGCCGGCCGCCAGCGGGGCGGTGTCCAGCAGTTCGGCGAGCGAGGCCCGCTGGTCCACCAGGCTCTGGGTGATCGGCACCAGCTGGTCGACGCCGTTGGCCAGGCGGGTGCGGTTGTTCTCCACGAAGGTCTTCACCTCGCCCAGGGCGACGGCCAGTTGGTGCAGGGCCTGGCCCAGCTCCTCCTTGTCCTCGGCCAGGTAGGAGCTGACGGCGGCCAGCCGGTCGGTGACGGTGCGGACCCGCCCGTCGTTCTCCTTGAGCATCGCGGCGAAGGACTCCAGCTGGGTCAGCGTGGCGAACAGGTCCTCGCTGGAGCCGGAGAGGGTCTTGGCGGCCCGGCCCAGCTGCTCGATCGAGTCGCCGATCGCCTTGCCGTTGCCGCCCAGGTTCCGCGCCCCGGTGTCCAGCAGCCGGGAGAGCGCGCCCTGGGAGTTGGCCCCGTCCGGGCCGAGCGCGGTGGCCAGCTCGGTGAGGCTCTCGTAGAGCTGGTCGATCTCCACCGGCTGGGCGGTGCGTTCCACCGGGATCACCGCCCGGTCGGCCAGCAGCGGCCCCTCGGTCCAGGCCGGGGTGAGCTGCACGTACCGGTCGGCGACCACGCTGGGGGCGACCACCACGGCGGAGGCGGTGGCCGGCACCTTCACGCCGTGGTCCAGGCCGAGTTCGACCCGCACCCGGGCCCCCTCGGGGCGGACCGAGCGCACGGTGCCGACCTTGACGCCGAGCACCCGCAGGTCCGAGCCGGCGTAGACGCCGACGGCGTGGTCGAAGTACACCGTCACCCGGCTTCCCTCCGGGCCGGGGACGGCGATCAGGGTGGCCGCCACGGCGGCCGCGGCGGCGGCGAGGGCGATGACCACCCGGCCGCGGCCGGACAGCGCGCTCATCCCCGGCCCCCCGTCGGCCTGACGGGGCGGCAGCCGGTGGCGGGCGCCGTTCCCTCGGGCAGGTAGGAGGGCGGCACCACGCCGCACAGGTAGGCGTCGAACCAGCGGCCGTTGCCCAGCGTGTTGCCCATCAGCCGGTAGTACGGGCCGAGCAGCGCCAGGGTCTGGTCCAGGCTCTGCTGGTTGGCCCGCAGCACGCCGGTGACGCGCTCCAGGGCGTCCAGGGTGGGCGCCAGCTGGCGTTCGTTGTCCTTCACCAGGCCGGTCAGCTGGGTGGCCAGCGCACCGGTGCCGGTGAGCAGTCGGTGCACCGCCTCGCGGCGGCGCTGGAGCTCGGCCAGCAGCGAGTCGCCGTCGTTCAGCAGGGCGGTGAAGCGGTCGTTCTGGTCCGCCACGGTCTTGGTCAACTTGCGGCTCCCGGCGAGGAGTTCGGCCAGCCGGGCGTCCCGGTCGGCGATGGTGCGGGAGAGCCCGGCCAGGCCCTCGGCGGCGCTGCGCACCGAGTCGGGGGTGGTGGCGAAGGTGTCCGAGATGGTCCGGAAGGACTCGGCCAGCTTGGCGGTGTCGATGGCGCCCACCGTCCGGCCCAGGCCCTCCAGCGCCTGGGTGACGTCGTAGGGCGAGGTGGTCCGGCTCACCGGGATGGCCACCGCCGGGTCCTGCTCGCGGGCGCCCAGCGGGTCCAGCGCCAGGTACTTGGCGCCGAGCACGGTGCGGATGCCGATCGCGGCGGTGGAGGAGTCGCCCACCCACACGTCACGGACCCGGAAGCCCACCCGCACCTTGGCCCCGGCCAGCGCGACCTCGGTCACCTTGCCGACCTTGGCCCCGGCCACCCGGACCTCGTCGCCCGGTCGCAGCCCGCCGGCCTCGCTGAACTCGGCCGTGTAGGAGGTGCCCCGGCCCAGCAGCGGCAGCCGGTCGCCCTGGTAGGCCAGCGCGCAGACCAGCAGGATCAGCAGCAGCCCGACCGCGCCGACCGCCACCGGGCTGCGCTCGCGCAGCGGGCGGAAGAGCGGCCCGCGCACGGCGGTGCCCCTGTCGGAGCGGCTCATCCCCGGCACCTCGCCTCGTCCACGGTGACCCCGGTCGGCGGCGCGGAGCCGTCACCGGTGGTCACGCCCGTCACGGTGGCCTGGCACAGGTAGAGGTTGAACCAGGAGCCGTAGGAGGCCAGCCGGCCGAGGGTGGTCAGCTTCTCCGGGCTGCGCTTCAGGAAGTCCTCCAGCTGGGTGCTGTGGTCGGCCAGTCCGGCGGAGAGCCGGCCCAGCTGGCCGACGGTGTCCTTGAGCGGTGCCCGGCCGTCGGCGAGCAGCCCGGCGGTGGAGGCGGTGAGCGCGCCGACGGCCTGCACCGCCTCGCCGATCGGCTGCCGGTCCCGGTTGAACCCGGCCACCAACTGCTGGAGGGTGGCGACCAGTTCGGTGAAGCCCTGGTCGTGGGTGTTGACGGTGGCGACCACCGTGTTGAGGTTCTCGATCACCCGGCCGATCACCTCGTCCTTGGCGGCCAGCGTGCCGGTCAGCGAGCCGACGCTGCGCAGCAGCCCCTCGACCGTGCCGCCCTGGCCCTGGAGCACCTGGACGATCTCCTCGGCCAGCTTGTTCACCTCGTCCGGGGCCAGGCCCTGGAAGAGCGGCTGGAAGCCGCTGAACAGCTGGGTCAGGTCCAGCGCCGGGTGGGTGCGCTCCACCGGGATGGTGGCCCCGGGCGCCAGGCGCTCGTCCAACGGGCCCGTCCCGCGGGCCAGTTCGAGGTAGCGGCGGCCGACCAGGTCGAGGTACTTGACCGAGGCGGTGACGGTGCCCGGCAGCGGGGTGCCCTTGCGGACCTTGAACCGCACCAGCGCGTAGCGGCGGTCGGTGACGCCGACCGACTCCACCTCGCCGACCCGCACGCCCGCGATCCGCACGCCGTCCCCGGCGGTCAGGCCGGTGACGTCGGTGAAGCGGGCCCGGTAGCCGACGGTCTCGCCCACCCCGGTGTCGGCGATGCCGAAGGCCAGGGCGGTGGTGGCGAGTGCGGTGACCAGGACGAAGACCAGTGACTTGACGACCGGTCCGATCAGGCTGCGGCGTCTCACTTCAGCCTCACCTCCGCTCCGCGCAGCAGCGGCCCGGCCAGCACGCTGCTCCAGTCGGGCAGGTCACCGGCCGGTGCGAGCAGTTCGTTCACCAGGGCGTTCTCCTGCGGTGAGTTGGGCAGGCCGAGGCCGGCCTCGCCGGGGGCCGGGAAGCCCTGGCCGTCCGGCACGGCGCCCGGGGTGGTGCCGCGCCCGGTGTAGGGGGTGTCGTAGCACTTGGGGCCGCCGGTGGCGGTGTACGCCGGGGTGTCCCTGCCCGGCCGGTAGCGGCCGGGGTCGGGCACGGTGGCGACGGTGACGTGCAGGCCCGGCCGGTCGGTGCCCTTGCCGAGCGCCTTGTCCATCACCGGCACGAAGTCGGCCAGGGTGCGCAGCGTGCACGGGTAGGCGGGGGCGTACTCGGCCAGCAGCTCCAGGGTGGCCCGGCTGTCGGCGGAGAGCCGGATGAGCGTGGACCGGTTGCGCGTCAGGAAGTCGGTGACGTCCCCGGCGGCGGCCGTGGAGGAGGCGTAGAGCGCGCGCAGCCCGGCCCGCTCGCGGGCGATCGTTCAGCTGGTGGTGGTGAAGTCGGTGAAGGCCTGGAGCAGCTCGGGCGCGGCGTCCCCGTAGGCCCGGCTGACCGTCACCAGCTGCCTGATGTCCCGGTTCAGGGCCGGGAGTTCGGGGTTGAGCCGGGCCAGGTGGGCGTCCAGCTCGGTGAGCGTGGCGCCGAGCTGGGCGCCGCGTCCGCGCAGGGCGGTGGCCACCGCGCTCAGGGTGGCGGCCAGCTTGTCCGGCTGGACGGCGTTGAGCAGCGGCAGCAGGTGGTCCAGCACCTTCTCCAGCTCGGCGGCCTCGGCGGTGCGGTCCTGGGCGATCACCGTCCCGGCCCGCAGCGTCCCGCCGGTGGTGCCGGACGGCACCAGGGCGACGTAGCGCTCGCCGAAGAGCGTGGTGGGCAGCAGACGGGCCGTCACCCCGGCCGGGATCTCGGCCAGCCGGTCCGGGTCCAGGGCCAGCGTGAGCCGGGCCCGCTCGCCGTCGGCGCCGATCCCGCTGACCCGGCCGACCACCACGCCGCGCAGCTTGACGTCGGCGTTGACCCGCAGCTCGTTCCCGGTGGCGTTGGTCTCCAGCAGCACCGTGGACTCGTCGCTGAAGGCCTTGCGGTAGACCGCGACGCAGAGCCCGGCCAGCAGCGCGGGCACCAGCAGGAAGACCAGGCCCAGCACGGCCCGGGTGGGGCGGTGCCGGTCGGTGCGGAAGGCGTTCATCCGGTCACCCGCACGGTGGTGGTGGCGCCCCAGATGGCCAGCGAAAGGAAGAAGTCGGTGATGCTGATGATCACGATGGCGTTGCGCACCGAGCGGCCGACCGCGATGCCGACCCCGGCCGGCCCGCCGGTGGCGTGGAAGCCGTAGTAGCAGTGCGCCAGGATCACGATCACGCTGAACAGCAGCACCTTGAGCCCGGAGAGCAGCACGTCCTCCGGCGCCAGGAAGAGTCCGAAGTAGTGGTCGTAGGTGCCGGGTGACTGTCCGTTGACGAAGACCGTGACGGCCCGGGAGGCGGCGTAGGAGGAGAGCAGCCCGACCCCGTACAGCGGCACCACGGCCACCACCCCGGCGATGATCCGGGTGGTCACCAGGTACGGCAGGCTGCGGATGCCCATGCCCTCCAGGGCGTCCACCTCCTCGTTGATCCGCATCGCGCCGAGCTGCGCGGTGAAGCCCGCGCCGACGGTGGCCGAGAGCGCGAGGCCGGCCACCAGCGGGGCGATCTCGCGGGTGTTGAAGTAGGCCGAGATGAAGCCGGTGAAGGCGGTGGTGCCCAGCTGGTTCATCGCGGCGTGGCCCTGCAGGCCGACCACCGTGCCGGTGGCCGCGGTCATCCCGACCATCACCCCGACGGTGCCGCCGATCACCCCCAATCCCCCGCTGCCGAAGGCGACTTCGGCCAGCAGCCGCTGCACCTCGCGGAAGTAGCGGCGCAGCGCGCGGGGTATCCAGAGCAGCGCGGCCAGGTGGAAGACCAGGTGGTCCCCGACCGTCTCCAGCCACCCGAGCGGACCCCGGGCGGCGCGGCTCGGCAGCGCCATCTCAGGCTCCCTTCTGCGGGATCACCCGCAGGTACACGGCGGTGATCACCACGTTGATCAGGAACAGCAGCAGGAAAGTGACCACCACGGTCTGGTTCACCGCGTCGCCCACGCCCTTCGGCCCGCCGCGCGGGTTGAGCCCCCGGTAGGCGGCCACGATCCCGGCCACGAAGCCGAAGACCAGCGCCTTGAGCTCGCTGACGTACAGGTCCGGCAGCTGGGCCAGGGCGGAGAAGCTGGCCAGGTAGGCGCCGGGGGTGCCGTCCTGGAGCAGCACGTTGAAGAAGTAGCCGCCGAGCGTGCCGACCACCGAGACCAGGCCGTTGAGCAGCACCGAGACCGCCATCGCGGCCAGCACCCGGGGCACCACCAGGCGCTGCACGGGCGAGACGCCCATCACCGCCATCGCGTCCAGCTCCTCGCGGATCTTGCGCGAGCCGAGGTCCGCGCAGATCGCCGAACCGCCCGCGCCGGCGATCAGCAGCGCCACGATCAGCGGGCTGGCCTGCTGGATCACCGCGAGCACGCTGGCCCCGCCGGTGAACGACTGGGCTCCCAACTGCCCGGCCAGCGATCCCACTTGGAGCGCGATCACGGCACCGAACGGGATCGACACCAGTGCCGCGGGCAGGATCGTCACACTCGCCAGGAACCAGAACTGCTCGATCAGCTCCCGGACCTGGAACGGCCGCCGGAAGGTGTCCCGGACGGTGGTGGCGGCCAGCGAGAGCAGGTGGCCGGTCTGCCGCAGCCCACCGGCCACCGGGTTGCCCGCGCTCACCGCGGCACCGCCCGGCGGCGCGGCGGCAGGCCCGGCGAGGGCTGCAACTGCTGGGGCAGCGGCGGCGGTTCGGCCTCCCGGTACGGCTCCTCCAGCGCGAGCTGGGCCTCGTCCTTCTCCTCCGACATCCCGATCGGCCCCTCCCGCCGCCCGCCCAGGAACTGCCGCACCACCGGCTGACGGCTGGTCAGCAGCTCCTCCCGGGAGCCGAAGGCCACCAGCCGGCGGCGGAACAGCATCCCGATGTGGTCCGGCACGGTGGCCGCGATGTCCAGGTTGTGGGTGACGATCAGCATGGTGGCGCCGATCTGCGCGTTCAGGTCCACCAGCAGCTGGGACAGGTAGGAGGTGCGCACCGGGTCCAGGCCCGAGTCCGGCTCGTCGCAGAGCACGATCTCCGGGTCCAGCACCAGCGCCCGGGCCAGGCCCGCACGCTTGCGCATCCCGCCGGAGATCTCCCCCGGCAGCTTGGCCTCGGCCCCGTTCAGGCCGACCATCTCCATCCGCTCCAGCACGATCCGGCGGATCTCGGCCTCGGTCCTGCGGGTGTGCTCGCGCAGCGGGAAGGCCACGTTGTCGTAGAGGTTCAACGAGCCGAACAGCGCGCCGTCCTGGAACATCAGGCCGAAGCGCCGGCGGGCCCGGTACACCTCCCGCTCCGGGCCGCGCACCATGTCGACGCCGTCCACCAGCACCCGGCCGCGCTCCGGCCGCAGCAGGCCGATCACCGACTTCAGGAAGACGGTCTTGCCGGTGCCCGAGGGCCCCAGCAGCACCGTCACCTCCCCGGGCGGCAGCGTCAGCGTGACGTCCTCCCAGACGGTCTGGCGGCCGAAGGACTTGGTCAGCCCCTCGACGGTCACCTCGATCCCCATCCCGGCTCCTAGCCCTGGTCCGTGGTGCGGCGGTGCGGCAGGGCCGGGAGCTCGATCTCCGGCTCGCAGCCGTTCGGCTGGTCACTGGTGGGGGTGCAGATCGCGCCCTGTACCAGGTTGAGCGTGTTGCCCGGCCCCGAGACGGCCGCGGTGAAGAGCGCGTCCAGGTTCTCGGTGCTCGTCCCGCAGCCCTTGAACTCCGGTATCACCAGGTCCCGTTGGGAGAGCGGCCCGCCGCCCTGCAGGGTGTAGTCCGGCTTGCCGTCGCCGCCGCCCGGCAGGTAGTCGTCCTGACGGCCCTTCAGCTCCAGGTTCACCGGCCGGGCCGTCCGGCAGTCCGGGCCCACGTCCAGCGGGGTGCCGTTCACCTTCACGTCCCGCAGCCTGATCCACTGGTAGCCGCCGATGGTGAACTCGGCGGGCTGGTCCCAGTCGGAGTTGCCGGTCGCCACGATGGTCAGCGGGCCCTGCGGCTCCAGCTCCATCACGGCGGTGGTCGGCATGAAGCCGTAGGTGAGGAACGTGGTCCCGGTGGGCGGGAGCCGGAGGTAGCCGAGCGAGTCGGCCTCGAAGTACGGCTGCTGCCCCTCCGGCGGGTCCCAGAGCGTCACGAACCGCCGGGTCATGTTCAGCGCCGCCAGCGCCGGCTGCCCGGCCGGGTCGTTGACCACCGCGGCCTGGTGCTGCTTGCGCACGTTGGCGAACCCCACCGCGTACGCGCAGGCCGGCACCGCCGGGAAGGGCTCCATGTCGGGCAGCGGCAGCACCATCGCGCCCTCGGGCACCGGCGGCAGCCGGGCCTGGTCCAACTCGCCCTCCGGCGGCGGCGGGCAGGCGTTCACCCCGGAGTGCGGCCGCTCCCCGGCGGCCACCGCGGCCGGGGCGCCCCCGGGCACCGCCCCGGAGGGGGCACCCGGCACCGTACCGGCCAGCACCGCGGCCACCAGGACGGCGGCCGGCTTCACGGGCACGGCAAGGCGACGCACCGCGTCCCTCATCTCTGGACTCCTCTTGGCTCGGGACGCAGGACAGTACGGCCGGGTAACAAGCCCTCACAAGCGATCGCACGCGGATCGTCGGGAGCGCTCTCCCCGGCCCGGATTTCCTGTCACCGGATGACAAAGCGGCCCTGACGGCCTGTCATCCGGTGCGTGTGTTCGTACCCGGACCCGGGCGGTGGCCGGGGTCCGGGTACGGGTGGCTCACGGGGAGGTGATGACCTGCGGAGCGCTCAGCACGTACGCGGCGTTGTAGACCGCCGGGTCGTTGTTGTTCAGCAGACCGAGGCAGGACCCGGAGACGTTGTACGCCCGCAGGTCACCGCCGCTGATGGTGAGGGTGTTGGTGGAGTTGCTGTAGCTGCCGGTCAGGGTCGCGGTGGAACCGGCGGTCGGCCCCTGGAAGTCCGCCGTGCAGCCGGCACCGCTGATGTGGGCCTTCACCCCGGTCAGGGTGCCGGTGGTGACACCGGTGGTGGAGTTGTAGCTCACCGCGTTCAGGGACCACGGCAGGCCCTGCGGGGTGACGCTGAAGGTGATGCCCAGCGGGCCGGAGCAGCTGCTCCAACTCACCGAGGTGATCGAGGAGATGCCCGCGCCGGTGGCCGAGCTGGTGGCCAGCGTGCCGGCCGCGGAGGAGGAGGTGCAGGTCAGCTTGGTGCCGGTCTTGGTGTCGGTCAGCTTCGGCGAGGTCGCCTTGGCCGTCCAGGGGCCGCCCGGGCTGGCGGTCCAGCCGGCCAGCAGACCGGAGGAGGCGGACTGGGTGCCGGCCGTCGCGGTGGTCGGGGCGAGCGTCATGCCGGCCACGGCGGCGAGAGCCGCAGCAGCCACCAGGGCGCCCTTGACAGGCTTGCGCACGATGGGTCCTCTCTGTGGGGGCGGACCCGCCGGGCGTGCCCAACTCTCCTGACGAAGACATGAGTTGGCGCCTGGGCGAATCCGGGGAAGCGAGGCGCACGGGTGGGGCCGTCCTCGCTGCTCACGGACATTACGTGCCGGTAATCAGCCCCCGCAACGGACCCGGGCCAGTTCCGGGAATCCCGCCCGTGCGCTGCGGATTTCTTGTCCCGGCGCTACCAGAAAAGCCCCGCCCGCTTGTCCCGAAGTGAGCCCCTGGTCTCACCCCGCGGCGCCGAGTGCCAATCCCTTAGCGGAACGCCGACCGGCAATTCGCCGTCACGACTGGTGCGCTGACGACCACTCGTGCCCTATCGTCAGCGAACCACCACACGTCGTATGCGTCCGGCCGCCCCCGGACGCCAGGGGGACTCATGGCCACGCCACGCCGGGTGCCCGGCTCCAGCTCGCCGCTCGACCAGGTGCCGCGCGAACTCGCCGCCGTGATGCGACCCGAACTCCCGGGCCTGCTCAAGGAGATGGCCGCCGAGATCGTCGCCACCATCCCCGAGTACCGCGAACTGCTGGAAGGCCCCGCCGCCCGCGTCATCCGGGTCGGCATCGAACAGAACATCGCGACCTTCGTCGACCAGGTCGCCGCCCCGACCGCCACCACCTCCCTGCGCGACGAGATCTGCCGCCGCTTCGGCCGCCACGAGGCCCTGGAGGGCCGCAGCCTCGACATGCTCCAGGACGCCTACCGGATCGGCTGCCAGGTCGCCCTGCGCCGGGTCCGCGCCGTCGGCCGCCGCCACAACCTCTCCGCCACCGTCCTGATGGCCTTCGCCGACGCCCTCTTCGCCTACATGGGCGAGATCGCCGAACTCTCCCGCGAGGGCTACCTCCAGGCCATGGCCGAACTCGGCGAGGAGCCCGACAACCGCCGCCGCCGGCTGCTGCGCCGCATCCTCAGCGGCACCGGCGCCGCCCGCACCGCCCTCACCGAACTCGCCGACCACGCCGCCTGGCCGCTCCCCGACCAGGTCACCCTGGTCGCCCTCGCCCCCGGCGCCCGCCCGCACCGCGGCGTCCTGGACCGCGACGTCCTGCTCGACCTCTCCGACCGCGAACCCCACCTGCTGTTACCCGGCCCCCTCACCCCCGCCCGCCGCGAGGGCCTCACCGCCGCCCTGGCCGGCTGCCGCGCCGCCGTCGGCCTCACCACCCCGCTCGACGGGGCCGCCGACTCCCTGCGCTGGGCCCGCCGCCTCCTCCCGTACACCACCGGCCCCCTGACGTACTGCCAGGACCACCTCGTCCACCTCTGGCTGCTCAGCGACCCGGCCCTGCTCCACCAGCTCGACCGGCACTACCTCGCACCGCTCGCCGCCCTCACCCCCACCCGGCGCTCACGGCTGCTCGACACCCTGCGCGCCTGGCTCACCACCCGCGCCAACGCCCCCGAACTCGCCGACCAACTCGGCGTCCACCCGCAGACCGTGCGCTACCGGCTGCGCGTCCTGGACCGCGCCTTCGGCGACCGGCTGGCCGACCCCGAGTCCCGCTTCGCCATCGAGATCGTGCTGCGCGCCGCCGCCCTCACCGGCCCGCCGCCGCCCACCCGTTGACCCCGGGTCAGATGACGGGGCGCCCTTCCCCTCCGTGCGCGGAGCACCCAGGATGACCCCATGACGACCGCGATAACGCACCGCTACGTCGAGTCCGCCAGTGGCCTGCGCATGCACGTCGCCGAGGCCGGCACCGGACCGCTGGTCCTGCTGCTGCACGGCTTCCCCGAGGGCTGGTACTCCTGGCGCCACCAGCTCACCGCCCTCGCCGAGGCCGGCTACCACGCCGTCGCCCCCGACCAGCGCGGCTACGGCCGCACCGGCGGCCCGGACGCCGTGGACCAGTACACCATCCTCCAACTCGCCGGTGACGCCCTCGGGTTGATCCCCGCACTGGGCGCCCGCCAGGCCGTGGTGGTCGGCCACGACTGGGGCGCCCCGGTCGCCTGGCACACCGCCCTGTTCCGCCCCGACCTGGTCCGCGGCGTCGCCGGCCTCTCCGTCCCGCCCTACCCGCGGATGCCGGTGCCGCCCACCGAGCTGTTCCGCAAGGTCTTCGGCGACACCTACTACATGCTCCACTTCCAGCAGCCCGGCGTCGCCGACGCGGAACTCGCCCGCGACCCCGGCACCACCTTCCGCCGCCTGCTGGCCGGCCGCGCCGCCGACCCGGCCCGCCTCACCCCGCTGGTCCCCGAGGGCAAGGGCTTCCTCGACGCCTTCCGCTCCCCCGAGACCCTCCCGGCCTGGCTCACCGAGGCCGACCTCGCCCACTTCGCCGCCGAGTACGCGGAGGCCGGCTTCACCCGCCCGCTCAACTGGTACCGCAACCTCGACCGCAACTGGGAGCTCACCGCCCCCTGGCAGAACGCCCGCATCCGCACCCCCGCCCTGCTGGTCGTCGGCGACCGCGACCTGGTGGTCGCCAACGACGCCGCCAAGGCGCTCATCGCCACCCTCGACCAGCACGTCCCCGAACTCGCCGCCCCCGTCTGGCTCGCCGACTGCGGCCACTGGACCCAGCAGGAGAAGCCCGCAGAGGTCAACGCGGCCCTGCTCCGCTTCCTCGCCGACCTCTCCTGACGGAACGCCGACGGGCCCGGGCGACCCCTCGGTCACCCGGGCCCGTCCCTCCGCTCCTACTGCCCCATCACGTAACGGACCGTCGGCCCGGTGGTCCAGCCACCGTCCACCGCCAGCTCCGCACCCGTGATGTACGAGGCCTCGTCCGAGAGCAGGAACACGGTGGCCGCCGCGATCTCCGGCGCCTCACCGACCCGCCCCATCGGCGTGTTCGGGTAGTTGCCCTCCCCGCGCTCGATGCCCACCTGCGCCGTCATCGGCGTGTACGTCATGCCCGGGTGCACCGAGTTGACCCGGATCCGGTCCACGCCGAGCTCCACCGCACCGATCTTGCTCAGCCCGCGCACCGCCCACTTCGAGGCACCGTAACCGGCCGTCAGCGCCAGGCCCATCAGACCGGCCGCCGAGGAGATGTTGACGATCGAACCGCCGCCGGCCTCCCGCAGCGCCGGGACCACGGTCTTCATTCCGATGAACACCCCGGTCAGGTTGATGTCCACCACCTTGCGGAAGTGCTCCACCGACTCGTCCACCAGGAAGCTCCCGGTGGAGATCCCCGCGTTGTTCACCAGCCCGTGCACCCCGCCGAACTCCGCCACCGCGAAGGCGACGACGGCCTCCCACTCCTCCTCCGAGGTCACGTCGTGGTGATGGTAGCGGGCCCGCTCCCCCAACTCGGCGGCGGTGGCCCGGCCCTCCTCGTCCAGCACGTCGGTGATCACCACGTTGGCACCGGCCGCCACCGCCTGGCGGGCCGCCTCGGCGCCCAGGCCGCGGGCTCCGCCGGTGATCAGGACGGTCTTGCCGTTGAGCTCGGTCATGACTTCTTGCTCCCTTGCGATGGTGGTGCTCGGTGCTCGGTGCTCCCGGGCGGCCGGGCGGCCGGGGTGGTGCCGCCCGGGGTGGGTGGGGATCAGTCCTCGGCGGCCGGCGTCGGGGGCTGCGTCGGCAGTGGTACCGGCAGCGGTGCCGTGAGCATCGCCCCGGCCATCGCCACCAGATCCGCCCGGAACAGCGGCTCGTCGGTCAACAGCCGCTCCCCCGCCTCCAGTTGGCGGGCCCGCTCGGCCAGCGCCGCACCGACCAGGGTCAGCGCCAGATCGATCCGCTCCAGCCGTACCGGCTCGGGCAGTTCGAGCAGCGGGACCTCCAGCTCCCCGATCAGGCGCCAGTACCCGCCCCCCGCGAGGTGCGGATGCGGCTCCCGCGTCCGGATGCCGCTCCGGTGGCTGATCTGCGCCGCGATCCGCAACCCGTCCCGGCCGGTCTCGCTCCCCAGCCCGACCGCCTCGGAGGCCACCAGCGCCGCCAGCAGCACCGCCAGCGGCTGCCCCTCGGGCACCGGCAGCAGCGCGTGCAGGGACAGCTCGGCCCGCTCCTGCCGCTCGCGCATCACGGCGTCCAGCAGCCCCTCGCGCGAGCCGAAGTGGTACTGGACGGCAGAGGGGTTGGACTGCCCCGCCAGCCGCACCACGTCGCGCAACTGGGCGCCGTGCACGCCCTGTTCGGCGAAGAGACGGGCACCGGCCCGGATCAGACGGTCACGGGTGGGCGTGCCACCCGCCGGAGTTCTCGGCATGCTCCCACTCTAATGCTCACCATTATTAAAGTCGAACGCCGGACCCGCCCCGGTGGACCCGAAAACCGGTGGACGCCACCACCACGCCCCACGGACCGTGGAGCCCATGACCATGGATCAGGAACGGATCTGGGACACCGAGACCGCCCAGCGCTACGACACCCCCGGCACCGGCATGTTCGCCCCCGAGGTGCTCGACCCGGCCGTCACCCGACTCGCCCGGCTGGCCGCCGGAGGCCGCGCCCTGGAGTTCGCCGTCGGCACCGGCCGGATCGCCGTCCCCCTGGCCGCCCGCGGCGTCCCGGTCACCGGCATCGAACTCTCCCGCCCCATGCTGGAGCAACTCCGCACCAAGGCCGACGAGTCCACCGTCCCGGTGCACCTCGGCGACATGGCGACGACCCGCGCCCCGGGCGAGTACAGCCTCGTCTACCTGGTCTACAACACCATCTCGAACCTGCTCACCCAGGCCGAACAGGTCGCCTGCTTCCGCAACGCCGCCCGCCACCTCACCCCCGGCGGCCGCTTCGTGATCGAGCTCTGGGTCCCCGAACTCCGCAGCCTGCCGCCCGGCTCCGGCGCCGCGGTCTTCCACTCCGACCCCAGCGGCGGCTACATCGGCCTGGACACCTTCGACACCGTCAACCAGCACGTGGTCTCCCACCACTTCACCTTCGACGACACCCGCCAGGCCCGGCTGAGCAGGTCCCCGCACCGCTACATCTGGCCCTCCGAACTCGACCTGATGGCCCAGCTCGCCGGCTTCGACCTGGAGACCCGTCATGCCGACTGGCAGGACTCGGAGTTCACCTCCGAGTCCACCAGCCACGTCTCCGTCTACCGCCTGCCCGCCCGATCCTGACGATCAGTCGAGACAGAACTCGTTGCCCTCGATGTCCCGCATCACGATGCAGGACTCGTTCTCCTCGTCCGCGTACAGCACCACGTCGCAGACGGCGCCGAGCGCCACCAGCCGGTCGCGCTCGGCCTCCAGCACCGCCAGCCGCTCCGCCCCCACCAGCCCGGTGCCGGCCCGCACGTCGACGTGCACCCGGTTCTTCGCGACCTTCCCCTCCGGAACGGACTGGAAGTAGAACCGCGGCCCCTCTCCCGTGGGGTCGACCGCCGCCGACCAGGACCCGGGTCCCGAAGCCGGCAGCGTACTCACGTACGCCTCCCAGTCGGCGAACCCCTCCGGCGCCGCCGGAGCGACGTACCCGAGCACCTCACGCCAGAAGCGGGCGACCCGCTCCGGCTCGGCACAGTCGAACGTGATCTGGATCTTCCTCAGTACGGCCATCCGGCCACCGTAGCAAGGAAGATCATCCCGGTCACCGGAGTTTTCCGACCCAGAACGCAGAGAAGCCCCCTGACGAATCGTCAGGGGGCTTCTCTTGAATGATTGTTCGGCGGCGTCCTACTCTCCCACAGGGTCCCCCCTGCAGTAC
>NZ_JBITBY010000015.1:127397-247868 GCF_044452665.1 Kitasatospora sp. NPDC051853 | reverse complement strand
GGGGGGGGGCGCGCCGGGCCCCCCCCGGCCCCCCGCCCCTCCCCCCCCCCCCCCCGCGGGGGGCCGCCCCCCCCCCCCCCCCCCCCCCCCCCCCCGGGGGCCCCCGGGGGGGGGGGGGGGGCCCCACCGCGCCCTTCCCTGATCGAGGAGATCGACCCATGCAGAACGTCAAGAAGGCCGCCGCCGTCGCGGGTGCCGTCGTCGGCATCGTCGCCGCGGGTGCCGGCACCGCCGTCGCCGGTGCCTCCGCCGAGGGCGTCACCGCCGGTTCCCCCGGCGTCGGCTCCGGCAACTCCATCCAGGTTCCGGTGCACATCCCGGTCAACGTGTGCGGCAACTCCGTGAACGTGATCGGCCTGCTGAACCCGGCCTTCGGCAACTCCTGCGCCAACGTTGACGCCCCGCCGATGCCCGAGGAGGACTGCTGATCACCCTCCAGGTGACCAGCGGTACCCCGTGCGCGTGCAGCCCCCCGGTCCGCCGATCGGGGGGCTTCGCGCCGTCCCGGGCATGAACTGCCACCAGCCACCCCCAGGAGTCGAACCCCCATGCTCTCCAGGCACCTCCCCGCCGCCGCCGTCGGCCTGCTCGCGGCCGGCTTCCTGATGTCCTCCCCCGCGGCCGCCGCCGGGCTCACCCCGCCGGTGGGCGGCCTGCAGCCGATCGACGCCGCCGCCGGCCTGGAGGCCGCCACCGGCGGCCTCGGCCACGGCATCAGCCCCGCCAAGACGCTCCGCCTCGACCCGTGGGCCGGCTCCTCCGCCGACCTGCTGAACAACGGACTCTCGCTGGAGCCCGACAACGGTCTGGCCCCGGTCGGCACCGCCCCGCTCACCCAGCCGCTGAGCCAGGGCGGCGGCACCAAGGACCTGCCCCTGATCGGCGGGGTGATCGACCAGCTGCCCGGCTGAACGGCCGCGAACGAGCCCTGCGCGCGAAGGAGCCCGGCACCTCGGGGGTGCCGGGCTCCTTCGCGCGCAGGGCTCGTTCGCGTACCGGGGGGCGTCCGCGTGCCGGGCTCCTTCGCAGGGGGCGGGTCAGCCCTGTGCGAGCACCTCGCGGACGGTGCCGGCGGTGGTGCCGGTCAGGTCGGAGAGCGAGTCGCTGACCGAGAGCTTCTCGTCGCCCTTGCCCAGGGTGGCCTTGGCCCCCGGGATGGCCTGCACCGGGTTGGTGACCAGCTGCGGGTCCAGCTCACCGGCGCTCAGCACGTCGTCCACCGGGGTGGCCGCGTTGCCCTGGGCCCACTCGAAGGGGTGACCGAGCGTCAGGTCCGGGCCCTGCGCGTTCAGCGGGGCGGCCGGGGCGTCCAGCGCCACGTCGCCCAGGTCGGTGGAGCGGTCCGCGGTGGGCAGCGGCAGCGCGGCCTGGAGGCGGGGCCCGACCCGGCCGACCTCGACCCCCGGCACGACCCGCTCGGGGATCAGCTGGCCGCCCGGCGCCTCGTCCGGCTTCGGCGGCATCACCAGCGAGGTGGGCACCCCGCCGGAGATGTGGCCGTCCCCGGGGAAGATCGGCAGGTGCTCGCTCACCGTCTCCAGCGGAATGGTGAAGGGGACCTCCTCGGTGGCCAACTGGTCTTCCATCGCCGCGACCTGACCGGCCGTCATCGGCTCGGTGTGGCCGGGAGCCGCCACCGCCGCCGCCTGGCCCGTGAGCACACCGGAGCCGACCGCCAGCAGCAGTGCGCCGGCCGCGCGCTTGGAGAGCTTCATGCTATTCACCGTTCTGTCATATGAAGGGCCCATCGGCCTTTTCGGCCGGCCTGGGAAATCAATCCCTTCAACGAGCAATCCGGGAACGGGATAGCGAGCCTTAACCGGTTCGGCCTAATAATCCGACCGGACACAGAGGATCTTGACAGACCGTCGGTGAATCCCCGAGATTCCGCGTAACTTTCCCGCCGCTCGTTCTTTGATCCCGTTGTCGCAGCCAGGACGGCGGTCGGAGGCAATCCCCCCGGACGGGCCGGCAACCGATGGTGATTCATCAAGAGAGGTATCTCCACCATGCTCCAGAAGACTTTCGCGGCAGTCGGCCTGGCCGCCGCCGCCATGGCCGCCGGTACCGTCCCGGCCTCCGCGATCGGCAACGCGGACGGCTCGGCGGCCGGCCTCTCCGGCCACGGCGGCACCAACGCCACGGGGACCTGGGGCGACCACAGCCCGAACTTCCACGTGCTCGACAACCCGAACATCTGCCTGCCCGAGGTGCACAACATCGCGGTCGGCGTTCTGGGCGTCGCGGTGCCGGTCGAGGTCGACGCCCTGAGCAACCAGCCGAAGCAGACCTGCGTGGTCGGCCCCGGCACCCAGGGCAGCGGCGACGGCGGCGTCTCGCACCTGGTCGGCTGACCTCTCGCCGGCCCGGCCCCGGATACCAGGGGCCGACCAGTACCACCCGCTCCACCACACCCATCAAGCCCGAAAAGGAATAGAACAATGATCAAGAAGGCCCTCGCCGCTGTCGGCGTTGCCACCGCCGGCCTGGCCATGACCGCCGCCCCCGCCATGGCGATCGGCGACGCTGACGGTTCGGCCGTCGGCGTCTCCGGCAACGGTGGCACCAACGCGACCGGCACCCACGGCGACCACTCCCCGAACTTCCACACCCTCGACAACCCGAACCTCTGCCTGCCGGAGGTCCACAACATCGCCGTCGCCGTCATCGGTGTCGCGGTGCCGATCGAGGCGGACGTCCTCAACAACGAGCCGAAGCAGACCTGCAACGTCGGCCCCGCCACCCAGGGCTCGGGCGACGGTGGCGTCAGCCACCTGATCGGCTGATCAACCGGGTAAGGCCGACCGCCGGGTTCGGGGGACTCTCTCCCCGGGCCCGGCGGTTCTCGTTGCCCCGCGAACGCGGCCACTCGTTGGAGTGCGGTTCCTTCGGGTGGCCGGCGGGCGGCCCTGGCGCGTGCTGCGCCGCGGCCGCCCGGATCTGTGATCACGTGTAGTCACACTGCTGTCACGCAGAGAGGGAAACCATGAAGAGCATCCTGGGCAAGGCCGCGCTCACCGCGGTCGCCACCCTGGCCCTGGCCGGCATCTCGGCCCCCGCCTACGCGCACGTCGAGGCCCACGGCGGCGGCCAGTTCGCCGCCACCGCCAGCGAGCCGTTCCTGGCCGCCGAGCAGTGGGGCCACGCCGAGACCAGCCACATCGTGGCCTGCTTCGAGGAGTGGTTCGTGGCCGGCGACGACTGGGCCGCCGGTGGCGGCGAGGCCCACGCCGAGATCCACTGACACCACGTCAGCACGAGGGCGCGGCACCCGGGACCGGGTGCCGCGCCCTTGGCGTGCGTGCGGGCTGCTCCAGGAGGCGGGCTACTTCACGAGGCGGGCCGCCTCGGTGGCCCAGTAGGTGAGGATCTGCCCGGCCCCCGCCCGGCGGATCGAGGTGAGCGTCTCCAGAATCAGCCGCTCGCGGTCCACCCAGCCGTTGGCCGCGGCCGCCTCGATCATCGAGTACTCGCCGGAGACCTGGTACGCCGCCACCGGCACCGGGGAGGCGTCCGCGATCTGCCGCAGCACGTCCAGGTACGCCATGGCCGGCTTCACCATCACCAGGTCGGCGCCCTCGGCGACGTCCTGCTCCAGCTCGCGCAGCGACTCCCGGGCGTTGGCCGGGTCCTGCTGGTAGGTCTTCCGGTCCCCCTTGAGCGAGGAGCCGACCGCCTCGCGGAACGGGCCGTAGAACGCCGAGGCGTACTTGGCGGTGTAGGCCAGGATGCCGGTGGACTGGTAGCCGTTGGCGTCCAGGGCCCTGCGGATCACGCCGATCTGACCGTCCATCATCCCGGACGGGCCGACCAGGTGGACCCCGGCCTCGGCCTGCACCAGGGCCATCTCCTCGTACCGCTTCAGGGTGGCGTCGTTGTCCACGCTGCCGTCCTCGGCCAGCACCCCGCAGTGCCCGTGGTCGGTGAACTCGTCCAGGCACAGGTCCGACATCACCACCAGGTCGTCACCGACCTCGGCCACCACGTCCCGGATCGCCTGCTGCAGGATCCCGTCCGGGTTGGTCCCCTCGCTGCCGGTCGCGTCCTGCACCAGCGGCACGCCGAACAGCATGATCCCGCCGACGCCCGCCTCCACCGCCTCGGCGGCGGCCTTCTTCAGCGTCTCCCGGGTGTGCTGCAGCACGCCGGGCATCGAGCCGATCGGCCGCGGCTCGGTGATCCCCTCCCGCACGAACGCGGGCAGGATCAGCTCGGCCGGGTGCAGCCTGGTCTCCGCGACCAGCCGCCGCATCGCGGGGCTCTGCCGCAGACGGCGCGGGCGGACGTACGGGAACTCAGCAGACACGGGATCACTCCGAACGACGATTGAGTTGCACCACCCAGGGGCGCGAGGAACTGCGCGAGCCGGAAGGCCACTCACCTGCGACTGAAGCTCCATCAGCCAGTTGCACGTGCTGCCGTTCCCCTTCGCGCAGTTCCTCGCGCCCCTGGTGTAACCACTACCTAGCGGGCGGCCTTGCGGCGGGAGCCGGGGCGGCGCTCGCTGGGGCGGTAGACCGGCTCGCCGGCCGCGACGGCGGCGTCGCGGCGGTTCGCCCCGAAGTCTGCCAGCGCCTGCGCCAGCGCGGCGGCCGACGGGGCCGGAGCCATCACGTCGACCCGCAGGCCGTGCTCCTCGGCGGTCTTGGCGGTGGCCGGGCCGATGCAGGCGATCACCGTGACGTTGTGCGGCTTGCCGGCGATGCCGACCAGGTTCCGCACGGTCGACGAGGAGGTGAAGAGCACCGCGTCGAACCCGCCGCCCTTGATCGCCTCGCGGGTCTCGGCCGGCGGCGGGGAGGCGCGGACCGTCCGGTAGGCCGTCACGTCGTCGACCTCCCAGCCGAGTTCGACCAGGCCGGCCACCAGGGTCTCGGTGGCGATGTCGGCGCGCGGCAGCAGGACGCGGTCGATCGGGTCGAAGACCGGGTCGTAGGGCGGCCAGTCCTCCAGCAGGCCGGCCGCGGACTGCTCGCCGCTCGGCACCAGGTCGGGCTTCACGCCGAAGTCGACCAGGGCCTGGGCGGTGGTCTCGCCGACCGCGGCGACCTTGATGCCGGCGAAGGCGCGGGCGTCGAGGCCGTACTCCTCGAACTTCTCCCGGACGGCGCGCACCGCGTTCACCGAGGTGAAGGCGATCCACTCGTAGCGGCCCGTCACCAGGCCCTTGATGGCGCGCTCCATCTGCTGCGGGGTGCGCGGGGGCTCGACCGCGATGGTCGGGACCTCCTGCGGGACCGCGCCGTAGGAGCGGAGCTGGTCGGAGAGGCCGTGCGCCTGCTCCTTGGTGCGCGGGACGAGGACGTTCCAGCCGAACAGCGGCTTGGTCTCGAACCACGAGTGCGAGGAGCGGTGGGCGACCTGCTCGCCCACCACGGCTATCACCGAGGTGCTCGGGTCCACCGGGGCGGAGACCGGGGAGGGCAGCACCCGGGCCGCCTTGAGGTCGGCCGCGATGGTGGCCAGGGTGGCGGTGAAGGTGCGCTGCCGGGTGGTGGTGCCGGACAGCGTGGCCGAGAGCGGGGAGTCCGGCTTGCGGCCGTTGGCCACCAGGGCCTGGGCGGTGGCCGGGAGTTGGCCCAGCGTGGTGCGGACCACCAGGGTGGTCTCCGGGACGCCGAGGTCGATGGTGCCGCCGGCCAGCAGGCCGGCCGCGTCGACGAAACGGACGTCGGCGCCCTGGCTGCCGCGCAGCGGGACGCCCGCGTAGGCGGGGACGCCGACCGACTGGGCGACGCCGGGGATCACCTCGAACGGGATCTCGGCGTTGGCGCAGCCGAGCATCTCCTCGGCGGCGCAGCCGTCCAGGCCCGGGTCGCCGTCGACGGTGCGGACCACGTGCTTGCCGGCCCGGACCGCCTCGGCGACCACGGCGGCCACGTCCGGACAGTCCTCGCCGACGGTGCTGTGCACCACGACGCCGACCGGGCAGTGGGTGCGCACGGCGGCGGCGGTGAGCGGGTCGGCGATCAGCACGTCGGCGGAGGCCAGGACGTCCACCGCCCGCAGGGTGAGCAGGCCCGGGTCACCCGGCCCCGCTCCCAGGAAGGTGCAACGGCCCGCCGGGGCGGCCGGGTTGTGGGCGAGGTTGGCGGCGGCGCTCATCGGGCTCGCTCCCCCATCAGGTTGGCCGCGCCCGCTTCGAGCAGCCGCTCGGCGAGCGCGTGGCCGAGGGCCACCGCCTGCCGCTCGGCGGTCTCGTCGGGGGTGAGCGGACCGTTGGCGGTCATCTTCAGCAGGGTGGCGCCGTCGACGGTGCCGACCACGCCCTCCAGCCGCAGTTCGGTGCCCTGCCAGGTGGCCAGGGCGGCCACCGGGGCGGAGCAGCCGGCCTCCAGGCGGGCCAGCAGGGCCCGCTCGGCGGCGACGGCGGCTCGGGTCGGGGTGTGGTCGAGCCCGCGCAGCACGGCGGCCAGCGCGGGGTCGGCGCACTCGACGGCCAGGGCGCCCTGGCCGGGGGCCGGGAGCATCAGCCCGGGGTCCAGGTGCTCGGTGATCTCGGCCGAGCGGCCGAGCCGGTTGAGCCCGGCGGTGGCGAGCACCACCGCGTCCAGCTCGCCGGAGGTGACCTTGGTGATCCGGGTGTCCACGTTGCCGCGGATGGCCACCGTCTCGACGGAGGCGCCGAGTTCGCGGGCCCAGGCGTTGAGCTGGGCCATCCGGCGCGGGGAGCCGGTGCCGATCCGGACGGTGTGCCCGGAGCCGGCCAGCTTCTCGACCAGCTCGGTCAGGGCCAGGCCGTCGCGGGCCACCAGGGCGTCCCGGCTGTCCTCGCGCGCGGGGACGGCGGCCAGGAAGAGACCCTCGGGGGCGGCGGTGGGGAGGTCCTTGAGGGAGTGCACGGCCAGGTCGATCCGGCCCTCCAGCAGCGCGTCGCGCAGTGCGGAGACGAAGACGCCGGTGCCGCCGATCTGGGCCAGCGCCTCCCGGGAGGTGTCCCCGTAGGTGGTGATCTCGACCAGCTCGACCGGTCGGCCGGTGACCCGCTCGACCTCGCGGGCGACCATGCCCGACTGGGTCATGGCGAGGGCGCTGCGGCGGGTGCCGAGGCGCAGCGGCTGTCCGCCGCCGGTCAGTTGACCATTCATGAGGTGATCGTCCCGGTCATGCTCGTGGGCTGGCTGGTGGTTCATCGAGGCCTGTGGTTCATCGAGGGGCCCCCGCGTGTCCGGCGTCGGTCGGGGCCGGCGGTCCGGCCTGGGCGGGCGGCTTGGGGCGGGCGCCGGCCGGGGTGCCGGCCACCGCCTGGACCGCCGCCGGGTCCAGGTCGAAGAGTTCGCGCAGCGCGTCCGCGTACCCGGCGCCGCCGGGCTCGGCGGCGAGCTGCTTGACCCGGACGGTGGGGGCGTGGAGCAGCTTGTCGACCACCCGCTTGACGGTCTGCGAGACCTCGGCGCGGGTGCGCTCGTCCAGGTCGGGCATCCGCGAGTTGAGGCGGCCGAGCTCGCTCAGCACGACCTCGGAGGCCATCTGACGGAGCGCCACCACGGTGGGGGCGATCCGGGCCGCGCGCTGGGCGGCGGCGAAGGAGTCGACCTCGTCGGAGACGATGCCGGCCACCGCGTCCACGTCCCCGGCGCCGGGGGTGGCGGCGTGGGCCTGGGAGAGGCTCTCCAGGTCGACCAGCAGGGCGCCGGCCAGGCCGTGCACGTCGTGGTCCACGTCGCGCGGCATGGCCAGGTCGAGGAAGGCCAGCGGGCCCTCGCCGGTGCGCAGGGCGGTGGCGGCGGCCACGTCCTCGGCGGTGATCACCACGCCGGCCGCGCCGGTGCAGGAGATCACCAGGTCGACGTCGGCCAGTGCCTCGCGGACCTTGGCGAAGTCGACGGTGCGGGCGCCGAGGTTGGCGGCCAGCCGCTCGGCGCGCTCGGCGGTGCGGTTGGCGATCAGCAGGTCGGAGACCCCGGCCCGGACCAGGGTGGCGGCGGCCAGCGAGCTCATCGAGCCGGCGCCGACCACCAGGGCGCGCTTGCCGGCGATCTCGCCGGCCCCGGCGGCGACCTGCTCCAGGCCGAAGGTGACCAGCGACTGCCCGGCCTTGTCGATGCCGGTCTCGCTGTGGGCGCGCTTGCCGACCCGCAGGGCCTGCTGGAACAGCTCGTTCAGCCCGCGCCCGGCGGTGTGCTCCTCCTGGGCCCGGGCCAGCGCGTCGCGCAGCTGGCCGAGGATCTGCCCCTCACCGACCACCATCGAGTCCAGGCCGCAGGCGACCGAGAAGATGTGGTGCACCGCGCGGTCCTCGTAGTGGACGTAGAGGTGCGAGGTGAGCTCTTCGAGGTCGACGCCGCTGTGGTGGGCGAGCAGCAGGGAGAGCTCGGCGACGCCCGCGTGGAACTTGTCCACGTCGGCGTAGAGCTCGATCCGGTTGCAGGTGTTGACCAGCGCGGCCTCGGCCACCGCCGGGGCGGCGGCGGCGTCGTGCAGCAGACGGGCCGGGGTCTGGCCGGTGAGCGCGGCGCGCTCCAGCATGGTGACGGGCGCGCTGCGGTGGCTCAGCCCGACGACGAGAAGACTCATGCCCGCCCCTCGGTGACGCGGATGCGACGGATGCTCATGCGGGCATCACCGCCGAGAGGTCGCCCTCGCCGGCCTTGGCGGGCTTGCCCTTGGCCGGCTCGGCCTTGGCGGTGCCGCCTCCGGCGGCCCGGCGCAGCTTGGCGGCGGCGGCCCGGACCGGACCGGGGGCCCGGTCGAGCACCGAGTCGCCCTGCCCGGGCTCCTCGCCGGCCTTGCGCTGCTCGTGGAAGGCGAGGATCTGGAGCTCTATGGAGAGGTCCACCTTGCGCACGTCCACGCCGTCCGGGACGGTCAGCACGGTCGGGGCGAAGTTCAGGATGCTGGTCACGCCGGCCTCCACCAGCCGGTCGCAGACCTGCTGGGCGGCGCCGGGCGGGGTGGTGATCACGCCGATCGAGACGTGCTGGCTCTCCACGATGGACTCCAGCTCGTCCATGTGACGGACCGGCAGGCCGGCCGCGGTGGAACCGACCACGGCCGGGTCGGCGTCCAGCAGGGCGGCGACCCGGAACCCGCGGGAGGCGAAGCCGCCGTAGTTGGCGAGCGCGTGGCCGAGGTTGCCGATGCCGACGATGACCACGGGCCAGTCCTGGGTCAGGCCCAGCTCGCGGGAGATCTGGTAGACGAGGTACTCGACGTCGTAGCCGACGCCCCGGGTGCCGTAGGAGCCGAGGTAGGAGAAGTCCTTGCGGAGCTTCGCCGAGTTGACCCCGGCCGCGGTGGCCAGTTCCTCGGATGAGACGGTGGGGACCGAGCGCTCGGAGAGCGCGGTCAGGGCCCGCAGGTAGAGGGGGAGACGGGCGACGGTCGCCTCCGGGATGCCCCGGGCACGCGAGGGTCGGCGCGCGGCGCCCGGTTCGGGCGTCTGCGAGGTGCTCTGGGTGGATCGGCCGATTGCCACGGTGCTCCTGTGGGTGAAGCTGGGCTTTGGCAGCCAGGCTATGCGTTTGTGAACGTGTGCACAAAGATGGTGTCCGTTTTGTCCGCCCACAGTGACGCGCATCACGCGCCGGCGACAGCTCGGGGAGCCGACGGCGGACTGCGTCAGGTCGCACCGTACCGGACGGCGGCGGACCGTCACCGCCGTACGCCGGACACGGAGGGCCCGGCCGGGGGCGCGGCGGACGGCGGAGCGGTGGGCAGCGGGGCGGTGGACCGGGCGGTCAGCACCGTCGGCACCTCCACCCCCTGCGGCCAGGGGCCGAGCACGGCCTCGCGGCGGACCACCGGCAGTTCACCGGTGCGGCGGCGGGAGGGTGCGGTGCCCAGCCGGGGCCAGGGAAGTCCGGCGGCCTCGTGCAGCGGGGCCTGCCACTCCGCCCGGGCGGCCAGGTGGCGGAGCAGGTCGGCGGTGGCCCGGGCGTCACCGAGCGCGGTGTGCGCGGGGTACCAGCCGAGGCCGGCCGTCTCCACGCAGGCGGCCAGTCCGTAGCCGCCCGCCCCGGGCAGGTGGGCCCGGGCCAGGCGCAGGGTGCAGAGCGCGGGGACGGCGGGCAGCGGCACCCCGATGCGGGCGAACTCCCGCTCCAGGAAGGCCCGGTCGCAGCTGACGTGGTGTCCGACCAGCACCCGGCCGCCGAGCAGGTCGAGCAGCAGCGGGGCCAGTTCGCGGAAGCGCGGGGCGCCGACCACGTCGTCCTGGGTGATGTGGTGCACATGGGTCGGGCCGACCGGCCCGACCGGGTCTATCAGGGTGGAGAACTCGCCCTCCGGGCGGAGTTGACCGTCCAGCAGCACCACGCCGACCTCGACCATCCGGTGCCGCCAAGGGCTGCGGCCGGTGGCCTCGACGTCGACCACGGCGAACCCGCCCCGCCGGGGCGGCAGTTGTCGACCGGGGAGCATGGGAGCCCTCCTCCGTCATCCAGCCCCCGGCGGACAGAAACGTGTTAGATCGTAAGCCGACCAACGGGTGTTTCCTAAGCCGATCCTCATCTCCGAGGCAACGATTCGGAGAAGCACCCCCGCCGATCGGAGGGGGTGCCGGCGCCGCTCGCCGGTCGGCCTCAGCCGCCCAGGGCCGCCCGCAGCCTGCGCTCGTCGACCCGCCAGAAGTCGTGCTGCTTCCCGTCGATCAGGGTCACCGGGATCTGCTCCCAGTACGTGCGGTACAGCTCCTCGTCCTGGGTGATGTCCCGCTCCTCGAAGGAGCTGCCCAGCTCCCCGGTGACCCGGACGATCACCTCCCGGGCGTCGTCGCAGAGGTGGCAGCCGGGCTTCCCGATCAGGGTCACGGTCCGCTCGGCCGGCTTCTTCGAGGTGTCGCGTCGCAGCAGTGGGCTCACCCGCCCCATTCTGCCCGCTGCCGCACCGGCCGCCGGGCCCGCCACCGCGTCCACCGGTGGGCCTCCGTTCACCCTCCCTGAAGGCGCTGGTCACGAGGAGAGTCCCGGCGGCTGGCTATGCTCGGTGGCATGGTCGCCCTGAGAAGGCTCACGCGGGTACGGCAGGCACCGGACGAGCAGTCGGTGCTGGCCGGCGAGGCCGCCGCCGACGCGGCGCGGACCCAGGCCCCCGAGGGGGACCACCAGCCGGCCCAGGACGACCCGCGGGCCGCCGCCTTCTTCGACTGCGACAACACCATCCTGCGCGGCGCGGCCATCTTCTACCTCGGCATCGGCCTGTACCGGCGGCGGTTCTTCACCCGGCGGGACATGGCCCGCTTCGCCTGGCAGCAGGCCTGGTTCCGGCTGCACGGCGCCGAGGACCCGGCGCACATGGCGGACGCCAAGGACAAGGCGCTCGGCCTGGTGGCCGGGAAGCGGACCACCGAGCTGGAGGAGATCTGCGAGGAGGTCTTCGAGGACGTCATCTCGCGGAAGATCTGGCCCGGCACCCGAGCCCTGGTCCAGCTGCACCTGGACGCCGGCCAGCGGGTCTGGCTGGTCACCGCCGCCCCGCAGGAGGTGGCCCGGATCATCGCCCGGCAGCTCGGCATGACCGGCGCGCTCGGCACCGTGGCCGAGGCGGTGGACGGCGTCTACACCGGGCGGCTGGTCGGCGGCCTGCTGCACGGGGAGGCCAAGGCGGCCGCGGTCCGCGCGCTGGCCCGCCGCGAGCGGCTCGACCTGGACCGCTGCGCCGCCTTCAGCGACTCAGCCAACGACATCCCGATGCTCGGCCTGGTCGGCCACCCGTACGTGGTGAACCCGGACGCCGTGCTGCGCCGCCACGCCCGGGCCAACGGCTGGCGGGTGCGGGACTTCCGGACCGGCCGCAAGGCGGCCCGGGTCGGCCTGCCGGCCGCCGCCGGGCTCGGCGTGCTGGCCGGGGCGGCGGCCGCCACGGTCGCCATCCGGCGTCGCCAGCACGCCGCCTGACCACCCGTCAGGGTGACGCGCCGGGAACCCACCGGTCGTCCTCACACGTCCGGGCGAACTCCGGCCCCCGCCGGGGGTGTTCCGAACCCGCTCGGCCGTGACCGGAAGCGATCGTTCGGCGACTCGGGAAAGTCTGGGGTTGCCGGGCCCGGAACCCGGGAAACCAGCCGCCCCACTCCGGAATCTGTCACCGGACGCGCACGCCCGGTCACTTTGAGCCAGACGCCCCGTGACAGCTTCGGTCAGTTCCAGCCGCATATGCACGCCAAGCGGATCTCAAACGACCACTTCGGCCACAGGGTGTAGCTGTCATTGCACAAAGCGTTATTCTCTCCTGGATGCACGCCACCCACACGTCACCCGTGACGGGGGATCAGGGCGCGTGCTCTCCGCACAGGCGGAGGTGACCCGTCCACAGTTCTGCCTCTGGGAGTCCCGTGTACCCACCCGTCCGGAACGACGCGCCTGCCTCCTCCCGCCCGTCGCCCCTCACCCTGCGCGGTACCCACCTGGCACGACTGCGCTCCGCGATCCGCGAGTTCGAGCTGTACCTGCCGCAACCCGCCCTGGCGGGCGTCCCGTTGGCGGCCGGCCCGGGCGTCGCGCTGCGCTCCACCACCACCGGCTCGACCCCGACCCGCAGCCGGGGCGTGGTCGGCAGCCGCGGCCGGGCCAGAACCGCGCCCGCCCCCGGCCTGGAGTCCGAGCACAACCCGATCATGGAGTTGGTGGAGCGGGCCCAGAACGGGGAGAGCGAGGCGTTCGGCCGCCTGTACGACCACTACGCCGACACCGTCTACCGGTACATCTACTACCGGGTCGGCGGGCGGGCCACGGCCGAGGACCTGACCAGCGAGACCTTCCTGCGCGCGCTGCGCCGGATCGGCACCTTCACCTGGCAGGGACGGGACTTCGGCGCCTGGCTGGTGACCATCGCGCGGAACCTGGTGGCGGACCACTTCAAGTCCAGCCGGTTCCGGCTGGAGGTCACCACCGGCGAGATGCTGGACTCCAACGAGTGCGAGCGCAGCCCCGAGGAGTCGGTGCTGGAGTCGCTCTCCAACGCGGCCCTGCTGGAGGCCGTCCGGCGGCTCAACCCGCAGCAGCAGGAGTGCGTCACCCTCCGCTTCCTGCAGGGGCTCTCGGTCGCGGAGACGGCCCGCATCATGGGCAAGAACGAGGGCGCCATCAAGACGCTCCAGTACCGCGCGGTACGCACCCTGGCCCGGCTGCTGCCGCCCGACGCCCGGTGACGGGGACCGGCGGGCCGCCTGACGGCTCGTCAGACCGCCTGCCCCGTCCGCCCGGTCGGGTGAAGGAGCGGTCACATGCTCTGCTTAACGCCGACGGGGGGTCGTGCGTAACCGACTCCACTCACCGCTCGTTGGCCAGCGTGCAAGCCCCCGCCGGGCCGTTGGTCAAGCAGGATCGGCCACGCTCACCCGATGGAGTGGTTTTGGCCCGCCGTGGCAACCGTCCGGCAGGCCGGGGAGTCGACAACGACGAAGGGAGGTGTGGCCCGTGACGGCAAACATGCTGGAGCACCGGCGGGCGAGGGCCTTCGCCGAGGCGCTGGAGGCCCACCACGCGGAGCCCCACCAGGGGGACTTGAGATCGGACGGCGGCAGGCCCACCGGCTCCACCGCGATGGCGGAGCTGCTGGGAATGGCGGACGCACTCGGCGCGCTGCCCGGTCCGGAGCTGGGCGGTGAGGCCAGGGCGCTCCAACGCGCCCAGCTGATGGCCGCGTTCGAGCGGGAGTGGGTGGCCCCGCCCGCGGTGCGGGTGCCCCAGCAGCGGCGCCACCGGGCGATCCGCGCAGGGGCCCGGCGGCGCTGGGGCCGGCGGCTGGCGATCGGCGGCCTGGTCGGCGCCGTCGCGGTGGGCAGTTTCGCCGGAGCGGCGGCAGCCAGCTCCAACGCCCTTCCGGGCGACACCCTCTACGGCATGAAGCGCGGCCTGGAAGACCTCCGGCTGAGCTGGGCGGGCTCCGACTCCGAGGTCGGCGCCCTGCTGCTGGACCAGGCGTCCACCCGGCTGGAGGAGGCCCAGGGCCTGCTCGACCGGTCCGACACCGGCACCTCGCTCAGCCCGCACACGGTCGAGCAGGTCCGCCGCGCACTGGACGACATGCACGCCGAGGCGCTGCGCGGCCGGGAGCTGCTCCGCTCGGTCTACCGGAGCAACGGCTCGCTCGACCCGATGCGCCGGCTGGCCGACTTCGCCTCGGTCGAGGACGGCCGCTGGGCCTCCGTCCAGGGTCAGCTGCCGAGCCAGCTGACCACCCAGGCCAGCAAGGTGAACCACCTCTTCGACGAGATGACCGAGGACGTGGCACCGCTCCGGCTGGCCCCGGCCACCGGTCAGGAGAAGGCCAAGGGCAAGGGGGCCCAGGCCCCCGGCGACAGCAGCGGCAGCTCCACCGGCACCTCCGGCGGCCAGTCCGCGGCCCCGGCCGAGCAGCAGCCGAAGAGCGGCACCGGCAGCTCCACCGGCGGGCAGCCCAAGGTCCAGAGCCCGGCCAACCCGGCCACCGGGCAGGGCGGTTCCTCGCCGAACGCCAAGCCCTCGCCCAACCTGCTGGACAAGCTGCTGCCCGCCCCGCTCACCGGGACCGGCACCGGCCCGCTCGGCGGGGTCACCGGCAGCAGTGCCGGCAGCCCGTCCGCGGGCCCGGCCGACCGGCAGCCCGAGGCCGCCGCCCCGGTGGACGGCGCGGCACCCGCCGAGCAGCCCCAGCAGGAGCTGCGCATCCCGTCCCTGATCCCCGGTCTGCTCCCGGAGATCTCGCTCGGCTGATCCGCCGTCAGGCAGGAGGGGCGTGGGGCTTCGTGCCCCACGCCCCTCCTCGGCTCCCTAGAAGAAGACCGAGCGGCGCTGCACCAGCAGCTTGTACAGGGTGTGCTGGATGGTCTCCCGCACCTGGTCGGTGAGGTCGAAGACCAGCATCGGGTCCTCCGCCGCCTCCGGCGGGTGCCCGTCGGTGGCGATCGGCTCGCCGAACTGGATGGTCCACTTGGTCGGCAGCGGGACGGCCCCCAGCGGCCCCAGCCAGGGGAAGGTCGGGGTGATCGGCAGGTACGGCAGGCCGAGCGCGCGGGCCAGCGTCCGGGCGTTGCCGATCATCGGGTACGTCTCCTCGGCCCCGACGATCGAGCAGGGCACGATCGGCACCCCCGCCCGCAGCGCCGAGGCCACGAAGCCGCCCCGGCCGAAGCGCTGCAGCTTGTACCGCTCGCTGAACGGCTTGCCGATCCCCTTGAAGCCCTCCGGCCAGACCCCGACCACCTCGCCGCGCTCCAGCAGCGCCTGGGCGTCCTCCGCGCAGGCCAGGGTGTGCCCGGCCTTGCGGGCCAGCTCGCCGACCACCGGCAGCACGAAGACCAGGTCGGCCGCCAGCATCCGCAGGTGCCGCCGCTGCGGGTGGTGGTCGTGGATGACGATCTGGGTCATCAGCGCGTCCAGCGGGATCGTCCCGGAGTGGTTGGCGACGATCAGCGCCCCGCCCTCGGCCGGGATGTTCTCGATCCCCCGGACCTCGATCCGGAAGTACTTCTCCGCCAGCGGGCGGAGCATCGAGAGCAGCACCTCCTCGGTGAGCTCCCGGTCGAAGCCGAACTCGTCCACCTCGTAGTCCCCGGTGACCCGGCGGCGCAGGAAGGCCAGCCCGTCGGCGGCCCGCTGCTCCCAGCCCTTGCCCAGCGCCCGGGTGGCGGCCGCGCCGAGCGGCCCGGCCAGCGCGCCGCCGACGGCGTCCGCGATCCGGTCGGCCAGCGCGGGGGCCGGCGCCTCCGGCTGCCAGCTGGGCGCGGACTCGATCGGGATCACCTTGGCGCCGTCGGGCACGGGCTGGTTCGCGGCGGTCATCGCTCAGCTCCTGGTCGGGGTCTGACGGGTCAGCAGCTCCGCCAGGCGGTCGGTGGCGGCGGCCAGCCGGGCGGGCGGCAGCAGCCCGCCCGCCTGCGCGGCGGCGAAGTCGGCGAAGGCGTCCGGGGTGGAGCGGGCGGGCTCCCAGCCGAAGGTCTCCCGGAGCTGACCGGTGCTCACCACCCGGCCGTGGCTGAGCAGCTGGACCTGCTCCGGCGAGATGTCGGCCAGGCCGGTCCAGCGGGCCGCCCCGGCCACCAGCCCGAGCGCGGGCCCGAGCAGCGGCACGGTCGGCCGGCCGAGCCGGCGGGCGCACTGGGAGAGCAGCAGCACGCCCTCCCCCGCCACGTTGTAGGTGCCCGGGCGGGCCTGCTCGGTGGCGGCCCGGTGCAGGATGTCCACCGCGTCGTCCTCGTGCACGAACTGGAGCCTCGGGTCCCGGCCCAGCACGGTGGGCAGCACCGGCAGCGCGAAGTAGTCGCTCAGCGGGGTGTCCCCCGCCGGGCCGACGATGTTGGCGAAGCGCAGCACGGTGACGGCCACGTCGGCGCGGCGCCGGGCGAAGCCGCGGACGTACCCCTCGACCTCGGTGGCGTCCTTGCCGAAGCCGTCCCGGGGCAGCGCCCTGGGCTGCATCCGCTCGCCGAAGACCGCGGGGTCGCGCGGGGCGGAGCCGTAGACGGCGGTGGTGGACTTGACGACCAGCCGGCGCAGGCCGGGGGCCTTCTGACAGGCACCCAGCAGCTGCATGGTGCCGATGACGTTGTTCTCCTTGGCCGCCGCCCGGCTGCCGGTGCCGGCGCTGACGTCCAGGTGCACCACGGTGTCCACGGCGTACTCGGCCAGCACCCGGGCCACCGCCGGGCGGCGCAGCTCGGCCCGGACGTACTCGACCCCGTCGGCGGCCATCCCGCCCCAGGGCTCCCCGCTGTCCAGCCCGACCACCCGGTCGATCCCGGGCCGGGCGGCCAGCCGGGCCGCGAACCGCGCGCCCAGGTGCCGGGCCACGCCGGTGACCAGCACGGTCTTCCCCACGTCTGCCGCACCCCTCTCGAACGCCCTCCCGGCACCGTACCGGAAACCGGGCGCGCGGCCGGAAACCCGGGGCCGGGAACGACGAACGCCCGCCCCGGCCGGAGCCGGGACGGGCGGTCTCACACCCAGGCGCGCCAGGGCGCGACCGTGGGGTGTTACTTCTTGTTGCGACGCTGCACGCGAGTGCGCTTCAGAAGCTTGCGGTGCTTCTTCTTGGCCATACGCTTGCGACGCTTCTTGATGACAGAGCCCACGGAACTACCCTCGCTCACTGAGACTCTCGTCCGTGAGAGACGGAGTCCATACGACTGACGGAGGGCCTAGCCTACCGTCCACGCCGGATAAGCCGTAATCCTGCCCCGCCGAGGCGGTGACCAGGCGGCGATCAGGCGCTTTCCAGCCGCACGTAGGACTCCCTCAGGTACTCGTGCACGGCCTGTTCGGGGACCCGGAAGGAGCGGCCGACCCGGATCGCGGGCAGCTCTCCGCTGTGCACGAGACGGTACACCGTCATCTTCGAGACCCGCATGACCGAGGCGACCTCGGCCACCGTCAGGAAGACGACCTCCTGCAAAGGGCGTTCTCCGGAACTCATGGACTTCACCCGACCCTTGTCCCGTGTGCAAGGCACCGGCTTCCCCTCCGGTGACTCCACCGACACACGTGTATCCCCAGAGTAGTTAAGGGTGGTACCAGTGGGAAGAGGGAGGAACTCACTCCGAGTACGGTGCGAGGTCCGCCCGTTGCAGTACGTAGTCGCTCAGCGCTCTGTAGCAGTCGGGCTGCGCCCCGTCGTCCACCGGAACGGCGACGGAGACGGTGCCCTCGGCCTCCGCGGCGAACGGCGCCACGTCGTTGCAGTCGGCGATCCCGCCCGCCGGGATGCCGAGCCGGCCGGCCCCGCAGAGCCAGCCGTGGTCGCCCAGCACCAGGTCGGGAAGGGGTTCGCCGGCCTCGGCGAGCGCGGTCAGGGCCAGCCGGACGGGCAGCGGGGAGTGGGTGTGCAGCAGCTCGGCGGAGCTCTCCGCCGAGCGGACCACCAGCACCGGGCCGACGGCGTCCAGCCGGCAGTTCCGGGTGCCGGAGGGGGTGGGCTCGCGGAAGCGCGTACCCAGCGCGGGCGTGCGCAGGGTGCAGCCGGCCCGCTCCAGCGCGCGGGCCAGGGCGGCGTGGAAGGCGGTCAGCTTGGCCGGGTGCCCGGTGCCCGCCAGCACCGTGCCGCGGCGGCGGGCGGTGGCCGCCAGCAGCGCGGCCAGCCGGTCCAGGGCCGCCACCGTCCTGGCCGGGTCGATCACGTCCGGGCCCTCGGTGTACGACGCCTCCGGCCGCACGCCGACCTTCTCCACCATCAGGGCGAGCACGGCCTCCTCGTCCCGGCGGCACTCCGGGTCCAGCCCCATCAGCGCCTTGGGGTCGGCCTGGGCGAACAACCGGTAGTGGCGCAGGTTGTTCTGACGGCTCGTCGGGATCTCGGGGCCGGCCAGCCGGTGCTTGAGCAGGTGGGCGGTGAGCTCGTGGCGGCCGATCGGCGCGTTCCGGTCCGTCACGGGAGCAGCCCGTGGTGCGGGAAGACCGCGCGGCGGGCGGCCAGGACGGCCTGGTCGAGGCGGTCACCGGGGTCGTAGCCGTCGTCGAAGTCGCGCCAGTCGAGGCGGGCCCCGTCGGTCATCCGGGCCGGGCCGGGTCGGCCGGTGAGCTTCAGGGCCTGGTCGCGCCAGGCGGCCGGGACCTCGGTGGCCGGGTCGAGCGGGTGGCCGGTGGCGGTGGCGACCAGGTGGGTCCAGGCGGCGGGGACCACGTCGACCACCGCGTACCCGCCGCCGCCGAGGGCCAGCCAGCGGCCGTCCGCGTGCCGGTGGGCCAGGTCGTGGAGCGCCCCGGCGACCAGCCGCTGGGCGTCCAGGCTGACCGCGAGGTGGGCCAGCGGGTCCTCCAGGTGGGTGTCGGCGCCGTGCTGACTGACGATCACCTGCGGGCGGAAGGCCGCCAGCAGCTCGGGCACGAAGGCGTGGAAGGCCCGCAGCCAGCCGGCGTCGCCCGTCCCGGCCGGGAGCGGCAGGTTGGCGGCGGTGCCGGGGGCGTTCGGCCCGCCGGTCTCGGTGGACCAGCCGGTCTGCGGGAAGAGGGTGGCCGGGCTCTCGTGCAGCGAGACGGTGAGCACCCGGGGGTCGTCCCAGAAGGCCTGCTGGACGCCGTCGCCGTGGTGCACGTCCACGTCCACGTAGGCGACCCGCTCGGCGCCGAGCTCCAGCAGCCGGGCCACCGCGAGCGCGGGGTCGTTGTAGACGCAGAAGCCGGCCGCCCGGTCGGGCATCGCGTGGTGCAGGCCGCCCGCGAAGTTGACGGCGTGCCGGGCCGGGCCGCGCCAGACGCTCTCCGCCCCGGCCACCGACTGACCGGCGATCAGGGCGGAGGCGGTGTGCTGGGCGGCGAAGGCCCAGTTGTCGTCGGTGCCGAGGCCGTGCGCCGGGTCGCTGCGGTCCGGCTCGGCGGCGATCCGGCGGACGGCGTCCAGGTACTCGGCGGTGTGCACCAGCCGCAGTGTGGACTCCCCGGCCGGCGGCGCCGAACGGACCGTCACCCCGGGGGCGGTGTCCAGCCCGAGCGCCTCGACCAGCCGCATGGTGAGCGCCAGCCGGGCCGGGTCCATCGGGTGGCCGGGGCCGAAGTCGTAGGCGGTGACGCCCTCGTCCCAGTACAGGTGGAGGCCGCAGCTGTCCTCGGGCCCGGGCCGTGCGTTCATGGGCCTTACGTTATCGGGCGGGCGCGGCCTCCGGGGCCACCGGCGTGCTGACGGGGGCGGCGAAGAACCGGCCCATCGGGGCCACCGCCAGCACCAGGACCAGCGGCGCGAGCAGCGCCAGACGGAACGAGCCCGCTCCGGCGAGCGCGCCGACCAGGGGCGAACCGACGAGGAATCCCACGTAGTTGAACAGGTTGAGCCGGGCCACGGCGGCGTCCGCGTGCTCGGGGAACCTCTTGCCGCCGGCCGCGAAGACCTGCGGGATGATCGCGCAGATGCCGAGGCCGAGCACGGTGAAGGCGGCGATCCCGGCCCACCGCCCCGGTGCGGCGGCGGCCAGCGCGAAGCCGAGGGCGGAGAGCACCGCCCCCGCCCGGACCACCGCCACCGCGCCCCAGCGCTCCACCGCGCGGTCCCCCAGGGCACGGCCGAGCAGCATCGCCACCATGTAGCCGAGGTAGCTGAGCTTGGCCAGGTCGTCCGGGCTGCCGAGCACGTCGGTCAGGTACTTGACGCTGTAGTTGGAGACGGAGGCGTCGGCGATGTAGGCGAAGGCCATCACCGCGCAGAGCGGCAGCAGCGGGCGCCAGGGGATCCGGGACGCGGCGGCCGCGGCCGCCTCCCGTACGGCGTCACCGAGTTCGGCCCGGCCGGGGAAGCGGGTGCCGGTCAGCAGGGCGAGCGGGACGAGCACGGCGGCGGCGCCGCCGAACAGGACGGCGAGCGAGGCGTCGTAGTGCGCGCCGAGGCCGGCGATCACCGCGCCGAGGATGCCGCCGAGGCTGAAGGCGGCGTGGAAGCCGATCATGATGCTCCGGCCGTAGCGGCGCTGCAGCCCGACCCCGAGCATGTTCATACTGGCGTCCAGCGCCCCGACCAGCAGGCCGAACAGGCCCAGCGCGAGGGCGAGTTGCCACAGCTCACGGCCCAGCCCGACGGCCGCCAGACTCAGGCAGACGGCCGGCTGCACCACCCGCAGCACCGCCCTGGCACTGCTCCGCCCGACCACCGCCTCCGAGGCCACCGACCCCACCCCGGCCAGCACCGGCACCGCCGCCAGGAAGACCGGCAGCAGCCCGTCGCTCAGCCCGTACCGGCTCTGGATCTCCGGTATGCAGGTGACCAGCAGCGCGAAGGTCGTCCCCTGCAACAGGAAGCTCCCCGCCACCGCCGCCCGGGCTTGTCGCAGACCGAACACCCGCTGCTCCGCCATCGCCGACCTCGCTGCCCCCGGCTACCGGCCGGTACGTGGATGTTGAGGCGTGAGCGTAGGCGGTGGAACGTGTTTGCGGGAGGGGTCGGGACGTAACGTTCCGACCCCTCCCGACGGCGCGTCAGCTGACCGGCGCGTTCCAGGCTGCCGACCAGGTGGCCGGGCCGACCACTCCGTCGGCCTGAAGGCCCTTCTCGGACTGGAACTTGCGGGCCACGGCGGCGGAGGCCGGGCCGTACCAGCCGTCCACGTCGATCTGCCAGCCGCGCTCACGCATCCGCTGCTGCCAGACCCGGACCGCCTCGCTGTGCAGCATCGGGGAGCGCAGGCTCAGGTACTCCCCCGGCCAGGCCGGACCCTGCTGCTGAGGCCGCTGCTCCTGCTGCTGCTCCTGGTCCCGCGCGGGCTGCTGCTGCTCGGGCCGGCCCGCCGGGCGGGGCGCGCCCTGGCGGACCCAGGCGTAGAGCGGTTCGCCGGGGCAGCTGGTGGCGTAGCCGTCGCGGTGACCGCGGATCTCGGGGCCGGCGCCGCCGTCACGCCGGAGCCAGTCGACGGCGTCGCGCAGGCCGGTCAGCATCGCCTCCGTCGGCTCGGTCAGCCCGGAGTCGCCGAGCATCGCGCAGACCGCGTAGTGGCCGCGGTTGAGCGCACCGTTGCCGTTGGCGGCCGTCTGGCGGTGGGCGCCCCGGCCCTCGAAGACGGAGCCGTGCGGGCAGACCACGGCGGTATAGGCGATGTCGACGTAGCCCTCGGCGTGGTTGGCGAGGTGGCCGGCCTGGATGGCGCGGACCCGGGCGGCGCAGCGGGAGTGCTGGTCGGCGCCGGCGAGGTCGGCGGGGACGGCGGTCCCCTCGTAGTGGATCTTGACGCCCTGGGTGCCTCCGACGGTGCGGAGGTCCGTACGGGGCTGGGCTGCGCCCCACTGGGCGCGCGGCACGAACTGCATGTCAGTCCCCCTTGCCTGCTACTGGGTTCAACTGTCCGCATCAGGTGCGATGCGCAGGGTGCGGCGGTCGACGCGGTCGATGGCGTCGCGCATCGACGAGCCGCTGTTGGGGCGGAGCTCGTGCTCCACGGCGGTGAGCCGCTGCTCGATGCCGTCGAGCCGGGCCATCACTCCCTCTCGGCCGGGGACGCCGGGGCGGGGCTCGGTACCCTGCCAGTCTTCACTGAACTCCTCGACTCTATGCGCGATTTGGCGCACGACCCGGCCGAGCCGCCAGAGCATGCCGGTGGCGGCGGCGATCGCGACCAGCGAGCCGCACCAGACGGCGAGGGTGTCCAGCGAGGTCATCCCCGTGGAGCCGGGGTTCACTCGCCCGTCTCGTCGGGCTCCTGGCCGGGCGCGCGGTGCAGCCAGGAGGGCAGCAGCCGCTCGACGCCGGGCAGGGCCATCAGCCGGGTGAGGGTGGTGGAGACGCCGACCGCGACCGCGAGGCCGGGGAGGGTGGCGGGGAGGGTGCCGCTGTCGACCAGCAGGGGGAGGGCGGCGAGCAGGCCGAGGACGGTCTGCAGGGTGGTGCGCAGGGCGCGGCGGGTGGAGTCGGTCATGGGGTGCCTCCTGGTGGGAAACGGAGAGAGCCCTGCCCCGGCCGTGGTGCGGCCGGGGCAGGGCTCGGTGGTGGTGCAGGTGGTGACAGTGGGTCAGAAGACCCGCAGGGCACGGGTGATGGTGCTGCCGCCCACGGTGGTGAGGGTGGCGCCGGAGTTCTGCGCCACCTGCACCTCGTAGTAGTCGGTGGTGCCGTTGAAGTAGGTCATGCCGGTGGCGCAGAGTGTGGTGTAGTACGCGGTGCCCGCGATCGCCGCGGCCGCGACCTGGCCGAAGTTCTGCGCGCCGTCGCCGTTCTTGATCAGGTTGATCACCCGGCCGCCGTTGCTGTTGAGACCGAACGACACCTGGGCGGTGACCAGGTAGTGGCCGGCCACCTTGGGGGTGTAGCGGGTCGGCTGGGCGGGGTCGAAGCCGCCGTGGCTGTCGGTGGTCGGGCTGGCGGCCCAGTTCAGGTAGAGGACGCCGCCGTTGGGCAGCGACTGGTCCGCGCTCTGCTTGGTGATCAGGCGGGGCGGGTTCAGGGAGTGGTCCTGCGCCCAGCCGGTGCCGCTGTAGATCGTGTGGATGCCGGGCGACTTGAGCCAGGCGATCATGCCGGCCACCGGCTGGACCACGGCGGCGTCGCGGGCGGTGGCGTTGTCGAAGCGCATCACCATCCGGGAGTCGGCCGCCACGGCCAGCGCCTGGAGGTGCAGCGGGATGTCGGCGATGTCGCTGGGCTCCGGGTAGGGGAGCTGGTTCATCGGGGTCTGCTTGGTCACGTGGTCACCTCAGCTGCTCGGTACGGGAGTTGGCGGGCTACGCGGCGGGCTCGGCCGGCGGCTGCGGGAACTCGATGGTGACGGCGGCGCCGGTCGGCGGGCTGACCTGCTGCCCGGCGCCGGCCAGCGGGTCGTCGATCGGGATCTGGCCGGGGGTGCGGGTGGCCAGCCAGTCGGCCAGCTGGCGGGCGACCTCGGCGGCCAGCAGTCGCAGCTGGTCGGCGTCGAGCCGGACGGTGTCGGCGGCCTGCGGGGTGGGGTCGGTCATCTCTGGCTCCTCCAAAGGGTGTTGGCGGACCCTCAGCGGGTCCAGAGGTCCTTGCAGCTGCGTCCGGCCTGGGTGATGTGGGCGTAGGACGGGTAGCGCTCGGCCACCTGCTTGTACGGCTGCCGGTTCCAGACCGCCGGGTCGACCGGCGGGTCGGGGGTGATGCCGACGTCCATCTGGCCGCTCGGCCAGGAGGTGCCGCGCAGGGTGAGGGTCTGCCGGATCGCCCCGTCGGGGCCGGCCTCGACCGAGATCCCGATCACCCAGGCCAAGGTGTCGAGGTAGGCACCGGCGGTGTCCACCAGCTGCACCACGTCGCCGAGTTGGAGCCGGGGATCGTAGAGCACCTCGACCCCTCCGAACACCGGGATCGGGAACCGGCCGGACGCCTCCAGCGCCGCGGCGAGCGAGACGGCGGTGTCGTAGTCCTGCACCCAGTCGGTCGCCTCGGCGGTGTACTGCTGGAGGCCGTACAGGGTCTGACTCGGCTTGTTCTGCACGATCGCCGTGCGGTTCACCGGCTCGGTCTTCGGTATCGGCATGATCAGCCGGACCGAGCCCGAACCGTCCTTGTTCACGGTGTACACCGGCGCGCCGGTCATGTTGCGCAGCAGCAGGTAGAGCGTGCCGCCGTCGCGGCGGACGGAGGTCTCCACCCGGCCCTTCTGGGCGCCCTGGTTGGCGGCGTTCGCCAGCGCGAAGCGGACCGCGGAGTCCTCGGAGGCGATGAGGTCGCAGTCCACCAGGGGCGGCCAGATGTCCGGCTCGTCCACCGCCTTCGTATAGGCGATCTCCACCGAGCCGTACGCCGGCACGGTGCGGACGCCGGAGTCGCGGAACACCTCGCTCTTCTGCGTCTCCACCTTGGACCAGTCCTGGTACGGCTGGACGCAGTAGTTCCGGCAGGCGTCGATCTCCTCGGAGACCGACAGGGCGGAGATGTCCCGCAGGGTGGTCAGGGTGCGCTGGGCCCTGGTCGGCGCGGTCAGGAACCTGGTGTGGTTGCGCCAGCGGAACACGCCCGTCTCGTCGAACTCGGCGGTGGACAGCGCCGCCTTGGCGATCTGCGAGATGACGTCCCACTGGCTGCCGGAGACCGTCGGGATGCTGTAGAGCGGCAGGGTGACGTCGTCGAGGGTGGCGCCCTTCTTCCAGCTCTGCTTGAAGCTGGCGGGCGGGAAGGTGAAGATCGTCCCGATCCCGCCGGTGACCTGGAGGCACTCGGCCGCCACGTCGGTCACCAGATCGACCCGGAACAGCTCGGACTCCCACTGCAGGCCCGCCGGGGACATCAACTCGTACATCTGCCCGGCCAGTTGGGTTCCGTCCGGAGCGATCAGGTGCGGCACCACCTGGAACGACTTGGCGGTCCGGCCCTGGGCCGGGTCGTTCTGGTACGTGAGCGAGGAGATCCCGTCCCAGAGCATGCCCAGCTGCCAGTTGCCCTTCTGCTGGGAGAGCGCGGGGAAGGACCAGCTGTACCCCTCGCCGGCCCCTCCCTCCCGGCCCGACCAGGCCGTCACGGTGGCGGCGTTGAAGTCCACCGTGAACCTGAGCAGGCCGAAGCCGTACCCGGCGTCGTCGGTGGCGAGGTCGATCTGCGCCTTGGCCCGCTCGCCGGCCCCGACCAGATTGTTGACCGTGACCTCGGTCAGGATGGTCCGGTTCGGCACCCTGACCCGCCGGCTCGGCATCCAACTGGCCTTCAGGCCGCTCTTCTTGGGCACCAGAGCCATCTCGTACGGCGCTGCCGTCCGGGACCAGCCGTAGTCCGCGGCACTGGGCACCAGGTACGGGATGCCGTTGGCCGGGGTGAAACCGCCGTGCAGCGAGACGTACAGCACGGTGCTCTGGTCGTTGGTGGTGTCCGTGAACCGGGGCGGCGGGCAGGTGTACACCCCGCCCTGCCGGAGCAGCTCGTCGACGCACCAGGTGGCACTGGCGATCGGCTGCTTGCCGAGGAACCCGGCGTACGGCTTGGGCAGGTGGGCCGGGCCGCGCAGCCGCTCGGCCCCGTCCAACGCGGTGATCTGCACGACGTCGCCGCCGGAGGCGGCCGAGCGGCTGCGCACCGTACCCCGGAAGACCGGGAGCTGGCCGGTCTCCTCCAGGCCGATGCTCTGCACCACCGACTGGCCCGGGCGGACCCGGTCCGCGGTGCCCCGGGGGGCCCAGGGCGAGTACAGCGCGGGGCCGTTGCCCGCCGGCCCCCCGGTCAGCTGGAGGTCCAGCTGCGCCGAGGAGCTGCCCGCGAAGGCCCGCATGGCCGAGGGCAGGTCGGTGTTGTAGGCGCGTTCCACCTTCCAGCCCTGGACCTGCTCGTTGAGCTCGAGGGCGCCGAGCCGGGTGGAGTTGCGGTAGGTCCGCTCGCCGGTGGCGAGCGCGTCGACCACCGTGGGGTCATCCGTTTGCACCGGCCACCTCCAGCAGGTCGATCGAGACGTTGCGGTAACGGAGTTGGGCCGTCGGGACGTCGGAGTACGCGGTGATCGCCATCGGCGGGCAGCCGTCACCGGGCAGGTTCTCGTCCGGCCAGTCGCCGCCGATGGTGAAGCAGGCGTTGGCCAGCGAGTAGCTGCCGATCGCACCCGGCTTGGCCACCGGGGTGACGAAGGCGGCGCCCGGCGGGACCAGCGCGGTGATCTGACGGTCCCTCACCGAGGCCGAGCTCAGGTAGTCCCCGGTGATCGACTTGAAGTCCACCTGCGCCGTACAGGTGTCCGGGAAGGCGGTCGGGACGCGGAACGACACCGTCCACCCCGGCACCGCCGGGATGCCGCCCGCCCAGTACGCGCCGCGCCAGGCCAGCGCGCTCTCCGCGGCCTGCGCCTGGAAGCCGAACTGCCCCTTCACCGTGCTCGATTCGACCACCGCGCCGGGCTGGCCCGAGACGAACCAGGCCCGGCCGGTGCTGCCCGCCCGGTCCCGGCCGGCCGCCTGGGCCGGCTCCAGCAGGTTCACCGAGGCCGGGTCCATCACCGCGAGCGGCCCCGGCCCGTCGGCCCGCCGGGCCAGCCGGTCCAGGTAGGTGGCGGTCTCCCGGTCCAGCCCCTCCCAGCTCAACTTCAGGCGGCGGACGGCCTTCGGGGTGTACACCACCGTCGCCCGCCCGCCGAGCGCCCGGAACTCGGTCACCCCGAGGTCGGCGCTGCGGTCCCAACTCTTCGCGGCCTGGTCGATCTCCCGGAGCGCTCCGGGCCGGCCGATCCACAGGTTGTGCGGCATGCGGCACAACTCCTCTCTTCAGGTGTCGGGTTCTGGCTGCCGCCGGTCGACTACCGGCGCACGAGCTGGCGTTGGCCGTCCATCGCGGCGCGGGCGATGGTCTGCGAGTCGACCTGCACCAGCACCGGCCGCAGCGCCATCGCCTCGACCGCGGCGGCCAGGCGGTGCAGCGCGGGCGCCGAAGCCCCGCCGGAGCTGAGCATCTTGTCCAGCCGGTCCAGCGGGATGACCGCCTCGTGCTGGCCGCCCTCACCGATCAGGGCGAGGGTGCCGCCGGCCGAGGGCGCGATGATGCCGCCGTTGGCCAGCATCGGGATGGTCGGGATGTGGACCCCGAACCCCTTGCCACCGATCCCCGGCACCCAGTCCGGGATGTCGATCCGGATCCCGTTGATCGAGTTGATCGCCCGGTTGACCAGCCCGATCACCGCGTTCAGCGGTGTCCGCACCGCCCCGAGCACCGCGTTGAACGCACTCTCCGCGATCCCCGACAGCGCGCCCCAGGCATTGCTCAGCGCGTCCTTGACGGTGTTGAACGCCCCGGTGGTGGCACTCTTGATCCAGTCCAGCACGCCGGAGATCGCGCCGCGGATGCCGTTCCAGGCTCCCGTCACCACGCCGAGGACCACGTCCAGCACGGTGGTGATCACGGTCTTGTAGGCGTTGAAGTACCACTTGATCGCGGTCCAGATCCAGTCCACGACGGTGGCGATGGCGGTCTGGATGCCGCCCCAGACCTTGGCGATGATGTCGCCAGCCTGCTTCATCACCGGGCCGATCGCCTTCATCACCGTGTCGATGACGTTGCCGATCACCTTGAAGGCGGTGTCCATGATCTTCTGCATGGTCTTGGACTGCATCGCCATGTCGACGATCTTGGCGATCAGCGGGGCGAGCAGCATCAGCAGCAGGCCGATGATGTTCCCCTTCATCGCCGTGTTGAGGCCCTTGAACCCGGTTGTCGCCGCGCCGAGGCCGGTCTTCATCTTCCCGAACATCCCGCCAGTGGTCCCGGCGGCCTTTCCGGTGCCACCCACCGCCTTCTCGGCCTGGGCTGCGGAATTCTTCAACTTGCCGACGGCGCCGTCCGCGTCCCGCGCCGAGCTCCGGAGCCGGTCGACCTTGGAAGCAGTCGTTCCGAGCGAGGAGGCGAACTTCGACAGGCTTCCCGTGGCTCCGATGAGGGAGGACTTGAGACTCATCACTTCTCCATTCGTGGTCAGCCGACCGCTGCGGCCAGGCTCCTGAGCTTCCGCTCCAGGTTGCCTGCCTTGGTTTCGATCTCCTTGAAGTACTTCTCCGCCGCGGCCTTCTGCTCCTTCGCCCGCTTCTCCGCATGACTCAGCTTGTCCGTGATCTTGGCGACCTTCTCGGCCTCCTTTGCGAGCTTTCCGAGTTGGCTCTTGTCCTTCTCCGCCCGCTTGACCAACTTCTTGAGTTCGTCGGACTCGCGCTGCGCCTTGGACTGCAGTCGCTGGAACTCCTTCAGGTCGCGCTGAGCGGCCTTGAGATCGTCATCGCTGCGACTGGTTCGGTACGCCCTGCCCGAGGCATTCTTCTTGACCCGCGCGGCCTCCAACTGCTCCTTGGTCGAGCCGTGCGCGGAGAGCTTGTTCTCAATGAGCCGCAGGCGGCGAACGATCTCGCCGTTCTTCTGCTTGAGGGCCGCCTGCGCCCTCTCGGTGTTCTTCGCGCTCTGCTTGTCTTTGTCGGCCCCCCACTGCTTCAGCGGGCGGCCGCGCCAGTAGACCCCCTTCTCATCCACCTTCAGGAAGGTGTAGTCGGCCTTTATCGCTGTAAGGCCGAGCGCGAGCAGGGTAGCGTCGGCCTTGAACGCCGTGAGGTCGAGCTTGAGACCGTTGACCGTGTGACCGATCCCCGTGATGGTCTGCTTGTAGTTGGCAGCCTCCTTGCGGGTGAAGTAGATCGTCGAGATCTCCCCGAAGATCTTGGCCCGCTCGTCCGAGTCCGGGCCCGTGTTGGCCGGAGCGCCCATGCCTTCCTCCTCAGCTGAAGAATGCGGCCAGATCACCTGCGGAGAGATCGGCCGGCTGCTCCCGGATCTCCGGTTCGCCGGCCGACTCAACGTCCTCCTCCTGGCCCGGGCGGACGACCGGCTCCGGGGGGTCGAGGGGGTCGGCTTCCTCGTCGCGGTTGATGGTGGCGAACATCCAGTTGGCGACGGCGAGGTGGTCGACCACGTTGGCCAGGAGGTAGTCGGTGGTGGACCAGTCGGCGGCTTCGCCGTGGAGTTCGCGGGTGAGGGCACTGTCGCGTGGGAGGTGCTTGATCAGCACCGAGAGCCGGCGTGCGGAGAGCCGGTCGCGGTGCCAGTCGAGGAGGTCCACGCCGTAGTGCCGGAGCAGGTCGGCTTCGAGGGCCTCGGCGTGTTCGTCGACGAACGCGCCGAGGCTCAGGATTCCCCCAGGCCGAGCCCGGTCTCCTTGCCGTAGGCCTCCAGGATCGCGCCGACGTCCTGCATGGTGACGTCGTGGCGGTCGAAGCGCTCGAACTGGGTGTCGCCGAGCAGGAGTCGGAGCAGGCCGTCGACGTCGTTGTCGTCCAGCTTGGCGAGCTTGCGGGCGATGCCGCGCGCGAGTTCGGTGGGGAGTTCGAAGACCTCGCCGTCGAGGTCGAAGGTCCAGGTGCGGCCGAGCGCTTCGAGGCGCTGGGCGCGGGCGGCGTTGACGGAGAAGCTGGCCATGTCGGGCTCCTGACTGATGAGTTGGGGGAACAGGGCGGGGCCCGGTGGACGAATCCACCGGGCCCCGCTGGGTGTTGACGAGGGATCAGACCGCCGAGTAGGCCGGGTCCTTCATCAGGATGGTCGCCAGCGGCTTGGTGTCGTCCACCGACAGGGCGGTGAAGGTGACGCCGAGCTTGATGGCGGCGGTGCGGGTCAGGCCGAGCTCCTCGGTGTCGGTCACCTGGCCGCGCGGGATGACGAAGCGGTAGGTGATCGCCGAGCCGTCGGTGAACTCGATGCCGAGGGCCTTCTCGTTCGCCTTCGGGGCCGGGGACAGGTCGTACTTGTAGATGCCCGAGCCGGCCGCGGTCTCGGCGGTGGCGTCGCCGCCGAGGAAGAAGGGCAGGGTGTCCTCGTTCAGCTGCAGCAGCTGGAACTTCAGGGTGAGGTCACGGTCGCCGTAGATCAGCCGGGCGGTGCTGGAGGACTGCCAGGTCTTGACCGGGTCGATCTTGTCCTTCTTGGCGAACTTGATGCCGTCGGTGGTGGTGTAGCCGAGGTCCTTCCACGCGGCCGCCCAGGCCGCGGTGGTGTCGGCCGGGGCGGCGGTGCCGACCGGGGCGACCAGGATGCGGCCGGTGCCGGCGACGCGGATCTCGGAAGCGTTGGTGCCTGCCATGGTGATCTCCTCGGGAGAAGGTGGTGCCGGGTGGTCCGTGCCCGCGGTCGCGGGTACGGGAAAGGCCCCCCGCGGTGGTGCGAGGGGCCTGATCGGGGGAGCCTGCCGGAGGGCCGGCGGCTCAGGTGAGGCGGAGCGTCAACTGCACCGTGTTGCGGTACCTGTTGGCGCTCGTGCGGTTGTAGTCGGGCAGCCAGCGGGGGCCGTCCGTCTCCTGGAAGTCGGTGACCACCGCGCCGCCGTAGACGGTGCCGCGCAGCTGGAAGACGGCTGCCCGGGCCAGCTGCATCAGGGCGTGCGCGGCGGTCTTGGTCGGCCCGTAGACCTCCAGGTCCACGAGCGGGAGGTCCAGGTGCTGGTCGTCGATCCAGGCCCCGCCGGTGCGGGAGACCAGGACGACCGCCTGGGTGCCGTCGAAGCCGGCGGGCGGCTTGTTGTCGACGGTGGCGGTGGCGAGTTCGGTGCGGTTGCGCAGGCTGTCGACGATCAGGCGTTCGACGTCGGGCAGGGCCAGCAGCGGATTGGCCATGGTTCTGCTCCCTTCTGACGGGGGCTCGGGTCGGGTGCGCGGGGCGGCCGTCGGCGGACACGGCAGCGGGACCTCGGTGCGGGAGGGAGGAGGGGTCCGTTGCCGTCGGGGCCGGCGGTCGCCCCGTGCGAAACGGCGGGCCGCGCTCCCCTCGCTTCCGCGCTGGGGGCACAGCTCCGCCGCTGCTCCAACTGTGACGCATTGCGCGCGCGGTCGCAACTTGTGCGGGCGAGCACGTTCGGGGGAACGCGAAGAGCCCCGCTCCGGCAACGGGGCCGGAGCGGGGCTCTCTTGAGTGGCGGTCAGGCGGACCGGGGGCGGCCGCGCCGGGTGGCGCGTTCGGCGGCGAAGACGTCCTCCAGCCGGTAGAGCAGGGCCCTGCCCTGCCGCCCGGCCGCGGCCAGGTGGCCGAGCTGGACCCACTTGCGGATGGTGGCGGGCGCGACGTCCACCTCGGCGGCGGCGATCAGCGCGTTGACCAGGGCGGCCCCGGCCGGGAGTCCGAGCGTGCTCATCGGACCGCCTCCCCCAAAGCGGCGGCGGTGGGTTCCGCCTCCTCCACCAGGACGGCCAGCGCGACCTCGTCCACCCCTGCCTCCTGGGCCAGTTGGGACCAGGAGGTCTCCGCCCAGCTGTGCCGGTGGCCGGGGGCGGTGCGGCACTCGCAGTCGGGTTCGGTGCAGCGGCAGCCCGGGTTGACGCAGAGCACCGCCCGCCAGGCCGGGAAGGCCCGCAGCGAGACCGAGTCGCACCAGGGGCAGCGTCCGCGCACCCGGACCAGGGTCTCGGCCTCGCCGAGCGCCGCCGAGCAGCGGCGGGACATCCGGCGGGCCTCCTCCAACACGTGCTCGGCGAGCACCGGGTGCCCGGCCACCTCGGCAAGCAGCGCCTCGATCCGGTCCAGCCGGGCCGGCACGTCGGCCCGCGGCGCCCGGCCGAGCCGGAGCTTCTCCCGGACGGCCTCCTCCAACTCGACCACCCCGTCGGTGATGTCGCGCAGCACGTCGGAGATGTGCAGGCGGAGCGGGGCCCGGCCGCCGGAGGCGCCGCGCAGCCCGTGCTGCTCGTTCCAGAGGACGGCCTCGCGGTCCGCCCGGTCGGCGGCCGCCCGGCGGGCCGCCGCGGCGGCGTGCGGCGGGGTGTTCGACCGGTTGGCGGCTCCGGGCCTGCCGGGAGCCAACTCCTCGATCAGCTCCGGGAACTGGCGGCGCAGGATGTCGATCCAGAGTGCCGCGCGGGCGAGTTGACGCCCGGCGACGGTGGAGGGGAAGGCGGACTGGGCGTGCATGGGTGACTCCCCGGCAGAGACGGCGGAAAGAGGCGAGAGGAGAGGACGGAGAAGAGGGCGTCAGCGCGGCTGCACCACGCGGCCGTTGCGCCAGAGGCGGCCGCCGCAGACCCCGTCGAACCAGGAGAGCTCGGGCTGCACCGCCTCCAGGCAGCGGCGGCGCACCGGGCAGGCCCCGCAGCGGCGCAGGGCCGGTGCGGCCTGGGCGGCCCTGGTCACGAAGATCTCGCGGGCGGGCAGCCCGAGGCAGGCGGCCCGCTCCCGCCAGTCCTCGGCGCGCTCGCGGGCGTAGGCGTGGCCCTCGGCCACCGGGAGGACGGCGTCAGCAGCGACAACGGACATGGCGGGGCTGCTCCAGGGCTCGGGGGCGGGTGCCCGGGGCGGCCCGTCCGATCTTGTTGCGGGTTCGCACTCATCCTGCGTTGTTGCGCCTGCGCACGCAAGCTGTTTCCGAACGGACCTTCCACGGATCGCGACGACTCCCCCACAGAGCGGCCGAATCCGCGCACAACCGTGGCCCAATCGACATGACGAGGTGCGTCCCGGCACTGATTACGCGCGCGAGCGCGCGGTACCCTTGGGCAGTGCGGGGGCAGGCGGAGGGAGTCCACACCATGGTGCCGAGCAGCAGCACCGACATCGAACGGTTCGCGTCCTGGATCGAGGACCTGATGCGCGACCGCGGGTACGACATCGACAGCCCGCGGGGCGGCGGCAAGTCGAAGCTCGCGGAGGACGCGGGCGTGCACCGGGCAGCCGTGACCCGGCTCCTGCAGCGGCAGAGCATGCCGGACCTCGACACCATGCGGGGCCTGGCCCACGCCCTCGGCGTCCCGATCCGGGAAGTCCTCATCCGCTCCGGCAAGCTGACGGCGAATGATCTCCCGGAGGCGGTCGGTTACCCTGTGGACACCGCACCCGCCACGGCCGTCGGGCAGCGGATGACCCTGGAGCAGGTCGCGTCGGCGCTCGGCATCCCCGACGACCGGCGCGAGATGTTCATCAAGGTCGCCCAGCAGTTCACGCCCGACCAGGCCGAGGACGACCACCGGGAGACCGGCAGGGAGGCTACGGGACGCAAGGGGACCAGACGGCTCGCTACGGGCTGAGCCCGTGGATCGGTGAGAGGCGTTCGGCGCGTGGCTGGGCAGAACAACTGCACGGACGGTCCCGGCCCGGGCGAACTCACCGACGACGGTGAGGAGTTCGACCTCCTCACCCTCATCGCGCAGCTCACCGAACGCGCCGCCCGGGAGCCGGGGCACCGGCTCTCCTCGGCCGCCGTCGGCCGGGCGCTCTCCGCACTGGTCGAACTGACCCTGCCCGAGGGCGTGCTGATCACCACCCCGGAGGAGTACGAACGGGCCCGGGAGTCCGCCTACGCCCAGGGGTGGCAGGACGCCGTCCAGCACCTCCACCGCCAGCCGGCGGTGACCGGCCCCGCCCCGTCGGTCCCGCCCCAGGCGCAGCACGCACAGGCACAGCAGGCACAGCAGGCATCGGCGCGGCCCCGGCCGGAGTCCCGGGCACAGGAACCCCGGGCACAGCAGCCCCAGGACCGGACGCCCGCCGAGGCCGGCACCGGTGACCAGCCCTCCGGTACGGAGGCGACCGTCCTGGCCTTCCCGCCCCGGATCCCCCTGGTCAGGGCCGCCGACAGCGACGGGCGGCGCGAGCTGATGCCGCACCGCCCGCGCCGCCCCTCCCGCCGTCGCCGGGAGTCGCCGAAGCCGCCGAAGGCTCCGAGGAGCCCCGACCGCCCCGATGAGCCCGGCGCCTGACGGAGCCCTACCGCCCGCCGTTGCCGATCCGCAGCAGCGAGGCGGCGGCCGGCGCGGCGGCGTCCGAACCGTGACCGCCCGCCTGGACCTCGGCGGCCACCGCGAGGTCGCCGCGGTAGCCGGTGAACCAACTGTTGGGCTTGGGCTGCCCGTTGACCTCGGCGGTGCCGGTCTTGCCGGCCGCGCCGGCGATGCCGCGCAGGGCCCCGGAGGCGGTGCCGCTCTCGGCGGTGCGGCGCATCATCGCCCGCAGGTCGTTCAGGGGCCGTGCCCCGAGGGTGCGCGCGGCCTTCTGCTGGGGCAGGCCGGGGATCAGGACCGGCTGGCGGAAGGTGCCGCTCTGGACGGTCGCCGAGACCGAGGCCATGGCGAGCGCGTTGGTCTGGATCCGGCCCTGCCCGATCAGGGCCATGGCGGCCTCGGCGGGATTGCTCTCGACCGGCACGGAGGTGTCGAAGGTGTCGATGCCGGTCTGCCAGACCAGGCCGAGGCCGAACACCTCCCGGGCCAGGCCGGGCATGGCCGCGCCCTTGAGCCGGGTGCCGCCCGCGTCGAGGAAGGCCGTGTTGCAGGACTGCGCGAAGTCGTCCTTGAGGGTGTAGCCCGGCCGGGCGTCGGGGAAGTCGTTCGGCACCGTCCGGCCGGACACCGTGGTGGTCGCCGGGCAGGGCAGCGGGCTGTCCGGGGTCAGGCCGCCCTCCAGCAGGGCGGCCGCGGTGACCACCTTCATGGTGGACCCGGGGGCGAGCGTGGCGCCGAAGGCCCGGTTCTGGCCCCGCGCCGGGTTGTTGGCGAAGGCGAGCACATGGCCGGTGCTGGGTTCGACGGCCACGATCGAGGCCGGAGTGGTCCGGGCCGCCACCGCCGCTTCGGCGGCCCGCTGGAGGTCGGCGTCCAGGGTCAGCCGCCGCTTGGCCGCGTCCTTGGGCTCGGTGATGGTGAACAGCTGCTCGGCGGCCGACGGGCTGCCCTGCTGGACGGCCACCACGCCGCGGCCCGCACTCCCCGGGTCCTCCGTCCCCTCGAACCTGATCTGCCCCAACACCGCCTTGACGGACGGGAATTCACCGACCGGCCGCCCCTTGCGGTCCACCACCTGGGAGGGCGAGGCGGTGATCGGACGCACCATCAGGTCCCTGGCGCCGGTCAGCCTGGGGTGCACCACGTCGGGGCTCCAGCGCACCACCACCCGGCCGTCGCGTCCGCGCACCATGGTGAACGCGCCGTCGTAGCGCCAGGGTTGGGCCGCGTCCGGCAGCCGCACCTCGGCCCGGAAGGCCAGCGGCACCTCGGTGGCGGCCGAGGGCGAGGCCGACGGCGCGGGCGAGGCCGAGGACGAGGCCGGCGCCGTACCGCCCAGGGCGAGCGAGACCGCCGTCGGCTTGAGCTCCGTCCGGAACCGGGTCAGTGCGACGACCGCGGACTCGGGCCGGTCGGTGAGGCGCCCGGCCTCCTCGTAGTCGCCGTCGGCCCACGCCTTCAGGAACGCCTCGGCCCCCTTGGCGGCCTCCCCGGCCGTCGGCGGACCGGTCACCACCGCAGTGGCCTTGGGCCCTCCCGGGGTGGGGCCGCCCACCAGGGCGTACGCCGCGTACCCTCCGGCTCCGCACACCACGGCCCCCGCCACCGCGAAGCCGACTCCCGCCGCCACTCGTCCCACTGCTGACTCCCCCTCATGTCCCTTGTCGTGCCGGTCACTTGTACCAGTGGGCGTCCACCGCCACGGCGGTCATCTCGTCGAGGCCCACCGCCATCTCCCGCTGCTCCGGGGCCGGGTTGAACTGCTCCAACCGGATCAATCGGCCGTTGGGACGGAGCACACTGACCGCCCATCGGAACGGCCGGTTCGCCGCCTCCTCCCGGACGGTGCTCACCCGGGAGCCGTCGGCCAGCCTCGCGCAGGCTCCGTAGCTGTCGGTCGTGCACGGCCAGGCTCCGGCCTCCTCGGCGCTGAGGCCCACGAGGGTCAGGCGCAGGGCCGTGACGCTCCGCCCGTCTCGGAAACGCAGGCTGGCCACCACTTCCCGCCGCTCGCTCGCGGGTCCGTCGGACCGTGGCATCAGGCGCCAGTCGGTGAAGGTCCCGATCTGCTCGAGGTCACTGCTCGTACCGCGTGCGGGCAGCATCGCCGCGAGCTGCGCACCGAGCGGCCCCGTCCGGGACGCCGGGCCCGGCCGGTAGCTGGGCGCAGGGAGCAGGGGGACGGTGTCGGCGGGCGTCGCCGTGGGCGCCGGTGTGGGCGCCGGTGTGGGCGCCGGTGTGGGCGTGGCCGAGGTGGCCGGCAGGGCCGGACCGGAAGTTGCGCTCGGGCCGAGGGTGTTCAGACCGATCCCGGCCGAACCGATCAACACCACTGCTGCGAGCGCCAGTTGGCACTGCCTGGCCCGGTGCAGCCGCCGCCCGCGGGCCGCCGCCCGGTGGACCAGGTCGTGGCTGTGCGGGGCGAACCCGTCCACGGCCCGGCCGAGGACCTCGTGCAGCTCGGCGTCGGACTGCGGCGGTCGGTCGTGCTGCACGTGGCTCTCCGTGGGGTCGGGGCGGGGGCGGCGCGGGGGCGTCACGCGCAGCTCAGTTCGGCGAACTCCGGGCCGAGGACCTGCCGCAGGCGCTCCCGGGCGCGGAGGCTGCGCACCCGCACCGAGCCGACCCGGATGCCCATCAGCCGGGCGGTCTCCTCGACGGAGCGGTCCTCCCAGTAGCGCAGCACCAGCACCGTGCGGTCCTTCGGCGACAGCTCGGCCAGGGCCTCCAGCAGGGCCACCCGCAGCGCCGGGTCCCCGTCGAACCGGCCGTCGGGCTCGGGCAGCGCCTCGGAGGGGCGCTCGCCGGAACGGCGCAGGCGGCGCTGGGAGACGAAGGTCCGGGAGAGCACCGTGTGGGCGTACGCCAGCGGGGGCTCGGAGCGGTCGATCCGCCGCCACGAGCGGTACATCTTCGCCAGGGTCTCCTGGACGAGGTCCTCGGCGAGGTGCCAGTCGCCGGTCAGCAGGCAGGCCGTGCGGAACAGCCTGCCGCTGTGGGCGTGCGCGAACTCCATGAAGTCCGCAGGAGCTTCCCCCACCAGTTGATCCTTCCCCGTTCCCGTTCGTCGCGGTACCCACGCCGCGGGGCACCGGCCGCGTTACAGGCCGGGGAAAGATTTTTTCCGGGCGTCCGACCGCCCGTCAGAGGCCGAGCAGCGCGGGCACCTCGGCGAGGTCGGTGATCAGGCCGGTGGCGCCCGCACCGGTGAGCTTGGCCGGGTCGGTCAGGGCCGCGTAACCGTACACGTCCATGCCGGCGGCCCGGGCGGCCAGCACGCCGTTGCGGCTGTCCTCGATCACCAGGCAGCGGGACGGGCCCACGCCCAGGGTGCGGGCGGCGTGCAGGAAGAGGTCCGGGGCGGGCTTGCCGACGCCGACGTCCTGGGCGCTGAAGATCCGCTCCTCGGCGTGGTGACCACGCAGCCCGGTGAGGTCGAGCGCGGTGCGGATCCAGGCGTGGTGCGCGGAGGAGGCCAGGCAGTACGGGACGCCGTGCTGCTGAAGGGTCTTCAGCAGTTCCTCGGCGCCCCGCACCGGGGTGAGCTCGCGCTCGAAGGCGGCGAACACCCGGGCGTGGAACAGCCCGTCGAAGCCCTCGGGCAGCCGCGCCCCGTACCGCTCACCGATCACGTCGTGCACGGTGTGCGCCGCGCAGCCCATGAAGTCCCGGTAGGAGTCCTCGATCGTGGTCGGGTACCCGAGCTCGGTCAGGTACTCGGCGAGCACCCGGTTGGAGATGGGCTCGCTGTCCGCCAGCACACCGTCGTTGTCGAAGACCACCAAGTCGTAGCTCACGCCGGTGAGCCTACTTGCCGCCGGAGGCCAGCTCCCTGGAGCGGTCGCGGGCGGCTTCCAGGGCGCCGAGCAGGGCGGCCCGGACGCCGTGGTTCTCCAGCTCGCGGATGGCCGCGATGGTGGTGCCGGCCGGGGAGGTGACCGCCTCGCGGAGCTTGACCGGGTGCTCGCCCGAGTCGCGCAGCATCACCGAGGCGCCGATCGCGGACTGCACGATCAGGTCGTGCGCCACCTGCCGGGGCAGGCCGAGCAGGATGCCCGCGTCGGTCATCGCCTCGACCAGGAAGTAGAAGTAGGCCGGGCCGGAGCCGGAGAGCGCGGTGGCCGCGTCCTGCTGGCTCTCCGGCAGGCGCAGCGCCTTGCCGACCGAACGGAAGATCTCCTCGGCCCGCTCCAGGTGGTGCTCCTCGGCGTGCGAGCCGCCGGAGATCACGCTCATCCCCTCGTCCACCAGCACGGGGGTGTTGGGCATCACCCGGACCACCGGGGTGCCGGGGGCCAGCCGGGCCTCGAACCAGCGGGTCGGGACGCCGGCCGCCGCCGAGATGACCAGCCGGTCGGGCTCGACGTGCGGGGAGAGCTCCTCCAGCAGGGTGCCCATGTCCTGCGGCTTGACCGCCAGGATCAGGGTGTCGGCCAGCTTGGCGGCCTCGGCGTTGGAGACCACGGTGACGCCGTAGCGCTCGGTCAGCTCGGCGGCCCGCTCCGGGCGGCGGGCGGTGACCATCACGTCCGCCGGATCGGTGCCGGCCCGCAGCAGACCGGAGAGCAGGGCCTCCCCGATCTTGCCGGTGCCGAGGAAGGCGATCTTCTGTCCGGACGCGCTGCTGGTCATGGCCGCTCCTTGCTCACGTGTACGGCCATCCTCGCACCAGGCGGCGCCCGCCCGGCGCGGCCGTCCACGCTGTGGGCAATGTGCGCCGCCCCCATCCGGGCCGCCCGCCGGTGTCCGCCCGCACCGTGACCGGGGTCACGGCCCCGGCACTACCGTCACCGCATCCCCCACCCGGCTTCACCCCCACCCAGGAGCCTCCACCGTGCACGTCCGAACCCAACGGGCCTGGTGGGCAGCCGTCCTGACGCTGCTCGCCGCCGCCCTGCTCCCGCTCGCCCCCTCCCCCGCCCGGGCCGCCGCCACCCTGACCCAGGTCACCGGCTTCGGCTCCAACCCCGGCAACCTGCTGATGTACCGCTACGTCCCGGACGGCCTGCCCGCCGGCCGGCCGCTGGTGGTCGCGCTGCACGGCTGCACCCAGTCGGCCGCCGCCTACGACGACGAGACCGGCTGGACCACGTGGGCCGAGCGGTACGGCTTCGCGCTGGTGCTGCCACAGCAGCAGTCCGCCAACAACTCCTCCGGCTGCTTCAACTGGTTCCTGCCCGGCGACCACTCCCGGGACCAGGGCGAGGCGCTGTCGGTCCGTCAGATGGTCGCCCGCGCCACCGCCGACCTGGCCACCGACCCGGCCCGGGTCTACGTCACCGGACTCTCGGCCGGCGGGGCGATGACCGCCGCGCTGCTGGCCGACTACCCCGACGTGTTCGCCGGCGGCGGGGTGGTGGCCGGGCTGCCGTACCGCTGCGCCTCCACCCAGGTGCAGGCCAGCGTGGACTGCATGAGCACCGGCCGCGACCTCACCCCCGCCCAGTGGGGCGACCTGGCCCGCTCCGGCCACCCCTCCTGGACCGGGCCGTGGCCCAAGGTGTCGATCTGGCACGGGAGTTCGGACGCGCTGGTGAAGCCCTCGAACCTCACCGAACTGATGGAGCAGTGGACGGACGCCAACGGCGTGCCGCAGACACCCGCCGTCTCCGAGACCGTGGCCGGGCACCCGCACAAGGTCTACGCGGACGCCAACGGGCAGCCCCGGGTGGAGACCTGGTCGATCACCGGCATGGGGCACGGGCAGCCGGTCGACCCGGGGAGCGGGGCGGAGCAGTGCGGCACGGCCGGCGCCTACGTCCTGGACGTCAACCTCTGCGCCTCCCTCCGGATCGCCAAGTTCCTCTCCCTGGAAGGCACTTCGCCCTCCCCCTCACCCTCGCCCTCGCCCTCGCCCAGTCCGTCCCCCGGCACGGGCACGCTCACCCTCACCGACGACACCACCCGCGACGGCTACGTGAAGGCCGACGCGGACGGCACCTCCCCCACCGTCGGCACCCTCACCGGCACGCTCGGCCTCGCCGTGGGCCGCGGCACCGACGGCAGGCAGAACCGCGCCCTGCTCTCCTTCGACACCTCCGCCCTCCCCACCGGCGCCACCGTCACCGCCGCCCGGCTCACCGTCACCCACGCGAGCGGCAGCGGAAACCCGTTCGCCGAAGCCCGGTTGACCGCCTCCACCCGCACCGGCTGCTTCGGCCCCACCTGCACCACCACCCCCGAGGACTACGCCGCCCCGGCCGACTCCCCCGACACCGCCACCCTCGCCGCCTTCACCTCCGGCACCCGCACCTCCACCGACTTCCACCCCACCGTCACCCCGGGCACCCCCCTCCAACTCCGCCTCGCCTTCGACCGCCCGCTCTCCACCACCGCCTACCTCTTCCTCCAGCGCGGCACCGCGGCGACCCTGACCCTGGAGTACCGCCTCTGACTCCTGCCGGACAGCCCCTTCTCGGTATACCGCCGGTATACTCGCCGTATGGACAGCGCCGTGATCAAGGTTCGGGCCGAGGTGCGAGACCGCCTGGCCATACTCGCCGCGGACCGGGGGACCACCATCGGTTCGATGGTGGCCGAGCTCGCCACCGCCACGCCCACGCATGCCGAGCGGCAGGAGATGTACGCCCACAACATGGCGTACATCCGGGAGCACCTACAGCCCGAACTGACCGACGAGGACGTGGCGGAGGCCGAGGCACTCTGGCAGGCCGTCGCCGCCGGTGAAGCCGGTGAGGTCTTGTGACCCCACCGCTCATCGCCGACGACACCGCCCTGCTGGCACTCGGCTCCGGGCACCGGCTGATGTCCGGCCTGGCCGTGACCGGCGGGCGGCTGACCGTCCCGGTCGGGTGCCTGATCGATGCCGACCGGCAGCGCGACGGCATCGCGGATCACGTCGGGGCGCTGTCCGGCATCACCTTCGAGGAGGTCGGCCTCACCGCCGCCCGTCCGTTGGCCGAGCTCATGCGGGACGGCCTCGGGCTGGGCACCGCCCACGCCGTGTACGCGGCCCGGCCGTCCCTGTCCTGGCCGGCCGGACGGGCGGTGCTGACCACCTCCGCCGGGCTGTACAAGGGGCGGGGCGTGCGCGTGGTCACCGTCTGACGGACCATCCGCTGCTCCCGGCGGCCTCCTGCTTCCGGGCCACTCCTGGCCGGCGTTCCCCGTAGGGGGAAGGTCAGGGGTGGCCCCTATGGATTACGGGGGTGGGTGGGAGGACCGTGGAGGGCATGGGACACGGAGATCTGTCGCGCGGTGAGAAGAACCAGTTGGCGGTGGCTTCGGCGACGCTGGGGCCCTGGCGGACGGCTGCGGGGGCCGGGGCGTTGGTGGGCGCGGCGGCGCTCGGGGTGAACGTGGTGACCGGGCACTGGAGTGCGGACATGCTGGCGGGGCCGGCCGGGCTCGGGCTGTTCGTGCTGTTCCTGGTGGGGACCTTGGGCGGGAAGCTGCGCCGGGACGCCGCCGACCGCCGGATCCACCGCTGGGCGGCCGAGCACCCGTGGCGCTCGGCGTTCCCCGCCTCGGTGGCGTTCTGGCTGCTCAACACGGTGAACCTGACCTTCCTCGGCGGGACCGAGCTCTTCGAGTCGGTCTTCACCTCGCTCGCCCCGGCCGGCCTGCTGCTGGTGGTCGCCGGGGTGGCCGGCTCGGTGAAGCGCTCGCGCCGCACCGGCTGACGGCCGGACGAACCGTCAGCAATCCGTACGCACCGGCCCGCCGGGACCGGAGGACGGCCCGCCCGCCCGGAGGGGCGGCCGGGGCCGTCTGCATACTGTGCGCGTGCCCATAGCCGAAGAGCCCGAACCGCGTCCCGCCGAGGACCCGTTCGACAACCTGGTCCTCGACGACGACTTCGTCCGCTCCGCCGAGGTCAAGGAGCAGGCCGGACGTACCCGGATGCTCGCCGCCCGCTGGAAGGAGCAGCCGCCGCACGACCCGGGCGGCCGCCGCTCCGTCAACGACGGCCCGCGGCCCAAGCGCCGCTTCGGCCGCAAGCCGAAGCCGGTCGACCCTTGGGGCAACGTCCGGCGGCGGAAGCCGAACTGGCAGGCCCCGGTCTACGTGGCGCTCGCCGTGGCGGTGGTGCTGGCCGCGCTCAACGTCGAGTCGCTGCGCGGCTGGTACGCCGACTGGCGCGGCGAGCCGGGGCTCTCGGAGGGCCCGGCGGCCCGCCCGGTGCCGACCGTCGGCCCGGAGACCGCGAAGCCGACCGCGGCCGCCCCGCAGGTGGACGAGCAGCAGCCCACCGTGGCCCGCCCCTGGGCCGGCTCCCCGGCCGAGGGCTGGCCGGCCGGGCCGGACGCGATCGTGCTCCCGCAGGCCCAGGCCGTCGGCACCTTCGACGCCGCCGAGGTGGCGGCCAGGCTCAAGCTGGTCAAGGACTTCCTGGTGGCCTCGAACCTGGACCACGCGGTGGTCGCGGGCGGGCAGCCCGCCACCGCGCTGGCCATGCTGGACACCGAGCCCCGCCGGCAGGCCGACGGGTGGCTGCGGCAGCCCTCCGACAAGGGCGACGCGACCACGCTGTTCAGCCGCTTCGACCCGCGCGACGCGATCCCGGTGAACGACACCGTCAAGGTGCAGGGCCGGATGAGCTTCGAGGGCGACGGGGAGAAGGGCCTGCTGGTCCGCACCGACTACACCTTCGTCTACGCCCTGCGCCCCGGCCCGGAGGCCGGCAAGAAGCGGCCGACGCCCTCCGGCGGCACGGTGAAGCCGGCCGGCTTCACCACCGAGGAGGTCTCCCCGACCACCTGGACCGCCCGGACCATCGTCCGGCGGGTGATCGCCGTCCGGTTCTACGACCCGGCCCGGTACGACGTGAACCCGGGGAAGATCCGCTTCGCGGACACCAACAGCGACGTCGGCAACAGCGCCTGCGACGTCTACGACGGGTTCTTCCACCCGCAGTTCGACCAGTTCAACCTGGGCTTCGACCCCCAGCCGCAGCCCAGCGGCCCGAGCAGCGACCCGTACGACCGGAGCAAGGACATCGAGGAGCACGGCGAGTGCGGGACGGTCACCCGCAGCTGAGCCCGCCCGCAGGAGGCCCCGGGCGGCCCCGGCTGATCGAAATCACGCGTCCCTGACGGGGTGCGGGGGCATACTGACGGCGTGCCGATAGCCGATGAGCCAGAGCCGCGCTCAGCCGACGACCCGTCGGAGAAGGACCCGTTCGAGGGTCTCGTCCTGGACGAGGCCTTCGTCCGGGCTGCCACCGTGAAGGAGGCCAGCGGGCGGACCCGGATGCTGGCCGCCCGGTGGAAGCACACCCCGCCGCACGACCCGGGCGGCCGCCGCTCGGTCAACGACGGGCCGAAGGCGGCCCGCCGGAAGTCCGGGTCCGGGGCCCGCAAGGGGATCCGCCGGGGCACCGGAGGTGCCGGGGCCTCGTGGCAGACCTGGCTGATCGTGGTCGCGGTCTGCGCGATCGTGCTGTTCAGCCTGAAGGTGGCGGCCGACACCATGCGGGAGCCGTCCGCCCCGGTGACGCCGCAGCCGAGGCCGACCCCGACCGCACCCGCCGACCCCACGGCGCCCGCGCAGGACGTGCCCAAGCCGGTCTGACGGGGTCTCAGCGGCGCTTCTTCGTCCGCCCCGGGTTGCCGCTGCGCGCGGCCCGGGCGGTCCGGCGGCGGTCGGCGGCGGCCAGGGAGGCCTCGTACCGGGCCCGCTTCACCTTCTCGCCCGGGGCCTCCAGCAGGCTGCGCAGGAAGTAGGCGACCAGTGCGCCGACGAAGCCGATCAGCCAGACCGCGCCGAGCGACTTCTCCTCGGTCATCCAGCCGGTGAGGCTCTCCTTGCCCTCGCTCAGCACCTTCCAGGTGCGCAGCCCGGACAGCAGGGAGCAGAGCGCGATCGCGCCGACCAGCAGCCCGTAGACCAGGCCGCCGGCCTCGGAGTCCCGGACGCCCTCCACCGCGAAGCGCAGCAGCAGGGCGCCGGCTGCCGCGGCCACCAGCGCGCCGAGCGGCACCGCGACGCGGCGGGCCCAGTAGCCGGAGCCGCGCTCCACCCAGCTGGTGCCGAACCAGCGGATCGGCTCGGCGGTGCCCTCGGGGTGCTCAGTCTGCTCGCTCACGGCTCCGATGATGACACGGGGCACCCCCGGAACGACGAAGCGGCCGCTCCCGGCTCACCCGGGAACGGCCGCCTGACGACGGGTCAGCCCAGCTTGCTCACGTCGCGCACCGCGCCCTTGTCGGCCGAGGTGGCCATCGCCGCGTACGCCTTGAGCGCCGCGCTGACCGGGCGGACCCGGTCCTTGGGCCGGTAGCCGGTGCCGGCCTCCAGCTTGAGGCGCCGCTCGTGCAGCTCCTCGAAGGAGACCTTGAGCTCGACCGTGCGGTTCGGGATGTCGATCGCGATCACGTCGCCGTCCTCGACCAGGGCGATGGTGCCGCCGGAGGCCGCCTCGGGCGAGGCGTGGCCGATGGACAGGCCCGAGGTGCCGCCGGAGAACCGGCCGTCGGTGATCAGCGCGCAGGCCTTGCCCAGGCCGCGGCCCTTGAGGAAGGAGGTCGGGTAGAGCATCTCCTGCATGCCGGGGCCGCCCTTGGGGCCCTCGTAGCGGATGACGACGACGTCGCCCTCCTTGACCCGCTTGGTGAGGATCGCGTCCACCGCGTCCTCCTGCGACTCCAGGACGACGGCCGGGCCGGAGAAGGTCCAGATCGACTCGTCGACACCGGCGGTCTTCACGATGCAGCCGTCCTCGGCGAGGTTGCCGTAGAGCACGGCCAGGCCGCCCTCCACCGAGTAGGCGTGCTCGACCGAGCGGATGCAGCCGTTCTGCGCGTCGGTGTCCAGGGTGTCCCAGCGCTCGGACTGCGAGAAGGCGGTGGCGGAGCGGACGCAGCCGGGGGCCGCGTGGAACAGCTCGACCGCCGTCGGGGAGGGCGAACCGCCGCGGATGTCCCAGGACTTGAGCCACTCGGCCATGGTGGCGGAGTGCACGGTGTGCACGTCCTCGTTGAGCAGGCCGCCGCGGTACAGCTCGCCCAGGATGGCGGGGATGCCGCCGGCCCGGTGCACGTCCTCCATGTAGTACTTGCCGTTGGGCGCGACCTTGGACAGGCACGGGACCTTGCGCGAGATGGCGTCGATGTCCCGCATGTCGAAGTCGAGTTCGGCCTCCTGGGCGGCGGCCAGCAGGTGCAGGATGGTGTTGGTCGAGCCGCCCATCGCGATGTCCAGCGCCATCGCGTTCTCGAACGCGGCGCGGGAGGCGACCGAGCGGGGCAGCACCGAGGCGTCGTCCTGGTGGTAGTACCGCTTGGTGATGTCGACGACGGTGCGGCCGGCGTCCTCGTAGAGCGCCTTGCGGGCGGTGTGGGTGGCCAGCACCGAGCCGTTGCCCGGCAGGGCCAGGCCGATCGCCTCGGCCAGGCAGTTCATCGAGTTGGCGGTGAACATGCCCGAGCAGGACCCGCAGGTCGGACAGGCGTTCTCCTCGATGATCGCGATGTCCTCGTCGGAGACGTTCTCGTTCACCGCGTCGGAGATCGCGTTCACCAGGTCGAGCTTGCGCACCGTGCCGTCCACCAGGACGGCCTGGCCGGCCTCCATCGGGCCGCCGGAGACGAAGACCGTCGGGATGTTGAGGCGCAGCGCGGCCATCAGCATGCCGGGGGTGATCTTGTCGCAGTTGGAGATGCAGATCAGGGCGTCCGCGCAGTGCGCGGAGACCATGTACTCCACCGAGTCGGCAATCAGGTCGCGCGAGGGCAGCGAGTAGAGCATGCCGTGGTGGCCCATGGCGATGCCGTCGTCCACCGCGATGGTGTTGAACTCGCGCGGGATGCCGCCCGCCTCCTTGATCGCCTCGGAGACGATCCGGCCGACCGGCTGGAGGTGGGTGTGGCCCGGGACGAACTCGGTGAAGGAGTTGGCCACCGCGATGATCGGCTTGCCGAAGTCCTCCCGGGCTACGCCCGCGGCCCGGAGAAGCGCCCGGGCGCCTGCCATGTTGCGACCGTGGGTGACCGTACGGGACTTCAGCTCGGGCACTGTGCTCCACTCCTTCGGAGGCTCCGGGGCGGGCCCCGCTCAGGTGGGAGGGTGCAGGGCCGCCGTGGCTTTCGAGCCTACGCCCCCGTTCCAGCCGACGGACACGCTGTCCGCCATCCGGGCAGGCCGGGTCACTCCTTGGTGACCACGGTGAGGTCCAGGACGTAGGGCTCGGTGACCGTGCCGCCGGGGAATTCGGCGAGCAGTGCGGCCCGTTCGGCGGCCAGCACGGGGGCCCGCTGCTCCGGGGTCAGCACGGCGAAGTAGGAGCGCGAGACCAGGTCGGCGAGCAGCAGCTCGACGTCGATCTCCCGCTGCCAGCGCAGCCGGGCGGAGGCGGTCGGCAGCCCGTACGGGGCGAAGGCCTCGGTGATCACGTTGCTGCCGCCCTGGTGCTGGTAGCTGGGCAGCGCCGCCGCCAGCCGCTCGCCCATCGCGCGGACCCAGGCCACCGAGGTGTCCTTGACGTTCCACCAGGTGGCCAGCGATCCGCCCGGGCGGAGCACCCGCAGCGCCTCCGGGATCGACCGGTCGGGGTCGGTCCAGTGGAACGCCTGGGCGTAGGTGACCAGGTCCACCGTGCCGTCGTGGAAGGGGAGTTCGTCGCCGCCGGCCTTGACCAGCGGCAGCTCGGGGCTGGCCAGGCGCAGCTGGGCGGCCATCCCGGGGCTGGGCTCGACGGCGGTCACCCGGGCGCCACGGGCAGCCAGCAGGCGGGTGGCGATGCCGGTACCCGCGCCGACGTCCAGCACCTCGGCGCCCTTGAGCGGGCGGCCGGTCAACTCCTCCAGCCGGTCGAAGAGTTCGGCCGGATAGGAGGGGCGGGCGGCGTCGTACTCGGCCGCCACCGCTCCGAAGGAGTTCGCGTGGTCGTGCTTCTGGTACTCCGTCATGCCGCCACCCTAGGAGGTCCTTACTTCGCCACCGTGGCCAGGTGGAGCCGGGTGAAGGCGAGCGCCTCGGCCAGATCGGCCTCGCGTTCGGCGGGGGACGTGGAGCGGCGGGTGTTGACCTCCAGCACCACGTGGCCCTCGAAGCCGGTGCGGGCCAGCCGCTCCAGCAGCTCGGCGCAGGGCTGGGTGCCCCGGCCGGGGATCAGGTGCTCGTCCTTGGCGGAGCCCAGGCTGTCGGCCAGGTGCACGTGGGCCAGCCGGTCGCCCATCCGGTCCACCATCTCGAAGGCGTCCACCCGGGAGGTGGCCACGTGCGAGAGGTCGACGGTGTAGTGCCGGTACGCCTCCTCGGTGACGTCCCAGCCCGGCGCGTAGGCCAGCATCTCCCGGTCCCGGTAGCGCCACGGGTACATGTTCTCCACCGCGAAGCGGACGTCCGTCTCCCCGGCCATCCGGTGCACGCCCTCGACGAACTCCCGGGCGTACTGGCGCTGCCAGCGGAACGGCGGGTGCACCACCACGGTGTCCGCGCCCAGCTTCTCGGCGGCGGCCCGGGCCCGGACCAGCTTGGTCCACGGGTCGGTGCTCCAGACCCGCTGGGTGATCAGCAGACAGGGGGCGTGCACCGCCAGGATCGGCATCCGGTACTCGTCGGAGAGCCGGCGCAGCGCCTCGATGTCCTGGCTGACCGGGTCGTTCCAGACCATCACCTCCACGCCGTCGTAGCCGAGCCGGGCGGCCAGCTCGAAGGCGGTGGCGGTGTTCTCCGGGTAGACCGAGGCGGTGGAGAGCACCACCTTGGTGTCCGGCACGTGCAGGCCGTCGGCGTGCGGCGGCAGCACCAGGCGGTCGGTGGTGCGCAGCAGCGGGGCGCGGCGGGGCGGCTTCTTCGCGGCCCGGACGGCCTTGACCGCCTGGGTGGCCAGGGCCAGCTGCGACTGCCGGGGCGGCTTGGCGGTCCTCGTCGCCCCGGCGGCCTCGGCCTTCTTCGCCTTCTTGGCGGCCTTCCTCACCGGCTTCGGGTCGTCCGCTCCCCCGGCGTCCGGCGCAGGCTTCTTCCGGGCCCTGCGCGGCTGCCGGGTGCTGTCACCGGCCGCGCGGCCCCGCTGCGTCCCGTCCTCGTCCGCTGCTTCCGCCACGGGAGACAGCGTAAGCGGCGCGCGCCGGTTATGGTGTGCGCCCCGTCACGCCGCGGGCCTCCGCCGGTCTGTCACCCCGTCAGCGCGGGGTGCCGGTCCGAGGGGCTGTCGAGGGTGTCCAGGCGGCGCAGGATGATGCCCTCGCGCAGCGCCCACGGGCAGATGTCCAGCTCCTCCAGCCCGAACAGGTCCATCGCGGCGTCCGCCACCAGGGCGCCCGCCAGCAGCTGTCTCGCCCGGCCCTCGGAGACACCCGGGATCTGCGCCCGCTGAGCCACCGTCATCCCGGCCAGCCGCGGCACCCAGGCGGAGAGCCCGGCCCGGGACAGCTTCCGGACCGCCAGCGGCCCCGCCTCGGCCGGCGCCGCGCCGGTCATCCGGGCCAGCTGCTTGAAGGTCTTCGAGGTGCCGACCGCGTGGTCCGGCGCCCCGCGCCGGGTGAACTCGCCCACCACCTGCGCGATCTCGGCCCGGATGTACCGGCGCAGCTCCCGGATGTCCTCCGGGTCCGCGACGTCCCCGGGCAGCCGGGCGGTCAGCCGGCCCGCGCCCAGCGGCAGCGAACAGACCACGTCCGGCTGCTCGTCCAGGCCGGCCGCCAGCTCCAGCGAGCCCCCGCCGATGTCCAGGTCCAGCAGCCGCCCGGAGGACCAGCCGAACCAGCGCCGCACCGCCAGGAAGGTCAGCCGGGCCTCGTCCGGGCCGGACAGCACCCGCAGCTCCACCCCGGTCTCCTCGGCCACCCGGCGCAGCACCGCCTCGCCGTTGGCCGCCTCCCGCACCGCGGAGGTGGCGAACGGCAGCAGGTCCACCACGCCCTTGTCCTCGGCCACCCGGATCGAGGAGGCCACCATGGCCACCAGCTTGTCCACCCCGGCCTCGGTGATCGCGCCTTCCCCGTCCAGCAGCTCCGCCAGCCTCAGCTCCGCCTTGTGGGAGTACGCGGGCAGCGGGGCAGCACCGGGGTGGGCGTCCACCACGAGGAAGTGGACGGTGTTGGAACCTACGTCGAGCACACCGAGTCGCATAACCGCCCACGCTACGCGATCCGGCCGCACAGGTGGCCGGATAACACCGCACCGGCCCGCGGCCGGGCCCGCGGCCGCTAGCTTCGTCCTGATCAACTCAACGAGGAGGAGACCGAGATGACGATCACTCACCGCCTGGTGGGCTCCGGCGAACACGGTGTCGTGGTGCTGCACGACTGGTTCGGCACCAGCGCCGGCTGGGGGCCGTTCCCCGAGTACCTGGACGGCTCCGCCTTCAGCTACGCCTTCCTCGACTACCGGGGCTACGGCGAGCGGGCCGCGGTCGAGGGCGAGTACAGCCTGGCCGAGATCGCCGGGGACGCCCTGGCGCTGGCCGACCAGCTGGGCTGGGAGCGGTTCTCCCTGGTCGGGCACTCGATGGGCGGCAAGGCGGCCCAGCAGGTGCTGGCGCTGGCCCCGGAGCGGGTGCGGAAGCTGGCCGGGGTCGCGCCGGTGGCCGCCTCCGCGTACGAGCTCGGCGAGGCGTACGACCTCTTCCACGGGGCCGCCGGCGAGCCCGGCAACCGCCGCGCCATCATCGACCTGGTCACCGGCAACCGGGCCACCGGCGTCTGGCTCGACCGGATGGTCGCCAACTCGCTGGCCAGCTCCCGGCCGGAGGCCTTCTCCTCCTACCTGGAGCAGTGGACCACCGTCGACCTGAGCGCCGAGGTCTCCGGCCTGCGGCTGCCGGCCCGGGCCTTCGTCGGCGAGCACGACCTGGCCCTCAACGAGGACTACTACCGCTCCACCTGGCTCACCCACTACCCCGAGGGCGACCTCGAACTCCTCCCCGCCTCGGGCCACTACCCCATGCAGGAGACCCCGGTCGCCTTCGCCACGACGCTGGAGCGCTTCCTCGGCGAGTAAGTGGCTACGGCCAGGGGCGCGAGGAACTGCGCGAGGCGGAAGAGGCAGACCGTGTGCCGGGTACGGACACTCACTTGCAAGTGACCCTCCGTACCCGGCAGTCGGGTCACTTTCTTCCGGTTCGCGCAGTTCCTCGCGCCCCTGAGGTCGCTGCCCTGCCGCCCGCCGCCGGATCTACAGCAGGCCGTGCCAGAGCTGTTCGACGATGACGGACCACCAGTTCTCGGGGTCCGAGAAGGCCGTGCGGTCCAGGCCCGCGAGGGACCACTGGAGTTCGGCGACGGCCTGGCCCGCGGCGAGCGGGTGGAGGTCCCGCAGGCGGGGGTAGCGGTCGGCGAGGAGGGCGAGGGAGCGGGCGAAGGCGGTGAGGTCGGCGTTGACGTAGCGGGCCTCGGCGGTGTCGGGGTCGACCGCCCGGACCCGGCCCCGGGCGGTGTCGACGGTGAAGCGGGCCCACCCGTCGGTGCCGATCAGCAGCTGTCCGAGCAGTTCGCGGCGGGCCGCCTCGGTGGCCCGCAGGCCCCGCCCGTCCTCCGCCAGCACCTCAGAGAGGTCCGGCAGTACTGGCGCCGCCCCGGACACCCCGTCCGAGACCGGGTGGTAGAGCTCGAAGAAGCCCCGCACCCCGACCGGCAGCCCGACCCGGACCAGCGGCCGGCCGATCGCCTCGGGCAGGTCGGCCGCGAGCACCGCCGCCGGGTCGAAGCGCCGTACCCCGCCCTCGCCGAACTGCGCGGTCAGCCGGGCGGCCAGCGCCGGCTCGGCCTCGGGCTGGGCGGGCGGCACGTCGAGCGGGAAGGGCACCCGGTTGAGGCGGGGTGTGGAGCCGAGGGTCCGTACAGCCCGGGCCCGTCCGTCGTAGCGGGGGCCGTAGGCCAGGTCGTGGCTGTGCCGGGCGGCGGGGAGTTCGGCCAGCAGGGAGGCGGCGACGTAGCCGCCGGGGAGCATCGAGGGGCGCAGGTCGGTGTGGACGGCGAGGACGTCCTCGGGCTGGACGCCCTGTTCGCTCAGCTGGGCCCAGGCCCGCAGGGCGGGGTGGGGGCGGCCGGGGGCGGAGCGGAGCACCAGGGTGCGCTCCTCGCCGAGGGCGTCGCGGTGGACGAACTGGGCGCGGCAGCCGGGGCCGGTGGCCGGCGGCAGGGCCGGGTCGTAGTCGCCGGCGCCGAGCCGGTCGCGGTAGAGCTGGATCACCTGCGGGACGGGGACGGAGGGCCAGACGGTGAGCTCGCCGGTGGTCCGGTCGACCACCGCGCAGGCGGCGCCGAGCTCCTCGGGGGCGCGGCGCTCGCCGGTGAGCGGGTCGACCCGGACGGGGGCGGGCTCCGGCCAGACCACCCAGCCGAGGTCGAACTCGTGTGCCTTGACCGGCCGGACGGCCTCCGGGGAGAGCTCGGCGTTCACCCAGCGGTGGGCGGCTTCGAGGGCCTGCGCGAGGGTGGTCATCGGTAACTCCTGGCAGCGGTACGGGTGTTCGGTGCGCAGATGGTCAACGGGTGCTGCCCCGGTGGATGGTGAGCCGCGAGCGCGGCGGTGCCGGCGTCTCCGGCACCGGCACCGGCTTGACCAGCGGGTCGGGGGCCGGGGCCGGGGTCAACTCGACCGCCGGGATGGCCGGTTGGAGGGCGGAGAGGTCGGCCGGGCGGCCGCCCGCCTCCAGGGCGATGGCCCACAGGCCGTGGTCGGCCGGGTGCAGCGGGGCGGAGGAGCGGTAGCCGGTCTGCGGGTCGAGGTAGCTGATCGTCGCACCGGCCACGAAGGCGTTCCACAGGTGCGAGCGGCCGTAGCCGTCCAGGGTGAGCAGCACGGCCTGCGCCCCCGTACCCAACTGCCGCAGCAGGTCGGCCAGTTGACCGAGGGCGGGGTCGCCGTAGCCCAGGTCCTTGAACTGGGTGCCGAGCTCGCGCTCGGCGCGGTCCCGGCCGCCGTACTCCCCGGCCGGGCCGTCGGGCAGCCGGGGGGCGCCGCAGGTGGGGTTGCCCAGGTAGCTGTCCAGCGCGGAGAGGGAGAGGTCGAGCGCGTTGTTGGAGCGGCCCGGCTCGCGGAAGCCGCCGCCGTTCAGCGCCTCCGGCCAGTCGCCCAGCCTCGGGTCGGCGGGCGTCGCCGGTTCCCCCTCCTCGGTGCGCGGCACCCGGCGCTCCACCTCGGCCTGGTGGGCCGGGTCGACCGGGCCGAGCCCGCCGGCCGCGCCGTACGGGCGGCCGTCCGCGATGGTGCGCGGGCGGGGGCGCTCGCCGGGCTGCTCGGGCGCGGTCCGGCGGTAGTCGTGGAGCAGCAGGAACATCGCGGCCAGCGGCGCGGCCTGGGCCAGGGAGGCCGCCGACTCGTCCTCGCGGCGGAGCACCGGCGGCAGGTCGAAGGTCCGCCCGGCGACCGGGCCGACCACCACCGCACCGGCGGCCGGGGGCGCGGGCGCCGCCGGGGCGGGCACCGGGTTGGGCACCAGGCCGACGGGCTGCGCGGCACGCGGCGCGGCCGCCCCGGGCTGCTGCGGACCGGCCACGGCACCGACCGCGCCGGCCGCACCCGCCTGGCCGCCGGCCCCGGGCGCACCGGCGGCAGCGGCACCGGGCGGGGCCACGGCGGCCGCACCGGCCGCACCACCCGCCGCGGGAGCACCGGCAGCCGGCGGGGCCGCCGCACCGGCGGCGGCACCGGCGGCCGGGGCCGCGGTCACCGGAGCGGTGGGAGCCGCGGGCGCCGGCTGGGCGCCCATGCCCATCGGCGGAGTGCCCAGCGCGGACTGGCCGCCGACCGGGCCGAGCCCGCCCGAGGCGCCGCCGGAGCCGAAGGAGCCGCCGGACGCGCCGGAACCGCCGTGGCCGCCGGACGCACCCGGCACCGAGGGCTCGTGCCGCCCCCAGCCGGTACCGGCCGACGGACCGTCACCGAAGGCCGAGGAGAGCCCGCTCTGCGGCGGGGCCACCGCCACCGAGTCGGTGCGCAGCGTCCCCGCGGCGCGGTGCAGCGGGCGGTCCTCGTACCGGTCGTCCTCGTACCGGTCGTACCCGCCGGCGCGGTCACCCGGGCCCACGTCCACCGAGACCACGGTCCGCGGCTGGGTGCTCCCGCTGCCGCCGCCCTGGCGGTACGGGTCCTGCTGGTGGGACTGGCCCTGGGTGGTGCGGTCGTACGGGTCGTCGTAGCGGGAGTCGTAGGAGCCGGCCCCGGCCGAGACCGGGCCGACCTGCACCTGGACGCCGCCCCGGCCGCTGCCCTGGCCGTTCCCGTGGCCGTCGTCCTGGCCGTGCCCGTTGCCGCCGGCGCGCACGTCCACGTCCAGACCGCCCGGCCCGACCTGCACGTCGGCCCCGAGGCCGCCGAGGTCCAGCCCGATCCCGGCGCCCGGCTTCTTGTTGCCGTGCGCGTCCGGGCCGGCGGTCCGGCCCTGGTCGTCGACCATCACCACGTGGCCGGTGCGGTCGGTCACCAGCTCGCCCGAACCGTCCACCTTGGCGGTGTGGCCGTCGCTGCCGCGCACCGGGCGGCCCTCGCGGTCCAGCACCACCACCTCGCCGTCGGTGCCGGTCACCGGCTTGCCGTCGCGGCCGAGCGCGACGGTCACCCCGGCGACCGCGATCAGGCCGCCCGCGCCGACCACGACCAGGGCACCGTTGGAGTCGCGCAGCGGCTTGCCGTCGCTGCCGCAGGCCACGCCCACCACCGGCTTGCCGTCCTCGCCGACGACGGCCACCTTGCCGTCCGGGCCGACCAGCGGCTTGCCGTCCTCGCCGACCTGGACGGCGACGTTCGCGACGCCCTCCACCCGGCGGCCGCTCTCGTCCACCAGCACCGGCCGGCCCTGCTGGTCCTTCACGACCTGGCCGTCCTGGCCGACCACCGCCGACAGCCCGCGCACCTTCGCCACCGCGCGGCCGCCGAGCAGCGCCCCGGCCGCCGCGGCGCCGCCGGCCGCGGAGGCGGCCCGGACCGGCTGGTAGCCGTCGGCCTGGGCGATCCGCTCCAGGGTGGTGACGGCGGGCTCCTTCAGCGCCTGCTGGAGCCCCTCCTTCATCTCCCGGCCGAGCTCCTCCAGCAGGTTGCCGACCTTGTGCCGGGCCAGCTCCACGGCGACCTTCTCGCCGACCCCGACCACCGCGTCGGCCACCGCGCCGCCGATCTTGCCGAGCACCGCCTGGGCGGCCGCCTCGACCTTCTCGGCCAGCTTGATCTCCTCGGCCAGCTCGGTCAGCACCGCGATGATCTCCGCCTTGCAGGAGTCCACCGCCCGGGCCGCCCGTTCGAAGGCCCCGGCCAGCAGCTCGGCCGCGCCGTGGGCGTCGTCCAGGCTGCCCCGGCCGCCGCCGGCGAAGCCGCGCCAGTGCTCGGCGAAGGCGTCCACCGCCCGGCCCCGGTTCTCCCCGGTGACCCGCTGCACGGAGTCCCCGCCCCGGCGGCCGAGCCGGTCGGCCTCGGCGCCGAACTCGCGCCAGACGCCGGCCGCGCGGCGCAGCCCCTCCTCGTCGGCCTGCGGCCACTGGTGGCCCAACCTGGCCAGTACCGGGACGAGTTCCTCGGGCACGTTGCGGGACACCGGGTCCCTCCTTCTTCCGGTCGAGCGGGACGTTCAGCAGGACAGGCCGTTCGGCCGCGGCGCGCGGCGGGGAACGGAGACGAACACGAGCGCGGGCCCGCCGCGGTTCCCCGCGGCGGGCCGCTCCCGACGGTGCGTCAGAGCTTCGGCGGGGCCACCGGGGCCACGTCGGGGTGCACTCTGCCCAGGTCGGCGCCGACGTCGCCGTCGGTGCGCTCGACCGAGTCGGCCATCGTGCCGAGGTTGGAGCCGATCTGGCCCAACCGGCCGGCCAGGCCGTTCAGCCCGGCCAGCAGCATGCCCTGCGCCTCGGTGTAGAGCGTGCCGAAGCCGCTGCCGGGGGCGTCGCCGCCCCACGGCGTGCCGAGGCCGGCCATGCCCTGCTCCAGGGTCTTGGCCGCGCCCTCGAAGTCCTGCGAGATCTTCCCGAACTCCCGCCCCTCGCCGCGCACTTCCCACGGCTTGATCAGGAAGTCACCCGTTCCACCCGTACTCATCCGCCCACTCCCCCAGCGCCCCCGTGCGAATACCAGGCAGTCATCCTAGGGCCAGCCCACCCGCCACCCCAGGGCGCATGCCGCTTCCACACACGTGCTTCACCAGCCCCGGGCCCGTCACCGGGCATCCTTCCGCCCAGGCCATACCCTTACCGGGTGGCAGCAGAGAGCAAGCAGAGCAAGCAGCACGGCAAGAAGAAGCCGAAGGCCGACAAGCCCTCCAAGAAGACCGACCTCGGCATGCCGGGCATGCGCCCCGAGGTCCCGCTCGACTTCGCCCGGGCCTGGGTGGAGTTCGCCGACCCGGCCGACGAGGAGCAGGTCTTCCGCTGCGACCTGACCTGGCTCACCTCCCGCTGGAGCTGCATCTTCGGCCAGGGCTGCCAGGGCATCCGGGAGGGCCGGGGCGAGTCGGACGGCTGCTGCACGCTCGGCGCGCACTACTCGGACGAGGACGACGAGCAGCGGGTGGCCGAGCACGCCGCCCGGCTGACCCCGGAGATCTGGGAGAACTTCGCGCACGGCACCGACGCCGAGGGCCGGATCGTGCTCGACGGCGGCATCACCATGTTCGACGAGGACGGCGACCGGCAGACCCGCCGGATCGACGGCGCCTGCCTGTTCCGCAACAGCCCCGGCTTCCCCGGCGGCGGCGGCTGCTCGCTGCACATCCTGGCCCTCCAGGAGGGCCGCGAGCCGCTGGAGACCAAGCCGGACGTCTGCTGGCAGCTGCCGGTGCGCCGCACCTACGACTGGATCGACCGCCCGGACGACACCCGCTACCTGCAGGTCTCGATCGGCGAGTACGACCGCCGCGGCTGGGGCCCGGGCGGCCACGACCTGCACTGGTGGTGCACCGGCAGCCCGGACGCGCACCAGGCGGCCGACCCGGTCTACGTCTCGTACAAGCCCGAACTCACCGAGCTGATGGGCCCCGAGGGCTACGCGGTGCTCGCGGAGCTCTGCGAGCAGCGGATCAGGACCGGCATCGCGGTGGCCCCGCACCCGGCCGACCCGCAGGCCTGACGCCCGCTCAACTCCGGTGCCCCACCGAGCCGGTGGGGCACCCGAGGGCTACTTGTCGATGTCGCCGACCACGAAGAACATCGAGCCCAGGATCGCCACCATGTCGGCGACCAGGGTGCCGGGCAGCAGTTCGGTCAGGGCCTGGATGTTGTTGAAGGAGGCGGAGCGCAGCTTGAGCCGCCAGGGGGTCTTGTCGCCCCGGGAGACCAGGTAGTAGCCGTTGACGCCGAGCGGGTTCTCGGTCCAGGCGTAGGTGGCGCCCTCGGGGGCCTTGAGCACCTTGGGCAGCCGCTGGTTGACCGGGCCGGGCGGCAGCTCGGCCAGCCGGTCCAGGCAGGCCTCGGCCAGCTCCAGCGAGTTGACGGTCTGTTCGAGCAGGCACTCGAAGCGGGCCAGGCAGTCGCCCTCCTCGCGGACCGCAACGTGCAGCACGTCCGCCAGCTCCCCGTACGCCAGGTAGGGCTCGTCCCGGCGCAGGTCGAAGTCCAGGCCGCTGGCCCGGGCGATCGGCCCGCTCACCCCGTACGCGAGCGCGTGCTCGCGGGAGAGCACGCCGACCCCGGCGGTGCGGCCGCGGAAGATCTCGTTGCCGAGCACCAGCTCCTCGAAGACCGGCAGCTGCGCGCGGACGCTGCCGACCGCCGTCCGGCACCGGCCCAGCCAGCCGGCCGGGAGGTCCTCCTTGAGGCCGCCGACCCGGTTGAACATGTAGTGCATCCGGCCGCCGCTGGCCTCCTCCAGCACGTGCTGGAGCTCCTCGCGGCCGGTGAAGGCGTGGAAGACCGGGGTGATCCCGCCGAGCTCCAGCGGGTACGAGCCGAGGAACATCAGGTGGTTGAGCACCCGGTTCAGCTCGGCCAGCAGGGTGCGCAGCCAGACCGCCCGCTCGGGCACCTCCATGCCGAGCATCCGCTCGACCGCCATCACCACGCCCAGCTCGTTGGAGAAGGCCGAGAGCCAGTCGTGACGGTTGGCCAGCATGACGATCTGCCGGTAGTCCCGGGCCTCGAAGAGCTTCTCCGCGCCGCGGTGCATGTAGCCGACCACCGGTTCGGCGGCCACGATCCGCTCGCCGTCCAGCACCAGCTTCAGCCGCAGCACACCGTGCGTGGACGGGTGCTGCGGGCCGATGTTGAGCACCATGTCGCTGGTGCCCAGCTCGCCGACAAGATTCTCGGCACCCGCACCGACGCCGACCGTGGTCTCCCTCATGGGGTGAGAGTCTGCCATCCCGGCAGCCCCGCCAGGCTCTCCGGTACCGGCATGCGGACGGCCTGGGCCAGCCAGCCGAAGGCCCCGAGGCCGGACGGGTCGGTCAGTTCGGCCCCCTCCCCGGCCCCGCCCAGCGCCCGCAGGTACGCCACCGGATCGGTGGAGGCCAGCGCCAGCGGCGGGCGCGCCCCGTGCACCCCGAGCGCCCGCAGCGCCTCCCGCTGGGTGGTCCACAGGGTGGACAGCCCGGGCACCGCCACCGCGTCCAGCGCCACGTGCGCGGTCACGTCGCAGGAGCCGTCCGGCACCGGTCGCACCTCCCGGCCCTCCCGGAAACCGGTCAGGGTCTCCCCGTACGGGCGGGTGGCCAGGGTGTGCGCGTAGTCCACCGCGACCGCCAGGCCGCGCTCCAGCGCCCCCACCGCACCGGCCCAGGCCGCGTCCCGGGGCCCGCCGAGCTCCACCACCTCGCCCTCGGGCCACCACCGCGCGGCCCAGGCCGCGTCCTCCGCCCCGACCTCCGCGCCGGGCCGCCGCTCCCCACCGGCCGTCACCTCCTGGTACCGCAACCGCCCGTCCTCACCGCGCTCGGCCAGGTCCAGCGGCACGTTGTCCAGCCACTCGTTGGCGAACAGCAGACCTGACACCCCGTCGGGCACCCGGTCCGTCCAGACGATCCGCGGGTCCGTCCCGGCCGGCCGCTCCGCCAGCTCCACCGCGTACGGGCGCAGCCGCCCCGCCAGCCCCGGTCCGACCGCCGCCAGCACCCCGGCCAGCAGCTCCCCCCGCCCGGCCCCCACGTCCACCAGCGCCAGCTCCGCGGGGCGGCCCAGCGCGGCGTCCGTCTCCGCCAGCAGCCGGGCCACCGCGGCGGCGTACTTCGACGAGACGTGCACCGAGGTCCGGAAGTGGCCGGCCGGCCCCTCCGGCCTCCGGTAGAACCCCTGCGGGCCGTACAACGCCCGCTCCGTGGCGGTCCGCCAGCGCATCCACTCCATGCGGGGACGCTACCCGCCCGGAGGGCGGTCAGGGGCGCGGGGAACTGCGCGCTGCGGGAGGCACCGGCCTGTCTGCCGGGTACGGAGCCTCACTTGCACGTGGTCCTCCGTACCCGGCACACGGGTCCGCTTCTTCCGATTCGCGCAGTTCCCCGCGCCCCCGGGGTGACCACTTTCTCCGGGGTTGCCCTGCCCGTCCGTGTACCCCCCTCTCCACCCTGCGGAGTAGGACGGATCGCCCTCACGGCTGACCTGGTGGGCTTCCCCGACTGCCTAGGCTTGACCCGTGCATCGACTCAACGCCTGGTTCCGCCGCCACCCGATGGTGGTCGACTCCGCCTGGGCACTGTTGCTCCTCCTGTTCTGCCTGCTGGGATTCGTCAGCGGCGGGAACCGGGAGAGCCTGGTGCTGGGCGGGGTGATGGCCTGGCTGATGATCTTCCGGCGGAAGCACCCGGACCTGACCACCGTCGCGGCGACCCTGCTCGGCCTGAGCCAGCTGGCCGCCAAGGTGGACCCGCAGGTGGAGAGCGTGGGGTACCTGCTCTTCGCCTACACCGGCGCGGCCTTCGGCACCCCCTGGATCTCCCGGCTGTCCTTCGTGGCCGGCCTGGCCGCCGGGCCGCTGACCGCCCTCCGCTTCGGGCCCGCCGCCACCGACAACGTCAGCAACGCCGAGCGGATCTTCCTCGCCGTGCTGATGTCCACGCCCTTCGTGCTCTGCTGGGCCTGGGGCCGGCTGACCAGGGTGCGCCGCGCGTACCTGGTCGAGCTGGAGGACCGGGCCGCCCGGCTGGAGCGCGAGCGGGACGCCCAGGCCAAGGTCGCGGTCGCGGCCGAGCGGGCCCGGATCGCCCGCGAGCTGCACGACGTGGTGGCCCACAACGTCTCGGTGATGATCGTCCAGGCCGACGGCGCCGCCTACGTGCTCGACAACTCCCCGCAGCAGGCCAAGGAGGCGCTCTCCACGATCGCCTCGACGGGCCGTCAGGCGCTGGTCGAGATGCGCCGCCTGCTCGGCGTGCTGCGCACCACCGACACCACCGACGAGTACGTCCCGCAGCCCGGCGTGGCCGAGCTGCCCGAACTCCTCGACCAGGTCCGGGTGGCCGGGCTCCCGGTCGAGTACGCCGCCACCGGCGAGGTCCAGGAGCTGCCCCGGGGCGTCGAACTGACGGTGTACCGGATCGTCCAGGAGGCGCTCACCAACGTCCGCAAGCACGGCGGCCCGGACGCCCGGGCCAAGGTAGCGGTCGACTTCCGGGACCGCGAGCTGGAGGTGCTGGTCGAGGACGACGGCCGCGGCTCCACCGCCGAGCAGCTGACCGCCGGTGGTACCGACGGCCAGGGCCATGGTCTGATCGGCATGCGCGAGCGGGTCGGCATGGTCAGCGGCAGCCTCGACGTCGGACCGCGGCCCGGCGGGGGCTTCCGCATCCGCGCCGTGCTCCCCTACAAGACCACCAAGTGAGGACCGCAGCTGTGACCATCCGGGTGATGCTGGTCGACGACCAGGAACTGCTCCGCACCGGCTTCCGCATGATCCTGCAGTCCCAGGGCGACATCGAGATCGCCGCCGAGGCCGGCGACGGCCAGCAGGCCGTCGACATCCTCGCCCGCACCCAGGTCGACGTGATCCTGATGGACGTCCGGATGCCCCGCCTGGACGGCGTCCAGGCCACCCGCCGGATCTGCCTGGACGAGGCCGGCTCGCCCGTCCCCGGCGCCCCGCACGTCCTCATCCTCACCACCTTCGACCTGGACGAGTACGCCTTCGCCGCGCTCAAGGCCGGAGCCAGCGGCTTCCTGCTCAAGGACGTCCCGCCCACCGAACTGGTCGCCGCCATCCGGGCCGTGCACGGCGGCGACGCGGTGGTCGCCCCCACCACCACCCGCCGCATGATCGACCGCTTCGCGGACGTCCTCCCGCTGCCCGGCTCCGCCCCCGGCTCCCCCGTCCTGGCCCCGCTGACCGAGCGCGAGCGCGAGGTCTTCCTGCTGGTCGCCCAGGGCCTCTCCAACGGCGAGATCGCCGCCAAGCTGACCCTCTCCGAGGCCACCGTGAAGACCCACGTCGGCCGCATCCTCGCCAAGCTCAACCTCCGCGACCGCGTCCAGGCCGTCGTCCTGGCCTACGAGGCCGGCCTGATCCGCGCGGGCGCCACCGACTGACCGTCAGGCGGGCGAGACCACCGCCAGGCCGATCGCCTCGGCCGCCGAGCGCAGGCCCTTGTCGTAGGTCACGAACCACCGCAGGCCGAGCCCGAGGGCCAGTGCGCTCGCCAGGTGCACCGCGTCCAGCGTGCGCAGGTACGGGGCCTCGATCGCGCCCGCCCGGTCGAGCAGCTCCGGCCCGATGGTCACCTGGTCGACCTCGGCCAGCACCGCGCGGGCCTCGGCCAGCTGGGCGGCGAACGCCTCCTGAGCGACCGTCAGGCGCCCGTGAGGGTCGTGGTTGGCCCGCCGGACGACCCGGACCACCTCGGTCCTGGCGAGCTCGGACGTGACCGATTCCAAGTCGGCGTGCTCGTCCAAGAACCGTCGCAGCGCCGACGACTCGGCCTCCTCCCGGACCAGCTTCACCAGTGCGCAGGAGTCCAGGTAGATCACGCGCGCTCCTCACCACGGAGCTCGTGCAGCACCTCGGAGAGCGGTCGGCCGGCCTCCGCCGCCGGTTGCGCGGTGCGACCTGCGAGGCTGCTCGACCGCCCGAGCCGGAGAACACCCCCGGCGACCAGCTCCTGCCGGAGCTGGTCCTCCGGGGCCGCCGGGACCAGCCAGGCGACCACTCTGCCCCGGTCTGTCACCCGGGCTGCCTCGCCGCTCTCGACCAGCTCCTTCACCACGGCACCGGGGTTGCGCAGGTCACGCAGGGGCACTACCCGCGCCGTACGGCGTTCCCGGGCCAGCGGCCTCGGCGGGACGGCGGGCGCACCTTCGATCGGCTGAGCACTCATGTCCGTCACGGTAGACCTCCTGTCGACGTTCTACGAGAAGTGTCAGTCATACGGGCGACAGAGTGTGCACTTGTCCGGTTCCCGCCCGTTCGCCGTGGCACACCCACCCCACCTCCGGAGCCGTAGAATGACGCGGTACGTCTGGTACCGGCAGCGGACTGGAACGGGAATCAGGGACGAGGGCGAGCCGTGAGCAGCGCCGAGGACTTCGGGTTCGGGGTGTTGGCCGATCCGTTCGGGGATCCGGGGGATCCGGGGAACCGGCCGGCCAGGTTGGCCGTGGGGGTGGTCGGGACCGGGCGGGTGGGGCCCGCGATGGGGGCCGCGCTGCAGTTGGCCGGGCACAAGGTGGTGGCCGCGTCCGGGGTGTCGGCGGCCTCGAAGCGGCGGGCCGAGGCACTGCTGCCGGGTGTGCGGCTGGTCACCCCTCCGCAGGTGCTGGCCGCCGCCGACCTGGTGCTGCTGACCGTGCCGGACGACGTGCTGCCGGAGCTGGTGGCCGGGCTGGCGAAGACCGGGGCGGTGCGGCCGGGGCAGATCGTGGTGCACACCTCGGGCGCGCACGGCGTCGCGGTGCTGGAGCCCGCCACCCGGGCCGGTGCGCTGCCGCTGGCGCTGCACCCGGCGATGACCTTCACCGGCACGGGCGTCGACCTGGCCCGGCTGGCCGGCTGCCCGTTCGGGGTGACGGCCCCTCAGGAGCTGCGCCCGGTCGCCGAGGCGCTGGTGGTGGAGATGGGCGGCGAGCCCGAGTGGGTGCCGGAGGAGCAGCGGGCCCGCTACCACACGGCCCTCGCGCACGGGGCGAACCACCTGGTGACCCTGGTGTCCCAGGCGCTGGAACTGCTGCGCACCGCCGGGGTGGCCGAGCCCGGCCGCCTGCTCGGCCCGCTGCTCGGCGCGGCCCTGGACAACAGCCTGCGCTCGGGCGACGCCGCGCTCACCGGCCCGGTGGCCCGGGGCGACGTCGGCACCGTCCGCCGCCACCTGGGCGAACTCGGTACGGTGGCCCCCGACATCGGGCAGTCGTACCGGGCCATGGCCCGCGCCACCGCGCAGCGGGCGCTGAGGAACGGAACGATCGACGAGGCGTCGGCGGCCGCGCTGCTGGACGTACTGAACGAGGAGAACATCTGATGGCCCGTGGCAAGCAGCCGACCAAGACCCCCCAGGTCCGCAAGGCCGAGCTCACCCACACCGTCACCGACTTCGAGTCCGCCTTCTGGCCGGACGAGCAGCCGGTGGACAACGCCGTGGTGATGACCATGGGCGCCCTGCACGAGGGCCACGCGAGCCTGATCCGGGCCGCCCGCAAGCAGGTCGGCCGGGACGGCCGGGTCGCCGTGACCGTCTTCGTGAACCCGCTGCAGTTCGGCGCCGGCGAGGACCTGGACCGCTACCCGCGCACCCTGGCCGCCGACGTCCGGCTGGCCGAGGAGGCCGGCGCGGACGTGGTCTTCGCCCCGCTGCCGGAGGAGGTCTACCCCAACGGCACCCCGCAGGTGCGGATCTCCGCGGGCCCGATGGGCGAGCGGTACGAGGGCGCCTCCCGCCCGGGCCACTTCGACGGCGTGCTGACCGTGGTGGCCAAGCTGCTCAACATCACCGACCCGGACTTCGCCTTCTTCGGCGAGAAGGACGCCCAGCAGCTGGCCGTGATCCGCCGGATGGTGGCCGACCTGGACTTCGACGTCGAGGTGGTCGGCGTCCCGACCGTCCGCGAGGAGGACGGCCTGGCGCTGTCCTCGCGCAACCGCTACCTCTCGGAGACCGAGCGGGAACAGGCCCTCGCCCTGTCCAAGGCGCTGTTCGCCGGCCGCGACGCGGCCGTGCGCGGCGCGAAGGCGGTCCGCGAGGCCGCCGCGACCGCCCTGGACGGCGCCGAGGGCGTCACCCTGGACTACCTCGCCCTGATCGACCCGGACGACTTCACCGAGGCGTCCGACGACTTCCGGGGCGAGGCGGTGCTGGCCGTGGCCGCGAAGGTGGGCTCGACCCGCCTGATCGACAACGTCAGCATGCTCATCCGGTAAGAAGCACTTCCCTCAGGCATGCACTCACAGGAGGCGTGACCCAATGCTCCGCACCATGCTCAAGTCCAAGATCCACCGGGCCACCGTGACCCAGGCCGACCTGCACTACGTCGGCTCGGTCACGGTGGACGAGGACCTGCTCGACGCCGCGGACCTGCTCCCCGGCGAGCTGGTCCACATCGTCGACATCAACAACGGCGCCCGGCTGGAGACGTACACCATCGCGGGCCCGCGCGGCACCGGCGTCATAGGCATCAACGGCGCCGCCGCCCGCCTGGTCCACCCCGGTGACCTGGTCATCCTGATCGCCTACGGGCAGATGGAGACGGCCGAGGCCAAGGCGTACGTCCCGAAGGTGGTCTTCGTGGACGGCGACAACCGGATCACCGGCTACGGCACCGACGCCGCCGAGGCCCCCGAGGGCAGCGGGCTGCTGCGCGGGGACCGGGCGTACGGTGACGGGCACGGCGCGGCCACCGCCGCCGCGAGCTGAGGAGCAGTCAGAACCATGTCCGCAACGCACCGCCTCACCGCCCCCGCCCCGGGCTGGACCGCCACCACCGACGTGGTGGTGGTCGGCTCCGGCGTGGCCGGACTGACCGTCGCGCTCAACGTCCGCAAGGCCGGCCTGCGGGCCACGGTGGTCACCAAGGCGCTGCTGGACGACGGCTCGACCCGCTGGGCCCAGGGCGGCGTGGCTGTCGTCCTGGGCGAGGGGGACACCCCCGAGCAGCACCTGGACGACACCCTGGTGGCCGGCGCCGGGCTCTGCGTCGAGGAGGCCGTCCGGCGCCTGGTGACCGAGGGCCCGGACGCCGTCCGGCACCTGATCGCCACCGGCGCCGCCTTCGACAAGGACGCCGACGGCGAGATCCTGCTGACCCGGGAGGGCGGCCACCACCGCCGCCGGATCGTGCACGCGGGCGGCGACGCCACCGGCGCCGAGATATCGCGCGCGCTGGTGCAGGCCGTCCGCTCCGACCCGGGCCTCGAACTCATCGAGCACGCCCTGGTGCTGGACCTGCTGACCGACCCGGACGGCCACGCGGCCGGCCTCACCCTGCACGTGATGGGCGAGGGCCAGCGGGACGGCGTCGGCGCCATCCGGGCCCGCGCGGTGGTGCTGGCCACCGGCGGCATGGGCCAGGTCTTCTCGGCCACCACCAACCCGGCGGTCTCCACCGGCGACGGCGTGGCGCTGGCCCTGCGGGCCGGGGCCGAGGTCACCGACCTGGAGTTCGTCCAGTTCCACCCCACCGTGCTCTGGCTCGGCCCGGAGGCCGAGGGCCAGCAGCCGCTGGTCTCCGAGGCGGTCCGCGGCGAGGGCGCCCACCTGGTGGACGCCGACGGCGTGCGCTTCATGCTCGGGCAGCACGAGCTGGCCGAGCTGGCCCCCCGGGACATCGTCGCCAAGGCGATCACCCGGCGGATGCAGGAGCAGGGCGCCGAGCACATGTACCTGGACGGGCGGCACTTCGGCGCCGCGATGTGGGCCGAGCGCTTCCCGACCATCCTGGCCTCCTGCCGCTCGCACGGCATCGACCCGGTCACCGAGCCGATCCCGGTGGCGCCCGCCGCGCACTACGCCTCCGGCGGCATCCGCACCGACCTGGCCGGCCGCACCACGGTGCCCGGCCTGTACGCCTGCGGCGAGGTGGCCTGCACCGGCGTGCACGGCGCCAACCGGCTGGCCTCCAACTCCCTGCTGGAGGGCCTGGTCTTCGCCGAGGCGATCGCCGCCGACCTGACGGAACGTCACGCCGCCGGGGACCTCCCGGAGCGCTCGGTGGACGTGGCCGCCGCCCAGGCCTGCAAGGCCGTCCCGCTGCTCGCCCCGGAGGCCCGGGCCGAGGTCCAGCGGCTGATGTCCACCGGCGCGGGCGTGCTGCGCTCGGCCGCCTCGATGGCCGGCTCCGCCGAGGGCCTGGCCACCCTGGCCGACGCCGCCCTGGCCCACGCCGCCGAGGAGAAGCCCGCCGACCCGCGGGTGGAGACCTGGGAGGCCACCAACCTCCACCTGGTCGCCACCGCCCTGGTGGCCGCCGCCGCGCTCCGCGAGGAGACCCGGGGCTGCCACTGGCGGGAGGACTTCCCGGACCGCGACGACCAGCGGTGGCGGCGCCACCTGACCACCACCCTCGACGCCGACGGCGCCCTGCGCACCGTCTGACGACCCCTCACCTCTCCCTAGGAGCAGCACCGATGTCCCACGACCACGACCACGACCACGACGGCCACGCCCACACCGAGCTGCCGATGGCCGGCGGCTGCGGCGACGGCTGCGCCTGCGGCGACGGCGAGGCGTACGAGACCGGCCTGGACCCGGCGCTGGCCGAGCTGCTGGAGGCGGCCGGCCTGGACCCGGTCGAGGTCGAGGACATCGCCACCCTGGCGCTGGCCGAGGACCTGGCCGGCGGCGACGACGTCACCTCGGTCGCCACCGTGCCCGCCGAGGCGGTCGCCACCGCCGACTTCACGGCCCGTGAGGCCGGCGTGGTGGCGGGCCTGCGGATCGCCGAGGCCGTGGTCTCGCTGGTCTGCGAGGAGGAGTTCGAGGTCGAGCGGCACGTCGAGGACGGCGACCGGGTCGAGGCCGGCCAGGTGCTGCTCTCGGTCCGCGGCCGCACCCGCGACCTGCTGACCGCCGAGCGCAGCGCGCTCAACCTGCTCTGCCACCTGTCCGGCATCGCCACCGCCACCCGGGCCTGGGCCGACGCCCTGGAGGGCACCGGCGCGGCCGTCCGGGACACCCGCAAGACCCTGCCCGGCCTGCGCGCCCTGCAGAAGTACGCGGTCCGCGCGGGCGGCGGCGTCAACCACCGGATGGCGCTCTCCGACGCCGCCCTGGTGAAGGACAACCACGTGGTCGCCGCGGGCGGCGTGGCCGAGGCGTTCAAGGCCGTCCGGGAGACGTTCCCGCACCTGGACGTCGAGGTCGAGGTCGACCGTCTGGACCAGATCCCGCCGGTGCTGGAGGCGGGCGCCGACCTGATCCTGCTGGACAACTTCACCGTCCCGCAGCTCAAGGAGGCGGTCGAGCTGGTGAACGGCCGGGCCAAGCTGGAGGCCTCCGGCGGGCTGACCCTGGCCACCGCCCGCGAGGTCGCCCAGACTGGGGTCGACTACCTGGCCGTCGGCGCCCTCACCCACTCCTCGCCGGTGCTGGACATCGGCCTGGACCTCCGCTCCTCCTGACCCCTCCTCACCAGAAGGCTCCTCGTGCTCCTCACCATCGACGTCGGCAACACCCAGACCACGCTCGGCCTGTTCGACGGCGAGGAGATCGTGGAGCACTGGCGGATCTCCACCGATCCGCGCCGCACCGCGGACGAACTCGCGGTGCTGATGCAGGGTCTGATGGGCTCCCACCCGGTCGTCTCGGCCGAGGACCGGGTGGAGGGCCTGGCCATCTGCTCCTCCGTCCCCGCGGTGCTGCACGAGCTGCGCGAGGTGACCCGCCGCTACTACGGCGACGTCCCCGCGGTGATCGTGGAGCCCGGGGTGAAGACCGGGGTGCACGTCCTGATGGACAACCCCAAGGAGGTCGGCGCCGACCGGATCGTCAACGCGCTGGCCGCCAACCACCTCTACGGCGGCCCGTGCATCGTGGTCGACTTCGGCACCGCCACCACCTTCGACGCGATCAACGAGCGCGGCGACTACGTGGGCGGCGCGATCGCCCCGGGCATCGAGATCTCGGTGGACGCGCTCGGCGGGCGCACCGCGATGCTCCGCAAGATCGAGCTGGTCCGGCCCCGTAACGTGATCGGCAAGAACACCGTTGAGGGGATGCAGTCCGGCATCCTGTACGGCTTCGCCGGCCAGGTGGACGGCCTGGTCGACCGGATGGCCAAGGAGCTCGCCAAGGACCCGGACGACGTCCAGGTGATCGCCACCGGCGGCCTGGCCCCGCTGGTCCTCGGCGAGGCGAGCAGCATCGACGTCCACGAGCCGTGGCTGACCCTGATCGGCCTGCGCCTGGTCTACGAGCGCAACCGCCCGCAGACCTGACGGACCGTCCGATCAGCCCACCATCCGCCAATCGGGCCGATCAGCAACGCCAATCGCCATAAATCGGACGTACGCCACGTACTGTCGAGCCATGCCGACGCCACACGGATCCCGCGGCGGCATGGCCTTCAGCGCCGACGAAGTCCGCGTGCTGCGCCGTGCCCTCGCCCAAGCGCTGTACCCGGTCCACCTGCCGCACAGCCCGGCGGGCGAACTCTGGGCCGAGGACGTCCAGGAGGCCCTGCGCCTCGCCGAGGCGGTGGACGAGGCCGTCCAGGAGGGCGGCCGCCTGCGCGCCTTCCTGCTGGCCGACCTGGCCCGCTACCGCACCGCCCTCCCCGGCAGCGCCACCGGCTACCTGGAACGCCTGGAGGAGGCCATCGCCGACGGCTACCTCCCCACCGCCGACGACCTCACCGCCCTGCGGGCGCTGACCCGGATGCCCTGCGGAAGCGGCGAACGCGCCCGCCGCTCCCGGCTGGCCGGCCGCTGCCACGCCCTGGCCGAGGCCGACGTCCGCGAACGGCTCGCCCTGAGCACCGGCCAGCGGCACCTCGCGGCCGTACCGAGCCCCGCCGCTCCCCCGAGTGGCGGCTCTCCCACCCCAGTAGGAGGACGGTTCCCGATGACCGAAGCCAAGCCCCCCGCCGACGGCCGCCCCCAGCCCCGCCGGATGCCCACCCCCGCCGAGCTCTTCGGCCGCCGCACCCACCACCCCGAGCCCGCCCCCGCCCCCACCCAGGACGACCTGGAGCTCGCCACCGGCTGACACCGGCCCAGGGGAGGCCTCGACCCGGCCTCCCCCCAGGGGCTGTCTCTTCGGTGGGGCCGGGCGGCCGCCGCCGGGGCACGCACCTCGCCACCTTCTCGTCGGTCGCCAAAGCTCCGCAGTGGCTCCCTCCTCGGCGGCGCCGATGCACGCACCCCAACGACGCCCACTGATCCGACCCCACCGAAGAGACAGCCCCCACCGGCATAACAATTGCGCATCCGCGCACACCGATTGTCCGATTCCGGGCGCATCCGACACCTTTGACCCGCACTGACCGTTCGCCTCGGGGCCCTATCGTGCCGACCGAACACTCCGTGACCAAAGGACAGCTGTGGGACTCGCCCGCCCGGCCGGCCCGTTCGGGCTCGTCGCCGCCCTCGCCCTCGCGGCCTCCGTCACCACCCTCCCCGCCACCGCCGACGACCGGCCCCGGCTGGAGCTCTCGGGGCCGTCCGCGGTCGCGGTCGAGCCCGGCGCGAGCGCGGGCCTGCCGCTGCAGGTGCGGCGGCCGGGCACGGAGGCCGCCCGGGACGTGGTGGTCGGCTTCGACACCAGGGACCTGGCCGGGACGGCCGAGTTGAGCCTGCGCGGGTGCACCGTCTCGGGCACCGTGCACACCTGCACGCAGCGGAGCGCAACCGAGCTCGCCGACCTCCCCGGGGCCCCGGCCGTGACGGTCCCCAAGAGCGCCGTGCCCGGCTCCCGGGGCACCCTGCACATCACCGCCACCAGCCCCGGCGCGGCCCCGGCCACCCTGGACCTGGAGGTGTACGCCGGCGGCCCGCGGCTGACGGTCAGGCAGCTCCCGAAGGCGCAGCACGTCCGGCCGGGCAGCACCCTGGACGCCGTCCTGGAGGTCACCAACTCCGGTTCGCTGCCCGCCCGTCGGCTCGTCGTGGTGATGCAGACCGACGAGACGCTCGGCCTGGACCAGCGCTTCGGCAACTGCGAGTACGGCACCCGGGCGCGCGGCCCGGAGGGCGGGGGCAGCAGGCCCGCCACCACCGCGGTGGTCTGCACCGTCGACTCCGCTGTCGCGCCGGGCGAGACGGTCCGGCTGGACCCGGTCCGGGTCGGCGTCACCCCCGCCGCGTACTACGGCTTCGTCACCTTCTCGGTGCTCGCCAACCTGGAGACCGGGACCCAGGGGGTGCGCCGCGGCCACGAGTTCACGCCCGGCGCGGGCCCGCGGCTGACGACCGGCAAGCCCGAGTCCCCGGTCGCCGAGCCCGGCGGGCCGGGTCTGGAGAGCCCTCCGGGGCAGGGCGGCACCACCGAGCTGGAGGTCTTCGCCGAGAACAGCGCCGACTTCGAGGCCGTCGGCCGCTGGTCCCCCGGCGGCGACGGCCGCACCGGCACGCTGACCGTCGGCCTGCACAACAACGGCCCGGCCTCGATCGCCGACCGCACCGGCGGGGACGCGATGCCCACCGTCGAGTTCACGCTGCCGCCCGGGGCCCGCGCCACCGCCGTCCCGGCGGGCTGCCACCCGGGCGACGACGGCCGCGGCTACAGCTGCCGGCACGACGTGTGGGCCCCCAACGGCCTGCGGGCCGACTACGACTTCCCGCTGGAGCTCTCCGACCCGGCCCGGGACGCGCGGTTCGGCGTCTCGCTGCAGAACTTCATCAGCCACAGCGAGCCCGGGCGCGCCTCGGCCGCGATGAGCTGGGACCGCAACGCCGCCAACGACCTGGTCGAGGTCCGGCTCTCCGGGCCGGCCACCAGCGCCCCGCCGGCCCAGGCCCCGCCGCCGGCCACCAGCCCCGCCGCCCAGGGCTCCCCCACCACCGCGCAGCCCGTCCCGGCGGCCGCCACCACCGGCACCGGCACCACCGCCCCCGGCCAGGCTCCGCCGTCCTCCGCGGCCCCGGCCGCCCTGCCCGCCCCGCTGGCCTCCACCGGCGGCGGGGCCTCGGCCGGCCCGACGGCCGCCGCGGGCGGTGCCGCCCTCACCCTCGGCCTGGTGCTGATGGTGGTGGTGGCCCGCCGCCGCCGGACCGGCGCCCACCGCCGACGGCGCGTCTGACGGCATAACAATCGGGTATCCCCGGACGGGAATTGTCCTTCGCTGATCACAACTGCCCTTTTTAATCACGCCGTTCGTCCGCCGGGGGCGCCTAGGGTGCCGAACGACCGTTCCGTGATCGAAGGACATCCGTGGGACTCTCCCGACCGGCCCGCTCGTTCGGCCTCGCCACCGCCGCCCTCGCCCTGGCGGCGGCCGGCACCTCCGTACCCGCCTCCGCCGCCGAGGGGGTGCAGCTGAAGCTCACCACCTACCGGGGCGTGCTCACCCTCGGCGCCGACCCGGACGGGAAGTGGCGCCCCGGCGCCCACATCGGGCCGACCGTCCACCGGCTGAACAAGGTGGACGGCCACGACCTGGTCCTCTCCTACGACTTCAAGGACCTGGCCGGGATCGCCGAGCCGGTCCCGACGCCCAACTGCACCGCCTCGGGCACCGTCCTGCGCTGCACCGAGTCGAAGCCGCTGACCTGGGACTACCTCCCGATCGACAACGACAGCACGCCGGGGCTGCGCACCGCCGCGGGCGCGAAGCTCCAGGACAAGGGCGTCCTGCACATCACCGCGACCGCCGCCAACGCCACCGCCCCGGTCACCGTGGACCTGCCCGTGCACATCGGCGGCCCGCTGCTGGAGCTCAAGCACCCGGACGCGGTGCGGGACACCACGCCCGGCTCCACCGTCTCCTCCACCCTGCAGATCACCAACAACGGCGAGCTGCCCGCCACCCGGGTCTACCTGTCGGCGGCCACCGACCGGACCATGCCGTTCGCGGAGCGCTTCGGCAACTGCGAGTACGGCACCCCGCGGACCGGCGAGCCCACCCGCACCGCAGAGGCGATGATCTGCGCGATCGACTCCCCGATCGCCCCGGGCGAGACCGTCACCGTGGACCCGGTCCGGTTCCGGGTCGGCCCCGACGCCTACTGGAGCGAGATGTTCCTCCGGGTGGGCAGCCTGCGGGACGAGCTGGCCGAGGACCGGCTGGTGTACGTCCCCGAGTCCCCGTCCGCCCCGCACCTGACCTTCGGCAAGCCGGAGGGCCCGGCCACCGCCCAGCCCGGCGGACCGAGCCAGTACGACGCCGAGTTCCTCACCGTCACCGCCCGGAACAGCGCCGACCTGGAGGCGACCGGCGTCTGGGCGCCCTCGACGGACGGCTCCACCGGCACCCTGACCATCGGCCTGGCCAACCACGGCCCGGCCTCGTTCATGGGGACCGGCGTCGGCGCCCCCGTCCCCACGGCCGCCGTCGTGCTCCCCGAGGGGGTCCAGGTGACCAGGACCCCCGAGAACTGCTACACCACCGACCAGCGGGGCCCGCGCCGCTACACCTGTTACGGCAACTACCGGTCACTGGCCGGGGAGCACCGGACCCACGCCTTCGAGCTCGCGGTGGGCAGCGGCGCCCGGGGCGCCACGGCCGTGGTGCAGGTCCAGGACATGGACCACCTCGCGGGCGCCGTCGGCTGGAACACCAACCCCGCGAACGACCGGGTCGAGCTGGTGCTCGGCTCCCGGGAGGGCACCGGCGGCACGCCGGGCGCGTCGCCGACCGCCACCACCCCGGCCGGCACCGCCGGTCCGCAGCCGACCGCCACCGCGGGCACCGGCAGCGCCGCCCCGAGCCCGTCCCGGTCCGCCTCCGCGAGCGCCACCGCCACCGCCACCGCGAGCCCCTCCGGCACCGCCGTCACCGGCCCGCTCGCGGCCACCGGCGGCGGGGCCGCGGCCGGCCCGATCGCCGCGGCGGGCGCGACGGCCGTCGCCCTCGGCGTCGTCCTGCTGGTGGCCGTCCGCCGCCGGGCCGCCTCCCGGCGGTAGGCCCGCACCGCACCGAGCGGCCCCGGGGGCGTCCTCGCGACACCCCCGGGGCCGCTGCCGTCATCCCGGGGCCGGGCGGCGCGTAACGCTCGATACCCTGGTGTCGTGAGCGATCAGATCAGCGTCCCCGCGACCGACGACCTTCCCGAGCAGATGCGCGTCCGGCGCGAGAAGCTGGACCGGCTCCGGGCAGCCGGCATCGACCCGTACCCGGTCGGTTTCCCCCGCACCACCACCATCGCCGACCTGCGTGCCAAGCACCCCGACCTGGAGCCGGACACCGCGACCGGCGAGCGGGCCGGCGTGACCGGCCGCGTGGTGCTGGCCCGGACGGGCGGCAAGCTCTGCTTCGCCACCCTGCGGGACGGCTCCGGCGACCTCCAGGTGATGTTCTCCCTGGACAAGCTGGGCCCGGAGCGGCTGGCGGCCTGGAAGTCCGACATCGACCTGGGCGACCAGGTGGGCGTCGAGGGCGAGGTGATCACCTCCAAGCGCGGCGAGCTGAGCGTCATGGTGGACCGCTGGGAGCTGACCGCCAAGTGCCTGCGCCCGCTGCCGGACAAGCACAAGGGCCTGACCGACCCGGAGGCCCGGGTCCGCCAGCGGTACGTCGACCTGATCGTCAATCAGGAGGCCCGCGACGTCCTCTACCTGCGCTCCAAGGTGGTCCGCTCGATCCGCCGCACCTACGAGGAGCGCGGCTACATCGAGGTCGAGACCCCGATGCTGCAGCCGGTGCACGGCGGCGCCAACGCCCGCCCGTTCACCACCCACATCAACGCGTACGACATCGACCTCTACCTGCGGATCGCCCCGGAGCTCTACCTCAAGCGCCTGGTGGTCGGCGGCGCCGAGAAGGTCTTCGAGATCAACCGCAACTTCCGCAACGAGGGCGCCGACTCCACCCACAACCCGGAGTTCACCTCGCTGGAGTCGTACGAGGCCTACGGCGACTACGACACCCAGGCCGAGCTGATCCGCGCCACCATCGTGAACGCGGCCCGGGACGCGCTGGGCACCACCGTGGTGCGCGGCCTCGGCCCGGACGGCCAGGAGCACGAGATCGACCTGGCCGAGCCGTGGGAGGAGGTCCGGGTCTACCCGGGCATCTCCGCCCACCTGGGCACCGAGGTGACCCCGGACACCTCGGTGGACGAGCTGCGGGCGCTGGCCGACAAGGCGGGCATCCCGTACGAGAAGGACTGGGGCCACGGCCAGATCGTGCTGGAGATGGTCGAGCGCCTGCTGGAGCACCACGCGATCAAGCCGACCTTCATCAAGGACTACCCGACCGAGGTCTCCCCGCTGACCCGTCAGCACCGCTCGGAGCCGGGCGTGGCCGAGAAGTGGGACCTGGTCATCTTCGGCACCGAGATCGGCACCGCCTACTCGGAGCTGGTCGACCCGGTCGAGCAGCGGGCCCGGCTCACCGCGCAGTCGCTGCTGGCGGCCGGCGGCGACGTCGAGGCGATGCAGGTGGACGAGGACTTCCTGCGCGCCCTGGAGTACGCGATGCCGCCGACCGGTGGCCTCGGCCTCGGCGTGGACCGCCTGATCATGCTGCTGACCGGCAAGAACATCCGCGAGACGGTGCTCTTCCCGATCGTGAAGCCCGACCTGGGCGGGGCCGCCCGGAGCGCCAAGGCCGCCGACGCCGCCACCGACTCTGACGAGGAGTGACCCGATGGACTACGTGAGCGCGATCGTCCCCCCGCTGGTGATGGCGATCGGCTTCGGTTTCCTGGTGCGGGCCATCATCCGCTCCCAGGGCGGCGCCCAGCGCGCCAAGGAGGACGCCGCCGCCGAGGCGCTGGCGACCCGGAACGCCGAATAACCGCAAGCCCGCTGACGCGCCGTCACCCTTCGGGGTGGCGGCGCGCCGCTTTGCGTCGAATAAGCAAAATTTGTCCGGTTCTCCCCCCTATCCTGGCCGGACTATGGTGCGGCAACTCGGAGAACTCGAGAACGCCATCATGACCAGGGTCTGGCGGTGGAACCGGCCGGTCACCGTTCGCGAGGTTCTGCTGGATCTGCGGGAGGAACGCGATATCGCGTACACCACCGTCATGACGGTGCTCGACAAGCTCCACAGAAAGGGCTGGCTCCGCCGCGAGCGGGCCGGCCGGGCCTATGTGTACGAGCCGGTCTCCTCCCGGGAGGCGTACACCGCGGCCCTGATGAACGACGCCTGGGCCACCAGTGACAATCCCGCCGCGGCCCTGGTGCACTTCTTCGGCCTGATGTCGCCGGAGCAGCGCGAGGCACTCCGTGACGCCCTGCGGGTCACCTCGCCCGACACCCCGCCGGCCGGCGGGGAAGGCGATACCGGGGAGACCACGGACGCCTGAGCGCGATAGCGTCCCGCCATGGAGGTCACCATCCGCCGGGCGCGGACCAGCGATGTGCGTGCCGTTCGGCGACTGATCGACGGCTACGCGCGGAACGGCATTCTGCTCGACAAGCCGACGGTCACACTGTTCGAGTCCGTCCAGGAGTTCTGGGTCGCCGAACGCGACGAGGACCAACTGGTGGTCGCCTGCGGCGCCCTGCACGTGATGTGGGAGGACCTGGCCGAGGTGCGCACCCTCGCGGTGGACCCGGTCTGCCACGGCCAGGGCATCGGCCACCTGCTGCTGGAGAAGCTGCTGGCCACCGCCCGCTGGCTGGGCGTCCGTCGGATTTTCTGCCTGACGTTCGAGGTCTCCTTCTTCGCGAAACACGGTTTCGTGGAGATCGGCGAAACCGACGACGGTACCTCAGACCCGGCGGCCATCGCTACGGACGTCTATGAGGAGCTTCTACGTTCGTACGACGAAGGTGTCGCGGAGTTCCTGGACCTGGAGCGCGTGAAGCCCAACACGCTGGGCAACTCGCGCATGCTGCTGCGCCTCTGAACACGTACGGAACAGGCCATCGGACACCTTCGGAGCAGCCAGGGGTTTGTGTTTTCACGGAAAAGGCGCTTTCCTTTCCTCAGGCAATGGGTCGTTTACACGGAAAGGGAAGCCCGTGGCACAGAGGGTGCAGGTCATTCTTGAAGACGATCTCGACGGCGGTTCGGCGGACGAGACCGTGACGTTCGCCCTGGACGGCGTGGCCTACGAGATCGACCTGAAGAGCGCGAACGCGGACAAGCTGCGCGGGCTGCTGGCCCCGTACGTGGACAAGGGCCGCAAGCAGAGCGGCCGTCTGGCCGGCGGCCGCCGCGGTGCGGCGCGGAGCGCGGGCCGCCCGGCGGCCGGTGCCCCGGACACCGCCAAAATCCGCGCCTGGGCGAAGGAGAACGGCTTCGAGGTCAACGACCGCGGCCGCGTCCCGAGCAACGTGCGCGAGGCGTACGAGCGGGAGAACCCGTCCTGACGCCCCGTCAGGGCGCCAGGCCCAGCCTGGCCCGGGCGCAGGCGTCGGCCAGGCAGTCCAGCAGGCGGAGCAGGTCGGGCGAGCGCAGGTCCAGGCCCGGGCCGTGCCCGCCGTGACGCAACCAGACCGTCCGTCGGTCATCGGGGCGCGGAGGGTCCCCCTCCGCGCCCCGCGGCCGTACCCCGGCCCGGCGCGGACCGGAGCGGTCCGGCCGCGGCGGCCTGGGCGGCGGCACCCTGAGGTCCCCGGCCGCCAGCGGCACCAGGTCGAGGCCGAGCCCGGGGCCCCAGCCGAGCCAGTCCAGCAGCTCCGGCACCTGCTCGGCGGTGCCGGGGGCGAGCAGGAAGGCGGCCCGGCGGCCGCGGGCCAGCACCGGCCCGGTGGGCCGGCCGAGCCGGTCCAGCCGGACGAGCGCGGCCAGCCCCGCCGGGCGGGCCAGCTCCACCCGGTCCGAGCCGAGCAGCACCCCGGGGGCGGCGGTCCGGCCCGACTGGACGGTCATGGGCTGTGCAACGCTGGAGGGGCACGGCGGTCACGCGGGCACCACCCGGACGGCCCCGGGCCCGAGCTGATCCCCCGTCACCCCGGGGGACTTCTCGCCAGGCGAACACCGCCACCGGGGAAACTGCGCGAAACTCGCCGGAATACCGGGTATGAATGCAGGTGGGTGGGGCAGAGGGCCCCGGCCGAGCAGATCGCGGGACCGGCCGACGCGTCCACGACGGGCCTTGTTCGCCGTTGGCGTAGCGGAATCGGGTGCATGGGGCCCGACCGTGGGAACACCGTCACCCAGCATCAGGTTGGGAATGGTGTCGGCTGGTCGCGCAGCTGATAAGGCTCCACGCGAGTGGAGCCGATCCGTGAGCCGCGCCGCTGAGCGGGACTAGCATGCGGAAGGACAGGGCGGGGACAGTCCCCGAACTGCCCGACCGCTCTGAGGAGCGATAAACGATGTTCGAGAGGTTCACCGACCGCGCGCGGCGGGTTGTCGTCCTGGCTCAGGAAGAAGCCCGGATGCTCAACCACAACTACATCGGCACCGAGCACATCCTCCTGGGCCTTATCCACGAGGGCGAGGGCGTCGCCGCCAAGGCCCTGGAGAGCCTCGGGATCTCTCTGGAGGCCGTCCGCCAGCAGGTCGAGGAGATCATCGGCCAGGGCCAGCAGGCCCCGTCCGGTCACATCCCCTTCACCCCGCGGGCCAAGAAGGTGCTGGAGCTGTCGCTCCGCGAGGCCCTCCAGCTCGGCCACAACTACATCGGCACCGAGCACATCCTGCTCGGCCTGATCCGCGAGGGCGAGGGCGTCGCCGCCCAGGTCCTGGTGAAGCTGGGCGCCGACCTCAACCGGGTGCGCCAGCAGGTCATCCAGCTGCTCTCCGGCTACCAGTCGGGCGGCAAGGAGTCGGCCACGGCCGGCGGCCCCGCCGAGGGCACCCCCTCCACCTCCCTGGTCCTGGACCAGTTCGGGCGCAACCTCACCCAGGCCGCCCGCGAGGCCAAGCTCGACCCGGTCATCGGGCGCGAGAAGGAGATCGAGCGGGTCATGCAGGTGCTGTCCCGCCGCACCAAGAACAACCCCGTGCTGATCGGTGAGCCCGGCGTCGGCAAGACCGCCGTGGTCGAGGGCCTGGCCCAGGCCATCGTCAAGGGCGAGGTTCCCGAGACGCTGAAGGACAAGCAGCTCTACACCCTGGACCTCGGCGCGCTGGTCGCGGGCTCCCGCTACCGCGGTGACTTCGAGGAGCGCCTGAAGAAGGTGCTCAAGGAGATCCGCACCCGCGGCGACATCATCCTGTTCATCGACGAGCTGCACACCCTGGTCGGCGCGGGCGCCGCCGAGGGCGCGATCGACGCCGCGTCGATCCTCAAGCCGATGCTGGCCCGCGGTGAGCTCCAGACCATCGGTGCCACCACGCTGGACGAGTACCGCAAGCACCTGGAGAAGGACGCCGCGCTGGAGCGCCGCTTCCAGCCGATCCAGGTCGCCGAGCCCTCGCTGCCGCACACCATCGAGATCCTCAAGGGCCTCCGGGACCGCTACGAGGCGCACCACCGGGTGTCGATCACCGACGCCGCGCTGGTCGCCGCCGCGACCCTGGCCGACCGCTACATCTCGGACCGCTTCCTGCCGGACAAGGCGATCGACCTGATCGACGAGGCCGGTTCCCGGATGCGCATCCGCCGGATGACCGCGCCGCCGGACCTGCGCGAGTTCGACGAGAAGATCGCCGACGTGCGCCGGGAGAAGGAGAGCGCGATCGACGCGCAGGACTTCGAGAAGGCCGCCTCGCTGCGCGACGACGAGAAGCAGCTCCTCACCGCGAAGGCCAAGCGGGAGAAGGAGTGGAAGGCCGGCGACATGGACGTCGTCGCGGAGGTGGACGAGGAGCTCATCGCCGAGGTCCTGGCCACCGCCACCGGCATCCCGGTCTTCAAGCTGACCGAGGAGGAGTCCTCCCGCCTGCTGCGCATGGAGGACGAGCTGCACAAGCGCGTCATCGGCCAGAAGGACGCCATCAAGGCGCTCTCCCAGGCGATCCGGCGCACCCGTGCGGGCCTCAAGGACCCGAAGCGTCCCGGCGGTTCGTTCATCTTCGCCGGCCCGTCCGGCGTCGGTAAGACCGAGCTGTCCAAGACGCTGGCCGAGTTCCTGTTCGGCGACGAGGACGCGCTGATCTCGCTCGACATGTCGGAGTTCTCGGAGAAGCACACCGTCTCCCGGCTCTTCGGCTCCCCGCCCGGCTACGTCGGGTACGAGGAGGGCGGCCAGCTCACCGAGAAGGTGCGGCGCAAGCCGTTCTCGGTGGTCCTCTTCGACGAGGTCGAGAAGGCGCACCCGGACATCTTCAACTCGCTGCTGCAGATCCTGGAGGACGGTCGCCTGACCGACTCCCAGGGCCGGGTGGTCGACTTCAAGAACACCGTCATCATCATGACCACCAACCTCGGCACCCGGGACATCTCCAAGGGCTTCAACCTCGGCTTCGCGGCCACGGGTGACAGCACCACCGGGTACGAGCGGATGAAGGCGAAGGTCGGCGAGGAGCTCAAGCAGCACTTCCGCCCCGAGTTCCTGAACCGCGTCGACGACATCGTGGTCTTCCACCAGCTGTCCGAGGAAGACATCATCCAGATCGTCGACCTGATGATCGACAAGGTGGACGGCCGCCTCAAGGACCGCGACATGGGCCTGGAGCTCAGCGTCGAGGCCAAGAAGCTGCTGGCGAAGCGCGGCTACGACCCGATCCTGGGTGCCCGTCCGCTGCGTCGCACCATCCAGCGCGACATCGAGGACCACCTGTCCGAGAAGATCCTCTTCGGCGAGCTGCGCGCCGGCCACATCGTGGTCGTCGGCGTCGAGGGCGAGGGCAAGGACGCGAAGTTCACCTTCCGCGGCGAGGAGAAGTCCCCCGTGGCCGACTCCCCGGCAGCGGTGACGGCGGGTCCGGACCTCACCAAGTAAGGTTTCCCACCAGTTCGAAAAGGGCCTCTGCCCCGGTCATAACACCGGGGCAGAGGCCCTTTCGTTATGCCCGCCGCTTCATCCCCAGGTCACAATTCCTGTGATGAACCGCACGCCGGTCCCCGCCGATCGACGGGTGGCGCCGATGGTCCGTACGCGATGGACGGCCTCACCAGCCGGTTCGGCCCCGGGATTTGACGCATGATCAGGTGATCGGAGCGCCGGAGCATAGCGGCGTGACCATGCCATGGTCAAGGTCTTTCTTTTTCATCCACGCTTGGATCAAATGACGTCCACCTGTCTTTCATTGGTTCACCGGCGGAGCCAAGAGCTTGGCCGGTATGGGGAGGACGTCACCACGTTGAACATATCCAAGAAGGTTGCCTCGGCGACCGCGGCCGCGGCGGTCATCACCGCCCTCGGCGCGGGGCTCCTGCCGGCCTCCGCCACGGCCGCCCCGGTCGTCCCGGTCAGCAACGACCCGGCCGACGCGGTGCAGACCGCGTCCGTGGACCACAACCTTGCCGGTCCGCTGAGCGCCAAGGTCGAGGCCGAGCAGAAGGCCGCTCTGGACCAGCTGCTCGCCGGCACCGCGAAGATCGAGAAGCACAACGGCGGCTCCAGCATCAAGCTCGGCCGCGACAAGTACGTGGAGCTCGCCCGCGAGCGCACGGACAAGATCTTCACCATCCTGGTCGAGTTCTCCGACCAGGTGGACAACACCACCAAGCTGCCCGACGGCAAGCTCAAGTACGGTGGCACCCCCGGCCCGCAGCGGAACCAGATTCCGCAGCCGGACCGCACGAAGGACAACTCCACGGACTGGCGGGCGGACTACAACCGCCAGCACTACCAGGACATGTACTTCAGCACCACCAAGGACTCGCTCAAGACCTACTACGAGCGTCAGTCCTCCGGCCGTTACTCGGTCGACGGTCAGGTCACCGACTGGGTCAAGGTGCCGTGGAACGAGGCCCGTTACGGCTCGGACTACTGCGGCCAGCACGTCTGCAACAACGCCCAGGACCTGATCCGCGACGGCGTCAACGCCTGGGTCGCCGACCAGAAGGCCAAGGGCCTGACGGACGAGCAGGTCAAGGCCGAGATCGCCAAGTACGACGCCTGGGACCGGTACGACTTCGACCACGACGGCAACTTCAACGAGCCCGACGGTTACGTCGACCACTTCCAGATCGTGCACGCCGGTGAGGACCAGTCCGCCGGCGGCGGTGCCCAGGGCACCGACGCGCTCTGGGCCCACCGCTCGTACGCCTACGGCTCGCTCCAGGGCCAGACCGGCCCGGCGAACAACAAGCTCGGTGGCACCCAGGCCGGCAACACCGGCATCTGGGTCGGCGACTACACCATGCAGGCCGAGAACGGTGGCCTCGGTGTCTTCGCCCACGAGTACGGCCACGACCTCGGTCTGCCGGACCTCTACGACACCACCGGCTCCGGCAACGACAACTCGGTCGGCTTCTGGTCGCTGATGTCGTCCGGTTCCTGGCTCGGCACCGGCAAGGACTCGATCGGCGACAAGCCGTCGGACCTGGACGCCTGGTCCAAGCTCAAGCTGGGCTGGTTCGACTTCGAGAAGGCCAAGGCGGGCAAGTTCTCCGCCCACCTCCTCGGCCCGGCCGAGTACAACAACAAGCGCCCGCAGGGCCTCGTTGTGGACCTGCCGAACAAGACCGTCACCACCGAGATCAACACCCCCTTCCAGGGCAGCGGTGAGTGGTGGAGCGGCTCGGCCGACGACCTGAACGTCGCCCTCACCCGCGACGTCGACCTCACCGGCAAGACCTCGGCCTCGCTGACGGCCAAGGGCTGGTACGAGATCGAGCAGGACTACGACTACGCCTACGCCGAGGTCTCGACCGACGGCGGCGCCAACTGGGTCGGCCTGACCGGCACCTGGAACGGCACGGCGATCCCGCTCAACCCGGGCAACAAGGCCGGCCTGACCGGCAACTCGGGCGGTCAGTGGGGCGACCTGGCCTACGACCTGAACCCCTACGTGGGCAAGGCCGTCAAGGTCCGCTTCCACTACACCACCGACGGTGGCGTGCACGAGAAGGGCCTCGCCCTCGACAACATCGCCATCACCGCCGACGGCGCGCAGGTCTTCACGGACACCGTGGAGAACGGCGACAACGGCTGGGCGGCCACCGGCTTCTCCCGCATCAACGGCAAGTTCTCCAAGGACTACGCCCAGCACTACCTGGTGGAGAACCGTCAGTACATCTCGTACGACGAGACCCTGAAGACCGGCCCGTACGTCTTCGGCTCGGCCGCGAAGCCGGACTGGGTGGACCACTACGCCAACCAGAACGGTCTTCTGATCTGGCTGTGGGACGAGTCCCAGACCGACAACAACGTCACCAACCACCCGGGTGAGGGCCTCGTCCTGCCGGTCGACTCGCACCCGACCCCGCTCAAGTGGGCCGACAACACCTACATGCGTCCGCGCCTGCAGGGTTACGACTCCACCTTCGGCTTCGACCGCACCGACGGCCTGAAGCTCCACAAGGCGGACGTCCTCACCACCATCCCGTCCTCGAAGGGCGTCTCGTCCTTCAACGACGCGAAGAACAAGTACTGGGACGCCGAGACGAAGTTCTCCTCCGTCAAGGTCCCGAACACCAACACCGCGATCTCGGTCCTCTACGAGAGCTGGAACAAGCTCGAGACCCTGGTCCTGGTCAGCCCCGGCAAGTGAGCTCCGCTCAACTGACGTGGTAAACAGGTGACTTCGGCCCCGCCGGGATTCGTCCCGGCGGGGCCGGAGTGTTTCCTCACTTCCCCAGCAGCCCCAGCAGCTCCGTGAGGGCCTCCTCGATCTCCTCGGCCGTCCACTCCAGCGCCTCGGCGGCCACCGTCACCTCGGTCATCGCACAGCCCGGCACCAGCCCGGGGGCCCACAGGCCGAACAGCCCGACGCCCTGCTCCTCCGCCAGCCGCACCGTCGCCTCGTTCAACTCCCCCGCCCCGTACGGCAGCCAGAGCTGGAACTGGTGGGTGTGCGGCACCTCCGGCACCACCCGGGCCCCGGCCGCCCTCCCCAGCGCGGCCGCCACCACCTTCGCCTGGGCGACGTAGGCCGGCAGCTCCGGCAGCACCCGCTCCAGCCCGGCCAGGGCCGACAGCGCCGCCGGCCACTGCTGGAAGACCTGGCCGCCGTAGCGGTGGCGCCAGACCCTGGCCTCGCGCACGAAGGCCTCGGGGCCGGCCAGCGCGGCGCCGCTGATGCCCTCCAGGGTCTTGTAGAAGGAGACGTAGACCGAGTCCCCCAGGGCCGCGATCTCCGGCAGCGAGTGGCCCAGGTGGGGCACCGACTCCCAGAGCCTGGCCCCGTCGAGGTGCACCCGGACGCCCTCCACGGCCCGCACCGCCGCCACCAGCTCCTCCCAGCTCGGCAGCACGAACCCGGCGTCGCGGAGCGGGAGTTCGAGCATCAGGGTGCCGAACTCCTCCTCGCAGCCGAGCAGTTCCTCCGCCGTGGGCAGCCGGGGCTCCTTGGTCGGCCAGACCGCGGAGAGGCCGGTGAGGCGCTGGTAGGCACGGCGCTCCCAGCGCTCGGGGTGGGCCAGCGGGTGCATCGCCACCACCGGGCTGCCGGTGCGGTCGGCCCAGTACCTCAGGGCGACCTGCTGGGCCATCGTGCCGGTCGGGAAGAAGGCGGCGTCGGGCTTGCCGAGCAGCTCGGCGACCCGCTGCTCCAGGGCGTGCACCACACCGTCGCCGTACATGTCGGGACGGACGTCCAGGTCGAGCCCGACGGTCTCGGACTCGGCGGCCAGGGAGGCCATGCGCTCCCGGAGCGACTGCGGGCGGCTGCCCGAGAGCAGCCGCCCGCAGCGGCGGAAGGCGGTGAAGCGGCGGTCCCGCAGGACCGCGAGCGAGGAATCGGTCATACGAACGATGCTGCACCAGCACCGGTCGGAGCGACAGGCTCGCGGACGGGGCGGACCGTCAGCCGGCGATCCAGCGGTAGACCGAACCGTCCACCTTGCAGGTGATCCACTCGCCGTTGCGGTCGTGGGTGGAGCGCCCGAGGTCGGCCTTCCGGCAGAACTGGCCGTCGTTGTAGCAGTTGCCCGCATTGGACCTGATCTCGCAGACCTGGGCGGCGGGGGCCGTGGTCCTCGGCGCCGAGGGCGTGGTGGTGGCGGGCCTGGGCGTGGCCGGCTTGGTGGTCGCCGCCTTGGTGGTGACCGGCGGGGTGGCGGCCGGCGGGACGGTGGACGGGGCCACCACCGCGGGGGCCGGCGTCGGCGTCTCCGAGGGCGTCGGGGTCGGCGTCGGCGAGGGAGTGGGCGAGGGGGTGGGCGAGGCCGCCGGGCTGGAGACGGCGGCCGAGCTCGTCGGGGCCTCGACCGGGGTGACGGTCCCCGGCCCGCAGGCGGCGAGGGCGGTGGCGGCCACCGCGAGGAAGGCGGCGCGGAGGGCGGTGCGGAGGGCGGTGCTCAGGGAGGTGCTCGGCTGTCTCATACGACCTGTTCCGGCTCGGTCGGGGGGAGCCCCGAAACTCTGGGTGCGCGGAGGGTACCGCTCCGTTCGCACACGGGTTCACACGTTCCGCACATCGGTCCGGCTTGCCCGGTATGTCCATGAGACCCCGTCAGTCCTGTGACCGCCCTCACGGTTGACGCCCCGGCGGGCGGGGTAAGGCGGTGGGCCTCGTCACAGGCCGGACGGGAGTACGAGCGGAGGTAGTAGCCGACGACCGCCCCGCAGCGGCCCGCCCGACCCGGCGGACCCCGTCAAGAGCCCGCCCGGGGCACTACCCGCCGTCGTACGTCACACCGTTTGGGGCAGCCCCCGCCGACCGTTTAGACCTGTCTGGTCCCCATCCGTCCCCGCTGCCCCGAGGTGCTGCCACCATGACGACGTCCGCCCGCCACGCCGCCAAGAGCTGGCTCACCGCCCACCGCCCGGTCGTGCTCTGGACCGGCGCCCTGGCGCTGGCCTCCGGCGCGCTGCTGGTGCCCGGCACCGCCGCCGCGCAGACCGTGCACCCGACCACCCCGGGCTCCTCGCTCTTCACCGCCCCCGCCTACACCGACCAGAACGCCTCGGTGGAGGTCGCCCAGCCGGGCGCGTACGAGCTGCCGCACTCCGCCTCCGCGCAGGCCGCCGTCTCGGTCGCCGACAACCTCGCCCAGGCCCAGGCCCAGGCCCAGGCCCAGGCTCCGGCCGAGGCCCACGAGAGCGCCCCCGCCGCCGACCGGTCGGAGGCCCGGGCGGAGGCTCCGGCCCCCGCCGCGCAGCCCGAGCCGGCCCCCGCCCCGTCCTGGACCTCGCCCGCCCCCGGCGCGCGGATCAGCAACCCCTACGGCGGCAAGAACGCCAGCTACGCGGCCGGCTACCACACCGGCACCGACTTCGCGGTGAGCACCGGCACCCCGCTGCTCGCGGTGGCCGACGCCACCGTGGTCTCGGCCGGCCGGGACGGCGCGTACGGCAACGAGGTCGTGCTGAAGCTGCCCGACGGCAAGTTCGCCGAGTACGCGCACCTGTCCTCGATCGGGGTGAAGGCGGGCCAGACCGTGAAGGCGGGCCAGCAGATCGGCAAGGCCGGCTCCACCGGCAACTCCACCGGCCCGCACCTGCACTTCGAGATCCGTTCGGCCAACCGCTACGCGGCCGTGATCGACCCGCTGGCGTACCTCAAGGGCCACGGCGCCGTCGGCTTCTGACGCACCGGCAGGCCGTGACGCCCCGTCAGCCACGGCCTGCCCCCTGCATGCCGGAGCCCCCGCGACACCTGGGTGTCGCGGGGGCTCCGGCGCGCGGGGGCCCGCCCCGACGGGGGCTCAGCCGCGGGGCTCGATCCGTTCCGCGATCTCCAGCGCGACCTCCAGGGCCGCGTCCGTCGCCTGCGCCAGGCTGGTCACCATGCCGGTCGCGCAGGCCGCCTCCGGCCCCGCCTCCAAGTCCTGCTTGAGCAGGAAGAGCGCGGTGTGGAAGGAGAACAGCGCCATCGCCGCCCGGAGCCGGTCCGCCGGAGTCGCCTCCGGACCGTGCACCAGCTTGATCATGGCGACCATGCGCTCCTTGAACGCCAGGCCGGAGGAGGAGTCCCGCAGGGCCGGCTGGTTCTCGTGGAAGAACCGCAGCAGCGGAGCCCGGCCCACCGCGCCGGCGGCGAAGCGGCGGATCAGCTCGTCGCGCAGCTCGGGCGTCCAGGGCTTCCCCTCGCCCCAGGCGATCACCTCGTCGATCGGCGACGCCGCCTGCTCGATGATGCCGTGGACGATGTCGTCCTTGGTCTTGAAGTGGTAGTACAGCGCGGCCTTGGTGACACCCAGCCGGTCGGCGATCTCCCGGAGCGAGGTCTCCTGGTACCCCTGCTCGGAGAACAGCTCCAGGGCGACCTCGACGATCCGTCCCCTGGTGCCAGTGCGCGGGCTCTGCGTCGTGCTCATCGGTGGGCGGCCTCGGCTCGTCGGAAATCGGCTTGACGTCAGGACAAGGACACCTTACCGTGCCACAGGTCCATCAACTAGCCGGGCGGCAAGTAAGTAACCCGGCGGCGGTAGTGCAGGGAGCCCGTACCCATGTCGAAACAGCAGGTCGAGACCGTCGAGCCGCCGGCAGCGGCCGCCGACCCGACCCCGCGCAGCCCGCGGGAGATCCGGCTGGTGATGATCGGTCTGGTGGTCGCCATGCTGCTGGCGATGCTGGACAACCTGATCGTCGGCACCGCGATGCCGACCATCGTCGGCGACCTCGGCGGCGCCGAGCACCTCTCCTGGGTGGTGACCGCCTACACCCTGGCGACCGCCGCCTCCACCCCGATCTGGGGCAAGCTCGGCGACCTCTACGGCCGCAAGGGCACCTTCGTCATCTCGATCGCGATCTTCCTGCTCGGCTCGGCGCTCTCCGGCCTCTCGCAGACCATGGGTCAGCTGATCGCCTTCCGCGCCGTGCAGGGCCTGGGCGCCGGCGGTCTGATGGTCGGCGTCATGTCGATCATGGGCGCGCTGGTGGCCCCGCGTGACCGCGGCAAGTACCAGGGCATGTTCGCCGCCGTGATGGCGCTGGCCACCGTCGGCGGCCCGCTGATCGGCGGCTTCATCACCGACCACCTCAGCTGGCACTGGACCTTCTACATCAACCTGCCGCTCGGCGTGGTCGCGCTGGCCTTCATCGTGGTCACCCTGAAGCTGCCCACGGTCCGCTCCAAGGCGAAGATCGACTACCTCGGCGCGGTCCTGCTGACCGTCGGCATCACCTCGCTGGTGCTGATCACCACCTGGGGCGGCCAGGAGTACGAGTGGGCCTCGAAGCAGATCCTCGGCCTGACCGCGCTCGCGGTCGCCTCGCTGATCGGCTTCGTCTACGCGGAGCAGAAGGCCGAGGAGCCGATGCTCCCGCTCGACCTCTTCCGCAACCGCAACTTCACCATGGTCTCGGTGATCGGCTTCATCGTCGGCTTCGCGATGTTCGGCGCCGTCACCTTCCTGCCGCTCTACCAGCAGCACGTGCAGGGCGCCTCGGCCACCTCCTCCGGCCTGCAGCTGATGCCGATGATGTTCGGCATGCTGGTGGTCTCGCTGGTGGTCGGCCAGGCCATCACCAAGACCGGCAAGTACCGGATCTACCCGATCATCGGCACGGCGGTGATGGCCGGCGGCTCGCTGCTGCTCTCCACCCTCTCCACCGACACCGACCGCTTCGTCTCCTCCTGCTACATGGTGGTGCTCGGCGCCGGCATGGGCTTCCTGATGCAGGTCACCATGCTGGTCGCGCAGAACAGCGTGGAGCTCAAGGACATGGGCGTGGCCAGCTCCACCGCCACCCTGTTCCGCACCATCGGCGGCTCCTTCGGCGTGGCCCTGTTCGGCGCGCTCTTCAACGACCGGGTCACCTCGACCATGGCCGGGGCCGGCGTCCAGGGCGGCGGCCACGGCAACATCGCCCAGCTCGGCCCGGAGGCTGTCCGGGCGCTGCCCGCCCCGGTCCAGGACGCCTTCCACCACGCGGTGGCCAACGGCATCCACACCGTCTTCATCTGGGGCGCGGTGATCAGCCTGGTCGCGGTGGCCGCCTCGGTCTTCCTCCGCGAGGTGCCGCTGCGCGGCGCCGGGGAGCCGGTGCTCTCCGAGTGACGCGCCGTCAGCACGGCTGAGGGGCCCGGTCCGTACGGACCGGGCCCCTCGGCGTGCGCGGGCTACTGCGGCAGCCGGTAGACCCCCTGCGCGACCGGCTCGACCAGCCCGTCGGCGACCAGCCCGTCCAGCGCCCGGGCCCGCTGCACGTGGTCCGGCCAGACCGCGTCCAGCCGGGCCTGCGGGACCTCGCCGTGCGCCTCCCGGAGCACTGCCAGCAGCTTGCCCCGGACCTGACGGTCCGTCCCCTCGTACGTCTGCCCGCGCCGGGCCGGCCCCTCGTACGGCGGGCACCCCGCCGCCTGCCAGGCGCACCGCCGCCGCAGCGGGCAGGCCCCGCACCCGGGGCTGCGCGCGGTGCAGACCAGCGCTCCGAGCTCCATCACCGCGACCGCCCAGACCGCCGCGGTGGCGGTGTCCTCGGGCAGCAGCGCGGTGGCGGTGCGGCGCTCGGCGGCGGTGGTGGCCTGGGCCGGGTACTCGACGCCGGTGACCGCGCGGGCGAAGACCCGGCGGACGTTGGTGTCCAGCACCACGTGGCGCTGCTTGAAGGCGAACGAGGCCACGGCGGCGGCGGTGTACTCGCCGACCCCGGGCAGCGCCAGCAGCGCGGCGTGGTCCTCGGGCACCTGCCCGCCGTGCTGCTCGGTGATCGCGGTGGCGGCGGCGTGCAACCGCAGCGCCCGGCGCGGGTAGCCGAGCCGGCCCCACATCCGGACCGCCTCGCCGGGCGCGTCGGCGGCCAGCGCGGCGGGGGTGGGCCAGCGCTCCAGCCAGGCGGCGTACGCGGGCAGCACCCGCTTCACCGGGGTCTGCTGGAGCATGAACTCGCTGACCAGAACGGCCCAGGGGCTCGCCTCCGGCGTGCGCCAGGGCAGGTCGCGGGCGTTGGCCCCGTACCAGTCGAGCACGGTCGAGTGGAGCAGCGGGGCGGGGGTCTCAGTGGTGGTGGCAGCCATGGCCCGGCCATCCTCGCACCGGCCTCGCCGGGCCTCCAAACGGCCCGGTGGGGCCCGGTCCGACCCGCGGACGGGCGGGCCGGACAGCCCGCCGGCCGGCGGGCCCGGAGGCACGCCGGGGGCTCGCCCGGCCGGTGCCGGGACCTCACCCGGCCGGAGCAAAACACGGATGATGTGAAGGAAGCGACGCCAGACCGGTGTTGATGCACCATCGGGTCCTCCGGGTCTCGTAGAGTTTGCCCGTGCCTTCTCTGCGTCAACCCGTGGGACCGCTGCCGGCCTCGATCTACTGGCGTCGGCGGATCGTCGTGCTCGTAGCCCTCGCCATCGTGTTGGCGCTGGCCTTCTGGATGTTCGCCGGCTCCGGGGGCGACGGGAAGTCCGGCAAGCAGGGCGGCGCCCAGCCCGCCCCGGTGCAGTCCATCACCCCGGGCGCCTCGCCGACCGGCCCCGCCGTGGACAGCCGCCCCGGCGGCTCCGGCGGCTCCGGCTCCTCGGGCGGCTCCACGGGCAGCGGCGGGGTCTCCGGCTCCGGCGGCGGCGAGGTCAGCCTGACCGCCGGCGGCGGCACGGGCAGCGCGTCCGGCGGCAGCAACGGCGGCAGCAGCGGTACGGGTGGCTCCGGCGGTACGGCCGGCGGCGGGGCCGCGGGCGGCACCGGCGGCGCGGGCAACCCCCTGCCGGTGAACACCGCCGAGGTGATGGCCCTCCCGGTCTGCTCGGCCGGACAGCTCTCGCTGGAGCTGGCGGGCAGTCAGGACGCCTACAAGGCCAAGGAGAAGCCCCGCCTCTCCCTCACCGTGCGCAACACCTCCACCGGCGCCTGCCGGGTCAACCTCGGCCGGCTGGCCTCGACCGTCACCGTGACGCTGGCGGAGTCCAACGAGCGGGTCTGGTCCTCCGGCGACTGCCCGACGGACCGTCAGGACACCTGGGTGCAGCTCGGCGCCGGCACCGGCCTGACCGAGACCTTCACCTGGGAGCGCGGCCGCTCCAAGCAACAGTGCGCCACCCCGGACGCGACCCCCGCCCCGCTCGGCCGCTACCTGGTGCAGGCCGCCCTGACCGGCCCGGCCGGCGGCCCGGTCTCGGCCCGCGCGCTGATCCGCCTGGACAACTAGGACCTCCCTCTCGTCGCGGAGCCCCGTCGGACCCCGGTCCGGCGGGGCTCTCGCCGTCTCTCCGCCATCTCCCCGCCGCCGCCCCGGCGGGTTCCGGCCAGTGCTGGCCACCTCTCCGCGTCCGGGACGTCACGCCCCCGTGAACGGAGCCCTTCCGCGGCCCGTCCGGCGGCCCGCTTGGGATGCATTCGCCCCGCCTCCCGCCAACCCCGGACCACAGCAGCATGTCCGGTACATGACGACGAGAAAGCCCCTTCGTCGGTACACCGCCAAGACTTCAGGCTGGTCCTCACTCACCCCGCACCACCGACGAGGAGGACCCCTCCCATGGCTCAGCACACCCGCCGCCGCGCGCTCGCCGTCCTGGCCGCCGCCGTCGCCACCGCGGCCCTCTCCGGTGCCGTCACCGCCCCCGCCTTCGCGGCCCCCGCCGAGGGCGTGGTGCTCCAGGCCAGCTCGCCGTCCGCGATACCCGGCAGCTACCTGGTGACCCTCAAGCCCGGTTCCGGCCTGGCCCCCTCCTCGGCCGCGGCCCAGGGCCTGGCCGTCCAGCGCGGCGGCCGGATCACCCAGGTCTGGGACAAGGCCGTGCACGGCTACGCCGTCGAGGGCCTGACGGCCGTTCAGGCCCGCCGCCTGGCCGCCGACCCGTCGGTGGCCGGCGTCGAGCAGAACCAGGTCTTCACCGTCACCGCCACCCAGGCCAACCCGCCGTCCTGGGGCCTGGACCGGATCGACCAGGCGGCGCTGCCGCTGAACCAGAGCTACACCTACCCGGACCGGGCCGGGGCCGGCGTCACCGCGTACGTCATCGACACCGGCGTCCGGATCAGCCACACCGACCTGGCACCGCGCGCCGCCAACGGCTGGGACTTCGTCGACAACGACGCCGTCGCCCAGGACGGCAACGGCCACGGCACCCACGTGGCGGGCACCATCGCGGGCACCAAGTACGGGGTGGCCAAGGCCGCCAAGGTGGTCGGCGTCCGGGTGCTCGACAACAACGGCTCCGGCACCACCGCCGGCGTGGTCTCCGGCGTCGAGTGGGTCACCAAGAACGCGGTCAAGCCGGCCGTGGCCAACCTCAGCCTGGGCGGCGGCGTCTCCACCACCCTCGACAACGCGGTGGCCGCCTCGATCGCCTCGGGCGTCACCTACGCGGTGGCCGCCGGCAACTCCAACGCCAACGCCAACAACTACTCCCCGGCCCGCGTCCCGACCGCCATCACGGTCGGCTCCACCACCAGCACCGACGCCCGCTCCAGCTTCTCCAACTACGGCAGCCGGCTCGACCTCTTCGCCCCCGGCTCCTCCATCACCTCCGCCTGGGGCACCGGCGACACCGCCACCAACACCATCTCCGGCACCTCCATGGCCACCCCCCACGTGGCCGGCGCCGCCGCCGTCTACCTCTCCACCCACACCACCGCCACCCCGGCCGCCGTCACCTCGGCCCTGGTCGCGGCCGCCACCCCGAACGTCCTCACCTCGATCGGCACCGGCAGCCCCAACAAGCTCCTGCGCGTGATCGGCTGATCCTCCGTCACCCGCTGCCCGCCCGGCCCGCCTCGGCCGCGGCGGGCAGCGGCGTCCCCGGAGCAGCCGTCCTAGAGCAGCGCATCGGCCGCGCGGAACGGGGCGCCGTGGCCCGGGACGATGAGGTCGGCGGCGGCCAGGACGCGTTCGCGGGAGGCGCGCAGGACCGTCTGGTCCGGGGAGACCGGGTCCTCGACCGGGCCGTTGGGGCGCCACCAGAGGTCGCCGACGAAGGCCACCACGCCCTCCGGGGTGCCGGCCAGCAGCGTGATGTCCTCCGGGCTGTGGCCGGGGGTCGCGATCAGGCGCAGGGAGGGGGTGAGCTCGTACCCGTCGGCGTCGCGGTCGGTCCACTGGTCGGCCCGGTACTCGGCCTTGTGGTCGTGGACGGCGGCCTCGCCGAACAGGCCGACGTTCATGGTGTTGTCCGGGTGGTGGTGGCTGAGCACCACGTCGGTGACGTCCTCCGCCGCCAGGCCGAGCTCCGCCAGCGGGCCGAGGATGCGGTCCCGGTGGGCCACCATGCCCGGGTCCACCACCAGGTGCCGGCCGCCGTCGGTGACGTACGAGACGGTGGCGGCCACGCCGGGGCCGGTGGAGAGGGTGTAGCCGGTGGTCAGGACGGTGAAGGAGGCGCTGCGGCCCGAAGGTGCGTCAGTGGTCATGCCGTAGAGCCTCGCCGACCTGCGGCGTTCCGACGAGTGGCCGTGATGCCACCGATCGCGGGATTCGTGCCAACCGTGCCACACTGCCCGGATGCCCGCTCCCGCCCCCTTCCGCTCCGTCGCCGCCTACGCCCCGCCCGGCGTCGGACTGCTCGCCGTCGGGGTGATCGCCGAGGTGTTCGCCGAGCGCGGCGGAGGGCTGCCCCGCTTCGACTTCGCGCTCTGCACCGAACGGCCCGGCCCGGTCCCCACCGACGTCGGCGTCCCGGTCCAGGTGGCCCACGGCCTGGACCGGCTGGCCACCGCCGACCTGGTGCTCTTCCTCCCGTGGTCCGACTTCCGCACCCCGCCGCCACCCGCCGTGCTGGCCGCCCTCGCCGCCGCCCACGCCCGCGGCGCCCTGGTCGGCGCCCACTGCGTCGGCAGCTTCGCGCTGGCCGCCGCCGGCCTGCTGGACGGCCGCCGGGCCACCACCCACTGGCGCTTCGCCGAGCTGCTGAGCGACCGTCACCCCGAGGTCTCCGTCCAGCCCGAGGCGCTCTACGTGGACGAGGGCAGCATCGTCACCGGCGCGGGCGCGGCGGCCGGCTTCGACCTCTGCCTCCACCTGCTGCGCCGCGAGTACGGCGCCGCCACCGCCAACGCCATCGCCCGCGACCTGGTCCTCCCCCCGCACCGGGCCGGTGGCCAGGCCCAGTACCTCGCCGCCCCCGTCCCCGCCGACACCGAGGACGAACGCCTGGCCGAGGTCCTCGCCTGGGCCCGCGCCCACCTCGACCGGCCGCTCCCCGTCGCCGAACTGGCCCGCCGCGCCCTGATGAGCCGCCGCTCCTTCGCCCGCCGCTTCACCGCCGCCACCGGCACCACCCCGCACGCCTGGCTCCTCGAACTCCGCCTCTCCCGCGCCGAGGAACTCCTGGAGACCACCACCCTCCCCGTCGAGGAGGTCGCCCACCTGGTCGGCTACCGCAGCGCGGCGGTGCTGCGCGACCAGTTCGTCCGCCGCCGCGGCGTCCCCCCGACCGTCTACCGCCGCACCTTCGCGGCGGGGCCCGTCCTCCGACCGGACGGATTCGGATCGGACGGATGAGGTGCTGACGCCCGGTCAGGCCGTCCGGTACCGTCGCGGAAAAGATCTTCGAAGAGATTCCGGCCGGTGTGTAGAGAACCTCGCGGTGGCTCCGACCGAAGGGTGACAGTGCACCGCACCGAGGAGGAACCACCGTGAAGTACGTCGCGATGATCTACGGCAACCAGGCCAAGTGGGAGTCGTTCCCGGCCGAGGAGTGGCCGGCCGCGATCGCCCGGCAGGACGCGTTCAACCGGAAGTACCAGGAGACCGGGGAGCTGATCGGGGCCTACGGCCTGGCCGACGCGGCCGCCGCCCAGCTGGTGCGCCGTCAGGACGGCGCCCCCGCCGTCACCGACGGCCCGTACCTGGAGACCAAGGAGTACCTGGCCAGCTTCTACCTGCTGGACGTGGAGAGCCTGGAGCGGGCCCAGCAGATCGCGGCCGACATGCCCTTCGCGGACGTGGACCCGGTCGAGCTCTGGCCGGTCCTGCACGAAGCCGCCCCCGAGGCGTGAGCCTCACCCCCGCCGCCGAGGACCTGCTGCGCGAACTCGCGCCGCAGGTCCTCGGCGCGCTGCTGCGCCGCTACGGCACCTTCGACAGCTGCGAGGACGCGGTGCAGGAGGCGCTGCTCGCCGCCGCCCTCCAGTGGCCCGCCGAGGGCCTGCCGGAGAACCCGCGCGGCTGGCTGGTCACCGTCGCCTCCCGCCGCCTGGTCGACCAGGCGCGCAGCGAGTCCGCCCGGCGGGACCGTGAGGACCGGGTGGCGCTGGCCACCCCGCAGTCCGCGCTGCTCGCCCCCGCCGCCGACCTCGACGCCCCGGCCGGGGACGACTCCCTCGCCCTGCTCTTCCTCTGCTGCCACCCCGCACTCTCCCGCCCCAGCCGGGTGGCCCTCACCCTGCGCGCGGTCGGCGGCCTGACCACCGCTCAGATCGCCGCCGCCTTCCTGGTGCCGGAGGCGACGATGGCGCAGCGGATCAGCCGGGCCAAGCAGACCGTCCGGGACGGCGGCGCGGACCTCCGGATGCCCACCCCGGCCGAGCGGGCCGAGCGGCTGGGCGAGGTGCTGCGGGTGCTCTACCTGGTCTTCAACGAGGGCTACACCAGCACCGGCGGGGACGACCTGACCGCCCCCGACCTCTCCGCCGAGGCACTCCGGCTGACCCGGCTGCTGCTGCGCCTGGTCCCGGACGAGACCGAGGCCGCCGGACTGCTCGCCCTGATGCTGCTCACCGAGGCCCGCCGCCCCGCCCGCACCGGCCCCGCCGGGGAGTTGGTGCCACTGGCCGACCAGGACCGCTCCCGCTGGGACGCCTCCCTGATCGCCGAGGGCGTCGAACTCCTGGAGCACACACTGCCGTTGGGGCGGGTCGGCCCCTACCAGGTACAGGCCGCGATCGCCGCAGTGCACGCCGAAGCGGCCAGGGTGGAGGACACCGACTGGCCCCAAGTCCTGGTCCTGTACGACCTGTTGGAGCAGCTCGACCCCGGCCCGATGGTCAGCCTCAACCGGGCCGTGGCCCTCGCCGAGGTGGCCGGCCCCGAGGCGGCCCTCGCCGTGGTCGACGGGCTCGCCACCGACAAGCGGCTGACCCGCCACCACCGCCTCCTGGCCACCCGCGCCCACCTCCTGGAGCGCCTCGGCCGCACCGAGGAGGCGGCCACCGCCTACGCCGAGGCCGCCCGCCGCACCAGCAGCGCACCCGAGCAACGCCACTTGCGGGACAAGGCCACGCTTCTGGGGGCGCGGGGAACTGCGCGCAGCGGAAGACCGTGACCCAAGTGCCGGGTACGGACGCCCACTTGCAAGTGAAGCTCCGTAGCCGGCAGACGGGTCCGTGCCTTCCGCCGCGCGCAGTTCCCCGCGCCCCCGGGGTGACCACCAACCCCGCCGCCCTGGGGTGACCATCAGGCTCCCGCACCGGGGTGACCACCAACCCCGCTGCACCGGGGTGAGCGCCGACCTCGCTGCACCGGGGTGGCCATCAGGCTCGCGGTCCTGGGATCACCATGTCGCGGTGCGGAGCCGCCTCGGTGCGGCCATCGCGAGCAGTGCGACCGCGAGCACCGCCGCCACCAGCCCGAGGACGGTCCGTGCCGCCAGGTGGTCCAGGAGCATCCCGCCCAGGAACATCCCCAGCGGAACGCCGAGCATCAGCACCGTCATCGCGGCCGCGATCACCCGCCCCCGCACCTCGTCGGCCACCCGCTGGAAGACCAGCAGGTCCAGCATCACCCGCAGGGCCGGCACGCCCAGTGCCAGCAGCACCAGCGCCCCGAACAGCACCACCGCGGAGTCGCTCACGTACGGCACCAGCAGCACCGGCACCATCGCCCCGCTCACCAGCAGTGCCAGCACCCCCGGGCCGAACCACCGGTGCAGGGGGCGGACCAGCAGCGCGCCGAGCAGTCCGCCCACCGCCTCGCCGGCCAGCACCAGCCCGGTGCCGGTGCTGCTCACGCCGTTGTCCCGCAGCAGCACCATGACCGGCAGCAGGCTGGTCGAACCGGCCAGGTTGATCAGGGCGATCACCACGAGGACCGCGAGCATCAGCCGATTGCGCGCCAGTTCCCGCAGGCCGTCGAGCATGCTGCCGTCCTTCGCTCCGGCCTCACCGCCGGGGCGGCCGTCGAAGCGGACCAGGCAGGCGGTGGCCAGGGCGTAGAGCGAGCCGGCCGCCACGGCCAGGAACGGGACGGCCCGGCCGAGGCCGAGCAGCAGGCCGGCCAGCGGCGGTCCGAGCAGGGAGGCGCCGTTGACCCGGACCTCGTCCTGACTGAGGGCCTGGCGCAGCTGACTCGGCGGCACCACCGAGCGGACCGCGAGCATCCGCACCGGCCCGGAGTAGGCGATGGTGGCGCCGAGCACGGCGGCGACCAGCAGGACGTGCGGGACGGTGAGGCGGCCGAGCCAGAGGGCGGCCGGGACGCTGAGGGTGGCGAGCACCCGGACGGCGTCGCCGACGATCAGGATCACCCGGCGGTTCCGCCGGTCCGCCAGGGCGCCGCCGTGCAGGCCGAGCAGCAGCGAGACGGTGAACTGGACCGCGCCGAAGGCCCCGGCCAGCGACGGGGAGCCGGTCATCGTGAGCAGCAGCAGCGGGTAGGCGGTGTCGGCCACCATCGTGCCGAGCATGGAGGCGGCGGCTCCGCTCCAGAGCGCCTGGAAGCGCCAGTTGCGGCGCAGCGGCACCACTGGCTCCGGCTCGTTCCCCGTCTCGCGTTCGACCTGCAGCGCGGTCACCGCACTCACCCCGTTCACTCACTGGAAACCATTCACGCTTGAGTGAACGATTGCAGAGGCGTGACCGTTTGCACAAGGGTGGATGTCCATGGGTTAATGGCCGCGTGGTGGAGCAACTGACGGAGCGCGAGGTCACCGACGTGGCGACCCTCAAGGCGCTCGCCGACCCGGTCCGGATCGCGATCATGAACGCGCTGTACCGGCGCGAACCGCAGGAGCTGACGGTCAAGGAGATCGCGGCCGCGCTGGACGAGCCGCCGACCAAGCTCTACCGGCACATCAAGCAGCTGGAGCAGGTCGGCCTGATCATGGTGGCCGGCACCCGGCTGGTCTCGGGCATCACCGAGAGCCGCTACCGGCTCGGGCAGAAGACCCTGCACATCTCCAACAGCGTGTTCGCGAGCGACTCGGAGGAACGGCCGCAGGCGCTGAACGCGATGCTGGCCGCACTGGACCAGGCCCGGGACGAGTACCGGCGGCTGTTCCTGGCCGGCCGGCTCGGGCTGCCCTCGACGGATCCGGCGCGGGCCGCCTCACCGAGCCTGTTCAGCAACGGCGGCCTGCGACTGAGCCCCGCCCGGGCACTGGAGCTGCGCGACCGGCTCGCCGCAGTGATCGACGAGGCGCTCGCCGACGGCAACAGCACCGACCCGGACGCCGTCGAGGTCTCCCTGATGCTGCTCTACTACGCCGTCAAGCCGCTGCCCCCGGCCGAGGACTGACCACCCGTCAGACGTAACGCTCCAGGATGGACGATTCTGCGAGCCGGGAGAGTCCCTCGCGGACCGAGCGGGCCCGGGTCTCGCCGACGCCCTCGACGGTCTGCAGGTCGTCGATGGAGGCGGCCAGCAGCTTCTGCAGCCCGCCGAAGTGCTCGACCAGGCGCTCGATCACCGTGTTGGGCAGGCGCGGCACCTTGGCCAGCAGGCGGTAGCCGCGCGGTGAGACGGCCGAGTCCAGCGACTCGGGGGTGCCGGAGTAGCCGAAGGCCTTGGCCACGGTCTGGAGGTCGAGCAGCTCCGCGTGGGTGAGCGCCTCCAGGTCGGCGAGCACGTCGGTGACGGTCTTGCCGCGCTTGGCGGCCCGCTCGGGGAAGTAGTCCCGGGCGACCAGCTCGCGCTCGGGCTCGACGCCCGCGATCAGCTCGTCCAGCTGGAGCGAGAGCAGGCGGCCGTCGGTGCCGAGCTCCAGCACGTAGCCGGCGATCTCGGCGGCGATCAGGCGGACCATCTCCAGCCGCTGGGCCACGGCGGTGACGTCCCGGACGGTGACCAGGTCCTCGATCTCCAGGGCGGAGAGGGTGCCGGCCACCTCGTCGAGGCGGAGCTTGTAGCGCTCCAGGGTGGCCAGTGCCTGGTTGGCCCGGGAGAGGACGGTGGTGGAGTCCTCCAGGACCCGGCGGGTGCCGTTGACGTACATGGCGATCAGGCGCATCGAGTGCGAGACCGCGACCACCGGGTAGCCGGTCTGCCGGTTGACCCGCTCGGCGGTGCGGTGGCGGGTGCCGGTCTCGTCGGTGGGGATGGTGGAGTCCGGCATCAGGTGGACGCCGGCCCGGAGGATCTTGGTGATGTCCTTGTCCAGCACCACCGCGCCGTCCAGCTTGCACAGCTCGCGCAACCGGGTGGCGGTGAACTCCACGTCCAGCACGAACCCGCCGGTGGAGATGGCGTCGACGGTCTTGTCGAAGCCCAGCACGATCAGGCCGCCGGTGTTGGCCCGGAGCACCCGCTCCAGTCCGTCGCGGAGTCCCGTGCCCGGGGCGATGGCACTGAGGGAGGCCCGCAGCAGGGCCTCCTCACGGGAGGACTTGTCCGCCCGGTCGCTGGCTGCCACGTGACTCCTCCGGTAGACCCGGACCGCTCGGCCTGGGGCCCGGCGGTCTTGTCTCTCGTTATTGCATTACTGCATTGATGCTTCTGCCGATTAAACAGGGGAAAGTCTAACGGCGTGCGGCAATAACGGGGTCTGGGTCAGATGAGTTCGTCGGAGTCGACCGGCTCCCAACCCTCCATCAGCTCGTCGGGGTAGGCCGCGACCGGGGCCTGACGGGCCGGCTGACGGGTGCTCTGCCGCGGCGCCGGAGCGGCGGCGGAGCCCGCGGCACCGTCCGCCTTGGGCTTCGCGGAGGCCCGGCGGCGGCCGGGGATCGCCCGCAGCGCCTCGCCGATGTCGGAGACCTCGACCACCTTCATGCCCGGCGGCACCTTGCCCGGATCCGGCGGCACCAGGGCGTGGGTGAAGCCCAGCCGGTGCGCCTCGGCGAGCCGCCGCTGAACGCCCGTCACCCGCCGCACCTCGCCGGCCAGGCCGACCTCGCCGATCGCCACCAGGTTGTTCGGCAGCGGGGTGTCGGTGGAGGAGGAGGCCACCGCGAGGGCGATCGCCAGGTCGGCCGAGGGCTCGGTGAGCTTCACCCCGCCGACGGTGGCGGTGTAGATGTCCTGCTTGCCGAGCTTCACCCCGCCGTGCCGCTCCACCACGGCCAGGATCATCGCGATCCGGGGCGACTCCAGGCCGGAGGTGGTCCGGCGCGGGGAGGGGATCTGCGAGTCCACCATCAGCGCCTGGACCTCGGCCACCAGCGGGCGCTTGCCCTCCAGGGTGACGGTCAGACAGGTGCCGGCGACGGGCTTGTCACGCCGGGTCAGGAAGAGGCCGGACGGGTCGGCCAGGCCGACGATTCCCTCGTCGTGCAGCTCGAAGCAGCCCACCTCGTCCGTCGCGCCGTAGCGGTTCTTGACGCCGCGGATCAGGCGCAGCCGGGCGTGCCGGTCCCCCTCGAAGCTCAGCACCACGTCGACCAGGTGCTCCAGCAGGCGGGGCCCGGCGATCTGGCCGTCCTTGGTGACGTGGCCGACCAGCAGGGTGGCCATGCCGCGCTCCTTGGAGACCCGGATCAGCGCGTTCGCCACCTCGCGGACCTGGGCCGGGCCGCCGGGGGCGCCGTCCAGCTCGGCGGAGGCGATGGTCTGCACCGAGTCCAGGATCAGCAGCCCGGGGTTGACGGTGTCGATGTGGCCGAGCACCGCGCCGAGGTCGGACTCGGCGGCCAGGTAGAGGTGGTCGGAGAGCGCGTTGATCCGGTCCGCCCGCAGGCGGACCTGGCCGGCCGACTCCTCGCCGGTGACGTAGAGCGTGCGGTGCTGCGCGGTGGCCGCCTTGGCCGCCACGTCCAGCAGCAGGGTGGACTTGCCGACGCCGGGCTCGCCGGCCATCAGCACCACCGCGCCCGGCACCAGGCCGCCGCCGAGCACCCTGTCCAGCTCCGGCACGCCCGTCGAACGGGCCGTCGCCACCTGCCCGTCGATCTGCCCGATCGGCTTGGCGGGCGAACTGACCGGGCCGGCCGCCGTGGTGCGGATCGGCACCGCGCCGTACTCCTCGACCGTCCCCCAGGCGTTGCACTCCGGGCAGCGGCCGACCCACTTGGGCACCACGTTCCCGCACTCGGTGCAGCGGTAGGCCGGGCGCGGCTTGGCGGTGGTCTTGGTACGGGCAGCCATGGCCCACACCGTAACGGCTGCCACCGACAACCGGGGGCGCGTACGGGTGACGGGGCGGCTCGCGGAGGTGACGGTGCGGCTGGTGTTGTTACCCGAAAGAAGTACAAGGAGCCCGATTCCGCACCGGCGCACGGGCCGGTGCCTAGTGTCGGAAGGGTGTCGACTTCCCCCACGCCCCAGGCCGCCGGCACCGCGTCGACGGCCGCGGCCTACGAGCAGTACGCCGACGGGCTGTTCACCTACTGCCTCTCGGTGCTCTGCGACCACGACGCCGCGGTGGCCGCCGTCCGCGAGGTGCGCGACCTGGCACTGCGTCACGACGCCCGGCTGGGCGAGCCCGGGCTGCGCCGGGCCTGGCTGTACTCGCTGGCCCGGCACTGCTGCCTGCGCCGGATGGCCGAGGGCCCGGACGGCGGCGCACCGCCCGCCGGGGGCGCCCCGGTCAGCCGGGAGCACCGCCGCGAGCTGGCCTCGCTGGCCTGGCCGGAGGGCGCCGGGACGTCCCCGGAGCAGCGCGAGGCCCTGGAGCTGGCGGTCCGTCACCGGCTGGCCCCCACCGAGGTGGCCGCCGTGCTCGGGCTGCCGGGGCCGGAGGCCGACGGGCTGCTCGCCGCCGCCGAGGCCGAGGTCTGGCGGACCAGGGTGGCCCTGCTGGTGCTCGGCGTGGGCAGCTGCCCGGTGCTGGCCGAGCTGGGCGGGGCCGGGGCGGAGCACTGGCGGGAGTGGGTGCTCGGCCCGGCGCTGCGCCGGGAGCTGGTGCGGCACGTGGTGGAGTGCCCGACCTGCCGGGGCACCGCCGAGCGGGTCTCCGGCGAGCTGGACTCCGGGCTGGCCGCGCTGCCCGGCCTGCCGCTGCTGCGGGCGCCCGCGGTGCTGCGGGAGCGGCTGGTGGTCCGGCGGCAGGCCGGGCCCGAGGAGGAGACGCTCCGCTTCGACCGGCAGGGCTTCCCCCGGCACCGGGCGCCGCGCCGGCTGCGCGGTCCGGCGGTCCGTCAGCGGGTGGTCACCACCGGCGTGCTGGCGGCCGTGCTGACCGCGCCCGTGGTGGCGCTCTGGGGCGCGCACCGGGGCGCGGACGGCGGCTCCGGCCAGGCCAGCTCGGTCTCCTCGGTCCGGGTGGAGACCCCGGCGCCCAGCTCCGCCCCGCACGCCCCCCAGCCGGCCTCGGACCACGGCCCGGCCGGCGAGCCCGGCCTGACGCTGGCCGGCGCGGTCACCGGCGCCGCGGACGGGGCCGTGGGCGTGGCCGTGCCCGCAGGCGCAGAAACGTTGCTCCCCTCGGTGCTCGGCCCCGCCGTCCCGGTGCCCTCCCGCAACGCGGTACGGCTCGACCGCGCCACGCCCCACCTCGAAACGCCGCCCGCCACCGGCCCGGCGGCTCCGTCAGCACAGCAGGGCGGCGGCCAACTGACCGTCCAGGCACAGGAGTTCGGCGAACGGACGGTGATCACCCTGGTGAACTCCGGCTCCACCGTCCTGCACTGGCGGGCCGAGAGCGACGCCCCGTGGCTGCGACTCAGCCGGGACTCCGGCACCCTGGAGCCCTCCCAGCGGATCACCCTCACCGTGACCGTCGACCAGGACCTCGCCCCGCAGCACCCCTGGCGGGCCCGGATCGCCCTGCCCCCCTCCCAAGCCGTCGTCACCCTGGAAGGCGGCCCGTCCGACCGTGGCGTCCCGACCCAGCCCACCTCCCCCGGCTCCACGCCCTCCCCGGACCCGACCCCGACACCGAGCCACTCCCCCACCACCGAGCCGACTCCGACGCCCACCCCGACCCCCACACCGACCCCGACGCCGTCCGGCTCCCCATCCGCCGACCCGAACCCCACACCCACCCCGTCGGACGCCCCGTCGCCGACCACGGGCCAGGGCCCGGCCTGACAGGAGGCGGTGACCCGCCCACGGCGGCCGCCACCCGGACGGGTTCCGGACCACCGGGCCGACGGACTGTCAGGCCGTCAGGACCGAGAGCGCGTCCCCCGCGTACGCGGCGCCGAGGACCAGCGGCACCACGGTGGTGATCGCCGCCCGGTGCGCCGAGGTCCAGGCCTTCCACTCGCCCAGCGTGGTGGCGGTCCTCGCCGCGCCGCCCGACAGGCGGACGGCGAGCGGCAGCAGGGTGCAGAGCGAGCCGGTCAGGGCCAGCACCGCCACCGCCACCGCCCTGGCGCCGGGGCCGACACCGGTGGTGGTGACGGCGACCGCGGCACCGGCGAGCAGCACCGGGTTCTTCGGGTCGGCCACCACCTGGGCGGCGGCCAGGGCGGCCGCCCGGCCCGGGGTGAGCAGGTCCACCTCGCGCAGCCAGCGGGGCGGGCGGGTCACGTGGCCCTGGCGGGGGCGGTTGCGCCACCGTCCGAGGCCCATGCCCAGCAGGGCCAGCCCGGCCGCCAGTTGCACCCACCCGCCGCGGTCGCCACGGAGCCCCAGGGCGGACGCGGCCGTCACCGCCGCGGCCGCGAGGGCCGCCAGCGTCAGCGTCCAACCGGCCGCGAACGCCACGCCGTTGGACCGTCCCCGCGGGGTGGCGAGCACCAGCACCACGGCGATCAGCGGCACCGGGCCGAACGCGATGCCGACGGCCGAGGCCAGCACGGACCCGACGGCCTCACCCACGGGTGCTCCCTCCCGGCTGCCCGACGCCCCGTCAGACCGCGGACCGGCCGGACGGCGCGGCGGCGGACGGGCGGCCCTCGCGGATCCCGGCGAGCATCTCCTCGCGCAGCTCGACCGGCAGCACGGCCGGCTCGAAGTCCCCAGCCCCGATGCCGAGTTCGGCCAACCGCCGGCGCAGGTCGCGTTCGGCCGGGCGGGCCGCCGGGTCGGCGGGGAGGGGCAGGAAGCCGAGCAGGAAGTCCAGCAGCACGAAGTAGTCCGGGCCGGTCAGCAGCTCGTCCCGCCAGACCGGCCAGACCGGCTCCGGCGCGGCGGCCGGCGGCTCGCCGTGGTGGGCGCTGAGCGGCAGCAGGAGCACACCACCCTCGCAGGGCTCCTCGGCCCGGACGGTCACCCGGACCAGTCGCCCGTCGGCGCGCAGCACCCCCTCGTACGGCTCGTCCCCGTAGGGCACCCCGTCGGACCCGGCACCGTCGTACTCGGCCGCGTCGTACGGCGCCGCGTCGTGCCGGGCCCCGGCGATCAGGTAGCGCACGGGGCGGGCGCCGCAGGTGAGGGTGCCGATCAGCGAGGAGTCCAGCTCCTGCACGGTGGCCGAGACACCGGGGCCGGCCGCCGGGAGCTCCAGGACCCAGGGCTCGGTCCGCAGGTCGAGCCAGGCCCGGGCGTACCCGCCGCCCTCCGCCCGGTGGCGGCCGAACCGGCCGAAGCCGCCGACGTAGCCCGGGTCGGCCTCGTCCAGCACCTCCGGGTAGAGCAGCCGGTAGCCCTCCAGCAGGGGGTGCCCCCAGCTCCAGGCCTCCGCCGCCGTCCGTCGGACCGTCCCGGGGTCCACCAGTGCCGGATTGCCCATGCCGCCGCGCTCCCCGTTTCCGGACATACCGTCACGAACCGTACGGTCCGGATGCTATGCGACCGGCCCGCCCCCGGCACGCAGGGCACGCGGCGCAGGAAGGTGGCCACCCCGGGGGGGCACGCGACGAAAGTGGTGATCCCAGGGGCGCGGGGAACTGCGCGCGGCGGAAGGACGAAACCCGTGTGCCGGGTACGGACAGCCACTTGCACGTGAGTCTCCGTACCCGGCACACGGGTCTGTGTCTTCCGATTCGCGCAGTTCCCCGCGCCCCTGACCGCCCTCCGGGCGGTCCGAGGGCGGTCCGAGGGCGGCCCGAGGGCGGCCCGATGTGCCCTCACTGCACGGGTCAGAAGGACCGTCGGGTGACCAGTTCGGCCAGCGCCAGCAGGTCGTCGGCGGCCGACGGGTCGGGCACCGCGTCGGCCAGGTGGCCGATGGCGGCGGCCATCCGTTCGCAGGACTCGCCCTGGGCCCAGGCGCGGCCGCCGGCCCGGTCCACGGCGTCGGCGGCCTCGGCCAGCTCCTCCTCCGTCAACGGGCTTTCCAGTGCGTAGAGTTCGGCCAGCCGGGTGCCCGCCTCGGTGCCCGAGCCGAGGGCGAAGACCACCGGGAGCGACTTCTTCCGGGCCGCCAGGTCGGCACCGACCGGCTTGCCGGTGACGGCCGGATCGCCCCAGATGCCGATCAGGTCGTCGATCAGCTGGAAGGCCAGCCCGATCTCCCGGCCGAAGGCGTCCAGTGCCTCGGCCGCCTGCTCCCCGCCCCCGCCGTACAGCGCGCCGACCGCTCCGGCGCAGCCGAGCAGCGCCCCGGTCTTCGCCTCGGCCATCTCCAGGCATTCGGCCAGTGTCACGTCGGTGCGCTGCTCGAAGGCGCAGTCGGCCTGCTGGCCCGCGCACAGCTCCACCACGCAGTCGGCCAGTCGGCGTACCGCCTGCGGGGCGGCGGGGTGGCCGTCCTCGGCGAGCACCCGCAGGGCCAGTGAGTGCATCGCGTCCCCGGCCAGGATCGCCTCGGTGGTGCCGAAGGCACGCCAGGCGGTGGCCCGGTGACGCCTGGTCAGGTCGCGGTCGATCACGTCGTCGTGCAGCAGGGTGAAGTTGTGCACCAGCTCCACCGCCGCGGCGGCCCGGACGGCGACGGCCGGGTCGGCGCCACCGACCGCCTGGAGGGCGGCCAGCACCAGGGCCGGGCGGATCGCCTTGCCCGAGCCGGTGTCGGAGGGCGTGCCGTCCGCCTCCCACCAGCCGAAGTGGTAGCCGGCCACCAGCCGCATGGACTCCGGCATGGAGTCGATCGCGGCCCGCAGCGCCGGGTCCACCACCGCCCGGGAGCGGGCCAGCAGCTCGGCCGCCTCCTGGCCCTCCTGGCCGCCGGTCCCGGTGGCCTCGGCGGCTCCGGTACCGGCTGTCCCGGTCCCCGCGCCCGTCCCGCTCCGCTCCAGCGCGAAGATCCCCATCGTGCCCTCCCCCTCTGTTCCTCGACTGCCTCGACTGCCTCGACTGCCTCGACTGCCTCGAACGAACCGAACCGCCAACCCCGGGCCCGCTAGCCGCGGTGGGCCACGTCGACGTTCTCCAGAACGCCGACCGCGTCCGGCACCAGCACGGCCGCGGAGTAGTAGGTGCTGACCAGGTAGGAGACGATCGCCTTCTCGTCGATCCCCATGAAGCGCGCGTTCAGCCCGGGCTCGACCTCGTCGGGGATGCCGGTCTGCCGCAGGCCGATCACGCCCTGCTGCTTCTCGCCGACCCGCATGGCCAGGATCGAGGTGGTCTGGCCGGGGCTGATCGGGATCTTGTTGCAGGGCAGGATCGGCACCCCGCGCCAGGTGGTCAGCTGCCTGCCGTCCTTCTCCCTGGCCGGCGGGTACAGGCCGCGCCGGTTGGCCTCGCGGCCGATCGCGGCGATGGCCCTCGGGTGGGCCAGGTAGAACTTGGTGCCCCGGCGGCGGCTGAGCAGCTCGTCCAGGTCGTCGGGGGTGGGCGGGCCGGAGCGGGTGGAGATCCGCTGCTCGTGCGCCACGTTGGCCAGCAGGCCGAACTCCGGGTTGTTGACCAGCTCGTGCTCCTGACGCTCGCGGAGCGCCTCGATGGTCAGCCGGAGCTGGTGCTCGGTCTGGTTCATCGGCTGGTTGTAGAGGTCGGCGACCCGGGTGTGCACCCGCAGCACCGTCTGGGCCACGCTCAACTCGTACTCGCGGGGCCGGAGTTCGTAGTCCACGAAGGTGGTGGGGATGACCGGCTCGCCGGTATGCCCGGCGGCCAGCTCGATCGCGGCCTCGCCGCGCTTGTTGACGGGGCGGGCGGCGGCCTCGCGGTGGGCGCGCAGCTGCTCGCGCAGCCCGGCCGAGCGCTCGGCCAGCTGCCGGAAGGCGTCCAGCGGGAGTGCCAGCACGGTGCCCGCCGTGGTGGCGGTCACGGTGTACGGCCAGTGCGGCTCGTCCTGGGCCAGCGCCTCGTCGCCCACCGGGTCGCCGTCGGCGGCGCCGCCGAGCGCGGTGGTCTCGCCGTACTTGCCGGTGCCGGTCCGCCCGAGCTTGCCGTGCACGACCAGCAGCACCTCGGCCACGGGGTGGCCGGCCTCCGCCAGCACCTCGCCCGGCGCGACCTGCCGCTGCACGCAGCGGTCGGCCAGCTCGGCCAGCGGCCCGTCCTCCGGGAAGCCGCGCAGCACCGGCAGTTCGCGCAGCGAGGGCGGCACCGGGCGGACCGCGGCACCGGTCTGCTCGAAGGCGACCCGGCCGCGGCCGGCCAGGTACGTCAGCCGGCGGTTCACCCGGTACGTCCCGGCCTGCACCTCCACCCAGGGCAGCGCCCTGAGCAGCCAGCGGTCGGTGATCTCCTGCATCTGGGGGGCGGACTTGGTGGTGCTGGAGAGGGTGCGCGCCGCCTCGGTGCCGAGGCTGGAACGCGACTGTTCCGCCCCGCGCGGGGCGGGGATTCCCTGCTGGATCTCGGTGGTCATCTGTGACCCCTCCGCGGGCACGGCGAACGTGGACGTGGTTGCGCTCCATGGTGCTGCGGAATCGGACGCCCACGGTCCAGTCCGGCGGATCAACTCACCCGAACTGATGACAGTTCAGGCGTTCGAGCCCCTTCGGCGCCACCTCTGTGCTCCGGGCGCCCCCGTACGCTCCGTTCCCGGAAGATTTCACCTCCCGGTAACCTTCCGCGCCCCACCTCAGGAACCGCCCCTGGCAGGGCTTTTGACCCTCCGTCCGCCCCCGGGTCCACGCGCGTCACGGATCGGCTGCCACCCCCCGTTCACCCGGTTCGAACGGGGCGCTAAGGTGCCACCACAAGGGCGCGACCAAGGCCGTTCTGGCCACTCTTCCGCGGACGCCCTCTCCCTTTGCCGTGCCCTCCTGCCCTGCCCTTCGCCCTGCCCTCCTGCCTTGCCTCCTGCCTTGCCGTGCCCTCTCCCCGGGAGACCTCCGTGAGCGCCCCCGTCCGCGTCTGGCTGAACCGCACCTACGCCGAGAACGTCTTCTTCATCGACCTGCTCCGGGCCGCCCCGGTCGAGGTCTTCGCCACCCACGTGGACACCGACTCCCCGGTGCTGGCCGCCGCCGACCACGGCCTGCCGGAGCCGGACGGCCTGACCCCGGAGGCGTACCTGGAGTTCGCGCTGGACTTCTGCGGCCGGCACCGGATCGACGTCTTCCTGCCGCGGCTGCACCAGGAGGTGGTGGCCCGGCACCGCGCGGAGTTCGCCGCGATCGGCACCGCCCTGGTCTGCCCGCCCGCCGAGGGCATAGCCACCTTCGCCGACAAGGTGGACGGCTACGTGGCGATGGCCGCCGCCGGCCTGCCGGTGCCGCCCTGGTACCGGGTCCGCACCGCCGGTGAACTCCTGGCCGCCGTGGCCGAGTTGGAGGAGATGGGTGAGCAGCCCTGCCTCAAGCCGGCCAGCGGCGCGGGCGGCGAGGGCTTCCGTACGATCACCCGGGAGCCGTTCAGCCTGCGGCAGTTGAACGGCTGGCCGAGCGGGAGCGTCCAGCTGGACCAGCTCGCCGCCGCGCTGACCGCCGCGCCCGGCTCGGTCGACCTGCTGGTGATGCCCTACCTGGCGGGCCCCGAGATCTCGGTGGACTGCCTGGCCGACCAGGACGGCCGCCTGCTGGCCGCCGTCGGCCGCACCAAGACCGGCCGCCGCCGGGGCTTCACCACCGACCCGGCCTACCTGGAGCCGGCCCGGCAGCTGGTGGAGACCTTCGGCCTGTCGTACCTCTCCAACGTGCAGTTCCGCCACTTCCGGGGCACGCCGGTCCTGCTGGACATCAACACCCGGCCCTCCGGCGGCCTGCACCAGCTCCGCCTCTGCGGCCTCAACCTGCCGCTGGCCGCCGTCCAGCTCGCCCTCGGCGCCAGCCCGGTGCTGCCGCTGGTCGAGGACCTGCTGGGCACCGACTACGCGCTGGTCTCCTCGATCCAGCCGGTGCTGCCCGCACCCGAGGCCGTCCCCGCGCCTGAGGCCGTTCCCGTACCCGTGGCCATCCCCGCACCCGCACCCGCAGCCGCCGCCCCGGTGGCACGGCTCGCCGCGATGGCCTGAGCCTCCCCGGCCCGACGGCGGGTCAGGCCGGGTCAGGTCAGGTCAGGTCAGGTCAGGTCGGTCCAGTCCAGTCCAGGGTCGGCGGGAGGACACCCTCCAGGGTGAGCAGCCAGCGCTTCACCTCGATGCCGACCTGACCGCCGCCGAAGCCGCCGATCCCGTCCGAGGCCACCACCCGGTGGCAGGGCACCAGCAGGCAGAGCGGGTTGGCCCCCATCATCTTGCCGACGGTCCGGGCGGCGGCCCAGTCGCCCTCGTCCAGCTCGTCGAAGGCCCCGCTGCGGGTGGCGAGTTCGCCGTAGGTGACGGTCCTCCCGAACGGGACCTCGCGCTTGAGGGTCTCCAGCACCACCCGGTGCGGGCCGGTGGCGAAGCGCCAGTCGAGCGGCAGCTCCAGGTCCCGCCGGTTCCCCGCGAAGTACTCGTCGACCCGGGAGCGCACCAGCGCCACCCGCTCCCGGTCCTCGCACTCCGGCAGCCCGGCGGGCAGCCCCGCCACCACGTCACCGTGGTACGAGACCGCGGCCACGCCCCGGTCGGTGACGGCCAGCCGGACGGGCCCGCTCGGCAGCGGCGTCGGAACGGTCACCCACGAGATCGACATGCCCGCACGCTACCCGCCCGGCTCACGCCGCGTCCCGGCTTCGCCGGAGGTGCCCAGCTCCGCCGGAGGTGCACGGCTTCGTCAGAGGTGCTGGTCCAGGTAGTCGGCCAGTCGGCGGGACCACTGGGCCTGGTCCTCCTCCTCGTCCTTCGCCGCCGGCGCCGGCCCGCCCTCGGAGAGCGCCCGCAGGGTGCGCGCCAGGCGCGCGGCGTCGTCGTGACTGAGCATCACCAGTGCATCGGTGTGTCCGATGGTGACCGAACCGGGCATCGTGTCCTCCTCAGTTCCGACCCCCGCCTCCCACCGTACGCCGCGTCCCCGTGCTCTTCCCGCGCGTCGGCGGCGGCCTCCCCGGACCGGCTCGGGTATCAAGAGAAAGGCCACCAAATCGGTACATAAGGAGCAGCCGCATGCCGGTCCTCACCCCACCACCGATGCTCACCGCCGACAGCTCCGCCCTGATCGCCGAGATCGAGGCCTACCTGGAGTCCCTCCCGGCCCCCGCCCGTCTCGCCGTCCCCCGCATCTGCCCGCTCGGCAGCGTGCTGCGCCCCTGGCACGCGGGCTTCCCGCTGCCCGCCCCCACCCTGCTCGACCGCCTGCTCCGCCGGCCGCCGCGGCCGGCCCCCCTGAGCGTGGCCGACCACCTCGCCCTGACCTCCCGTTACCTGACCTCCGCGGGCTGGGTGCAGGGCACCATGTGGGACGCCCGGGGCCGGGTCTGCCTGCTCGGCGCGCAGGCGGCGGTGCTCGCGCACGGCTTCGGCACGGCGGCCGAGGCGCGGCGCGGCCGGGCCCAGGTGATGGAGGTGCTGCACTCCGACGGACACTGCGTCAGCTCGCCCGACGAGTTCAACGACTCTCCTGGTACGAGGCTCGCGGACGTCCACCGCGTGCTCGGAAGGGCCGAACTGCGCGCCCGTACACTCGGTATCTGAGCCCTGTCGGCAGCCCGCCGGCCGCGACCGGAGGGGAGCACCCAGCGATGAGCGAGGCCGTGCGCAGCGCCGCCGTCCAGGACGAGAAGAGCCGCCGCAAGCAGATGTGGCTGCGGGCCAGCTTCTACATCGCCGGGACCCACCTGTTCGCCGGGTTCGTGATCCTGCTCTTCGCCCTGGGCAACCGGCACTGAGCCGTCGACCGAGCCGTCGGCGGTCGCGGCGCTACCGGTAGAGCGCGTCGAGCAGGAAGGCGCCGAGCGCCATGCCGGCCAGCAGCGCACAGATCGTCAGGTTGACCACCTTGTGCTCCCAGAACACCGCGACGAACTCGCGGATGCTGGCGCTCGGCAGGTAGTAGCCGGCGGTCGGGGCCCCGCGCACCTGGCCGTTGACCCCGGCCCGGCGGGCCAGCATCGCGGCCCGGTAGGCGTGGAAGTTGTTGGTCACCACGACGCAGCGGTAGCCGGGCACCGCGTCGCTCATGATCTTCTGGCTGAAGACCAGGTTCTCCTCCGTGGTCCGCGACCGGTCCTCCTCCCACACCCGCTCCGGCGGGGCGCCGTTCTCGACCAGCCAACGGGCCATCGCGGTGGACTCCGGGAGCTTCTCGTCGGTGCCCTTCCCGCCGGAGGCGAGCAGCACCGGGGCCGGGCGGCCCTTCGCCACCTGGCGGTCGTGGACGGCCAGGCCGCGGCGCAGCCGGGCGGCCAGCAGCGGCGGCACCCGCTCGCCGTCGATCAGACCGGCCCCGAGCACCACCACGAAGTCCACTCCGCCGCGGGCCGGGATCCGTCCGTAGAGCCAGGCGTAGCCGAGGAAGCAGAGGCAGAGGAAGGAGAGGTAGGCCGAGAGCAGCAGCGCCGCGACCACGAAGGCCAGGTAGCCGGAGGAGGCGTTCGGCCGCCCGGCGAGCAGGACCAGGACCACCATCCCGTAGATGGCCAGCCCGAGCAGCAGCGAGAGCAGGGTGGCCGGGCGGGCGCCCTCCTTCCTGATCACGGTGACACCGTTGAGGATCAGGGCGGCCCCGAGCACCAGCACGCCCAGCGCGGGCACCAGCAGCACCGCCGCGTAGACGATCATCGCGGGCGTGTCCGGCAGGTGCCGGGCCTGGGCGAGCAGGGCGGCGGCCAGGCTGGTCAGGGTCAGCCCGAGCAGCACCGCGTTGCGGAACCGCCTCCGGTCCTGCCAGACGCTGGCGCAGAAGGCCAGGAAGAGGATCAAGGCCGGGAGGAAGGCGTACATGCCGCCCATCGTAGGCGGCGGTCCGGGCGCCCCGGCAGACGCTTCTGACCGTCCGTCACGGGGGCGGCGGCCGGGTCACCCGGCGGCGGCGAAGGCCTCGGTCCGCTCCCGGAAGTCGGCGACGGCGTCGGCCAGCCACTCCAGGAAGGAGCGGAGGTCCGGCTGGACCGGCTCGAAGTCGGACTCCCACGACGCGCCGGCGGACCGGTACACCCGGCCGTCCGTGCCCACCGCGAAGATCAGCCCGCCGCCGTCGCTGCCGAGCGGGAAGCCGGTGACGCCCGCCGCCAGCTCCTCGTGGCCCGGGCCGGGGCAGCAGCAGTCCGGCCGGCCGGCGGCGGCGAGGTGGTAGCCGTGGTCGACGTTCATCAGCCAGGCCTCGGCCACCACCCGGTGGAACAGCGCCAGCTCGGCCGGGTAGCCGGGCGCCGCGGCGTGGCGCTCCGCCAGGGCCCGGCTCCGCTCGTCGGCCGGGACCACCCGGCCCCCGGGCGGCGGGCACCCGCAGTCGGCGTCCTCGTCGCACACCTCGCACGCCTCGTACGGCGAGTAGCCGTGGACCTCCTCGAACAGGGCGTCGATCGCGGTGAGGTCGTCGGCGGTGCGGCGCCGCCAGTCGAGGAGCCAGTCGGTGGTGAGGCGCATCCGCCCAGCTTAGAAGGCGGCCCCGCGCCGGAGCCGGCCGTGACTCCGTGCGGCTCCGCCGCGTCGGCGGGCACGGGGTACACATGCCCCGGCTACGGCGGCCCGACCCCTGGAGAAGACCGCCCCCGAGCGGACGGTCCGTCAGCCGACCGGGGCCACCGGGCCGAGGTGGTTGCGGAGGGCGGCGGCAGCCGCGGCCGGGTCGTCGGCGAAGAAGTGCACCCGCTGCGCCTCGGCCCGGCGGCCGAGCGGGCGGGTGACGGTCACCGGGGCCGCGAGCTCGACCACGACGTTGGTCTGTGAGCCGGCCGAGACCGCGCAGCGGCCGTCGGCCAGGGCGACGGCCTTCTCCTCGTTGAAGTTCCGCTCGGTGCGCACGGAGGTGATCAGCCCGAGCGGTATCCGCAGGTCGAAGAAGGCGCCGGAGCGGATCCGCAGCTCGGTGTCGGAGACCACGTGCGGCCGGGTGGCCCGGGCGGCGCCGATCGCCAGCACGGCGATCACCCCGTAGACGTCCAGCAGCAGGAGCAGCCCGCGCAGCCACTCCGGGGCACCGACCCCGCGCAGCAGCAGTTCGGTGGCGACCCCCTCGACCAGCACCACGAAGAGGAAGGCCAGCAGCATCCCGCGTTCCTCGCGCTCGTAGGGTACGGCGGTGGCGCCCGGCGGGACGCCGTGGCGGCGGCGCCGGGCCAGCAGCCAGAGGCTCTGCATCCCCCGGAGGTCGAACAGGACCAGTCGGCGGAGCACCCGCAGCGCACCGGACCGACCACCCGGCTCTGAACCCGCCCCCATCGCTGTCTCCCCCTGCCTCTCGCTCTCCACCGCAGGCTCCGTCTCCGTCGAGGTCTCCACCGTGGTCTCCGTCTCGGCGTCAGGCATCAGTCCCCTCCCCCCAGGAGTGCGAACAGCCGGTGGATCACGGCCAGTTGGGCGGGCGCCAGCTCCTCAGCCAGCGCGGCCGGCAGCTCCTCGCCGGGGATGCGGCCGGCCATCCGCTCGGCCATCACCGGTGGCAGGTGCGCCACCAGCTCCTCGGCCAGCCGGTCGACCTCCGGGTCGTCCGGCTCCGCCCCGGCCAGTGCGTCGAGGCGCCGGTAGAGCGGGAGCAGGTCGGCGTTCCCGGCCAACGGGCGGATCATGTCCAGGAGTTCGGCCCGCTGCTCGGGCCCGCCGGCCGTGTGGACCAGGGCGAACACGTCGCGGTCCAGGGCGGCGAAGGACGACCCCTCGACCGGGAGCGCGGCCAGCACCTCGGCGAGCTCCGGGTCGACGGCACTGTCCGGGTGCAGCTCCTGCTGGGCCAGCAGGGCGGCCAGCCGGGCCCTGCGGTCGGCGATGGCCTGCTGCTGGCGGGCCAGGTCGCGGTCCAACTCGGCCAGCACCTCGCGCAGTTCGCGGCCCCGGTCGTCGGCCAGCACGTCCCGGATCTCGTCCAGGGAGAGGCCCAGCTCGGCCAGCCGCCGTACCCGGGCCAGCTCGACGGCGTCCCGCAGGCCGTACTCGCGGTAGCCGTTGGCCCGCCGCTCGGGCTCGGGCAGCAGGCCCTGGTGGTGGTAGTGCCGCACCGTCCGGGTGGAGACCCCGACCAGGGCGGCCAGTTCGCCGATTCGCATGGCTCCATGACACACCTTGCCGCTACGTCAAGGTCAATCCGCCGCTCCGGCACCGTCCGGGGCGTCACAGCCGACACACTTGCGCACTACCTGTCGATATTTTGCACGTTTCCATGGACTTCATGCAGCGTCGCCCCTAGTCTCTCCCTCGCTCGGCCGTCGTCCCCCACCCACGACCCAGCGAGGCCCACCACATGCAGCCACCCACCGCCCGCCGCCTGCGCGGGCCGGTCGCCGTCCTCACGGCGGCCGCCCTCTCCACCGGCGCCCTGCTCGCCGTCACCACGGCCCCCGCGCACGCGGCCGCCGTCCCCACCCTCTCCCCGCTCGACGTGCCCGGCCGGGGCGCGACCGTCCCGTTCAAGGAGCAGGAGGCCGAGTTCGCGGCCACCAACGGCACCGTGATCGGCCCGGAGCGGCGCTACGGCACGCTCCCCTCGGAGGCCTCCGGCCGCCAGGCCGTGACCCTCAACTCCCCCGGTCAGTACGTGGAGTTCACCCTCACCGCACCCGCCGACGCGATGAGCTTCCGGTACTCCCTGCCGGACTCCGCCGACGGCAAGGGGCGGGACGCCTCGATCGACCTGCTGGTCAACGGCAGCAAGCTCAAGGACCTCCCGGTCACCTCCAAGTACGGCTGGTACTACGGGGGTTACCCGTTCAACAACAACCCCGGCGACACCAACCCGCACCACTTCTACGACGAGACCCGGACCATGTTCGGCTCGCTGCTGCCGGCCGGCGCCAAGGTCCGGCTCCAGGTCTCCTCCACCGCGCAGTCCCCCAGCTTCACCATCGACCTGGCCGACTTCGAGCAGGTCGGTCCGGCCAAGGCCAAGCCTGCGGGCGCGCTCGACGTGGTGGCCGACTTCGGCGCCGACCCGAGCGGGGCCACCGACTCCACCGCCAAGTTCCAGGCCGCCGTCAACGCGGGCCAGGCGCAGGGCAAGACGGTCTGGATCCCGACCGGCACCTTCACCCTCTACGACCACGTGGTGGTGGACGGCGTCACGCTGGCCGGGGCGGGCCCCTGGTACTCCGTGCTCGGCGGGCGGGACCCGGTCAACCGCAACCGCGCGGCCGGCATCTACGGCAAGTACGTCCCGGGCGGCGGCTACGGCGGCGCGGTCCGCCCGCACGAGGCCAACGGCCCGAGCCGCAACGTCACCCTCAAGGACTTCGCCATCATCGGCGACGTCCGCGAGCGGATCGACGACGACCAGGTGAACGCGCTCGGCGGGGCGATGAGCAACTCCACCGTCGACAACCTGTGGCTCCAGCACACCAAGGTCGGCGCCTGGATGGACGGTCCGATGGACCGCTTCACCCTCAAGAACAGCCGGATCCTCGACCAGACCGCCGACGGGGTCAACTTCCACACCGGCGTGACCAATTCGACCGTCACCAACACCTTCGTCCGCAACACCGGCGACGACGGCCTGGCCTCCTGGCCGGAGCGGGTGCCCAACGTCGGCGACAGCTTCACCCACAACACCGTGGTGCTGCCGATCCTGGCCAACAACATCGTCACGTACGGCGGCAAGGACTTCACCATCTCGGACAACGTGATGGCCGACACCATCTCCAACGGCGGCGGCCTGCACATCGCCAACCGGTACCCCGGCGTCACCTCCGGCAACGGCACCGCCGTGGCGGGCACCGTCACCGCCGCCCGGAACACCCTGATCCGGACCGGGAACAGCGACTACAACTGGAACTTCGGCGTCGGCGCGGTCTGGTTCAGCGGCCTCAACGAGCCGATCTCCGGCGCCACCATCGCCATCTCGGACACCGACATCCTGGACAGCTCCTACGAGGCGATCCAGACCATCGAGGGCGCCTCCAGCGGCATCAGTTTCACCAACGTCACCATCGACGGGGCCGGCACCTACGCCGTCCAGGCGCAGGCCAACTCCTCGATGCGGTTCACCAACGTGACGGCACGCAACATCGCGCAGGCCGCCACCCCCGTCCACAACTGCGTCGGCACCGGCTTCCAGATCACCGACGGCGGCGGCAACTCCGGCCTCACCGGCTCGACCTGCACCGGCACCTGGCCCAACCCCCAGTTCACCTACGGCGGCCGCCCGTCCAACGGGACCACCCCGACGCCCACCCCCACGCCCACGCCGACCCCCACCCCGACGCCGACCCCGTCGCCCTCCCCCACCACCCCGCCGGCCTGCACCCCGGGTGCGACGGCCTCCAGCACCAACCAGAACTACGGCGCCGGCAACGCGGTCGACGGCAACCAGTCCACCTACTGGGAGAGCGCCAACAACGCCTTCCCCCAGACCCTCACCCTCGACCGCTGCACCGCCTCGGCCGTCACCGGGGTCCGGCTCGCCCTGCCCTCCGGCTGGGAGTCCCGCACCGAGACGGTGGCCGTGCACGGCTCCACCGACGGCAGCACCTGGACCGAACTCGCCTCCCCCCGGGGCGTGGTGATCGCCCCTCAGGGTGAGATCACCTTCCCCTCCGCCACCGTCCGGTTCCTCCGCCTGACCTTCACCGCCAACACCGCCTGGCCGGCCGCCCAGCTCTCCGAGCTCACCGTCCTCACCGGCTCGACCCCGACCACCACGCCGACCACCACCCCGCCGACCACGCCGCCCGCCTGCACCCCGAGCGCCACCGCGAGCAGCACCACCCAGACCTACACCGCCGCCAACGCGGTCGACGGCAACCAGTCCACCTACTGGGAGAGCGCCAACAACGCCTTCCCCCAGACCTTCACCCTCGACCGCTGCGCCACCACCGCCGTCACCGGCCTGCGTCTCGCCCTGCCCTCCACCTGGGGCGCCCGGAACGAGACGGTCGCCGTGCACGGCTCCGCCGACGGCGTGAACTGGACCCAGCTGGCCGCCGCCCAGAGCGTGGCGATCGCCCCGACCGGGACGATCACCTTCCCCTCCACCACCGCCCGCCACCTGCGGCTGACCTTCACCGCCAACACCGCCTGGCCGGCCGCCCAGCTCTCCGAGCTCACCGTCCTCTAGCCACCGCACCACGACAGAGCCCCCTACGGTCGGCGGACCGTAGGGGGCTCTGTCGTGTGCTCAGGACTGCATGCTCAGGAACGCTCGCGCGGCGGAGCGGTGGAGCCGCGGACCACCAGCTCGGGCTCGAAGAGCAGCTCGTCGTGGGTGATCTTCGCGCCGCCGATCTCGCCGACCAGCAGGTCGACCGCAGCCCGGCCCATCGCCTCGATGGGCTGGCGCACGGTGGTCAGCGGCGGGTCGGTGCAGGTCATGAAGGAGGAGTCGTCGTAGCCGATGACCGAGAGGTCGTCCGGCACCGAGAGCCCGGCCCGGCGGGCCGCCCGGACGGCGCCCAGGGCCAGCGGGTCGGAGGCGCAGATCACGCCGGTGACGCCCTGCTTGAGCAGCCGGGTGGTGGCCGCCTGGCCGCCCTCCAGGGTGAACAGCGCCCGCTCGACCTGGCTGTCCGGCAGCTCCAGGCCCGCCTTGGCGGCGGCGGCCCGGGCGGCGTCCAGCTTGCGCCGGGACGGCACGTGGTCGGCCGGGCCGAGCACCAGGCCGAGCTTGCGGTGGCCGAGCTGCTTGAGGTGGCCGATGGACTGCTCCACGGCCACCGCGTCGTCGCAGGAGACCCGGGCGAAGTCCAGGCCGTCGATGGCGGCGTTCAGCAGCACGGTGGGCAGGCTGCGCTCGGCGAGCCGGTCGTAGTGGTCGTGCGGGGCGTCGCCCTGGGCGTAGAGGCCGCCGAAGAAGACCACGCCGGAGACCTGCTGGGCGAGCAGCAGGTCCACGTAGTCGGCCTCGGAGACGCCGCCCGCGGTCTGGGTGCAGAGCACAGGGGTGAAGCCCTGGCCGGCCAGTGCACCGCCGACCGCCTCGGCGAAGGCCGGGAAGATCGGGTTCTGCAGCTCCGGCATCACCAGGCCGACCAACCGGGCGCGCTCGCCGCGCAGTTGGGTGGGACGCTCGTAGCCGAGCACGTCGAGCGCGGTCAGCACGGCCGCCCGGGTCGCGTCCGAGACCCCGGGCTTCTCGTTCAGCACCCGGCTGACGGTGGCCTCGCTGACCCCGACCTTCTGCGCCACCTGGGCAAGTCGTCGCGTCATGGTGGGAGTGTACGTCGTCCTTCGCAAGCCGTTTGCGCTTTCTTGCGCTGCTGCCCCGGGCGCGTCAGGGGCGCCCGGGGCAGCAGCAGCTCTCGGAGGGATGGGACCTGGAGGGGACTACGGGTTCACGGTGATGGTGAAGGTGGAGGTGGTGTTCCTGATGTCCTGCGCGTTGCCGCTCATCCGCAGGTTGTTGAAGACCACCGACCCGACCGCCGGGCCCTGGCCGGGCTCGGCCGACTCGTTGGCCCAGATCCCGAAGCCGGACTTGGCGTCGTAGGCGTCACCGCTCTTCTTCGCCCCGGTGATCGAGATGTTGCTGAACACCGTGTCCTTGACCGGGAACTGGGGCTGGCCGCCCGAGTAGTTGGTCTGGAACATGATGCCGTGGTACGTCGGGTCGACGATGTCCACGTCGCTCACCCGGATGCCCTGGAACACCTTCGAGGCGGAGAAGACCCAGATGCCGGGGAAGGTCTGCGAGCCCCAGAAGTGGCCGCCGGACCGGACGATCGAGATGTTCTGCAGGTTGGTCGGGTCGGTGCCGAAGCCGTTCATCGGGTACCCGAAGTCCAGCGAGCTGATGGTGATGCCCGAGTAGACCAGGGTGTCGGCGATGTGGATGTTGCGGAAGGTGTTGGCGTAGCCGCCGTAGACCGCGACGCCGGCCGCCCGCCAGGTGAGGATCGAGGTCAGGTTCTCGAAGACGTTGTTCTTCTCGTCCGCGCCGCCCGCGTCGATCGCGGAGAACAGCGCGAAGGAGTCGTCACCGGTGGCCCGGGCCTCGATGTTGGTGATCAGGTTGTCGGTGGAGCCGTTGGTCATGTTGATGCCGTCCGCGAAGGTGTCGCGGATCCGGGAGTTCTTGATGACCATGTTGTCGGTGTTGGCGCCCCAGTAGAGGCAGACCATGTGCTCGACCCAGATGTTGTCGATCACCATGTTGGCCACGTTGGCGAAGTCGAAGACCTTGCCGGGGCCGTCGATCCGCGAGGTGTAGTTGCCGAAGTAGGCGAAGCCGGTGAACGAGGAGCCGTTGGCGGTGGCCTCGGCCCGGAAGCCGACGTCGGTGTTGGACTGGGTGTCCGGGGCCCGGAAGCGGGTGAACCACGGGCCCGCGCCGACCACCTTCACGGCCTTGCCGTAGACCTGGAACTTGCTCGCGGTCTGGTAGTCACCGGCCGGCAGGTAGACGCCGACCAGCGTGCCGGTGGTGTCCATCCGGACCTTGTCCAGGGCGTTCTGCACGTCCTGGTGGGTGAAGCCGGCCGGGACGGCGTACTTCGCCGGGTCCGGGTTGGCGACCGCGGTGGCCTGCTCCAGGCTGACGAAGTCGATCGCGTACTGCGAGGTGTTGCCCGCGTCCTTCTGGAGCCTGATCCTGCTGCCCGCCGGGACGGTGGTGCCGAGCAGGACGTTGGCCTCGTCGTAGATGTGCCGCGGGCCGCCCGCGCCCGGCGAGTTGCCCGGGGCGGTCTCGCTGCCGTACAGCCAGGCGTACTTGGAGGTCAGGTCGATGGTCTTCAGGAAGGACCCGTTGACGTAGACGCTGAGCGTGGAGTTGATGCCGTCGCCGCCGGCCGCGTCCGGGATGGAGAACCGGGTGACCAGGGTGTTGGTCGGCGCCTTGGTGGTGAACTCCACCGACGCACCGGTGGAGTTGAGCGTCACCGCGCGGCGGCCGCTGGCCTCTCCGGCCAGGTCGCCGACGGTGCGGTTGGGCCCGACCAGGGCGGCCCCGCCGGCCAGCACGCCGTCCTCGGCCTCGTAGGTGTCGTACGGCATGTTGGCGCCGCGGCCGACGTAGAGGCTCTGGGTGTCGGTGTTGTTGGCCCGCTTCACCGGGAGCTCGTTGGCGTCGTCGGCGATCACCGTCTTCACGGTGTACTTGCCGTTGCCCGCCGTCCAGCTGCCCAGGCTCACCGGGGCGGTGGTGGCCCCGGCCGCGATCGCGCCGGTGTACGAGCCGGTCAGGGTCTTCACCACCGCCCCGCTCGCGTCGGCCACGGTCAGGGTGATGGCGTGGGAGCCGCCGGCCGAGGCCACGGTGCCCTGGTTCTTCACCGCCACCGAGAAGTTGACGGCGTTTCCGGCCGCCGGGTTGGACGGCGACCAGCTGACCGGGGAGGCGAGCAGGTCGGAGCTGGCCACCTGGCTGACCACCAGCGGGGCGGCGGCGGTGAAGCCGTTGTTGGTCTCGTCCCGCTCGATCACCGCATTGGCCTCGTCGACCTTGGCGGAGAGCTGGTAGCTGCCGGCGTTCTGCACCCCGGCGTTGACCTGGACGGTGGTGGAGGCCCCGGCGGCCAGCGCGCCGACCTGGGCGGTGCCGACCTTGGTGGAGCCGAGGTAGAGGTTGACCGAGCTGGCCGGGGCGGCCAGGTTGCCCACGTTCTGCACGGTGGCGGAGAGCGTGACGGCGTCGGTCTCCACCGGGTTGGCCGGGCTGGCCGAGGTGGCGGTGACGGTCAGGTCCGGGTTGGGCGCAGGGGTGCCGATCACCTGGAACTCGGCCACCTGGCCGCCCCCGGAGCCGGAGTTGGCGGTGAACCGCAGCTGCACGTCGGCGGCGGTGGCGGAGACCGGGATGGTCACCGTGTTCCCCGAGGGCTGGTCGAAGGTGTAGCTCTTCGCCGCCACCAGCGAGCTGAAGCCGCTCGCCGACTGGTCCCGGCCGAGCACCTCGATGGTCTGGGTCCGGGAGGACCAGGCCGCCGCCGGGTTGAGCTTGACCACCACGGCGCTGACCGAGGCGTTGGAACCGAGCTGGACCGCCAGGGTGCCGGGCTGGCCGTTGGCCTCCCAGTAGGTGGTCACGTCGTTGTCGTTGGCGTTGGCCGCGACGAAGGTGTGGATCACCGAGGAGGCCGAGATCGGCTTGCCCGCGGCCAGGTTGGTGCCGCCGGTGGTGCCGCTGCGCAGCACCGTGTTGCTCGCGGCCGACTGGTTGCCCGCCGCGTCCTTGGCCTTCACGTGGTACGAGACCGTCTCGGAGTCGGCCCGGCTGTCGGTGTAGGTCAGCACGGTGCCCGCGACGCTCGCCCGCAGCGTGCCGTTGGCGTACACGTCGTAGCCCGTCACTCCCACGTTGTCACTGGCCGCACCCCACGCCAACTTCACCTGACCGGAGGCGGGTTGGGTGTAGGACAGGGTGCCGGGCGCGGACGGCGCCTGGGTGTCGCCGCCCTGGCCGGTGCGGGTCACCGTGTTGCTCGCGGGTGACTGGTTGCCCGCCGCGTCCTTGGCCTTGACGCTGTACGAGACCGTCTCCGCGTCGGGGCGGCTGTCGGTGTAGCTCAGCACGGTGCCCGCCACGCTGGTGAGCAGCTCGCCGTTGGCGTACACGTCGTAGCCGGTCACGCCGACGTTGTCGCTCGCCGCGCCCCAGCTCAACTTCACCTGACCGGAGGCGGGTTGGGTGTACGACAGGGTGCCGGGCGCGGACGGCGCCTGGGTGTCGCCGGTGTTCGGCCCGTAGACCTCCAGCTCGGAGAGCTGGGCGGCCGGCCACGCGGTGTTGGCGGTGACGTGCACCCGCAGGTACCGGACGGTGGTGGTGCCGAGGTCCACCGTGACCGCATTGCCGGTGGCCGGGTCGAAGACCCGTCCGGCGGAGGCGGAGAGGTCGGTGAAGGTGGTGCCGTTGGTGCTGCCCTGGATCGACAGCGTCTGGGTGCGGCGCTCCCAGCCGGCCGGGAGCTTGAGCACCGCCCGGTTGACCGCGACGGCCGAGCCGAGGTCGACCTGCACCCACTGCGGGAGGGCGTTGTTGCTGCTCTCCCAGTAGCTGGCCTGGTTGCCGTCACCCGCGTTGGCCGCCACGTAGGTCTGGCTGACGCCGCTGCTGCTGAAGGCCCGGCCGAGCGCCAGGTTGGGGCTGGTGGTCGAGGAGCCGTGCACCTCCAGCTCGGAGATCTGGGCGGCCGGCCAGCCGGTGTTGGCCGAGACCGCCAGCCGGACGTACCGGGTGGTGGCGGCCGGGAAGGTGATCCGGACGGTGTTGCCCGCGCCCGGCTCGAAGGAGTACGCGGCCGAGGTGGCCAGGGTGGTGAAGGAGGTGCCGTCGGCGCTGCCCTGCACGGCCAGCGTCTCGGTCCGGCTCTCCCAGCTCGCCGGGAGCTTGAGCACCACCTCGTCGATCGAGGCGGAGCTGCCGAGGTCGACCTGCACCCACTGCGGCAGCGCGCCGTTGGCGCTCTCCCAGTAGGTGGACTGGTTGCCGTCGTTGATGTTGGCGACGGCCTGCCCGCCGGTGGTGCTGGAGGCGGAGACCGCCTTCCCGGCGGCCAGGTTGGGACCGCCGGCGGCTACGGCGGTCCCGGTCGGCAGCAGCGGGCCGGCCAGGGCCAGCAGGCTGAGCGTGGCCGCGGTGGCCACCAGCCGGGGAATGGGTGCTCTGGTTCTCACGGGGGTCCTCTTGTCTCTGACGACGGGGTGGGGGTGAGGAGTTGGGGGAACCGTGCGCGTGCGGTGGCGACCGGGCCGAAGCGGCCATCCGGGCCTCCGGGGAGGAGGGGCGGCGAGCGGAGCGGCACCCGGCCCGATGGCGGGCCGGGCGGAGGGAGGCCGCTCCGTCAGCGGGTCAGGCGACGCGCAGCCAGACCGCGGTGTCGGTGGGGAGCAGGGCCGGGCCGCTGAGCGGGCCGCTGGCCAGCAGCAGGGCGCGGTGCTCGGGGAGCAGCACCGGCTCGGCCCCGAAGTTGACCACGCAGAGCAGGTCGCCCCGGCGGAAGGCGAGCACCTCGCCGGCCGAGGAGAGCCATTCGAACTTGTCGCCGTGCAGGGCGGCTTCGGTGCGGCGCAGCTTCAGGGCGGTGCGGTAGAGGGTCAGCATCGACTCAGGGTCGGGGGGGGGGGGGGGCCCCCGGGGGGGGGGGCCGGCGCCCCCCCCCCCGCCGCCCCCACCCCCCCCCCCCCGCCCCCCCACAGCGGCGTGGGGCCCCCCGCGGCCGACGCCCCGGCGGCCCACCACC
>NZ_JBITBY010000015.1:49064-127387 GCF_044452665.1 Kitasatospora sp. NPDC051853 | reverse complement strand
GGCGCCTGGCGGGGGGCTTCGGGGCGGGCCGCGGGTCTGGGGGGGCGTGTGTTGCTCCACACCCCCCCCGGGGCCCCCCCCGGGCCCCCCCCGGGGGGGGGGGCCCCCGCCCCCCGGCTGCGGGAGCCAGGGCTCGGCCGTCGAATCCTGGCTGAACCCGTACGGGGGTCGGTCGCCCGACCAGGGGAGCGGCACCCGGCAGCCGTCGCGGCCGGGGTCGGTGCCGCCGGAGCGGAAGTGCATCGGGTCCTGGAGCCGGTCCAGTGGCAGGTCCTCCACCTCGGGCAGGCCCAACTCCTCGCCCTGGTACAGGTAGACCGCACCGGGCAGGGCCAGCGAGAGCAGCGCGGCGGCCCGGGCCCGGCGTAGGCCGAGGGCCCGGTCGGTCGGGGTGCCCCAGCGCTTGGCGGCGAAGTCGAAGCGGGTGTCCCGGCGGCCGTAGCGGGTGACGGTGCGGGTGACGTCGTGGTTGCAGAGCACCCAGGTGGCCGGGGCTCCGACCGGTGCGTGCAGGGCGAGCGTCCCGTCGATCGACTCCCTGAGTGCCGCCGCGTCCCAGGGGCGGGCCAGGAAGTCGAAGTTGAAGGCGGTGTGCAGTTCGTCCGGGCGCAGGTAGCGGGCGAACCGTTCGGCGTCCGGCAGCCAGACCTCGCCGACCAGGATCCGGGTGCCGGGGTACTCGTCGGCGATCGCCCGCCAGGAGCGGTAGATCGCGTGCAGCTCCTCCCGGTCGGTGTAGGGGTGCGGGTCGGTGCCCTTCACGAAGTCGGGCAGCGCCGGGTCCTTGGCCAGCAGTGCGGCGGAGTCGATCCGCACGCCCGCCGCGCCCCGGTCGAACCAGAACCGCAGGATCTCCTCGTGCTCGGAACGCACCAGCGGGTGGGCCCAGTTGAGGTCCGGCTGCTGGGTGGCGAACAGGTGCAGGTACCAGCTGCCGTCCTCGATCCTGGTCCACGGGCAGCCGCCGAACTCCGAGACCCAGTCGTTCGGCGGGATCTCCCCGTGCTCACCCCGGCCCTGCTTGAAGTGGAACAGCTCCCGCTCCGGGCTGCCCGGCCCGGCCGCCAACGCGGCCTTGAACCAGGGGTGTTGGTCGGAGACGTGGTTGGGGACCACGTCCACCACCGTCCGGATGCCGAGCTCCAGCGCCTCGGCGATCAGCAGCTCGGCCTCCTCCAGGGTGCCGAACAGCGGGTCCACGCCCCGGTAGTCGGCCACGTCGTAGCCGCCGTCCGCCATCGGCGAGGGGTACCAGGGGTTGAACCAGACGGCGTCCACGCCGAGTTCGGCCAGGTAGGGCAGCCGGGCGCGGACTCCGGCCAGGTCTCCCGTGCCGTCGCCGTTCCCGTCGGCGAAGCTGCGCGGGTACACCTGGTAGATGGCCGCGTCGCGCCACCAGTCGGAGCGGTCGGGCGGGGATTGCTGTCCCACGATCGAGGTCCTTTCGGATCGGCGCCCGGGCCCCGGCCTCAGCCTTTGAGCCCACCCGAGGTGAGCCCGGACATGATGTTGCGTTGGAAGAGCAGGAAGAAGGCGATGGTCGGCAGCGAGGCGATCGCCAGCGCGGCGATGATGACGTTCTGCGGCACGCCCATGGCCAGGGACTTGATGCCGATGTTCAGCGTCTGGTTGGCCGGGTCCGGCTGGACCAGCATCGGCCAGAGGAAGTCCTTCCAGACGTTCACCACGGCGAAGATCGAGACCACTCCGAGGATCGGCCGCGACATCGGCAGCACGATCGAGCGCAGGGTCCGCAGCGGGCCGGCCCCGTCGATCGCGGCGGCCGCCATCAGGTCCGCCGGGATGGAGTCGAAGAACCGCTTGAGCAGGAAGATGTTGAAGGCGTTGGCCACCGTGGGCAGCCAGATCGCCCACGGGGTGTTCACCAGGTTGAGGTGGACCAGCGGCAGGTCCAGCACCGTCAGGTACTGCGGCACGATGAGGACCGCCGCCGGGATCATCAGGGTGGCCAGCATCATGCCGAGGATGACGTTGCCCAGCACCGGCCGCAGCTTGGAGAGCGCGTACGCCGCCGCCACGTCGAACACCAGCTGGAAGGCGAGCGCCCCCAGCGCGTAGTACAGCGTGTTGAACAGCAGCCTGCCGAGCCGGAGTTGGCTCCAGGCGGTGGCGTACGTGTCCCAGTGCAGCTCGCTCGGGAAGAGCGTCGGGGGGGTCTGCACCACCTCGGCGGTGGACTTCAGCCCGCCGGTCACCAGCCAGTACAGCGGACCCAGGAACACCAGGGTGAAGCCGGCCACGGTGACCGCCAGGACCACCCGGTAGAGCCACCTGCCGAGCGGACGGTCGAGTTGGGTCTGGGATATCAGCGTCCGGGTCTGCGGCTCTGCCACCGGGCTTCCCTTCTAATCGGCCTTGCGGGAGAGGCGCGCGTAGAGCACGGAGAAACCTGCCAGCACCAGCAGCATGATCAGTCCGAGCGCGGAGGCGGCCCCGTAGTTGTTGAAGTTGAAGGCGTACTGGTAGACCAGGAAGACCACAGTGGTGGTCGACCCCTGCGGCCCGTTGCCCCCGGTGAGCAGGAAGGGCTCCACGAACACCTGCATGGTGGCGACGATCTGCAGCAGCAGCAGGAGCGAGAGGATCAGCCGGGTCTGCGGGATCGTCACGTGCCAGATCCGCCGCCACAGGCCGGCCCCGTCCAGCTCGGCCGCCTCGTACAGCTCCCCCGGGATGCCCTGGAGCGCGGCCAGGTAGATCAGCGTCGCGCCGCCCATGTTCATCCAGGTGGCCGCGATCACCACCGAGATCATCGCCGTGTCGGGCGAGTTGAGCCAGGCCGAGGTCGGCAGGTGGAGCGCCTCCAGGATGCTGTTGAACAGCCCGAAGTCCGGATCGTAGAAGTACTTGAAGAGCAGCACCGAGGCGACCGGCGGCATCATCACCGGCAGGTACACCAGGATCCGCAGGTAGGCCTTGGCGTGCCGGAGTTCGTTCAGCAGTACGGCCACCAGGAACGGCATCGCGAAGCCGAGCACCAGGGCCAGCAGCGTGAACAGCAAGGTGTTGCGCCAGGCCTGCCAGAACGCCGGGTCCTGGAGCAGCTGTTCGACGTTGGCCCACCCGACCCAGGTGGTCCGTCCCCGCTTGGTGCGCTGGAAGCTCATCACGACTTCCCGCACCATCGGGTACCAGGTGAAGAAGCCGAAGCAGAGCAGCGCACCGATCAGGAAGCCGTGCGCCGTCAGCTGCTCCCGGACCCGACGTACCGTCACTGCAGGCTCGCCAGGACCTGGTTGACCTGCGCCTCGGCCTCGCCCAGCAGCTTGGCGACATCGGCGTTCTTGTCGGTCAGGACGGCGGAGACCGGGTTGTCCAGCACCTTGTAGATCTGCTGGGCGTTGGCCGGCTCGGTCTTGCCGGGCACCTGGACGGCCAGGTACGGCGCGTAGTTGGCGACCGGCACGGTGGCGTTGGCGGCCTTGGCCTTGTTGTCGCCCTCCAGGCTGGCGCCGGTGAAGAAGAACGGCTGCGGCAGGCCGACCGGCAGGCCGTCCGCCTTGGTCCGGGCGTAGTCGAACTGGCCCTTGCCCAGGGTGAGGAACTTGAAGTTGATCCAGGCGATGCCCGCCTTGATCTGCTCCGGGGTGGAGCCCTTCTTGAACATGTAGTCGTTGCCGCCGAGCAGCGCGGCCTTGCCGCCGGGCATCGGGCCCATGCCGTAGTCCTCGTAGTTCCCCTTGAGGGTCTGCACCATGTACGTGATGTCGTCCGGCGCCCCGATGTACATCCCGAGCTTGTCGGTCGACATCTGGGTCATCAGGTCCGGCCACTTGAGGCTCTGCGCGGCACCCATGCTGTTGTCGGTCCACCGCATGTCGTACAGGTTCTGCAGCACCTGCTTGCCCTCGGGCGTGTTGAACGCGGCCTTCTTGCCGTCCTCGCTCACCATCGACCCGCCGAGCCCGTACAGCTCCGCGGTGAAGTGCCACCCGCCCTGGTTGGTCGCGCTGTACTCGCCGTACCCGTTCACCCCGTTGCCCAGCGCGGCGATCTTCTTCGCCGCCTCCCGGACCTCCGCCCAGGTGGCCGGCGGCTTCTCCGTGTCCAGCCCCGCCTGCTTGAACAGCTTGCGGTTGTACAGCAGGCCCATCTTGTAGTTGGAGGTCGGCAGGCCGTACAGCTTCCCGCCGTCCTTCAGCGTCGCCAGCACGGACGGGTCGATGTCCTTGAGCGCGGGCACCGTCTGCTCGTTGACGTACGCGGAGATGTCCTCCGCCGCACCCTCGTCCAGCACCTGCTGGAGGTCGGTGAAGTAGGTGTAGAAGACGTCGGTCTGCGTCTTCCCCTTCAGCTGGGCGGTGAACGGAGCCGGCTCCTCGCAGGGCGAGGCGTCCTTGCTCTTGATCGTCACGTTCGGGTACAGCTTCCCGAACGCCGCGACGTCCTCCTCCCACTGCTTGCGCTCGGCCGCCTTGGTGACCGGCGGCTGGCAGTCGACGCTGATCGTCACCTTCGCCGACGGATCCAGCGTCGCGCCCCCGGTCGCCTTGCCCTCCTCGCTCCCACCCCCCGAACTCCCGCATGCGGCAAGGGACATGGCCATCCCTGCGGCTACCGCGACAACGACGGATCTGTGGACGATCCCAGCTCTGCTCATGACGGAGGAACCCTTCTGCGGGCACGGGTGGGTGGGGTGCCGCGGCCCTCGCCTGCGGCACGCACACTTAACCACCGCCCGACAGATGACCACAAGATATCGACAGAGTTTCGCAAAAACACGACAGACTTGCGTAGGTCATCTCCCGGACCGAGACTTCGGGCCCACGACGGCCGCCGGTGCGGCAAGGAGGTGCGATGACGACGGCCACCACAGCGGACCGGTACGACTGGGCGGGCATGGTCTGCGGATGCGGCCAACCAGCCACCCACGTACCCGAGTTGCTCATCCGACTGGCCACGGAAGGCGAAGCCTCCGGCATCACGCGGGACTCCTTCGAGGGCCACCTGCACATCCCCTCGCACACCTACGCCCCCGCCCCGGCCGCCATCTCGGTGGCGCTGGCCGCCCTCGCGGACCCCGACACCCCCGGGGCGGCCCGGGACGTCCTGGTCGACCTGGTCTTCACCACCGCGTTCGTGGACTGCATCGGCCACGGGGTGCCCGAGGGCGTTGACCTGGAAGAGGAGTGCCGACGGGCCGTCACCCCCGGCCTGGAGGCCCTCTACGCCGAGATCGCCTCCGGGCGCTCGGCCGCGACGGCCAGCCGGGCGTTCTGGATCGCCGAGGGCACGGACGAGGACGCCTCCCGCGTCGAACGCGTCCGCCGGGAGGCCCGCCACCTGCTGTGGGACGCCTGCCAGACCCCCTGGGAGTGACCCCGGGAACGACAGTGGGGCACAGCGGCCGACAGCCGCTGCGCCCCACCCGGATCGCGGAGCCCCCTGTCGGGTTCGAACCGACGACCCCCGCTTTACAAGAGCGGTGCTCTGGCCAGCTGAGCTAAGGAGGCACGGTGACCGTCCGCGGCGAAGCCACGGCGGCACCAGTGGGCAGTGTACCGGTCAGGTGTGGAGGTCGTGATCGGATTGATGCCGGATTCGGGGGCCGGAAGGGGCTGACAATCGGACGATCGGGCGGGTAGCGTCGCCAGGAAGTCGTCCGAGGGGCCAGTGGTTCAGACCACTGGGCCAGCAGGCGGCGGACCAACAATCCAACCTTTACTCGGATCGTCCGGCACGTTCCTGCCGGTGAAGGAGCGCAGAAGCATGGCTTCGGTCACGTACGACAAGGCCACCCGTGTCTACCCGGGTGCCACCAAGCCGTCGGTCGACGGTCTGGACCTGCACATCGAGGACGGCGAGTTCCTCGTGCTGGTCGGCCCCTCCGGCTGTGGCAAGTCCACCAGCCTCCGGATGCTCGCGGGCCTGGAGGACGTCAACGGCGGTGCGATCCGCATCGGCGACCGCGACGTCACCCACCTGCCGCCGAAGGACCGGGACATCGCGATGGTGTTCCAGAACTACGCGCTCTACCCGCACATGACCGTCGCGGACAACATGGGCTTCGCGCTCAAGATCGCCGGCGTCAACAAGAGCGAGATCCGCACCAAGGTCGAGGAGGCCGCGAAGATCCTCGACCTCACGGACTACCTGGACCGCAAGCCGAAGGCGCTCTCCGGTGGTCAGCGCCAGCGCGTCGCGATGGGCCGCGCGATCGTCCGCGAGCCGCAGGTCTTCCTGATGGACGAGCCGCTGTCGAACCTCGACGCCAAGCTCCGCGTCTCGACCCGTACCCAGATCGCCTCGCTCCAGCGCCGCCTGGGCATCACCACCGTCTACGTGACGCACGACCAGGTCGAGGCCATGACCATGGGCGACCGCGTCGCGGTGCTCAAGGACGGTCTGCTCCAGCAGGTCGACAGCCCGCGCAACATGTACGACCGCCCGGCCAACCTCTTCGTGGCCGGCTTCATCGGCTCGCCCGCGATGAACCTGATCGAGGTCCCGCTGGTCGACGGCGGCGTGAAGTTCGGCGGCTCGGTCGTCAACGTCTCCCGCGAGGACCTGGCCGGCGCCGGCACCGACAAGAGCGTCACCGTCGGCATCCGCCCGGAGCACTTCGAGATCGTCCCGGCGGGCGGCATCGAGGGCGTCGCGGTCACCGTCAACGTGGTCGAGGAGCTCGGCGCGGACGGCTTCGTCTACGGCAGCACCAAGATCGGTGGCGACGACAAGGACATCGTCGTGCGCGTGCACGGCCGTCAGATCCCGCAGAAGGGCGAGACCATCCACGTGGTCCCGACCGGTGGCGAGACCCACGTCTTCAACACCACCACGGGTGCCCGCCTGAGCGCCTGATCCACCGTCGGCCCGGCCGGCAGATCGTCATACGAAGGCCCCCGTCCGAGCGGACGGGGGCCTTCGGCGTCAACCCGTGCGAGGGACGAAACCGGACACGCGTCACTCGTTGGTGTAACGGAGAGCCACCACGGCCCGACACGCCGCTACGCTCTCGTGCGTGAAGCAACTCGTGCGCCGCATCGGCCAGACCGTTGCCCTGACCCTGCCCGTGATCCTGGTGACCACCGGCACGCTCGCCGTCACCCGCGTCCCGTGGGCACCGCCCACCGGCCTCGACCAGCAGGTGGTCGCGGCCTCCAGCGGCGACGGCACCATCGGGCGCAGCGCGACCGCCGCGAACACCGACGGGATGTCCCCCAAGGAAGCCCTCCGCACCGACCTGATGACGGAGCTGCGCAACCACAACCCGGGCACCGCGCTCGACCTGCTGGAGCGCTCCATGCGGGAGAAGCCCGCGCTCACCCCGTACTGCACCGAGCTGGCCGCCGACCTCGGCCGGGCCGCCGTGCGCAAGTACCAGGGCGACGTGCAGCGGGCCCGCACCTTCGCCCGGCCGGTCTGCGACGGCTCCTTCGCCACCGGCGTGGTGGGCTGAGACCGTCCCGACCCTCCGGTCGCCGTACGGGGCGGAGGAGGCGTCATCCGCCGTGCCTGGGCCTATCGTTCAGTCATGACAGCTGACTCCGCCCCTCCCGCCCCGCACTCCCCCGCCGTGACGCAGGCCGTCATCCTGGCGGGCGGCCAGGGCTCCCGGCTCCGCCCCTACACCGACGACCGGCCCAAGCCGCTGGTCGAGATCCCGGGCACCGGCACCCCCATCGTCGGCCACCAGCTCGCCTGGCTCGCCGCCGAGGGGGTCACCGACGTGGTGATCTCCTGCGGCCACCTCGCCGAGGTCCTCCAGGACTGGCTCGACAAGACCGAACTCCCGGTCAGGGTCAGCACGGTGGTGGAGACCGAGCCGCTCGGCCGCGGCGGCGGGCTCAAGTACGCCGCGAAGGCGCTGCCCCGCCCGGACCAGCCCTGGTACGCCACCAACGGCGACATCTGGACCAGGTTCAGCCTGCGTGAGATGGCCGCCTTCCACCACGAGCGGGACGCCGTCGCGACGCTCGCGCTGGCCCGGCCGCGGATCCCCTGGGGCGCGGTGGAGACCGACCAGTTCGGCAACGTGCTCGACTTCATCGAGGCGCCGCCCTCGCCCTTCCTGATCAACGCCGGCCTGTACGTCTTCGCCCCCGGCTTCCAGGACCTGCTGCCGGACGTCGGCGACCACGAGCGCACCACGTTCCCGCAGTTGGCGCGCGGCAAGCGGCTGGCGGGGTACCAGCTGCCGCAGGGGTGCTACTGGCGGGCAATCGACACCGCGAAGGACCTGACGGAGGCGGCCAAGGAGCTTGCCGCGGCGTCCAACTGACGTCCCATCAGAGAACGGAAGCGGGGCGCGGGGGACTGACAGCGGTGCGACCCCCCACCACCACCTGTGGTGAGGGGTCGCGCCCGCGCGGCGGAGCCGCAGATGTCAGAGCCTCGCGCCCCTGCTGTGCGTCTTCCTCTACGCCTCCACCTGCTGCCGGTCCGGGCCGGGGCCCATGCCGAGGAGGGGGGCACCGAGGACGCCGCCGAGGATGCCGCCGCCCGTGGGGCTGGGCTTGGGGGCGGTGCCGGTGGAGCCGGTGGACGAGCCGCCGGTGGCTCCCCGGGTGCTGCCGGCCGGGGTGCTGCCGGCCTTGGTCGGGGACGGGGCGGTCGCCGGGGTCGGCGCGTGGGCCGGCTCGGACTTGCCGGTGGAGGCCTTGGGCTTGGGGGTGCCGCTCTTGTTGGCCGAGGGGGCGGCCGGGGACGGGGTGGGCTTGGAGGACGGCGGCGGGGCCACCGGCATCGGGGCGTTGGACGCGTCGTTGCCCGGCCACATCGGCGAACCGAAGTCCGTCGGCGGCTTGGCCGGCACCGGTCCGGTCCGTCCGCTGGTGCGGACCGCCGCGCCGAGCATCGACCCGATCAGCAGGGTCAGCCCGACCACCACGGCCGTCACCACGCCGCCGCGGCGCCAGATCCGGCGCCGGAGCGCGGCCGGGGCGGCGGCGCCGTAGCGGCGCCAGGCGTCCAGCGCGATCCGGCCGTCCAGCGAACCGAACGGCGCGCCGGCGATCAGCAGCGGGCTCCAGGCCACCAGGAAGATCAGGTCGGGGGTGTCGTAGACCGGCACCGCCCGCCAGCTGACGGTGAACAGGAGCGCGGCGGAGAGCAGCATCGCGGCACCGGCCGCGATCCGCTGCCAGAGGCCGAGCAGCGAGAGCACGCCGACCACGATCTGGGTGAACGCGACCGCCAGGCCCGCCCCGACCGGGTGGGCCATGGCGAAGTCCAGCAGCGGCTGGGCCACTCCCCACGGGTGCAGGGAGGAGAGCCAGCGCATCATCGAGCCGCGGTCGCCGCCGTCGAAGTACACCGGGTCGCAGAGCTTGCTGAAGCCCGCGTAGACCGAGAGCGAGCCGAGCACGATCCGCAGCGGCAGCAGCACCAGGCCCAGGTCGACCTTCCGGCCGGGGTACCAGGCGTGCTTGGAGTCCGCGCCGACCGCCGAGACCTCGGGCAGCTCGCCCGCCGGGGCCCAGTCCTGCCGGGGCCGGACGGCCGCCGGGACGGGGGCCGGGGCCGGGGCGCCGCGGTAGGTCTCCAGCTGCTCGGTGTCGTCCTCCCCGACCGGGCGGGCCGGGGCCGGCACGGTGTTGAGGCGGACGGCCTCCAGCAGCTGGGTGGCGGCCTGGTCACCGGGGGCCGCCTGGCCGGTCCAGGTGACGGCGGTGACCCGGCCCTTGCGCCGGGTGGCCGCGACGGAGCCGGCCAGCGCCGGCACCTGGGCACCGGCCACCACGACCTGCGGGGTGACCATCGGCCGGGGGGCGAAGCCCGGGGGCAGCCCGTTGCCGGAGGTGCCGTACGGGTCGCCGAAGGCGGCGCCGGGCGGGCCGTCGATCAGCGGGGCCACCGGGCCGGCGAGCCTGACCCTGAAGCTGGCCTGGGTACTGCTGAGCCTGGCCGGGTCGGACGGCACCTTGACCGTGTTGAGGCCGGGGCCGGCATCTATTCCCGCCATGCCGCCCGGGGCAGGGCGCCGAGGTGTTCTGGTGTCCACACCCGTCTAACCGGGTGACGGCCGGTTAGGACACTCTCCCGGGTGGATTCCTGACGGCAATTGAAGTGATCATGAGTAAACCGATCGGGCCTGGTCAGGCCCGATCGGTTTCCCGTTCCAAACGTACGACCAACCCGCCGGGTCAGCCCTTGGCGCGCATCCGGGCGGCCTCGTAGAGCACGATGCCCGCCGCGACACCGGCGTTCAGCGACTCGGTCAGACCGGACATCGGGATCCGGACCCGGATGTCACAGGTCTCCGAGACCAGACGGGACAGGCCCTTGCCCTCGCTGCCCGCGACGATCACGACCGGGCCGGCCAGCGCCTCCAGGTCGGCCACCTCGGCCTCGCCGTCGGCCGCCAGGCCGACCACCATCAGACCGGCCTTCTGGTACGCCTCCAGCGCGCGGGTCAGGTTGGTGGCGCGCGCCACGGGCAGGCGCGCCGCAGCGCCCGAGGAGGTCTTCCAGGCGCCCGCGGTCATCCCGGCGGCGCGCCGCTCGGGGATCACCACGCCGTGCGCCCCGAAGGCGGCGGCGGAGCGGACCACGGCGCCGAGGTTGCGCGAGTCGGTCACGCCGTCCAGGGCGATCACCAGCGCGTCCTCGCCGTTCTCGGCGGCGTCGGCCAGCAGGTCGTCCGGGTGCGCGTACTCGTACGGCGGGACCTGGAGCACCAGGCCCTGGTGGTTCATCCCGCCGGTCATCTGGTCCAGCTGCGGGCGCGGCGCCTCCATCAGCGGGACGCCCCGCTCGTTGGCGGCCTGGACGGCCTCGCGCACCCGGTCGTCCATGTCGATGAACTGCTGCACGTACAGCGCGTTGGCCGGCACGCCGCCCTGCAGCGCCTCGACCACCGAGTTCCGGCCGAAGACCAGCTCGGCGGAGCCGGCGCCACCACGGCCGCCACGGCCGCCGCCGCCGGAGCGGCGCATGCCGGCCCGCGACTTGGCGTCCATCTCGCGCTTGGTGGCGGCGTTCGCCTGCCGCTGCTTGACGTGGCCCTTGCGCGCCGAGGCCGGCGGGGTCGGGCCCTTGCCCTGGAGCGCCTTCCGGCTGTGGCCACCGGTGCCGACGGACGCGCCCTTCTTCGATCCGGGGTTGCGTCGGTTCCTGCGCTGGCTGTTGCCGGCCATGGCTGTACTTCCCTTGTCTGTCTCGCCCGCCCCGGCGACGGCCGTCGGCGGCGGGCTCTGCGTCGTGCGGATGGGCCGCACCGGTGAAGGTACGGCCCACCCGCGCCCCGAAGCGGGGCTACTTGTTGAGCGTCCAGCGCGAGCCGGTCGGACCGTCCTCGACGGACAGCCCGGCCTGCGCCAGCTGGTCGCGGATCGCGTCCGCGGTCGCGAAGTCCTTGCGGGCCCGGGCGGCCTGCCGCTGGTCCAGGACCAGGCTCACCAGCGAGTCGACCACCGGGCGGAGGTCGTCGCCCCGCTCGGCGGCGCCCCACATCTCGTCCAGCGGGTCGAGACCCAGCACACCGAGCATCGCACGGACCTCGGCGAGACGCGCCACCGCGTTCTCCTTGTCGTCCGCGGTCAGGGCGCTGTTGCCCTGGCGGACGGCGGTGTGCACCACGGCCAGCGCCTGCGGGACGCCCAGGTCGTCGTCCATCGCCTCGGCGAAGGCCAGCGGCACCTCGGGCGCCGCGTCCACCGGGCCGCAGGTCTCGACCGCGCGCTCGATGAAGTTCTCGATCCGGGCGAAGGCGGTCTCCGCCTCGCGCAGGGCCTCCTCGCTGTACTCGATCATCGAGCGGTAGTGCGGGGCGGCCAGGTAGTAGCGGAGCACGATCGGGCGCCAGGCCTGGACCATCTCGGAGACCAGCACCGAGTTCCCCAGCGACTTGGACATCTTCTCGCCGCTCATGGTGACCCAGGCGTTGTGCACCCAGAAGTTGGCGAAGTCGTCGCCGAAGGCCTTGGACTGGGCGATCTCGTTCTCGTGGTGCGGGAAGATCAGGTCCAGCCCGCCGCCGTGGATGTCGAAGGCGGTGCCCAGGTACTTGTGCGCCATGGCCGAGCACTCCAGGTGCCAGCCCGGGCGGCCGCGGCCCCAGGGGGTGTCCCAGCTGGGCTCGCCCTCCTTGGCCCGCTTCCACATCGCGAAGTCGCGCGGGTCGCGCTTGCCGGTCTCGCCCGCCGACTCGGGCTGCCGCAGGTTCTCCAACTCCTGGTTGGAGAGCTCCAGGTAGTCCGGGTAGGTGGTGACGGCGAAGTAGACGTTGCCGTCCGCCTCGTAGGCGTGGCCGCGCTCGATCAGGCCCTGCATCATCTCGATCATCTCGGGCACGTGGCCGGTGGCCCGCGGCTCGATCGAGGGCGGCAGGCAGCCCAGTGCGTCGTAACCCGCGCTGAACGCACGCTCGTTGACGGAGGCGACCTGCCACCACGGGACGCCCTGGGCCTGGCCCTTGGCGATCACCTTGTCGTCGATGTCGGTGACGTTGCGGACGAAGGTCACCTGGTAGCCGCGGTAGCCGAACCAACGGCGCATCACGTCGAAGTTCAGGCCGGACCGGATGTGCCCGATGTGCGGGGGCGCCTGGACGGTCGCGCCACACAGGTACATCGAGACACAGCCCGGTACAAGCGGGACGAAGTCGCGTACCTGGCGGGTGCTGGTGTCGTACAGGCGAAGGCTCACAGCGTCAAGCGTAGTGGGCGGTAGGGGGTGCCCCGCCACCTTTCCGCCATGCCCTCGTCGGATTCAGAGGTTTCCGACCGCCTTGCGCGCCGCCAGGCGGCACACCACCCGGACGTCCTCGGGCCCGTCGTAGCCGTAGTCCTCGCCCCGGTACTTGCGCGACAGCCGGTCGATCAGCTCCCGCCCGCCCTCACGGACCATCACCACCTCGCCCCGCAGTTCCAGGTAGGTGTACGGGTGGTCCGGCGGGTTGACCACCAGGCTGATCCGCGGGTCGCGGACCATGTTGAGGTGCTTGCGCCGTCCTTCCACGGTGGAGAACAGCACGTCGTCCCCGTCCCGCTCGACCCAGACCACCGAGGACTGCGGACTGCCGTCCGGCTGCACGGTGCTCACCACCGCGAAGGTCTTCCCGTCGAACAGCGCCCCGGCCCGTTCGGAGAGCTCTACCGCCATCGTGGTCCCTTTCCCTCGGTGTCCCCGGGGAACGGTACTGACCGGCGGGCGCGGCACGGGAGTTGAACACCCGTCAGCCATCCGAACGGACCAACGGACCGGCCCGCGGCGTCAACCCGCCCGGTACACCAGGGCGGTGGCGATCGCGGCCAGGCCCTCGGCCCGGCCGGTCAGCCCGAGCCCGTCGGTGGTGGTGCCGGAGACCGAGACCGGGGCGCCCACGGCGGCGGAGAGCGCCGCCTGGGCCTCCGCGCGCCGCCTGCCGATCTTCGGGCGGACGCCGATCACCTGGACCGCCACGTTCCCGATCTCGAAGCCCTCGGCCCGGACGATCCGGGCCGCCTCGGCCAGCAGCGTGACGCCCGAGGCGCCCGACCACTCGGGGCGGTCGGTGCCGAAGTGCGCACCCAGGTCGCCCACCCCGGCGGCGGAGAACAGCGCGTCGCAGGCCGCGTGCGCGGCCACGTCCGCGTCCGAGTGCCCGGCCAGGCCGTCGCCGGCCCCGGGCCACTCCAGGCCGGCCACCCAGAGCGGGCGCCCGGCCTCGAAGGCGTGCACGTCGGTGCCGATCCCGACCAGCGGGACCACGGGGGTGTCAGAAGCCATCGGAGGCCCTCCTGCGGGCGAGCACGGCCTCGGCGAGCACGAGGTCCAGCGGACGGGTGACCTTGAAGGCCTCTTCGTGGCCCGGGACGACCACCACGGTGCCGCCGAAGTGCTCGACCATCCCGGCGTCGTCGGTGACGGTGAGCTCCGGCTCGGCCAGCGCCCGCTCGTGCACCTCGGCCAGCAGCTCCCGGCGGAAACCCTGCGGGGTCTGCACCGCGCGCAGCGAGGAGCGGTCCGGGGTCTCCAGCACCGGCTCGGGCCGCCCGCCCGGCTGCGGCTCGACCCGCTTCACGGTGTCCGCCAGCGGCACCGCCGGCACCACCGCCCCGGCGCCGCCCTTCACGGCGGCCGCCACCGCGTCCACCACCTCGACCGGCACCAGCGGCCGGGCCGCGTCGTGCACCAGCACCACCGGGACGTCGGCCGGGATCGCGGCCAGCCCGAGCCGGACCGACTCCTGCCTGGTCGCCCCGCCGGCCACCACCCGGACGTCCTTGCCGTCCAGCCCGTGGCTGTCCAGCAGCCCGACCACCTCGGCCACGCCGTCCGGCGGCGCGGCCACCACCACCAGCCCGACCGCCCGGCTCCGGGCCAGCGCCCGGACGGCGTGCACCAGCAGGGGCACCCCCCCGAGCTCCCGCAGGGCCTTCGGGGCGCCGGGCCCCAGCCGCTCGCCCCGCCCTGCGGCGGGGACCACGGCCGCTGCGACTGCTGCCGTACCGTTCAGGGTTCGCTCCTTCGGCGCTGTGCTGCGTCCATGCCGTACTGCATTTATGTTTTGCGCCCGCGGCGCGGTGGGTATGGCCCCTGGCGAAGCCGAACGAGGCGCCCGGTCCCCTTCCGAAGCCGGCCCGCCGCCGCCCGGCCTCACACCGAGTGACCGGGGTGGCTCGTCCCCGGGTACGCCGAAGCGCCCGGGCTGCCGAGCCGCACCGGGGCCACGTTACGTGACCGCGATGAGTGCACCGACATCGGGCGCTTCGAACTGCGGTGGACCGCTTACGAGGCCAGGACCTCGTCGAGCAGCGTCTCCGCCTTGTCCTCGTTGGTGTTCTCCGCGAGCGCGAGCTCGCTGACCAGGATCTGGCGCGCCTTGGCGAGCATCCGCTTCTCGCCGGCCGACAGACCGCGCTCGCGCTCACGACGCCACAGGTCGCGGACGACCTCGGCAACCTTGATCACATCGCCGGAGGCGAGCTTCTCGAGGTTCGCCTTGTAGCGGCGCGACCAGTTGGTGGGCTCCTCCGTGTACGGGGCGCGGAGCACCTCGAACACCCGGTCCAGACCCTCCTGGCCGACGACGTCGCGGACGCCGACGAACTCCGCGTTCTCCGCGGGTACGCGCAGCGTCAAGTCTCCCTGCTGCACCTTCAGCACCAGGTAGGTCTTGTCCACACCTTTGATCTGGCGAATCTCGATGGCCTCGATGAGCGCGGCCCCGTGATGGGGGTAGACCACCGTGTCGCCAACCTTGAACGTCATGTGACAGGACCCCTTCCGTGGCTTACCAGAATAACACGGTTCGCCGTCCACCCGAAGGGCGTTTTCGCAGGTCAGGGCCGGTCTCGGGGCTTGACAAGGACCCCTTCGGCATGCTGCGACCCGTGTTCGACGGGGCCTTCCCGCAGGTCGGAGGTGGTCTGCACACCTGACGAAACCTCTGGCAACACTCCCGAAACCATGATTGGATCATGAGTTTTTGCCGTATACGCGTACGGGACGTGCTCACGGCACCCGACGGGGCGGTCGGAGCGCGACACGGGGCCACCCCGTGAGAACCGGATATGTGCGGTCGGTAATCTGACCCTGACCACCGATCAGATACCCAAGGAGATGCCGCCGCCGTGAGCCGCAGCCTTCGTCGCGGCGCGATCGCCGCCGTCGCCCTCGCCGCGATCCTCCCGCTGTCCGCCTGCGCCGCCGGGACCACCCCCGCGACGCTGCAGATCAAGCCGGACAACGCCTCGACCTCGATCGGGACCGCCCTCAAGCTCAACAACATCGTGGTGGTGACCGCGCCGGGCGCCAAGTCCGACCACGCCGGCCCGGCCAACGTCACCGTGAACATCAGCAACACCGGCTCCGCCCCGGAGGCCCTGCGGTCGGTGGAGCTGGCCGAGGGTGGTGCCGCCACCTTCGCCGACGCCAAGGGCGCCCCGCTGACCGAGATCGTCATCCCGGCGGGCGGCTCCGTCCTGCTCGGCGGCGAGGGCCAGCCGGTCGCCAAGGTCGCCTCCGCCAAGGTGGAGATCGGCGGCAACGCCAAGGTCTCCTTCGGCTTCGGCACCGCCGGCAAGGTCGAGACCGAGGCCCAGGTGCACACCGGCGAGGGCATGTACCGGGGCTACGGCCCGGTCGCCACCGCGTCGAAGCCCGCCGCCGCCCCGTCCGGCAGCGCCTCGCCGTCGGCCTCGCCCTCCGCGTCGGCCTCCGCCTCGGCCGGTGCCTCCCCGAGCGGCTCGGCCTCGCCGTCCGGCTCGGCCAGCTCCACCGCCAGTGCCTCGCACTGACGCCCCGTCAGCACGGCCGAAGGCCCCCGCTCGGATCGAGCGGGGGCCTTCGGGCATGTGCGGGGCGGGTGCCGGTGCGGCTTACGGCTCGAACTTGTAGCCGAGGCCTCGGACCGTGACCAGGTAGCGCGGGGCGCCCGGGTCCGGCTCGATCTTGGCGCGCAGGCGCTTCACGTGGACGTCCAGGGTCTTGGTGTCACCGACGTAGTCGGCGCCCCAGACCCGGTCGATCAGCTGCATGCGGGTGAGCACCCGGCCCGCGTTGCGCAGCAGCATCTCCAGCAGGTCGAACTCCTTGAGCGGCAGGTCGACCTTGGCACCGTCCACCGTCACCACGTGGCGGTCGACGTCCATCCGGACCGGGCCGGCCTCCAGCGCGCCGGGGCCGTTCTCGACGGTGCCGTCGGCCTCGCCGCGGCGGCGCAGCACCGCGCGGATGCGGGCCACCAGCTCGCGGGTGGAGTAGGGCTTGGTGACGTAGTCGTCGGCACCTATCTCCAGGCCGACGACCTTGTCGATCTCGCTGTCCTTGGCGGTGACCATGATCACCGGGACGTTGGAGCGGACCCGCAGCTGGCGGCAGACCTCGGTGCCGGGGAGACCGGGGAGCATCAGGTCGAGCAGTACCAGGTCGGCGCCGTTGCGTTCGAACTGCTCCAGCGCGTCGGGGCCGGTGGCGGCGATGGCCACCTCGAAGCCCTCCTTGCGGAGCATGTACGAGAGGGCGTCGCTGAACGACTCCTCGTCCTCGACCACCAGTACACGGGTCACGAGCGGGCCTCCGGGGCAGGAAGGGGGTTGGGGGTGTGCGTGCTGTTCTGCTGTTCCTCGACCGGGGGTTTCCCGGCGGGGAGCCTGACGGTGAAGGTGGAACCCTGGCCCTCGACGCTCCACACGGAGACGGTCCCGCCGTGCGAGGCCGCCACGTGCTTGACGATGGAGAGGCCGAGACCGGTTCCGCCGGTGGCCCGGGAGCGGGCCGGGTCGACGCGGTAGAACCGCTCGAAGATCCGCTCGCGGTCCGTCTCGGAGATGCCGATGCCCTGGTCGGTCACCGAGATCTCGATCAGTTCGCCGTCCGCCTCACCGAGGGCGGCGGCGCTGGAGATGCGCCGGGTGGCGATGGCCACCCGGGTGCGGGGCGGGCTGTAGTTGACCGCGTTCTCGACCAGGTTGCCGAGCGCGGCGGCCAGCTGGCCGCGGTTGCCGTGCAGGTAGAGGCCGCCGATGCCGCCGGCCGCGATGTGGATCTGCTTGGCGGCGGCGGGCTGGCGGCAGCGGTCGATCGCCTCGGCGATCAGGGTGTCCACCGCGACCGGCTCCGGGTCGACCAGCAGCTGGTCGTCCTGGACCCGGGAGAGGTCGATGATCTCCTGCACCAGGCTGGCCAGGCGGGTGGCCTCGATCTGCATCCGGCCGGCGAAGCGCTGCACCGCCTCCGGGTCGTCGGAGGCGTCCGCGACGGCCTCCGAGAGCAGCGAGAGGGCGCCGACCGGGGTCTTCAGTTCGTGCGAGACGTTGGCCACGAAGTCGCGGCGGACCGCCTCGATCCGGCGGCGCTCGGTCCGGTCCTCGACCAGCACCAGCACCAGCCGGGAGCCGAGCGGGGCGACCCGGACGGAGACCGCGAGCGGCTCGGTCGGCCGGGCCACGCCCGGCTTGGGCACCTCCAGCTCGACCTGGCGGATCTCGCCGTCGCGGCGGGTCGCGCGGGCCAGCGAGAGCATCTGCTCGACCGCCACCGCGCCGCCGCGCACCAGGCCCATCGCGTAGGCGGCGGAGCTGGCCTTGACCACCTCGTCGCCCTCGCCCAGCACGATCGCGCAGGAGCGGAGCACCGAGAGCACGGTGTCCACACCCGGGGGGAGCCCTGATTCCTGGGCGGGGAGCCCGCCCGATCCGTTCTTCCCGCCGCCGTTGCCCGCGCGGGCCTGCTCCCGCTCGCTCCAGCGGAAGGCGATGGCGGCCGTGAGACCGACCCCGAGCCCGGCTATGGCGCAGGCTGCGGCAGCGGCCACATTCACGTCCATGTGGCCAGCGTAAGCGCATCCCGACGGCGCTCCCCACGGGTGCGATCAAGGGATCGGCCGCGCGTCACCGAGAATTCACCTTCACGCTCCCGGTGGTTCACCACACCGGCCGTGCGTGGTCGCCCGAACGGCCCAGGGTGAGTTGCACAGCCCGTGCGGGCGGTGGCGGCACTACGATGCGGCCACCAGCAGCGGCCGTTCCGATCTTCCTACGGTACGGCCGGTCGGCACCGCCACCGACACAGCTACTGAGGAGAGCAGCAATGCGCGACGCGTACCACGAGGAACTCGACTCGATCAGCGACCAGCTGGTCGAGATGGCCCGGCTGGTCGGTTCGGCCATGGGGCGGGCCACCACCGCGCTGCTGGACGCCGACCTGGCGCTGGCGGAGAGCGTGATCGCCGCCGATGACAAGATCAACGCCCTGCACCACGACCTGGAGAACCGGGCCATCGACCTGCTGGCCCGTCAGCAGCCCGTCGCCACCGACCTGCGGATCGTGGTCACCTCGCTGCGGATGAGCTCCGACCTGGAGCGCTGCGGCGACCTGGCCCGGCACGTGGCCAAGGTGGCCCGGCTGCGCTACCCCGAGACCGCCGTCCCGAACGACCTGCACTCGATCGTGCTGGAGATGGGGCAACTCGCCCAGCGGCTGGTGGCCAAGGCCGGTCTGGTGATCGCCACCAAGGACGTGGACAAGGCGCTGGAGCTGGAGCAGGACGACGACGCGATCGACGCGCTGCACCGCGAGCTCTTCTCGCACCTGCTGGACGACCGCTGGCAGCACGGCATCGAGACCGCGGTGGACGTCACCCTGGTCGGCCGCTACTACGAGCGCTTCGCGGACCACGCCGTCTCGGTGGCCAAGCGCGTGGTCTTCCTGGTGACCGGCGAGCACGCGGGCGACTTCGTGCCCGCCGTCGAGGCCGGGGCCGAGGCCGCCGTCGAGGCCGGGGCCTAAACGCCTCGGGGGCGGTGCGGGGGCGCACGGGAGGCTGATCTCCCCGCCCCCGCGCGCCCGTTGACGGCTCGTCACCGGGGGGGCTTCACTCGTGGAGGGGCACACCGCCGTGTGCACCCGCGGTGCCCTGCCGAGGAGGCCCAGCGCGATGAAGGCGACCACTGCCCCCGACACCCAGCCGCCGAGCTCCGTCACTCCGACGGCCGCGAAGCTGCTGCCCGTGCTCTCCGCCACCTGCGGCTGCGGCCCGGGCTGCGGCTGCGGCTGCCAGTCCGGTGCGCCCTGCCAGTGCGGCGGCGCCAGCGGTGGCTGCTGCGGCGGCCACTGACCACGTACCACCGTCGCACCGGGCCCGTCGGCCGGGCGCCCCTGACCTGCCGGGGCGCCCGGCCGACGTACGTTCCGGCCCTGATGGACCGTCAGAACTGCAGGTCGACGCAGGAGTAGAACGCGTTGGCCGTGTCGGAGATGTCCCAGACGGCGAGCAGCACGTGGTGGCCGGTCAGGCCCGCCGGGAGCGGGACGCTGTGGGTCACGGTGCTCGGCGGCTGCTGGTTGTTGCCGGGCACGGTGAGCAGCGGGGTGAGGTTGAGGTTGCTCCGGGTGAGCGCGGTGGCCGCGTTGTAGCCGGGCTTGGTCAGGAAGTACTTGTACGAGGCGGTGGCGTGCCGGGCGGTGAACTTCCAGGAGAAGTTCTGCCGGCTGCCGGCGGTGACCTTGGTGGTCGGCCAGGCGCCGTTGCGCGGGTCGTCGAGCTGGGCGAAGCGGCTGTTGCCGCCGGCGCAGAGCCGGCCGTCGGCCGGGCCGGAGCCCGGGAAGCCCTTCGGGCCCTCGACGCTCTGCGGCTCCCAGCGGATGTCGCCGCAGTTGGTGACGGTGCCCGCGGCACAGAGCGCGGCCCGGCTGGGCGGGCCGGTGACGTAGCCGTGGGAGTAGGCCGGCAGGGCGGTCGCGACCGGTACCGCGACGGCCGCCACGAGGGCGCCGACCAGATGACGCTTGCGCATGGTGCTCCTTCCGACTCGGCTCCGGGCAGGCCGGAGCGAGCTGTGGGGGTGGATGGAGTACAGGGGAGGCCCGCCGGGTCCGTGGGGGGATCTTGGCGTGCCCGTGCCACTGGTCCATACCATAGGAGCGCGTCAGATGGCCGTCAATGGTCTGAACCACCGTGATACGAAGGCGAGTTGACGCACCACAGGCCCCACCCGTGGGACGGGTGAGGCCTGTGGGAGCGGTGGTCCGGAGCTACTTCACGGTGAGCGTGCTGCTCTCGGTCCGGCCGGAGGAGACCACCTTGCCGGTCACCTGCAGGTCGCCGGTCGCGGTCGCGGTGTACTTCGGCAGCCGCAGCACCGCCGAGCCGCCCGAACAGGCGGCCGTGCCCAGCGAGCCGCGCTGGCCGCCCTTGCTCCAGCCGAACTCCAGCTGGTCACCGGCGGCGCAGCCGTTGTAGGTGACCGTCAGGGCACCGCCGTTGGTGAGCACCATCGGCGAGAGGCTGAGGCTGCTGGCCGCCTGGGTGCTGTGGGTCTTGCTCTTCTTCTTCTTTTTCTTGCCGCTCGAACCGCACGCCGCCAGCGACAGCACCAGCAGCACGACGAGCGCGCCCACCATGGACTTCTTGACCATCGGTCCCCCCGTAGTCGTTCTCCGGAAGGCAGAAGGATAACGGCCCCCTCCCACACGAGAGGGGGCCGTCGGGGGTCCGGGGCAGGACCTTTACTTCATGCTTACTTCTTGCCCTGGTTCTTGACCGCCTCGATGGCGGCCGCCGCGGCCTCGGCGTCCAGGTAGCGGCCGCCCTTGGTGAGCGGCTTGAAGTCGGCGTCGAGCTCGTAGACCAGCGGGATGCCGGTCGGGATGTTGAGGCCGGCGATGTCCTCGTCGGAGATGCCGTCGAGGTGCTTCACCAGGGCGCGCAGGCTGTTGCCGTGCGCGGTGACCAGGACGGTCTTGCCGGCCGCCAGGTCGGGGACGATGGCGTCGTACCAGTACGGGAGCATCCGGTCGACGACGTCCTTGAGGCACTCGGTGCGCGGACGCAGCTCGCTCGGGATGTCGGCGTAGCGGGCGTCACCGGCCTGCGAGTACTCGGAGTCGTCGGCCAGGACCGGCGGCGGGGTGTCGTACGAGCGGCGCCACAGCTGGAACTGCTCCTCGCCGAACTCGGCCAGGGTCTGGGCCTTGTCCTTGCCCTGGAGGGCGCCGTAGTGACGCTCGTTCAGCCGCCAGCTGCGGCTGACCGGGATCCAGTGGCGGTCGGCCTTGTCGAGGGCGATCTGCGAGGTGCGGATCGCGCGGCGCAGCAGGGAGGTGTGCAGCACGTCGGGGAAGAAGCCCTCGGCGGCGAGCAGCTCGCCACCGCGCGCGGCCTCCTTCTCGCCCTTCTCGTTGAGGTCGACGTCGACCCACCCGGTGAAGAGGTTCTTCTGGTTCCACTGGCTCTCGCCGTGACGGAGCAGGATCAGTCGGTAGGTCGTGTCAGCCATGGGGGTCAGCTTAATCGAGCCGGATAACGGCTAGCCGGGACCAAGGTCCACCGGTAATGTGCGCGGTGCAGAAGAGCCACTTACACCACCGCCCAGCGGTCACTCCGGTCCGCCCGGGCACCGCTGAGCGGTGCCGCACGCCGCCCGGGAGCCCCCACATGCCCGCCCTGCACCGCCTCGTCGTCTCGCTCTCCGAGACGAGTCGTGGACTACCCCGTCAGTTCTGGTGGCTCTGGACGGCCACCCTGGTGAACAAGCTCGGCGGGTTCGTCGTGCCGTTCCTGTCCCTCTACTTGACAGTGGAGCGCGGTTGGTCGGCCGCCTACGCGGGCCTGGTCGCCTCGCTCTTCGGGCTCGGCTCGGCCATCGCGGCGGTCGGCGGCGGCGTGCTCACCGACCGGATCGGACGGCGCCCCACCCTGCTCGCCGCCCAGCTCGGCACCGCCGTCTCGGTGGCCGTGCTCGGCTTCACCGACGGGCCGGTGGCGATCGCGGCGGTGGTCTTCCTGGTCGGCCTCACCAGCAACGCCTCCCGCCCCGCCATCTCGGCGATCATCGCCGACGTGGTCCCCGCCGCCGACCGCGGCCGGGCGTACGCGCTGAACTACTGGGCGATCAACATCGGCTTCGGCGCCTCCGCCGCGGTGGCCGGCCTGATCGCCGCCCACGGCTACCTGACCCTCTTCCTGCTGGACGCGCTGAGCACGCTGCTCTGCGCGGTGGTGGTCTTCGTCAAGGTGCCGGAGAGCCGGCCGGCCGCTGCGGTCAGCGGGCCGGCCGTGCCCGAGGTGGGTCTCGGACGGGTCTTCCGGGACGGGCGGTTCATGGCGGTCTTCGGGGTGAACCTGCTGCTCGCCCTGGTCGCCCAGCAGGGCTCCACCACGCTGGCCGTGGACATGGGGCGGGCAGGCGTTCCGGCCTCCCAGTACGGCCTGGTGATCAGCCTCAACGGCATCCTGATCGTGCTGCTCCAACTCCCGCTCACCCGGCTGATGGAGGGCCGCAGCCGCACCGGCCTGCTGGTCGCCAGCGCGCTGCTGATCGGCTGGGGCTTCGGGCTCACCATGTTCGCCGGCTCCTCGGCCTGGTTCTTCGCCCTCACCGTGGTGATCTGGACCATCGGCGAGATCGTCAACGCCCCGACCATGATGGCCCTGGTCGCCGAACTGGCCCCGGCCGAGGCCCGCGGGCGCTACCAGGGCGTGTACTCGCTCTCCTGGTCGCTGGCGATGTTCCTCGGCCCGGCCGGCGGCGCGCTGCTGCTGGAGTACGGCGGCGGGGTCGCGGCCTGGGGCGCCTGCGCGCTGCTCGGCAGCGCGGCGGCGGCGGGCTTCCTGCTGCTCGGCCGCCGCACGGCCGCGCCGGCCCCGGTGGAGGAGCCGGCCCGGGCGCTGGTCTAGCCCTGCTCCGCGACGGGGGCGGCGAGGTGGGTGAAGGCCTCCAGGTTGCGGGTGGACTCGCCGCGCTTGGTGCGCCACTCCCACTCGCGCCGGATCGCGGTGGCGAAGCCGAGTTCGAGCAGGGTGTTGAAGGGCTCGTCGGCGGCGCCGAGCACGGTGCCGAGCAGCCGGTCCACCACGTCCGGGGTGAGCGCCTCCAGCGGCAGGCGGCCCGCCAGGTAGACGTCGCCGAGCGCGTCGATCGCGTACGCGACGCCGAACAGCCGGGTGTTCCGCTCCAGCAGCCAGCGGTAGACCGCCTCGTGGTTCTCGTCCGGGCGGCGGATCACGAAGGCGTTCACCGAGAGGGTGTGGTCGCCGACCCGCAGGGCGCACGGGGTGGCCAGCTTGCGCGTGCCGGGCAGCGTCGCGACCAGCGTGAACGGGTCGGTCGCGGCGGGCTCCCAGGCCACGCCCGCCTCGTCCAGGGCGGTGCGGAGCAGGGCCAGGGCGTCGTCCTTGGTGGGGGTTGCCATGGGGCAGACGTTACTCGGGGGTATGCCACGGGCGCCGCCTGACTCCCCGTCACGGCGTGACGCGGGGTGGGCGGGGACCGGCGGGGCGGCCGGTCAGGCCAGGCGGAGGCCCGCGAGCAGGGCGGTGGAGTGCTGCATGGCGGCGGCGTACACCTCCGCGGTACGGGCGGCCGCGCGGTCCCAGCCGAAGGCGGCGGCGTGGGAGGCGGCAGCCAGGCCCTGACGGTGCACCAGCTCACGGTCCGTCACGTACGGGCGGAGCGCGCGGGCCCAGTCCTCCGGCTCGTGGCCGGGGACCAGGGTGCCCGTCCGGCCGCCCTCGACCGCGACCGGGAGGCCGCCGACCGCGGCGGCGACCACCGGAGTGCCGCAGGCCTGGGCCTCCAGGGCGACCAGGCCGAAGGACTCGCTGTAGGAGGGCATCACCAGGGCGGTGGCGGCCCGGTACCACTCGGCGAGCTGCTGCTGGCCGACCGGCGGGTGGAAGCGGACCACGTCCGATATGCCCAGCTGGGCGGCGAGCTTCTGCAGGCTCTCCGGCTTGGCCAGCCCGGTGCCGGACGGCCCGCCGACCACCGGCACGACCAGCCGCCGGCGCAGCTCCGGCTCGCGCTCCAGCAGCACCGCGACCGCCCGCAGCAGCACGTCCGGCGCCTTGAGCGGCTGTATCCGGCCGGCGAACAGCAGCACCGCCGCGTCCTGCGGCAGCCCGAGGCGGGCCCGGGCGGCGGCGCGGGCGTCCGGCGCCGGGCCGGGGCGGAAGACGTCGAGGTTGACGCCCGGGTGGACCACGGCGAGCTGGTCCGGGCGGGCCGCGTAGTGGAAGGCCAGCTCCTCGGCCTCCTCCGCCGTGTTGGCGATCAGCCGGTCGGCGGCCTCGACCACCTGGCTCTCGCCGATCTCCCGGGCGGCCGGCTCGGGGGTGTCCCCCTCGGCCAGCGCCGCGTTCTTGACCTTGGCCATGGTGTGCATGGTGTGCACCAGCGGCACGCCCCAGCGCTGGGCGGCCAGCCAGCCGACCTGGCCGGAGAGCCAGTAGTGCGAGTGGACCAGGTCGTAGTGGCCGGGGCGGTGGCCCGCCTCGGTGCGCAGCACCGCGTGGGTGAAGGCGCAGAGCTGGGCCGGCAGGTCCTCCTTGACCAGCCCCTCGTACGGGCCCGCCGTGACGTGCCGGACCAGCACGCCGGGAGCCAGCTCCACGGTGGGGGCGTCGTCCGAGCTGATCGCCCGGGTGAAGACCTCGACCTCGATGTCGAGGGCGGCGAGGCGCTTGGCCAGCTCGACGATGTAGACGTTCATCCCGCCGGCGTCGCCGGTGCCCGGCTGGTGCAGGGGGGAGGTGTGGACGCTGAGCATGGCGATCCGGTGCGGGCGGCGACGGCCGACCAGGCCCTGCAGGCGCCCGCGGGTGGGCGGGAGCAGGGGGGAACGTCGCGCAACCGTGCGGGCGGGGTGCTTGGTCACCTGGCTGAGCCTCCTCGTCGCTCCCCTGGGCACCGCGCTCCGGCCCGTGGGCATTCGTCCAAGGGGACAACCACGTCTATGTCACGTCGCATTCCCGTTCGCCGGAACGAAAGTGGTCACGCGGGGGGACGGCAGGACGGGCAACCGGCTGACGTGCCCCGATCCCACGCCGGGCCGCCTTCCGGCACTCGCGCAGTTCCCCGCGCTCCGGGGTGACCACGGACGTCCCGCGCCCCCGGGCCACTGCCTGGCGGGCGCCGATAAGCTGCCTGCATGGTCGCGCCGTCCGTTCCGCACAGTTCTCCCGCCCGTGGCCGGGGGGACCGGCCCGAGGGGACGGTGACGCGGGGGACGACGGGGACCAACCGGCTGCGGCGGATGGACCGGTGGATCGCCCACGCGCTGGGCCCGGCGCTGCGCTCGGCCGAGCGGCCGCCGACCGCCGTGGACCTCGGGTACGGGGCGGCGCCGTGGACCGCGGTGGAGCTGTCGGCCCGGCTGCGCGCGGTGCGGCCGGACGTCCGGACGGTGGGCGTCGAGATCGAGCCGGAGCGGGTGGCGGCGGCGCTGCCGTACGCCGAGCCGCCGCTGCTGACCTTCCGGCGGGGCGGGTTCGAGGTGCCGCTGGACGGCGGGGAGGGCGCGCTGCTGATCCGGGTGGCCAACGTGCTGCGGCAGTACGAGGAGGCCGCCGTCGGCCCGGTCTGGGAGCGGCTGTGCGGGCGGCTGGCACCGGGCGGGCTGCTGGTGGAGGGGACCTGCGACGAGATCGGCCGACGGCACGTCTGGGTGGCGCTCGGGCCGGAGGGGCCCCGGACGGTGACCTTCGCGGCCCGGCTGACCGGGCTGGACCGGCCCTCCGAGCTGGCCGAGCGGCTGCCGAAGGCGCTGATCCACCACAACGTGCCGGGCCGCCCGGTGCACGCCTTCCTGACCGACCTCGACCGGGCCTGGTCGGCCGCCGCCCCGTACGGCGCGTTCGGCGCCCGACAGCGGTGGATCGCCACCTGCCGCTCGGTGTCCGGCAGTTGGCCGGTGGTGGACGCACGGGGCCGGTGGCGGCAGGGCGAGCTCACGGTGGAGTGGTCCGCGCTGGCCCCGTGACGGCGCGGCGGCGGCGCGGCGGCGGCGCGGGGCCGGCGGTGCGGGGCCGGCGGTGCGGGGCCGGTACCTGACGGAGTCTCAGCCGGTCTCGTCCAGGGCGTTCCGGTAGGCCTCGTGGGCCTCCGGGCCGAAGAGCACGAAGCGCACCTCGGTCATCTCCGGGTGCTCCGCGACCGCCTCCCGCACCGCCCGGACGGCGATCCGCGCGGCGTCCGCGAGCGGCCAGCGGTAGACGCCGGTGGAGATGGCCGGGAAGGCCACCGTCCGGGCGCCGAGGCCGGCCGCCACGCGGAGCGACTCGCGGTGGCAGGAGGCGAGCAGTTCGGCCCGCGCCGCGTGGTCCTCGGGCAGGTGGACGGGCCCGACGGTGTGCACCACCCAGCGGGCCGGGAGGCGGCCGGCGGTGGTGGCCACGGCCTGCCCGGTGGGCAGGCCGCGACCGTACTTCGAGGCGCGCAGGGCGCGGCACTCGGCCAGGATCTCCGGCCCGCCGCGGCGGTGCACCGCCCCGTCCACGCCGCCCCCGCCGAGGAGCGAACTGTTGGCGGCGTTGACCACCACGTCCACTTCCTGCGCCGTGATGTCACCCTCCACCGACGTGATGCGCGTCACCGTTCCCGTCCTCCCGTGAGTACCTCACCGGTCCATACCAGAATCGTTCCGCCCGAGGCCAGCGCATTCTCCCGGTGGCGTGGTGATAGCCACAGAGCCGCCCGTCAGCCGGAGGAAAGGGCTCCGGCCGCGTTATGGTCGCGGGAGCTCTCCGACACCCGGTGCCATCCGGGCACCGCACGGCTGGCCCAGCCGTTGCGCTGTCGGGGAAAGGGAGGACCGACCAATGCCCGCAACGGGAGACGGGCGGGGGCCAGCCGCCCCGTACCGGCCGGGCGCCGTCGCCGAGCCGCAGTCGCCGCCGCAGGGCGGGCGCGCGGAGAAGCGGACGGCCGGCCGGGCCTCGGCCGTGCCCGCTGCCACCGCCGTGCCCTCCTCTGCCGCCGCCGCGCTGCCGATACCGCACCCCCGGGCCAACGGCACCGAGCAGCCGTTCCGGCTGCTGGTGATCGAGAACGACTACACCGACGCGGCCTTCCTGGAACAGCTGGTCGCCGACTCCGGCGCCGCGATCGAGCTGCACTGGGCGCAGGGCGTGCCCTCCGCCGCCGACCGGCTGGGCCGCGCGGCGGGCCAGGGGCGGCGGCTGGCGGGGCGCTCCCGCGAGGTGGAGTTCAGCTGCGTGCTGCTGGACCTCGCCGACCCGGCCGACCAGACCGGCCCGCTCCAGGGCCTGGACGGCCTGCACGAACTGCTCCGCCGGGCCCCGCAGACGGCGGTGGTGGTGCTCACCGACGCCGCCGGGGCCGAGCTCGGCGCGGCGGCGGTGGCCGCCGGGGCGCAGGACTTCCTGATCCGCCACCAGACCGACGGGCCGCTGCTGGCCCGGGCCCTGCGGTACGCGGTCGAGCGCCGCCGGGCCGACGAGTCGCAGCGCCGCCTGGTCGAGGCCGAGCTGCGCGGCCAGGAGAACGCCCGCCTCCAGCGCCACCTGCTGCCCACCCCGCTGCTGGACGGCGCCGGGCTCTCCTTCACCCGCCGCTACCGCCCCGGCCGCAGCCGGGCGCTGCTCGGCGGCGACTTCTACGACGCCGTCCGAACCGACGACGGCACCGTGCACGTGGTGATCGGCGACGTCTGCGGGCACGGCCCGGACGAGGCCGCGCTCGGTGTCGCGCTGCGGATCGCCTGGCGTTCGCTGGTCTTCGCCGGGCTGACCGGGCAGGCCCTGCTCACCACCCTCCAGCACGTGCTGGAGCACGAGCGCCGCAGCGACGAGATCTTCGCGACGCTCTGCCTGCTGGTGCTCTCCCCGCCCTCCGCCGAGGGCCCGACGGCCGGCGACGAACAGGCCCGGATGTACCTCGCCGGACACCCCGCCCCGCTGCTGCTGAGCCGGGACGGCGAACCCCGCCTGCTCCCCGCCGACCAGGCCGGGCCGGCCCTCGGGCTGCTGCACTGCGACGACCCCGGCGCCAGCTGGCCCACCCAGGAGCTGACGCTCCGTCCGGGCTGGAGCCTGCTGCTGTACACCGACGGGCTGATCGAGGGCCGGATCGGTGCCGGTTCGCGGCGGCTCGGCCAGGACGGGCTGATCGGCCTGATCGCGGACCACCAGGCGGGCGGGCTGACCCGCGGGCGGCTGGTGGACAGCGCCATCGCCGAGGTGGAGGAGCTGAACGGCGGGGCGCTCGCGGACGACGTCGCGGTGCTGCTGCTGGAGCGTCAGCCGGTGCCGCTCATCATGGGCTGAGCCCGCTCCGGACGTGCGGGAGGGCGGGCCTTCCGGCCCGCCCTCCGCTGCTTCGGTGACCCGTCGTCACCAGGGCCCGTACGGGCCGTTGTTGCTCTTGTTGCTGTTGCCGCGGCCGTCCGTCAGCTGCTTGATCGCGGGGCGGACGTCCACCACGTAGACGATCGAGGCGACCAGGCCGATCAGCGTCAGCGGGCTGAACACCGAGGCGCCCAGCAGCAGGTCGAGCGCGAGCGCCGCACCGGTCAGGGCCAGCCAGAACGGCTTGGTCTTCTTGTCCGCCGCCCGGTAGGCGTCCTCGCGTCTGGTCACCGCGTCCACGAAGGCGAACAGCTTGAACCCGATCATCGCGACCGACAGCCACCACTCCGGGCTCAGGAACTGCAAGCTCAGGATGTACGCCACCGCTGCCGCCTCCTCCTCAGTGTGATCCGGGCACTACCGCCGCCCATGGTGGCACGACCGGGCGGCCGTACCGGGAACAACGAGCCACACAGCCCGGATGTGCCCGGTTCGGACCCGCTTCGCACCTCTCGGTGCACGACCTCACTCGGCGTCGGCCGGTGCGGCCTTCGGCTTGCGAGCGCGGGGCGCGCGCTTGGGGGCCTCGGCGACGGGTGCGTCCGCCTCCGGCTCCGGCTCCGGCTCCAGGTCGAGCACCACGGGCTCGGTCTCCACCAGCTCGGCCTCGACGGTCTCCTGCGGCTCCGCGGTCCGCTCGGCGGCGGTGCCCGGCTGGTTCTTCTCCACCACGGTGCGGCCGCGGACGGCCAGCTCGTCGTAGGCCTCCTTGGCCTTGACCGCCAACTCCAGTGCCAGGCCCACCTGCTGGAGCGCCAGGCCCTGCACCTTCTCCTGAATGCCCTTCAGGTTGGACGGCAGCCCGGTGACGGTCTCGGTCACCTTCGCCTGCGCCCCGACCAGCTTGGCCCCGGCCTCCTGGAGCGCGGCGGTGGCCTTCTCCTGCGCACCCCGGCGGTCGGCGGCCAGCGCCTCGACCTTGCCCGGCACCTCGCGCAGCTTCTCGTACGCCAGGTCGCCCGCGCCCGCGAGGGCGTACAGCGGGGTCGGGTCGCTCAGGGTCTTCTTGATCTCGTCGCCGATCGGCATGGCCCGTCGTCCTCTCATCCGTCGACAGTCCGGCGGCCGGCCTGTCCCTCTGCTGCTTCCGCTGCCGCGGCGGGCTGCTCCTGGTTCTCCTTCAGGAACGCCTCGTACACCGCCAGCAGGGCCTGCTTCTGCCGCTCGCTGAGCTGCTGGTCCGCCAGCACCGCGGCCCGCAGCCCGGGCCCCTCCCCCGGCTCGGCCTGCGGCCGCTCCTCGAGGATGCCGGCCTGCACGTACAGGGTCTCCGCCGAGATCCGCAGCGCCTTGGCGATCTGCTGCAGGATCTCCGCGCTCGGCTTCCGCAGCCCGCGCTCGATCTGACTCAGGTACGGGTTGGACACCCCTGCGGCGTCGGCGAGTTGGCGCAGCGAGTACTGCGCGTTCCGCCGCTGCTCGCGGATGTACTCCCCGAGCGAGCCCACGTTCAGTGAAGCCATGCCAGCAGTCTGCACACCCGTGCTTGCAATTGCAAGCAGAGTGCTAGCGCGAGCACGCACGGATAGCGTTCCGGGCATGACACCCCAGGGCGGCGAGGTCAACGACGGGCACGGCGGACACGACGGCGCGGACCTCGGACGTCCCCACGCCGTGGCGCACTCCGGCCTGCGGATCTCCTGGACGTTGGCGGGCGCCGGGTGGGCCGTCTGCACCCTGGAGGACCACCGGGCGGGGATCGAGCTCGTCGCGTCACGCATCGGCCGCACCCCCGAGGAGCTCCTCACCGCGGTGGCGCGGATCACCGCCGGGGCAGCCGAGGAGCGGGTCCGGTTCGAGGCCGAGCCGACCGTTCACCAGTGGGTCGTCCGACGGGAGGGCGAGGAGGCCCGGATCCGGGTGCTCGAACTGCGCGACGGGAGGGAGCGGGGCGGCGACGGTCGCGAGACCGAGATCTGGTCGGGGCGGGCCGGGGTCGAGCGGCTCGCGCGGGCGGTGATCCGCTGCTTCGACGAGGCGGCCCGCGCCAACGGCGAGGACGGCTACCTGGATGCGTGGGGCGAGGCCTTCCCCCGCACCGAACTCGAGGCCCTCAGGCGCCTGTGGCGCGCTCGCAACCCCCAGCACGCGGGTGACCGACGACGGGTCAGGCGGTCACCTTGGCGATGAAGGCGGCGAGGTTGGTGGTGGTGCGGGCGATGCGTTCTTCGAGGGTGAGGGTCTCCTGGAGGCGGGTGCCGGACTGGTGCGGGGTGCGGAGGTGGTGGGAGCAGGCGAGGTCGGTGCAGAGGTAGACGCCGACGGAGTTGCCCTCGCGGCCAGCTTTGCCCGCCTTGGGGGCGACCATCAGGGAGACGCCGCCGACGTGGGTGGTGACGCAGACGGAGCACATGCTGCGGCGGGCCTGCCAGGAGGCGGCGGAGGGGCTGCGGAGGACCAGGCCGGTGGGGGTGCCGTCGAGTTCGGCGACCAGGTAGGCGCGGTCGGGGGCCTGGGGGTCGCGCCAGCCGAGGTAGTCGAGCTCGGGCCAGGGGCGGTCCGCGAGGTCGCGGGGGACGGCCAGGCGGGAGGCCTCGCCCTTGGTGCAGTTCACGAAGGAGGCACGGATCTGGGGTTCGGTCAGCGGCTTCATAAGGGTGAGGCTATTTTGCCTAAAGGTTTTAGGCAAACGCATAATGGGCTCAGGTGCAGGAGAAGACCGAGAGGAAGCCGATGGCACGCGCAGGACTGTCCGCCGAACGCCTCACCCTGGCCGGGGCCGAACTGGCCGACGAGGTGGGCTTCGACCAGGTGACCGTCTCGGCCCTGGCCCGGCGGTTCGACGTGAAGGTGGCCAGCCTCTACTCACACGTGCGCAACTCCCAGGACCTGCGCGAGCGGATCGCCCTGCTCGCCCTCGCCGAACTGGCCGACCGCGCCTCGGAGGCCCTGGCCGGCCGGGCCGGCAAGGACGCGCTGACCGCGCTGGCCAACGTCTACCGGGACTACGCCCGCGAGCACCCGGGGCGTTACGCCGCCGCCCAGCTGCGGCTGACCCCGGAGGCCGCGGCGGCGAGCGCGGGTGCCCGGCACGCCGAGCTGACCCGGGCGGTGCTGCGCGGCTACCGGCTGGAGGGGCCGGACCAGACGCACGCGGTGCGGCTGATGGGCAGTCTGTTCCACGGGTACGTGACGCTGGAGCTGGGCGGCGGTTTCAGCCACAGCGCGCCGGACACGCAGGAGACCTGGGAGCGGGTGCTGGACGCGCTGGACGCGCTGCTGCGGAACTGGCCGGAGGGTGGGACCGAGGGGCGGGGCTGAGAACCGAGAAGCGGGACCGAGGGCGGTGGGGGTCAGGCGCGGCGGTCGGCGTTCAGGAGGGAGAGGACGTAGCGCTGGGCGGGGGTGAGGCGGGTGGGGGCGAGACCGTTCAGCCAGGTGAACAGTTCCGGGCCCACGAGGAGTTCACCGCCGTGACCGAGCCGGAGGGTGTCCGCGCGGTCGTGGACCAGCCAGTCGTCGAGCAGGTCGGAGAGCTGACGGTCGGCGGCCGGGAGACCCGGGGCGGGCCAGCGGTCCAGCCAGGGGACGAGGGTGCCGGTGGCGGCGGCGAGCAGGTTCAGGACGCTGCTCACCGCGATCGGCGCGGGGTGGTGACGGAGGGCCAGGTCGAACCAGGCCCGCCAGAGACCGAGGAGGGCGGAGCGCTCGGGCTCCGGCCAGCGCTCCCAGCCCGCCTGGCGGAAGCGGGTGCCCACCGAGCCCTCGTCCACCCCCAGCGAGTCGGTGAGGACCGCGCGCATCAGGCGGGGCGTCAGGCGGCGGATCAAGGCGGGGTGGTCGCTCCAGTGGCCGGGGCTTCTGATGACCACCGTGGCGAGCAGGCGGTCGGGCACCGCCGCGGGCGGCCCGGCGAGGGCGGCCAGGTCGGCGGCGGTGCAGCAGTGGCCACAAGCTTCGAGGTGGAAGCGGTCGCTGGTGGCGGGGAAGGCGTCGAGGGCTGCGTGGAGCTCCTGCCAGGGGTCGGTCATGGACGGCCCGTCCGGGACTCCGACCGGCGGGGCCGGTGAAGATCCGCACGTTACCAGTCGGCTCAGGCGCGGGTGGTGGGCCGGAGATGGTGGGCCAGGAGGTCCAGGGCGGCGGTGAGTTGGCGGAGTTCGGCCGGGGTGACAGCGGGGAGGGCGGCGGCGAGGGCGGGGCCGATCGAGGTGGCGCGGACCTCGGCGACCCGGGGGCTGGGCTCGGCGGCCGGATGGAGGAGGGTGCGACGGCGGTCGGCCGGATCCGGGGCCGCCTCGACGGAGCCGGCCTCGCGGAGGCGGGCGACGGCGGTGGAGACCTGGCTCTGCGGCAGGCCGGTGCGGCCGACGATCTCGCTGACGGTGGTGCCGGGGTGGGCGGCCACGTCCCCCGCGACGATCAGGGTCAGTCGCGCGCCGCCTGCTTGGCGGTCGGCGCCGCCGGGGGGTTCGGGGAGGGACTCCTCGCCGATCTTCATCAGGGCGCGGCCCAGGAGGAAGAGCTCTACTCCGTTCATGGGGGAGACGGTACATCGAGATGGATTCATCCATCTAGATACATCTAATTGGATGCGATACAGTGAGGGCAACGCCGGGCGGAACGACCGCCGGGCCGGTCCGAGGGGGAACCACCGTGCCCGAACTCGCCGTGGACGGCGCCGTCCTGCACTACCGACTCCGGGGCACCGGACCGCTGTTGCTCGTCTCGCAGAGCGGCGAGGGCGACGCCGACCGCAGCACCGACCTGGTGGACGCCCTGGCCGGCGCCTTCACCGTCCTCACCTACGACCGGCGCGGCCTCTCCCGCAGCCGGACGGCCGAGGGGCGCGAAGCGGTCACCGTGGCGGAGCACGTCGACGACGTGCACCGGCTGCTGGCCGCGCTGACGGACCGGCCCGTCCCGATGCTCGGCTGCAGCCTCGGCGCCGTCATCGGACTGCACCTCGCCGCCCGCCACCCCGGGCAGCTCTCCACCCTGATCGCGCACGAGCCGGTGGCGCCGTGGTTGCTCGGGGCGGCCGAACGGGCCCACCACGAGGCGGAGTTGGCGGAGCTTCAGGAGCTGTACGTGCGGGAGGGGTTGGCGGCGGTGCTGCCCGAGATCGCGCGGGTGCTGCGCATCGACACCACGGGGCGGGACGCCGAGGCAAACCTGACGCCGCAGCCGATGGACGCGCGGCGGCGGGCCAACTTCGACGTCTTCCTGCGGCACGACTTCACGGCGCTGCTCCGCGACGACCTGGGGCTGGACGCCCTGGCCGCCTCGCCCGTCCGGATCGTCCCCGCCGCCGGGGCCACGACTCCGGCGGAGGTCTTCGACCGGCGCTGCGCCGACGCACTGGCCGTCCTGGTGGGGGCGGAGGTGGCCGAGTTCCCCGGTGGCCACAACGGGAACACCAGTCACCCCCGGGCGTACGCGGCGCGGGTCATCGAGATTCTGGCGTGACGTGGCTACGCATGTGGGGGCGCGGGGCTCTGCTGATGTGCGGCTCCGCCGCAGGGCGCGCGGGGGAACGGCAGCACGTGCAACTGGCTCGCCTGCCCCGATCTAGCGGTGGGCCGCCTTCCGCACTCGCGCAGTTCCTCGCGCCCCCGGGGTGACCAGGTACGTTCCTGACCCCGGGGTGACCACGTACGTTCCTCGCGTCCCCAGAGGGTGACTCAGCATCAGGTGGGCATGGTGCCGATGACCACCGTGGCGTCGTGGGGGTCGGAGGTGGTGGTGCGGGGGTGGAGGCCGGCGGCGGTCATGGCGGCGGCGGTGGACGGGGCTTGGCGGGCGCTGGTCTCGATGAGGAGGTGGCCGCCGGGGGCGAGCCAGTGGGGGGCGTCGGCGATGACGCGGCGTTGGACGGCGAGGCCGTCGGGGCCGCCGTCGAGGGTGGCGAGGGGTTCGTGGTCGCGGGCCTCGGGCGGGAGGAAGCGGATCTCGTCGGTGGGGACGTAGGGGGCGTTGGCGACCAGGACGGTGATCCGGCCGCGCAGGGCGGCGGGCAGCGGGGCGTACAGGTCGCCCTGGTGGAGGTGCGCGGAGGCGGGCAGGTTGCGGCGGGCGCAGGCGACGGCGGCCGGGTCGAGGTCGGTGGCGTGGAGTTCGGCGTGCGGGCCGCGGGCCAGGACGGCGGCCACGGCGCCCGCGCCGCAGCAGAGGTCAAGCACGACGGCTTCGGGGGTGAGGAGGGCGGCGGCCTGTTCGGCCAGGTACTCGGTGCGGCGGCGCGGGACGAAGACGCCGGGGCCGACCGCGATGCGCAGGCCGCAGAACGCGGCCCAGCCGAGCACGTGCTCCAGGGGGTGGCCGGCGACCCGACGGGCCGTCATCTCGGCGAGCTGCCCCGGGCCTTCGGCGGTGGCGAGCAGCAGTTCGGCCTCGTCCTCGGCGAAGACGCAGCCGGCGGCGCGGAGGGTGGTGACGGTGGTGGTGTACGACACGGTGAGATGCCTTTCGAAGCTTCGAAGGGCGCTCTCGGGTCCGGTCGGTCAGACCGGACGGGAGACGGAGGAGAGCACCCGGACCTTCACAGCGGTAATGGGTCTCACCTCCTCGGCAGGCCCGTGGACCATGACCACGGGGGAGGTTGCACTCTATCGGACGCCTGGCTCCGCGCCGGTCATCCTGCGGTAGGCGGTGGTCAGCACCGCCGCGAGGTCGCGCCCGCCGAGCCGGATGCCGGACGGGCCGAGGGCGTCGAGCGCCGTCCCGGGCTCCGTCCCGTCCTCCTCCGCGTCGGGGGCCGGGGCGGGGTCGGGTGCCGCCCCGAGGGTGAAGGAGCCGTCCCAGAAGTGGTCGGGGACCGGCTGAGCGTCCGTCACGTCCGCTCCTCCAGGGCCTCGGTGGCGAGGGTGACCAGGTCGCGCAGGGCGGCCGGGTCGAGTTCGGTGAGCCAGCGCTCCTCGGCGGCGACCGCCTGCTCGGCCAACGAGCGCTTGGCTTCGATGAGTTCGCCGATCCGCTCCTCGACGGTGCCGGCGCAGACCAGCCGGCGGACCTGGACGGCCCGGTGCTGGCCGATCCGGTGGACCCGGTCGGTGGCCTGATCCTCGACCGCGGGGTTCCACCAACGGTCCAGGTGGATCACCTGGTTGGCGGCGGTGAGGTTGAGGCCGGTGCCGCCCGCGCGGAGCGAGAGCAGGAAGACCCGGGGGCCGTCCGGCTCCTGCGCCTGGAAGCGGGCCACCATCTCCTCCCGGCGGTGGCGGGGCACGCCGCCGTGCAGGTAGAGCACCTCGGTGCCGAGCCGCTGGGCCAGGTGGGGCTGGAGCCGCCGCCCGAACTCGGCGTACTGGGTGAAGACCAGCGCCCGGTCGCCCTCCGCCAGCGCCTCGGTGAGCAGCTCCTCCAGCCGGGCCACCTTGCCCGAGCGGTCGCCCAACGGCGAACGGTCGTGCAGGAGTTGGGCCGGGTGGTTGCAGACCTGCTTGAGCCGTCCGATCGCGGCCAGCACGGCGCCCTTCCGCTCCACGCCCCGGATGCCCTGAAGGCGGTGCAGCAGTTCGGCCACCACGGCCTGGTAGAGCCCGGCCTGTTCGGCCGTCAGGTGGCAGCGGACGGCGATCTCCTGCTTGGCGGGCAGTTCGACGGCCACCGCCGGGTCGGACTTGCGGCGGCGCAGCACGAACGGCCCGGTCAGCCGCCGGAGCCGCTCCCCCGCCGCCGCGCTGCCGTGCTGCTCGACCGGCAGGCCGAAGCGTTCGCGGAAGGTCTCGGCGCTGCCGAAGAGGCCGGGGTTGGCGAAGTCCAGCACGGTGTGCAGCTCGGCCAGCCGGTTCTCCACCGGCGTGCCGGTGAGGGCGATCCGGTGCACGGCGGCGGGGACCGAACGGAGCGCCCTGGACTGGGCGGTGGCGGCGTTCTTGACGTGCTGCGCCTCGTCGGCGACCACCCGGCGCCAGCGGACGCCGCGGAGCAGGCCGGCGTCACGCTGGAGCACGCCGTAGGTGGTGATCACCAGGTCGGCCGCGGGCAGCGCGGCGGCACTGTCGGCGGCGCGCTCGGTGCCGTGGTGGACGTGCACCCGGAGCATCGGGGCGAACCGGGCCGCCTCCCGCTGCCAGTTGCCCACCAGGGACATCGGGCAGACCAGCAGGGTGGGACCGGTGACCCCGGCGTGGTGCTCGGCGGCGAGCAGGGCCAGTGTCTGCACGGTCTTGCCGAGGCCCATGTCGTCGGCCAGCACCCCGCCCAGGCCGAGCCGGGCCAGGGTGTGCAGCCAGGCCAACCCCCTTGTCTGGTACGGCCGGAGGGTCGCGCCGAAGTCGGGCGGCAGCGGCGGGGCGGCGGTGTCCACGGCGCGGCCCGCGAGCAGTTCGCCGAGCGGCCCGGTGGCCGTGACGGCGGTGACCGGCAGGCCGCCGGCGGTGGCGGAGGGGTCGAGGGCCAGGCGGAGCAGCTCGGGGGTGCCGATGGTGCCGGTGCCGTGCCGCTCCAGGAAGCGCAGCGCGGTGGCGATCTGCCCGGCGTCCACCTCCACCCAGCGGCCGCGCAGCCGGACCAGCCCCTGCTGGGCCGCCCCGAGGTCGGCCAACTCCTGCTCCGTGAGGGCGACTTCACCGAGTGCCACCTGCCAGCGGAAGTCCACCACGGAGTCCCGGTCCACCTGGGCCTCGCGCTTCACCGTGCCCGGCGGGGTGACGCGGGCGGCCGTGAGGGCGAGTCCGAGGCGCGGACGGCGCTGCCACCAGGTGGGCAGCAGGACACCGAACCCGGCCTCGGCCAGGGCGGGCGCCGCGTCCCGGAGGAACCCGAGGGCCTCCTCCCGGCCGAGCCGCAGGGCGGTCGGGCGGGAGCCGGACAGGGCGGGGCGCAGCTCCGGGCGGCGGAGTGCGGCACGGTGCAGCTCGACGGCGAACTGCTCCGCCGCGTCGGCCACTTGGCGGACCAGTGCGGCGGCGGCCGGGCCGTCCGACCAGAGCTCGGCGGCGGGGAGCAGGAGGGAGGGCCGGTCCACGGCCTGGAGCAGGAAGTCGAGCCGCCAGTCGTCCTCGTCGGGCCGCCCCTCGGGGTCGCCGTCGCCAGGGCCGAGCGGTTCGGAGAGGCGGAAGCAGAGCCGGAGCGTACGGTCCGGGGACGGCCCACCCGCGTACCAGCGCGCCACCTTCTCCCGCAGGTCGTCCAGTTCGGACACCGGGAGCCGGTCGGACCCGGCGAGGCCGCCGTCGGGGGCGTGGAGGGCGGCCAGCCAGACGGCTGCCGCACCCTCCCCCGCGGGGACGGGCGCGCCCTCCAGGGCCACCCGCACCTCACGGTCGGTCAGCACGTCGAGCAGCTCGGCGACCAGCGCGTCCGCCGCCCCCTCGGCGAAGGGCTGGGCCTCCGGCACGCCGGACGGGACCTCCGCGAGGGCGATCGGCGGGCAGCCCCGGGCCAGCGCCACGGCCTCCGCCCGGGCGGCCCGGTCGGGCGCGGGCTGCCAGTGGGCGTGCGGACGGCCGTCCCGGTCGCGCAGGACGGGGAGGACGCGCCCCCGGCCGGCCATCCGCCAGGCGAGGTCGTGGACGGCGGTGAGCCAGCGGAGCGAAGCGCCGTAGGCGAGCTCCACCGGGCCGTCCGCGCCCGGGAGTTGGAGGGTGGCGGCGGCCCCGTGCGGGTCGAAGAGCTCACCGAGCAGCTGGGCGGCGGCGGACGGCGGGAAGAGCAGGACGGGCACCCGCCAGTCGGCGAGCGAGACGCCCTGGCCGATGACGCCGACGGGGAGCTGCGGCGAGGGCGTGGGCGCCCCGCCGAGCCCGGGCAGCCGGAGCGTACCCCACCGCTCGGGCGCCTGCCCGGCCAGCCAGCCCGCGCCGGGGCCCAGCGCGGCCAGCAGCCGGGCCACCTCGGCGGCGGGGCAGGCGTAGGGGTGCGCGGCCGCGGACGGGCCCCGGCGGACGACCGGCGAGCGGGCGGCGGCGAAGGCCCGGGCGTCCTCGGCCCAGAGCGCCAGCTGCCCGTCGGCCCGCCAGAACGCGTGCAGCGCGTACACCGGCGCACACACCTCCTGGCCACGGGAAACCCTCGGCCTCCCACCCTAGAGGGGCCGTCGGACAGTGCGAGAAGCAGGCGGACAGGGGCGGGCGAGGTGGGGCGGGGCAGAGCCGTACGGGGCCAGGCCTGATGAGACGCAGGCGGGACGAGGGCGGGGCACGGCCTGGGGGCCTCTCCTGCGGCGTTCGAAGTAGACCGTCCGGCTTGTGGTTGAACTTTGAACGAAATGGGTCTACGGTGGAGCCATCAACAAGTTGAAGCCTCAACAACTGGCTTCGCACCCGAGGAGCAGCAGCCATGGGCATCTTCAACCGCAACAAGACCGCCGCGACCACCACCACCGCCGTCGCCGAGCGCCCGGCCGGCCCGGACCTCGCCCACCTCACCGGCGACTACGCGATCGACGCCTCGCACAGCCGGATCGGGTTCGCCGTGCGCCACGCCATGGTGACCAACGTCCGCGGCCAGTTCACCGAGCACGAGGGCCTGCTCAAGCTCGACGGCACCACCCCGGAGAACTCCGTCGCCGAGCTGACCATCAAGGTCGCCAGCATCGACACCGGCAACGGCCAGCGCGACGAGCACCTGCGCACCGGCGACTTCTTCGCCGCCGAGACCTTCCCGGCGATCACCTTCCGCTCCACCTCCGCCGAGCGGCTGGACGGCGACTCGTACCGGATGACCGGCGAGCTGACCATCAAGGACACCACCCGCCCGGTCGTGCTCGACCTGGAGTACACCGGCAGCGCCACCGACGTGTACGGCGCCCAGCGGGTCGGCTTCGAGGGCTCGACCACGGTGGACCGCACCGACTGGGGCCTGAGCTACAACGCCGCCCTGGAGACCGGTGGCGTGCTGATCGGCGAGAAGGTCAAGCTCAGCTTCGACATCTCCGCCGTCAAGCAGGGCTGAAGGCAGGGCTGATCCCGGAGTCCCCTCCGAGCAGCGCGGCGTCCTCGGCGGGCAGCCAACCGCCCGCCGGACGGCGCAGCCAGCCCTCGCGCGCACCGAGCCGTCCGGCCGCCTCGCGCAGGGCCCGCAGTGCCGGATGACGCTCCCCCGGCCGGTGCACCAGGCTGACCAGGGAGAGCGGTACCGGATCGACCAACGGCAGGGTCACGGCCCCGGGTATCCCGGGGCCGCCCGTCGTGGTGAGCATGGCCTCGCCGTGCCGCGCCAGGTAGTGGCCCACCTCGTCCACCCCGACCGGCGGCGTGCGCGGAGCGGCGGCCACCAGGCCGAAGGCGTCCAGCAGCCGGCGGCCGAGATCGGTCCACTCGGTGGTGGTGGGATTGCCCGCGCAGACGTCCACCGGATGCCCGGCCAGCGCCGCCAGCGGCACCCGCTCCAGCCCGGCCAACGGGTGCGAGAGCGGCAGCACCACCGCCATCTCCTCCAACCTCACGGGCAGTTGGGCCAACCCGGCCCGGACGCCGGACGGCAGACCGGCGTACCGCCCGAACGAGGCGTCCAGCCGGTACGCCAGCAACTCCCCCGCGGCGGCGGCCAGTCCGCCGTGGAAGCGGGCCAGCAGCTCCTGCCCCGGGCAGGCCTCCCGGGCCGCCGCCAGGACCCGGACGGCGGTCAGGTCGTCCCCGTCGACGTCGTTGCCCAGGTCCACCAGCAACGGCCGCCGGACGTCCGGACCGTCCAGCAACTCGTCTTGCAGCGCCAGGAGTTCACGCACCTTCGGCAGCATCCGCTCCCCCTCCGGGGTGAGCCGCACACTCCGGGTGGTCCGGTCGAAGAGCCGCCGCCCGAGCGCCTCCTCCAGCGCGCGGACGTCCCGGCTGAGCGCCTGCTGCGCCAGGTGCAGCCGCTCGGCGGCCCGGCCGAAGTGCAGGGTCTCGGCGGTGGCCACGAAGCCGCGCAGCAGCCTGGGGTGGAGATCACGGGGCATCCGGGCACCCTAGCCGATTGACAACGTGGATGCGTCAATCGCGCCGAACAGGTGTTGGACCGGGCCGTGACAGGTCGTCAGGGTGGGTGTCACTCCCCCTCCGCCGACGCCTGCCCAGGAGTTCCGTGTTCGCCTCGTACCGCCGCCTGTTCGCCGCGCCCGGCGCGCTCGCCTTCACGCTGAGCGCCCTGCTGGCGCGGCTCTCCTTCGCGATGACCGGGGTCTCGGTGGTGCTGATGGTGGCCGCCCGGCAGGGCTCGTACGCGCTGGCCGGGGCGGTCTCGGCCGCCGGGGTGGTGGCGGTGGCGGTCGGGATGCCGCTGCTCGGGCGGATGGTCGACCGGTACGGACAGGCGCGGGTGTCGGTGCGCTGCGTGCTGGCCGGCGCCGGGCCGATGGCCGGACTGCTGCTCTGCGCCCACTACGGCGCCCCCGCCTGGACGCTCTTCGCCTGCCACCCCCTGGCCTCGGTGCTGCCCAACCTCGGCGGCATGGCCCGGGCTCGCTGGGCCCACCTCTACGCGGACGACCCCGAGGCTCGGCACACCGCGAACGCGCTGGAGCAGGCGCTCGACGAGGTCTGCTTCATGGCCGGGCCGGTGCTCGGGACGGCACTGTGCACCTCGCTCTTCCCGGAAGCCGGACTGCTGGTGGGGTCGGTGCTGGGCGGCTTCGGCGTGCTGCTGTTCGCGGCGCAGCGGCGGACGGAGCCTCCCGTGCGGCGGGAGCGGGAGGCGACGGAGGGTCAGGCCGGGGCGTTGCGGGTGGGGCGGCTGTGGCTGCTGGTGGCGGTGTTCGCCGCGAGCGGGGTGCTGTTCGGGTCGATGGAGGTCACCACGGTCGCGTACGCGGACGCACTCGGGCAGCAGGGCTCGGCGGGGTGGCTGCTGGGGCTGGTGGCGGCCGGGTCCGGGCTCTCGGGGCTGGCGTTCGGGCTGGTGCGGGGACGGATCGGGGTGGCCACTCGGCTGGTGGCGGGGGTGGGGGTACTGGCCGTGCTGGCACTCCTGCCGCTGGCGGTCGGGCGGAGCGGGGGCGGGCTCGCGCTGCTCGGGCCGGCGCTCTTCGCGGTCGGGGTGGCGGTGGCACCGACGATGGTGACGGGCATGACGCTGGTCCAGGAAGTCCTGCCGCCGGGCCAGCTGAACGAGGGCATGGGCATCGCGGTGGCCGGCATCCTGGTCGGCATCTCGGCCGGGGCGGCGGGCGGCGGGGCGGTCGCGCAGCACGCCGCACCGGGGACCGGCTACCTGATCACGGCGGGGGCGGCGTTCCTGGCCCTCGCGGTCACGGCCGCCGGGTATCGGCGGCTGGCGCGGGGAGCGGCTTGCGGGGGAACGGCAACGCGTGCACCTGGCTCACCTGCCCCGACCTCATACTGAGCCGCCTTCCGATTCGCACCCCTGGGGTGACCATCTGGCTCCTACCGGGGATTTGGCTACGCCTCTGGGGGCGCGGGGAACTGCGCGCGGGGGAACGGCAACACCTGCAACTGGCTCGCCTGCCCCGATCTAGCGCTGGGCCGCCTTCCGGACTCGCGCAGTTCCCCGCGCCCCCGGGGTGACCACGTCCGCCCTCACGGCTGGAAGGTGTACTCGTACTCGGGGAGGCGGTGGCCGCCCGGGAACCAGCCGGTGCGGGTGTCGGTGCGGGTGGCGCCCTCGCGTTCGTAGAAGGCGACGGCGCGGGTGTTGCCCCGGAGGACCTCCAGGTAGAGGGGGACGTCGCGGCAGTGGGCGCGGCAGGCGTCGAGCAGGCGGGCGCCGATCCCGCCGCCCGTGAGTCCGGGGCGGACGTGGAGGTTGTCGAGCAGGACGCGGCCGTCGGGCTGCGGCACCAGGTAGGCGAAGCCGACGACTTCTCCCCCGCGTTCCGCGACCAGCAGGTGCGGGGTGTCGGCCGGGGAGCCGTAGTCGGCGGTGAGCCGTAGGTCCCAGATCTCCCGCCGTTCCTCCGCCAGGCCGTCGCCGAGGGCCTCGGCCGGGACGATGCCGGCGTAGGCGGTGCGCCAGCTGGCGCTGTGCAGGGCGGCGACCGCGTGGGCGTCGGCGGGGGTGCCGGGGCGGATGAGCGTCTGGTCCATGCCGAGAGCCTGCCACAGCACGCCCCACCCTCATCTTGAACATGTTCAGGAATGGCTCTACAGTCATGCCAGAAGGTTTTGAACACGTTCGAAAAGGAGCGGTCCCATGGACCTCACGGTCATCAGCTACGCCGTCTACCTGCCCGTCGCCAGCGGCGTGACCTTCTGGGTCGCCCGTACCCTCAGCCGCAACGGCCGCCTCTTCCTCTCCGACGTCTTCGCCGGCGACGACCGGCTGGCGGACGCCGTCAACCACCTCCTGGTGGTCGGCTTCTACCTGATCAACCTCGGCTTCGTCGCCCTCTGGATGCGCAGCGACAGCCAGGTGGTGAGCGCCGCCGGCGTCTTCGAGGCGCTCTCCTACAAGCTCGGCACCGTGCTCCTGCTGTTGGGCGTGATGCACCTGGGCAACGTGTACGTGCTCAACCGGATCCGCCGCCGGGGTTCGCTGGAGAAGCAGCAGCGCCCGCCGGTCGCCCCGCAGGGCTTCGTCGCCCCGCACCCGGCCTGACGGGCGGAGGAGGACGTGACCACCACGACCGACACGCACGCCGGAGCGTCCATCCGCTGGCTCACCGTGCTGCACGATCCGGACTGCTCGCTCTGCCGTCATCTCGCGGCCTGGCTGCGCGGCCAGCCGAAGCTGGTGCCGCTGGAGCTGGTGCCGGTCGGCTCGCACACCGCCCGGCAGAAGTTCCCGACCCTGGACCACGACGCCTCGCTCGGGGAGCTGACGGTGGTCGCCGACACCGGGGAGGTCTGGCGCGGCGCCCCGGCCTTCGTCACCGCGCTCTGGGCGCTGACCGAGCACCGGCCGCTGGCCGTCTCGCTGAGCTCGCCCGCCGGGCTGCCGCTGGCACGGGCCGCCGTGTTCGCCGTCAGCGCGTACCGCCGGGCGACCGGCGCCGGGGTCCCGGCCGGGCCGGAGGAGGGGGCCGGGGCGTGGCCACCGGGCGGTCCGGTCTGTGACGACGGCTCATGTCCGATGCCGGCCACGCCGTCCGGGTAGGCTCAACCAGCGTGGAGCAGCCGAACCAGCACGAGAGCGACAACCGCACCGCCGAGCAGGCCACCGAGCTTCCTGGCGGTCGCGCCCTCCCCAAGACCGGGAAGAGCGAACAGACCCGGGCGCTGATCCTGGACACCGCGATGCGGCTGTTCAAGGAGCGCGGCTACGACAAGACCACCATGCGGGCGATCGCCTCGGAGGCCGGGGTCTCGGTCGGGAACGCGTACTACTACTTCGAGTCGAAGGAGTTCCTGATCCAGGGCTTCTACGACCTGATGACCTACGACCACGCGGCCGACGCCAAGGCCCGGATGGAGGGGCACAAGGAGTTCGCGGACCGGCTCCAGATCGCCCTGGAGTCCTGGCTGGACACCGCGGCGCCGTACCACGAGTTCGCCTCGCAGTTCTTCCGGACCGCCGCCGACCCGAACAGCTCGCTGAGCCCGTTCTCCAACGAGTCGCACCCGGCCCGGGCCACCGCGGTGCAGCTGTTCCGGGACGTGCTCGACGGGTCGGAGCTGAACAGCAAGCTGGACGCCGAGCTGGCCGAGCTGCTGCCGGACCTGCTCTGGCTGCACCTGATGGTCGTGGTGCTGTACTGGGTCTTCGACCGCACCGAGGACACCGAGCGGACCCGGGAGTTCGTCCGCCGCTCGACCCCGTTCGCGGCCAAGCTGCTGACGCTCTCCCGGTACCGGGTGTTCCGCCCGATCGTCCGGGACGCCAAGGGGCTGATCCAGGACTTCATCCTGCCGACCATCGGCCGGACCCAGAAGTCCTGAACCACGCCCACCGGATGACGGTCCGTCAGAACGGCTCCGGGTTCCAGGCCCGGAGCGGGGTGCGGAGCAGCAGGTCGGCCTTGGCCGCGGCGCCGGGGCGCAGCTCGGTGACCAGGCCGGCCAGGGCCCGCCGGGAGGCGGACTCGGAGCCCAGGTAGAGGGCGCCCAACTCGGCCACGTCCAGCGCGAGTTCGGCCGGCTCGTCGGTCAGCTCGACCCGGCCGGTGCCGTCCTCGGCGACGGTCAGCGCCCAGCGGCCCTCGGCGTACCCCTGCCGGTCGGTGACCTCCAGCACCAGCCGGCCGGGGGCGGCGTAGGTGCGGGCGCCGAAGGCGGCCGGGACGTCCAGCACCCGGAGCCAGGTGGCGTCCCCGTACTCCTCGCCGGGCAGGGCGTGCCGCGGGTCCTTGAGCCAGAGCGGCAGCGGGTCGTCGGCCCCGAGGTTCTCGACCACGACGGTGCGCACCCAGTCCACCGAGAAGACCAGGCGCCAGAGCGCGAGGGCGGCGGTGGTGTCCAGGGCGATGAAGTCGTCGACGGTGAGGGTGCACTTGGGCAGCCCGCCGTCCCAGTTGTCGTCCACCCGGTAGGTGGCGATGCCCGTGACGGCGCCGTTCCCGTCCCGGTGGACGGCGGCGAACGGCTCCTTCCAGTCGAAGCCGGGCGCGGGGAGCTCGCCGGTGTACATCTTCCACCGGTACGGCTTGCGCTCGATCGCCCCGGGCTGGGTGAGCCGCCAGCGATCGTAGAACTCCGGCCCGATCTTGCGGAGTTCCTCCATCGAGGCGAAGTCCACCCGGCCGGCGGTCACCGGCAGGTCGTCCCGCAGGCCCCCGCTGCCGGAGGTGTCGATCCTCAGGCCCTCGATCCGGGAGGCCGGGCCGAAGCCGAAGCGGCCGTAGATGGCGTACTCGGCCGCCAGCAGGATGGCGACCGCGCAGCCCCGGGCCCTGGCGTCGGCCAGGTCGGCGGCCATCATCCGGCTGAGCAGGCCGCGCCTGGTGTGGGTGGAGGTGACCGTCACGGCGGAGACCGCGTCGGCCCGCACGGTGGCGCCGCCCGGGACGGTCAGCTCGGTGTCGAAGCTGCGGAAGGTGGCCACGCAGCGGTCCGGGTCGAAGGGGTCGAACGCGCCCTGGAGGCGGTTCGGCTCGAACTGGAGGCGGCGGAACTCTCCGCCCTCCCCCAGGTGGGGCCGCAGGAAGCCCCGGGCCAGCGCGCGCTCCCAGGCCGGGAGTTCGTCCTCGGTGATGTAGCGGATCTCGACCTGGTCGCCAGGTCCGTCGTTGCCCATTCCGTCACCGTACGACGCACCGTCAGGCCTCGGCATCCGTATTTCCCCCAGGCGGCTCCCAGGCCGCTCCCAGGAAGGACGAAGGGGACTCCATGGCTTCCCTCATCTCATATATGAGATATCGTCTGGCGAATGAGCGACGACTACCTCAAGCGCATCGGCGGTCTCATCCGCACCGCCCGCGAGCACAAGGGCAAGACCCAGGGCCAGCTCGCGGAGGCGCTCGGCACCAGCCAGAGCGCGGTCAACCGGATGGAGAAGGGCCAGCAGAACCTGACGCTGGAGATGGTCGCCCGGATCGGCGAGGCCCTGGACAGCGAGATCGTCTCGCTCGGCTACGCCGGCCCGATGCACCTGCGGGTCGACGGCGGACGGCAGTTGAGCGGCGCCATCGAGGTCCGCAGCAGCAAGAACGCCAGCGTCGCCCTGCTCTGCGCCTCGCTGCTCACCACCGGCCGCACCACGCTCCGCCAGGTCGCCCGGATCGAGGAGGTCTACCGCATCCTCGAGGTGCTCTCCTCCATCGGCGTCAAGGCCCGCTGGGTCAACGACGGCCGTGACCTGGAGCTCACCCCGCCCACCGAACTCGCCCTCGACGCCATGGACGAGGCCGCGGCGGTGCGCACCCGCAGCGTGCTGATGCTGCTCGGCCCGCTGATGCACCGCGCCGAGCGCTTCCGCATCCCCTACGCCGGCGGCTGCGACCTGGGCACCCGTACCGTGCAGCCGCACCTCGGCGCACTGCGGCAGTTCGGCCTGGAGGTCGCCGCGACCGACGGCAGCTACCACGCCCACGTCGAGCCCGGCGTCTCGCCCGGGCGGGCGATCGTGCTGACCGAGCGCGGGGACACCGTCACCGAGAACGCCCTGATGGCCGCCGCCCGGCACGACGGCGTGACCGTGATCCGCAACGCCAGCCCCAACTACATGGTCCAGGACCTCTGCTTCTTCCTGGAGCAGCTGGGCGTGAAGATCGAGGGCATCGGCACCACCACCCTCACCGTGCACGGGCAGCCCGACATCACCTGTGACGTCGACTACGCCCCGGCCGAGGACCCGGTCGAGGCGATGAGCCTGCTGGCCGCGGCCGTGGTCACCTCCTCCGAGCTGACCATCCGCCGGGTGCCGATCGAGTTCCTGGAGATCGAGCTCGCCGTCCTGGAGCAGATGGGCCTCGACTACGACCGCACCCCCGAGTACCCCGCCGCCAACGGCCGCACCCGCCTGGTCGACCTGACGGTCCGTCCGTCCAAGCTCACCGCCCCCGTCGACAAGATCCACCCGATGCCCTTCCCCGGCATCAACATCGACAACGTCCCCTTCTTCGCGGTGATCGCCGCCGCCGCCCACGGCACCACCCACATCAACGACTGGGTCTACGACAACCGGGCCATCTACCTGACCGACCTCACCCGCCTCAACGCCGACGTCACCCTGCTCGACCCGCACCGGGTGCTGGTCCAGGGCCCGACCCGCTGGCGCGCCACCGAGACCGTCTGCCCGCCCGCCCTGCGGCCGGCCGTGGTCCTGCTCCTCGCCATGCTCGCGGCGGAGGGCACCTCGGTGCTGCGCAACGTCTACGTCATCAACCGCGGCTACGAGGACCTGGCCGCCCGCCTCAACTCGATCGGCGCCAACATCGAGACCTTCCGCGACATCTGACGGCGGAACGGGCGGCACGGTGACGCCGGTGGAGCGCCCCGGTCCTCCGGTGGGGATTGACGGCCTGTCCTAGGCGGTGGCTAGCCTCCGGGGCATGACGATCTCTGAGGGCCGGGGCTTTCCGGCGGGGCTGGCCGCCGCCCTGGGCGTGCCGTTCGTGTACGACGGCGGGGACGGGGTCGACTTCGAGGCGTTCGCGTCGTTCCTGCCGGTGGAGGAGACCACCGGGTGGTTCCGGCGGTGGAGCGGGCACGCGGAGCGGGACGGGGCCGAGTTCCTGGTCTTCGGGGCGGACGGGTCGGGCGGGTACGGGGCGGTGTGGGTGACCAGGCCCGGGCGGCCGGTGGAGGACCAGCCGGTGGTGTTCCTCGGGTCGGAGGGGGAGGCCGTCGTGGTGGCGCGGGACTCGGGGGACTTCCTGTGGCTGCTGGCGGACGGCTTCGGGCCGCGGGAGGCGGCCGAGCACGCGGAGGGCCACCCGCGGCCGGGGCGGCCGCACGCCGAACTGACCGCCGTCGCACAGCGGTTCGCCCCCGGGCCGCGGCGGCCGGGGGCGATCGTGATCGAGCAGGCCGGGCGGGAGTTCCCGGACTTCGAGGACCTGGTCTTCGGGACGGGCTGGACCGAGGAGGACGGGGCCCTGGGCTGACCGGCGCGTCCCGCAGGTCAGACGAACAGCCGCAGCGCGCAGGCGACGACCGCCGCGCGTGCCTCCTCGCGCTCGCCCGGACGGCCGCCGGGGCGGATCCAGACCGCGGACTGGTTGAGGACCCCGTGCAGGCACTGCAGGGCGACGTTGACGTTCTCGCAGGTGAACTCGCCCTCGGCCAGCCCCCGTTCGACGACGCGTCGGAAGACGGCGTCGTGCCGGCGGCGCATGTCCTTCATGAGCTCCTCGAAGGCCTCCGGCCAGACCCGGGGCCAGGAGAAGGCGGCCGCGACCTCGGGGGCGGTCTCGGTGAGGATGAGCACCTGCTCGTCGACCAGGGCCGCCAGCAGCTCTCCGGCACCGGCCCGGCCCGCCTTCGCCTCGCGCTCGGCCAGGCGGTGGAGCACCTCCTGGGTGAGCGACTCCAGCGCGGCGGCGACCAGCTCGTCCTTGGAGGAGAAGTAGTGGTAGAGCGTGGCCTTCGCGATGTCGGTCTTCTCCGCCACGCCTTCGAGGCTCATGCCCTGGTAACCGGCCTCGGCGAGGATCCCGGTCGCCGTCCGGACGATCTCCGCCTTGCGGCGGTCGCGCCTGCGCTCGACCCGGCCGGAGCCCCGTCCGTCCGACGTGTCCGTGGTGCCGCTCACCCCGTTCCCCTCCTGGCTCCCGAGCCGCGCCGCGGCCGGCGCTCGGCCGGACCGGCGGGGCCGGTGGCGCGTCCGCACACCCTACCGCCAGCGCCCCGGGGCCCCGGTTTTCCGCCCGCCCGTACGGGCAGCTGACCAGGCGGCCGAAAACTCGACCGCTCGGATGACTTTCGCTCCACGCCGAACCTACCGTCGGGCAGGTAGGGTCGCGGGCCGCCCGCGGCCGGTCGCGAGCGAGGGGGACGTCCAGCCATGCAGGCCCACCAGCACCCGGGAGCCGTCGGATGAGCGCCGACCGCACCGCACCGGCTCCCACCGCACCGGCCCGCGGCGCGTACTACCGCCGCCTCGACGTGCCCACCCACTTCGTCCCGACCGAGCACACCACGGGCGGGTGGTCGGCCGCCGAGCAGCACATATCCCCCATGACCGGGCTGCTGGTCCACGAGATCGAGCGCACGGTCGCCCCGGACGGCCTGCAGGTGGCGAGGATCGCCCTGGACATCCTCGGGGTGCTGACGCTCGATCCGTTCGAGGTCACCGTCGAGGTCCTGCGGCCCGGACGGACGATCAGCCTGGTCGAGGCGCGGGTCGCCCAGCACGGCCGCACCGCGGTCATCGCGCGGGCCTGGCGGCTCGCGGTGACCGACACCGTCGCGGTCGCGGGCGGCGGGCCGGCGCCCCTGCCCGCACCGGCCACCGTGCCCGCGTGGGACCTCACCGAACTGTTCGGCGGCGGGTTCGTCGCCTCCCTGGACATCCGGCGCGCGGCGGACGCCGTGCCCGGGAGCTCGCGGTCGTGGACCCGGAGCAGGATCGGCCTGGTCGAGGGCGAGCGGGCGAGCACCCTGGCGTCCTGGCTGGCGATGGTCGACACCGCGAACGGACTGGCGATCCGCGCCTCGCCCGCCGAGTGGCACTACCCCAACGTGGACCTCACCATCCACCTCCACCGGCAGCCCGTCGACGAGTGGCTCGGCTTCGAGACCAGCGTGGTGTTCGGCCCGGACGGCCTCGGGATCACCAGCTCGGCCCTCCACGACAGCACCGGCCCGGTCGGCCGGGTCGAGCAGATGGTCACCATCCGCCCCCGGGTGCCCGCGCACCGCTGACGGGCTGACGGGCGGTCAGGGGCGGCCGTAGAAGTCGGGGCGGCCCATGATCCAGAGGCTGGCCTGCTTGATGACGGTGCCGGGGCGGGGGGCCTCGATCATCTGGTCGTCGCCGATGTAGATGGCGACGTGGTGGATGTCGCGGGCGCGGCCGGTGTCGGTCCAGAAGACCAGGTCGCCCGGGCGGAGTTGGGCGTAGGAGACGGGGGTGGACTCGGCGTACTGGTCGGCGGCGAAGTGGGTGAGCGACTTGCCGCCGCGGCGCCAGGCCATCATGGTCAGCCCCGAGCAGTCGTAGCCGGCCGGGCCCTCGCCGCCCCAGATGTAGGGGAGGCCGATCTTGGAACGGGCGAAGGCGATGGCGGCGGCCGCGCCGCCGGCGGACCACGGGGTGTCGGCCGACGCGTAGCCGTCGGAGGAGGTCGAGGGGGCGGACGAGGCGGCCGTGGCGGCTGCGGCGGCTTCGCGGGCGGCGGCCTCCTCGGCGAGGCGGGCGGCCTCGGCGGCCTGCTGGGCAGCGATGGCCTCCAGGGCCTCGCGGCGTTGGCGTTCGAGTTCGAGGGTGGTGTTGCGGGCGGCGGCCAGGGCGGCGAGGAGCTGTTCGCGGCGGGCGGTGATCTCGGTGACCTGGGTCTGCTGGGTGGCCAGGCGGACCTGGGCCGCCTCCTTGGCGAGGCGGACGGCCTCGGCGGCGCGGACCGCGTCCTCCTCGGCGGCGCGGGCCGCCTCGGCGGTGCGGGACGCCTCGGCGGCGGTGGAGGTGGCCGCGTCCAGGATGGCCTTGGTGGTGGAGCCGATCACGCCGACGGCAGCCGCCTGACGGCCCGCGGCGGCCGGGCCGTGGGCGCCCAGCAGGGCGTCGATGGCGGAGAGTTGGGGGCCCGCGCCGCCCTGGCGGTAGGTCTCGGCGGCGAGGGCGGCGGCGGTCTCGGCGGCCTCCGCGCGGGCCGCCTCGGCGGCGGCCGCCTGGGTGGCGCGGGTGGCGGCCTCGGTACGGGCCCGCTTGAGGTGGGCCTGGGCGCCGTTGTATGCCTCGACGGCCTGTTCGGCCTCGCGGCCGGCCCGGTCGAGGTCGTGCTGGGCGGCGGTGAGGCTGGCCTCGATGGCGGTGGTGTCCGCCTGGACGGCGGCCTCGTCGGCCTGGGCGGCGGCGATGTCCTCGGTGGACGGGTAGGGGTCGGGGGCGGCCACTGCGGCGGGGAGGAGCCCGAGCAGGCCGGCCAGGGTCAGGAGGAGGGTGGGGAGGATTCTTCGGGTCACGGGGGTGCCCTCCTACGCCGTCTGACGATCAGCCAACTATCCCATCAGGTGACAAATCAGTCACTGTCGGTCATAGTCTCAGACTTGACGGAGACTCAGGGCCATACCCCACGCCGCCGTCCGGGTGAGATGTCGGATTGTCGCCCGCGGGGTCGCCTGCGGCGGGCTCCGGGGGACGGCGGAGGCGGGGCCGCCTGCGGCGAGCCGGGTCGGACGGCGGGAACGGAACACCGGGACGGCATCGTCCGCGGCGGGCTCCGGGAGGGACGACGGAGTACGTCCGCACGGCCAAACAGCGGGAGCGGAACACCGAAGCAGCATCGCCTGCGGCGGGCTCCGGGGGAAGGCGAAGGTGGAGCCGCCTGCGGCGGGCACGGCCGGACGGCGGGAACGGGGCACCGGGGCGGCCTCGTCCGCGGCGGGCTCCGGGAGGGACGACGGAGTGCGTCCGTACGGCCGGACTGCGGGAGCGGAACGCCGAAGCGGCATCGCCCCGGGAGCGATGACGGGGCGGGTCCGTCTGAGGTGCGGACGGTGCGGCGCCGGCGGGCTGCGGGGCGCTTGACGGGGGGTCAGGTCTTTGCGGCGGAAGGGTGACGATCAGCGGCGGGCGTAGGGGCGGGGGCGGCCGGCGTGGACGGTGCGGCGGCGGCGGGCGGCGGGGGTGCGGCGGTCGGGGGTGGTCGCGCGGGGGGTGGGGCTGCGGTCGGCGAGGCGGGCGTGGCGGCGGGCCAGGGAGCGGGCGGCGTGGGCGTCGAGGTGGGCGGTGGCGGAGGCGGCCATGCGTTCGGCGACGCGGTGGGCGGCGGGGTGGTTGGCGGGGACCTTGTCGGGGGCGCCCGCGATCAGGTCGAACAGCCAGGTGCGTGCGCGGTCCGCCCGGGCGTGCAGCCGTCGTTCGCGCCGGAGGGCGCGCGCCTTGCGGCGCGGGCGGCGCTCGTACCGCCAGCGTGCCCAGGGGCTGCTGGGGCGGGCCAGCCGGACGGCGCCCACCCAGGAGATGCCGGGCACCATGATGCCGAGCAGGCCGGTCCACAGCTTCCCCTTGAAGAGGGCGACGATCGAGGCCAGCGCGTTGAAGGAGATGACGGCGACCAGGCCCCACCTGGTGTCCTCCCCCGGGACGACCCCCAGCGGGACGTAGCCGATCAGCAGCAGCCCGGTGACCAGGATGCCGATGATCACCGCGTCCACGGACTTGCGCCCCTGCTCGCTCCAGTAGACGTCGTCCAGGTGCAGGATCAGCGCGAACTCGTCCAGCACCAGCCCGCAGCCGATCCCGAAGCAGAGGCCGAACCAGTCGATCCACGGGTGCCCGCCGCTGGTGGCGAAGACCCCGATGCCGCCCAGCAGCAGGAAGCCCAGGCCGAAGACCATGTGGTGGATGTGCAGGCCGCCGGGCGTGATGTTGCCCGGCCACCAGCGCACCTTGGCCCGGATCATCCGGACGCTGAAGCGGATGAAGACGAAGGAGGAGATGAAGCCCACCAGCAGCAGGAACAGCGGCTGTTTGTGGGCGGCCACGATGTGGGTCCGGTAACCGTCCAACAGGTCTTCGATCACGTGCCGTACCTCTTCGTCCTCTGCTTCGCCGCACCCGGCCCCCTGACGGTAGGTCAGAAGCCCCGGGTGCGTTTGGCGGCCCGGCGGGGCACCAGCAGGTACGGGGCCAGCCGCTCGCCCGCCGTGCCGGGGCCGCGCAGCACGCCGCCCGCTCCGCCCAGGGTGCTGGGCATCTTCATGGTCAGACGCGCGACCTCGCCACCGAGGTTCACCCCGACCGCGAGGGCCAGGGCCAGGGTGGCGGCCCGGCCGACCTGGACCACACCGCCGACCGGGTTGTTCTGGGTGAAGGCGAGCATGCCGAGGTAGATCGCCGAACCGGGCATCAGCGGGCCGATCGCGGCGGTGACGTAGGGCAGCGAGGAGGTCGCGTTGTAACGGGCCATCAGCTGGCCGAACAGGCCGACCACCCCGGCCGCCACGCCGGTGGCGACGATCGGGGAGGCGCCGGCGTTGTAGGCCAGCACGCCGTAGGTGGACCAGCCGATGCCGCTGTTGAGCACCACCGGAAGAAGGTTTCTGCGCCTGGTCTGGAGCAGCATCGCGAAGGCCAGCGTGAGCACCATCGCGGCGCCCAGCTGGATCGGCGGGTCGCTGATCCCGATCAGGCTCTCGCTGGGGTTGAGGTTGGGGTCGAACTTGGAGCCGGTGTAGAGCACCAGCATCACGCCGATCACGATGCCCGCGACCAGGTAGAGCACCTCCAGCAGCCGGGCCGCGGCGGTGATGTAGAAGCCGGTCAGGCCGTCCTGCACGGCGGCCACCAGGGCCCGGCCGGGCAGCAGCGCGAACAGGCCGCCGGTGATCACCACCGAACCGCGCAGGCCCAGGTGGTTGAGCGACAGGACGATCCCGGAGACCGCGGCCGGCATCGCCGCGATGACGAACTGGTAGAACTCCGGCAGTCCGCGCCGGGCGATCGCCGAGGCCAGTTTGTCGCCGAGCACGGCGGCCACGAAGGCGTTGGCGAAGACCAGCCAGCCCTTGGCGTCCAGCTTGCCGCCGACCAGGAAGGTGGCCGCGCCGGCCAGCAGTCCGGTGGCCAGTGCGAGCAGCCAGGCCGGGTACGGGTGCCGGTTGCGGCGGATCTCGGCGAGGCGGCGGTAGGCGTCGTTGACGGTGAGGTGCTCGGCGGTGATGTCCGAGACCAGGCGGTAGACCGCGGCCAGCCGGGTGTAGTCGGAGGTGCGGCGGCGCACCACCCGGTCGGCGGTCACCGGCGCCTCGACCAGCGAGGGCTGGTAGGAGATGCCGATCAGGGTGAAGGTGACCTGCGGCTCGCAGTGGTCCAGCCCGAAGGCGTGCGCGATGCCGAGCATCGCCGCCTCGACGTCCTCGGCGGCCTCGCCGCTGGCGAGCAGCAGCTCGCCGATGCGCAGGGTGAGGTCGAGGACGCGGGGGACGTTCTTGCGGACGGCCGCGGGCTCGGGCTTCTGCTCGGGCTGGGTGCGCTCGTACTTGGGGCGCTCGGCCATCGGGGTCTTGAGCAGGGTGCGCATCCGGTCCGGCCAGGGGGCCTGGCCGGGGGCGCCCTGACGGAGCGTCTGGACGTTGATCTCGACGGTCTGTTCCATCGCGGCGGCGCGCCAGACCTCGGGGGTGAGGGTGTCGTCGGAGCCGCCCCCGGGCAGGGCGTGCTCGCCGGTGGACTCGGCCGGGGAGAGCAGGCCCTCGGTCTGCTGCGGCCTGGGCGCCAGCGGGATGACGTGCGGCTGCTCGACCGGCGGGGCGGCCGGGCCGAGCAGGCCCTCGGTGGGCGGGGCGTCCCTCGGTGCGGCCGGTCGCCTGGGCACCGGCCGCTGGGGGCGGCCGCCCCTGACCTTCTTGGCCCCGCCCGGTCGTCCCCGGCCCCGCTTCGGCACTGCCCCTCCTCCGCCGCCCCGTGCGGCACGCTGATCGTGGCTCCCACCTTGCCTGATGGGACGTCCGGATGCACAACGCCCCCGGTCGGCCGGGGGGACATCGTGCCTGATCGGAGCGCCGGAGGGGAGGGGTCCGGGCGTACCGGGGGCCGGCGGTCGACGCAGAACGGCCCCCGGCAGGAGAAGGCCGGGGGCCGTGCGGGTACGACGGGTGAGCACCGTGCGTCGTACCCGGGCTGTGGGGTGACGGGCGGTCAGGCCACGGGCTGCCGCGGCTTGCGGCGGGCGCGGAGGAGTTCGACCCCGATGGGGAGGACGGAGAGCAGGACGATGCCGATCAGCATCGCCTCGATGTTCTCCCGGACGAACGGGATCTGGCCGAGGAAGTAGCCGAGGACGGTGACGCCCGCGCCCCAGAGGACGCCGCCGACCACGTTGTAGACCACGAAGGTGCGGTAGTTCATCCGGCTCACCCCGGCCACGATCGGGGTGAAGGTCCGGACGATCGGCACGAAGCGGGCCAGCACGATCGCCTTGGGGCCGTGCCGGTCGAAGAAGGCGGCGGCCTTCTCCACGTTCTCCTGCTTGAACAGCCGGGAGTCCGGCCGCCGGAACAGGCTGGGCCCGACCTTGCGGCCGAAGAGGTAGCCGACCTGGTCGCCGGCCACCGCCGCGAGCACGATCAGGGTGCAGACCAGCCAGAGCGGCTGCTGGAGGTAGGTGCCGTCGGCCACCAGGAGGCCGGCGGTGAAGAGCAGTGAGTCCCCCGGCAGGAAGAAGCCGATCAGCAGGCCCGACTCGGCGAAGACGATCACCAGGATGCCGAGCAGGCCGAAGGTCGATATCAGGTGGTCGGGATCGAGCCAGGAGGGGCCCAGGGCGAGGCTGGTCACGGTCAGGGGCTCCTCGGGCAGGTTCGGGAGGTAGGACCTTGGCAATGAAATGGTAAAGCATTCGCCAAGTAGAGGTCTTGAACAGCCGCCTACAACCGGCATACCGGGCAAAATGACCGCCCATGAGCACCGCACCGCAGGAGGAGCAGCAGCAGGGGCAGGAGGGGCCGGAGGAGCAGGAGAGCCTGGGCACGGTGGTCGTGGCCGGGCTGTGCAACCTCGGGATCGCCACCGCCAAGGCGGTGGCCGGGGTGCTGAGCGGGTCGAGCGCGATGCTCTCCGAGGCCGCGCACTCCTTCGCCGACACCGTCACCGAACTGCTGCTGTTCGCCTCGATCAAGCGCGGCTCCCGCCCGGCCGACGACACCCACCCCTTCGGCTACGGGCGCGAGCGCTACCTCTGGGCGCTGCTCGCCTCCTTCGCCACCTTCGTCGGCGGCGCGGTCTTCTCCGTCCACGACGGCGTCCACACCCTGCGGTACGGCGAGGAACTGGGCAGCCCGACGCTCTCCTACGTGGTGCTCGCGGTGGCCTTCGTGCTGGAGGGGATCTCGCTGCGCCGGGCGTACCGTCAGGTGCGCGGCGAGGGGCGGAAGTTCGGGGCCGGGCTCGCCACCTACCTGCGGCACACCCCGGACACCGCGGTGAAGGCGGTCTTCCTGGAGGACTCGGCCGCGCTGGCCGGGCTGCTGCTCGCCTTCGGCGGGCTGCTCGGCGCCCAGCTGACCGGCTCGCCGGTCTGGGACGGCACCGCCTCGCTGCTGATCGGGCTGCTGCTGGCCTGGGTCGCGTACGTGCTGGCCCGGGACAACTCCTCGCTGCTGATCGGGCGGGCGCTGCCGCAGCCGCTGGAGGACCGGATCGAGGAGACGCTGCGCCGGCAGCCGCACGTGGAGGCCGTGCTGGAGCTGGTCACCATCGTGCACGGCCCGGACGAGGTGCTGGTGGCGGCCAAGGTGGACTTCTCCGACCTGGCCACCGCCACCCAGGTCGAGCTGGCCTGCGACGCGGCCGAGCGCGCCGTCCGGGCCGGGCTCCCGGCCGTGACGCGGGTGTTCCTCGACCCCACGCCGGGGCCCGCCGCGCGGCGGGAGCGGGCCCCGGAGTGACGACGGCTCAGAGGCCGTAGCGGCGGACGGTGTCCAGGTGCGGCCCCGGGTCGGCCCCGGCGGCGGTGGCCAGCTCGGGCCAGCTGAGCGGGTGCGGCCAGTGGGCGGTGAGGGTGGTGAGCACCGCGTCCGCCTCGGCGGCAGTGGCCAGCGGCGGGACGCCGAGGGCCGCGTAGACCCCGGGCAGGGTGCCGCCCGGGGCGTCCGGATCGGTGATCAGGTAGCCCTCCCCGTTGTGCGCCCAGATCCCGTAGCCGGCCGCCTCCAGTGCGTCCCGCAGCGCCGTCCAGGCGGCCGCGCCGGGCCAGGCGCCGTCCAGCCACCAGGTGGTGTAGCCGGCCGGGTCGAGCAGGGCGAGCAGGTCGAAGGCGGGCCGCCAGGAGGTGCCGCCCGCGTCCGGGCCCGGGTTGCGCACGGCCGGGCCGAAGACCACCACGTCGTTGTGGTTGAGCGTCAGGTCCTCGCCGAGCACCGGCAGGATGCGCGCGGTGGCCGGGCCGGTGCGCACGGCGGGGAGCTCGGCCAGGGTGCCGTCGCTGCGCTGCGCCCGGACGGTGACCAGCTGCCAGTCCTCGTCCACCGGGCCCTCGTCCCGTTCGAACTCCAGGCCCAGCTGCGCCCCGGCGGCCCGCACCACCGCCCAGTCCCGGTTGACGGTGGCGACGGTGACCAGGTGCCAGAGGTCGGCGGGCCAAACCTCCGGGTGCGGGTCGTCCGCACCGTCCGGCAGGACCAGCAGCTCCTGGTAGAGCCGCTGCGCGGTGGGGTAGTCGCCCAGCCGGGTGGCGGCGGCCGCGCCGAGGCGGCGCGGGGCCGGGCGGGACGGGTCCTCGGCCAGCACGGCGGCGCAGCGTTCGGCCACCTCGGCCCAGCGTCCCTCGGCGGCGGCCCAGCGGGCCCGGACCCACTGCGCCTCGGCCGGACTGTCCGCGGCCAGCCGGTCGGCCAACCGCCGGATGCCCTCGCCGTCCCCGGCCTCGATCAGGGTGGCCGCCAGCTGACGGGCCGACAGGACGTCCTGCGGGGAGAGTTCGAGCTGCTCCCAGAGCAGGGCGGCGGCCGCCCGGGCGTGGCCGAGCGCACCGAGCGCACCGGCCAGGGCGGGCAGGTGGCCGCCCTTCGGGTCGGCGGCGTGGGCGGCCGCCAGCAGGTCGGCGGCCCGCTCGGCGGGCACCTGGCCCGGGTGGTCGGCCATCCACCGCTTCAACTCCCCGATCGGCACCGGGAGTCCGGCCCCGGGGAGGGCCTCGGCGGCGGCCCGCAGGGCGGCCACCTGCCGGGACACCCCGGCCGGGCTGCGCAGTTGGGCGAGCTTGCGCTCACCGGTGGCGGCCAGGGTGCGGGCCACCTCCCGGGCGCCGCGCGCCACGGCCAGCCGGCCGGCGGTCAGCAGCAGGTCCAGGCAGGGGCGGTGGGAGCCGGCCGCGTCCAGGTAGCCGACCCAGTGGGCCAGCCGGACCCCCAGCTCGGTGTCGTTCGGGTAGGCCCCGGCACCGGCCAGCAGCTCGACCGCCGTCGCCCAGCGCAGCCGGATGTCGGCGTAGGCCTCCGCCTCCTCCAGGTCCGGGAGCTGGGCCAGCGCCTCCTCCCGGCGGCCGAGCGCCGCGTACTCCAGGGCCCGGCCCACCGCGAGCTTGCGGCGGTCGTCCTCGTCCAGCCTGCGGCGGGCCGCCACCTGCGCCAACTCGGCCACCCGGTAGGCCTCCAGGGCCTCCTGGTGGCGGCCGAGGCGGTGCAGCGCGGAGGCCCGGCCGTGGCCGAAGGCCAGCGAGGCCTGCTCGCCCGCCGCCAGGATGCGGGCCTGGGCGCGGTCCAGGTGGGCGAGCGCCTCCTCGGGGCGGCCGCCGTCCTCCAGGGTGTCGGCGTACTCCCGGGAGAGGCAGTCGAAGCAGGCCCGGGCCGGCTCCACCCGGGCCAGCGCCTCGTCCAGCACCGCCAGCCGCTCGGCGACGTAGCCGGGACCGTCGATGTTGGCGTGGCAGATGGTGAAGTCCTGGACGGCGCAGACCGCCTGCGGGCAGCCCTCGGTCTCCGGACGGTGGGCGTACTCCAGCAGGGAGACCGCCTCGGCCAGGGCGGCCTCGCCCTGGTGACGCTTGTTCAGCAGGTTCTGCAGCCGCCAGTGCCGCAGGAAGACCTCCACCCAGGGCAGGCCGAGCGCCCGGGCGGAGGCCAGCGCCTCCGGGAAGACCGCGTCCAGCTGCTCGTTGCGGCCCTCGACGGCGTGGCCGGCGATCTCCGCCAGCGCGGTGGCCAGCCGGTGGTGGCCGGCCTCCACCAGGCGGGCGTGGCTGTCGTGCACCCAGGCCCAGATGTCGGTGGTCATGCGTCCTCCCCCTCGGCCGCCGGTACGGCGGCTGGTACGTCGGCCGTGAGCGCCGCCACCGCGGTGCCGATGCCGCCGAGTGCGGCGGTGAGGTCGCCGGCGGTGGAGCCGGAGGCCGCCGCCATGATGACCTTGAGCGAGCGGAGCAGCCCGGCCGCCGTGGCGCTGCCGGTGTGCCCGGCCCGGTAGGCGGCCAGCAGCTGCCGGACGGCCGGGGCGGACAGGTTGAGGTAGAGCCGGGCCCGGACATCGCCGTCGGTGCGGCCGGTGAAGGCCCGGGCCAGCCGGAGCGCGGCGGAGGGGATGCGGCTCTCGGCCTGCTCGCCCTCCAGCCGCGCCTTCAGCTCGGCCTCGCGGTCCGGCACCAGCACCAGGGGCAGCCCCGGCGGGTCGAAGCGGGCCGGCACCAGCTGCTCGCCGGGGTCCGCCAGGGCCGCCGTCAGCCAGCCGAACTCCTCGGCGGCCAACGGCTGTTCGGGGTCCCGGAAGAGCTCGCGGTTGCCGCTCTCACCGCCCAGCTCGACCAGTCGGCAGCCGCGCCGGCCGGCGTAACGGCGCAGGAAGGGCAGCACCGCGTACCGGTCGCCCCGGGCGATCGGCACCTGCATGGCCCGGTAGAGCATCTCCTCGAAGCCGCCCTCGGAGCCGAGCGCCACGTGCACCGCGCCGTCGCCGGCGGCCCGTATCGCCCCGGCGGTCAGCTCGCCCTGCGAGGTGGGCACCGGGACGTCGTCGGCGAGCAGCGCGAAGAGGCGCTCGTCGCAGAGCGCGGCACCGAGCAGCTCCTGGCCGTGCCGGGCCAGGATCCGCCGCCAGGTGGCGGGGTGGAGCCTGGCCGTCTCGTAGAGGCCGTCCACGATGGCGTCGGCGAGCACCTGCTGGAGCGCGCGGTAGTGCCCGTCCCGCTGCAAGTCCTCCCGGCTGGCGGTCGGGGTGAGCAGGTCGGACTCGATCACGCCGCCGATGAAGCCGGCCCAGGTGGGCAGCAGGTCCCGGGCGTCCTCGGAGAGCAGCATGCCGCGCAGGTAGACCGCGAGTTCGCGGTTGTCGGTGGAGCCGTAGCTGCCGCCGTCCTGCACCCAGAGCAGGCCGACGGCGTCGGCCGCACCGTCCACCGGGGTGACCGGCATGGTGGCCAGCGGCGGGAAGCGGCGGCCGAAGCCGGCCGCGAAGTGCAGCCGGGCGGCCTCCGTCCCCTCGCCGGGGAGCTCCTCCTCCCGGCGCCACGGCACCGGGACGTCGTTCACCGGCCGCGGGTCGTCGCCGACCAGGACCGGGACGGGCAGCAGCACGCAGTACCGGGTGAGCACCTCGCGCAGGGTGTACTCGTCGGCCAGCCGGGCGTGTTCGGGCTTGAGCAGCAGCTCCACCACGGTGCCCGGGGCGGGGCGCGGCGCCACCGCCTCGACGGTGTACTGCTCGCCGCCGCGGCTCTCGTAGCGGTGGCCGACGCCGGGCTCGCGGTGCGAGGTGGTGGTGACGGTGACCTCGTCGGCGATCGAGAAGGCGGACAGGAAGCCGAGTCCGAATGCGCCGATGAGTTCCTGACTACCCGTCAATTCTCTTAGCAGTCTTGTGTATCCGCTGCCCACCGTGGCGAGGTAGGCGTGGATCTCCGGTTCGGTGAGGCCCGCTCCGGAGTCCTCGACGGAGATCGTCCGGCGGGCCGGATCGGCACCCACCCTGATCACCGCGCCCTCGGTACTGCCCGGCGCCTCCAAACTCCTGCGGGTGTGCGAATCATGGGCGTTCTGGACGAGTTCCCGAAGGGCCACCAAGGGGGTGGAGTAGAGATGGGTGGCCAGGACTCCTACCAGTCCCCCCAGGTCCACCTCGGTCGTGCGCAGATTCCGTTCCGGCTGCCGACCGGGCTCAAGGTCTTCCGACATGAGGCCCAAGTCTGCCAGTCGGACAATCCACCTACCAGGTTTTTCGCTTTACCGTTACCTGACCCGGAGTTGGCCTCGGAGCGCCGCGAGGACCCGCAGGTCAGGAGGGGGGAAATCAAACGGAACGACTCCCTTCGGCATTTGCCACCCGGGTGTGCCCGAGACTCGTTCGTGACTCGTTCGGGCGAACCGGCACGGGGGCCATTGAAGTCAATCGGCCGACTGGGGAATGCTGGTCACGCGACGTCAGGCACCGGCACGTTACGGGGCGGCCACCCCGTGCGCGCCACATTCGCACCAGTTAGCAGGGAGACCACCGTGTCCCGAATTCGCGCAGCCGCCACCGTCACCGCCCTCGGCGCCATTCTGCTCCTCGGAGCCGGCACCGCCCACGCGGACAACGGCGCCGGTGCCGCGTACGGCTCCAACAGCAGCGTGGTGAGCAACACCGGCTCGGGGAACATCGTCGGCAGCGTCAACGGCAACGGCAACGCGACCCAGCAGGCCGCGACCGGCTCCGGCGCGGCGAACCAGAACAACAGCGCCGGGGTGGCCGGGAACTCCGGCGGCATCGGCGTGATCCAGGGCAACGGCGCGTTCACGCACTCGGTGTACTACCCGTTCGTGCTGTACTGACCCACCTCGTCCTGACGACCCCGCAGGGGCGGGCCCGGCCGGGCCCGCCCCTGCGTCATGTCCAGGACGGGCAGGCCCGACACCGCCCCGGCGAGATCGGCCAGACACTGCGTCAGGTCGGGCCTGTCCCAGCCGCCGCGCACCCCGTCGTTGACCAGGGCGAACATCGCGTGCACCCGGATCCGGGCCTCCGCCGGCCCGTACTCCGGCCGGACCTCGCGGAGCAGCTCCACCCAGGTGCGCAGGAAGTCGCGGCGGAACGCGACCGCCGCCCGCCGGTCCGGCGGGGCCAGCCGCTCCGTCTCGCTGACCATCACGCCCAGGTGGTCACCGTGCCGGTGCGCGAAGTCCACGTACGCGCGGAGCCCGACGGCCAGCGCGGCCCCCGGCCCGCCCGCCGTGGTGAGGCCCGCCGCCATCGGCGCGGACACCTCCCGCCGCAGCCGCTCCCGGCAGCGCTCCAGGGCGGCGGCCAGCAGCTCGGCCTTGGTGCCGAAGTGCTTGTAGACGCTCGGCCCGGCGATGCCGACGGCCGCGCCCAGGCGGTCGGTGGTCACGTTGTCGAAGCCGTACCGGTGGAACAGGACGACCGCGGCGGTCAGCAGCTCCTCCCGACGGGACCCGGGGGGCGGCTGCGACGGCGAGGGGCGTGGCGGCGACGGCGGCGGTGACGGCGAGGGTCGTGGCGGCAGCGGTGCCGCCAGCACCGCACCGATCAGCTCGCCGAGCAGCCGCTCGAACCGGCGCCGGGGCAGCACGAAGGTGTGGTTCGACAGCCCGCCGAGCGCGGAGAGCACCGACCAGCAGAGCAATGCGGCGTCCGGGGGCGTCAGTTCGGGCCGCGCACGGCGGACGGCGGTGGCCATGGCGGTCACCTCGGTTCGCAACTCGCGCCGCAGCCTGGCCCGTTGGGCCGGCGGGAGGAGCCGGGCGTCCCGCTGCCAGAGCGTGCCCAGCACCCGGTGGTCGATCGCGGCCGGGGCCAGTGCGGCGGCCAGGGCGACCGGACCGTCCGGCGCCGAGGACACGCTCCGGGTGGCCTCCCGGAGGGCGGACAGCTGGGCGTCCAGCACCTGGCGGAGCAGCTCGGACTTGCCCGGCACGTGCCGGTAGAGCGCGGGGGCGGTGATGCCCAGCTCCCCGGCCAGCCCCGCCATCGAGACCCGGTGGTACCCGTCCCGGTGGAACCGCTCCCCCGCGACGGCCAGGATCTGCGCCTTCCGCCCCGGCGGCCGCCTCGTCGCCACCCTCGCCCCCCGCCGACCGCTCCCACGCCCTCCGCGGAACCGCCCGGCCAGGGTAGCAACCATTCACTTGACGGCCCGTCCGAAGCCCGAACACGGGACGGACGGTGCGGGGAAGTGCTGGACACCGGAAGCTACCGCCGATTAACTTGAGCCGCGATCAGAGCCGCCTCCGGGCCGCCACGAAGGGAGCGCCGCCGTGCGCCGCACCGTGTTCGACGAGGACCACGAGGCCTTCCGGGAGACCATCCGGGACTTCATCGCCAAGGAGGTCGTGCCGGTCTACGAGAGCTGGGAGGCCGAGGGCCACCCGCCGCGCGACTTCTACCGCAAGCTCGGCGCGCTCGGCGTCTACGGCATCGAGGTCCCGGAGGAGTACGGCGGCGCGGGCCAGACCGGCTTCAAGTACCAGGCCGTGGTCAGCGAGGAGTGCGCCCGGGCCGGCGTCACCTTCGGCTCCTCCGGCGTGCACACCGGCCTGGTGCTGCCCTACCTGCTGGAGTACGCCACCGAGGAGCAGAAGCAGCGCTGGCTGCCGGGCTTCGTCTCCGGCGACATCATGACCGCCATCGCGATGACCGAGCCGGGCGCCGGCTCCGACCTCGCGGGCATCTCCACCACCGCCAGGCTCTCCGAGGACGGCACCCACTACGTCCTGAACGGCGCCAAGACCTTCATCACCGGCGGCGTGCTCGCCGACCTGGTACTGGTCATCTGCCGCACCAGCCCCTACGACCCGGCCGACCGCCGGGCCGGGCTCTCCATCCTCTGCGTGGACACCACCTCGGAGGGCTACGCCGTCGGCCGCAAGCTGAAGAAGATCGGCCTGCGCACCTCGGACACCGCCGAACTCTCCTTCACCGACGTCAAGGTGCCGGTCGGCGACCTGCTCGGTGAGGAGGGCAAGGCCTTCGGCTACCTGACCCACAACCTGGTGCAGGAGCGGCTGGCCATCGCGGTCGGCGCGTACGCCTCCTCGGCGGCGGCGGTCCGCTTCGCGGTGCAGTACGTGAAGGACCGCAAGGTGTTCGGGCAGGCGGTGGCCGAGTTCCAGAACACCAAGTTCAGCCTGGCGGACTGCCAGGCCCAGGTACTGGCCCAGGAGTCGATGGTCGACCGGGCGCTGGAGCTCTACCAGAACGGGCAGCTGACGGTGGCGGACGCCGCCGCGACCAAGCTGTTCTGCACCGAGTCGGCCTCCCAGGTGATCGACAAGTGCCTCCAGCTGCACGGGGGTTACGGCTACATCCTGGAGTACCCGATCGCCCGGCTCTACACCGACAACCGGGTCTTCCGGATCTACGGCGGCACCAGCGAGGTCATGCGGACCATCGTCGCCAAGTCGCTCGGCCTGTAGCCGCCGGCCACGACCACGTCCGACGGCTTCCCCCACCTCCGCCGCCGGACGTACGGCAGCGGGCCGCCCCCATCGGCCCGCTGCCCAATCCTCTTTCGGTGCAAGCTAGTTGTGCTGGCCCGGGTGCTGCGGGTGCTCGGCGCGCCAGGCGTCCCAGCCCGCCATCGAGGCGGCCCGGGCCTGCTCGAAGGTGCGGTGCGCCAGCTCCCCCGGCGGGGTCTCCAGCTGCCGGACCCAGCCGCGGCCGGCCGAGAGCAGCGCCGCCCCGACCATCGCGGTACCCGCGAGGCCGACCAGCGCACCCACACCGGTCAGCACCACCCCGGTGGCCAGCAGGCCCCGGTTGACCTCGAACCCGCCGATGAACTTCTGATACGTCGCCATGGCACCCACCATCGGCCAGCCCCCTGCGGGCCGCACGCCGGTACAGCCATCAGTGGTCACACCGGGGGCGCGGGGAACTGCGCGCAGGGGAACGGCAGCACCTGCAACTGGCTGACGTGCCCTCAGTTGCAGGTGAGCCGCCTTCCGCTTCGCGCAGTTCCCCGCGCCCCCAGAGGCGTAGCCACTCACGCCAGCCGCACCGGGCCGCCTTCCGACTCGCGCCCGCGCGGCGGAGCCGCAGATCAGCAGAGCCCCGCGCCCCCGGGGTAACCACGTACGCTCCTCGCCACGCCCCGGGGCAACCGCCTCCCCCGGAGGCACAGCCGCTACCCCAGGACCCGACCTGCAGCGAGCTCCAGACCACGGAGCATCTGGTCGCCCGTCAGGGACTGGGCGGGGTCGACCAGCCACTGGGTGACCACGCCGGCCAGGAGGGCCTGGTAGAAGGCGCCGAGGACGACCTCGTCCTCGCTCTCGGGGGCCCGTTCGCCGCCGATCATGCGGGCGATCTCCAGCCGGGCCAGCCGCTGGACCTTGGTGAACTCCTCGCGGACCTCGGGCAGGTCGTCCATCCGCGCGATCACCTCGAACTGCGCGGCCCAGAGCCCGTGGTACTCGGTCATCGTCGCCCGGATGCCGTCCCACGCGGCGACGAAGCGCTCCCGCGGTGTGCCCTGGGCCCCGGCGACGGCGGCCTCGACCGCGTCGCCCCAGCCGCCGATGGCCTCCATCATCGCCTGGTTGAGCAGCGCCTCCTTCGAGCCGAAGTGGTAGCCGATCGCGGCCAGGCTGACGCCGGCCGCCGTGGCGATGTCCCGCGCGGTGGTGCGGCTGTAGCCCTTCTCGGAGAGGCAGCGCTTGGCGCCGTCGAGCAGGTCCTCACGATTTCCCATGCCCGGAAGCGTACGCCGGGGGCGAGACGAATGTCTTGCACATCCGTACTAGACATCCGTCTCAAACGTCCGTACCGTTCTTCTCGTGACCACCACCCACGGCCTCGCCGGCCGCCGCGAATGGACGGGCCTCGCCGTCCTGCTCCTGCCGACCCTCGTGATCGCCACGGACCTGGGGATCCTGTTCTTCGCCGTCCCCTTCATCAGCACCGAGCTGCGCCCCGACGCCACCGAGCAGCTCTGGATCATGGACATCTACTCGTTCCTGCTGGCCGGGCTGCTCATCCCGATGGGCGCGCTCGGCGACCGGATCGGCCGCCGCCGCCTGCTGATGGCCGGGGCGCTCGGCTTCGCCGCCGCCTCCGTGCTGGCCGCCACCGCGGACGGCGCCGGGCAGCTGATCGCGGCCCGTGCCCTGCTCGGGGTGACCGGGGCGACGCTGATGCCCTCGACCCTGGCGCTGATCCGGAACATGTTCCACGACCCCCGGCAGCGCACCGCCGCGATGGGTGCCTGGGGCGCCGCGACCATGGCCGGGGCCACCCTGGGCCCGGTGATCGGCGGACTGCTGCTGGAGCACTTCACCTGGAGCACCGTCTTCCTGCCCGCCGTCCCGGTGATGGCGCTGGTGCTGCTCACCGCCCCGTTCCTGCTGCCGGAGTACCGCAGCCCGCGGGCCGGCCGCTTCGACCTGCCCGGCGCACTGCTCGCGGTCGCCGCCGTCCTGCCCGCCGTCTACGGGCTCAAGCACCTGGCGGTGGACGGCTGGAGCACCTCGGCCGCGCTCTCCCTGGCCGCCGGCCTGCTGCTCGGCGGGGCACTGGTGTGGCGGCTGCGGACCGCGGCCACGCCGCTGGTCGACCCGGCGCTGTTCCGCAACCGCACCTTCAGCGGGGCGGTGGTGGTCAACACGCTCACCATGCTGGCCATGATGGGCTTCACCCTCTACACCTCGCAGTACCTCCAACTGGTGCGCGGAATGGCGCCGTTGACCGCCTCGCTGTGGGCGCTGCTGCCCAGCGTCGGGGTCTTCGTCACGGCCGGCGCCTCCGGGGCGCTGGCCGGAAGGGTCCGGCCGGGCGTGCGGCTGACGGGTGGTCTGGTGATCGCCGCGGCCGGGTTCGCCCTGATGACGCTGGTCCGGCCCGACTCCCCGCTGGCGCTCATCCTGGTCGCGGCCGGGGTGCTGGCCGCCGGGACGGTGGCCGCGATGATGCTCACCGCCGAGCTGGTGGTCTCGGCCGCACCGCCCGAGCAGGCCGGGGCCGCCTCGGCGGTCTCCGAGACCGCCACCGAGCTGGGCGCCTCGCTGGGCATCGCCCTGCTCGGCGCGGCCGGCGCCGCGGTCTACTCCGCCCGGCTGGACGGCGGCCTGCCGGCCGGCCTGCCCGCGGAGCTCACCACGGTGGCGCAGGACACCCTGGGCGGGGCGGTCGCGGTGGCCGCGCAGCTCCCCGGCGAGCTCGGCGGGCAGCTGCTCACCGCCGCCCGGGACGCCTTCGCCGACGGCATGCACCTGGCCGCCGCGGTGGGCCTGGCCACCATGCTGCTCGGGGCCTTCCTGGCCCACCGCCTGCTCGGTGACCTGCCCGTTCCCGCCCCCGCCGAAAAGGCCGGGGAGCAGGTCCGTCACCAGCTGGAATCGGTCTAGATCACGCTGTGGAGAAACCTCACGTGAACACCTGGTTTTCGTCCGATGTTTCAGGACCGCTGTATACGTCGGCCGTGCGGGCCATGCATACTGGCCGAGGCCGGGCACGTTCGCGCGGCCCATGAAACAGCGAGTTTTCCGAAGGGACCGGTGGTCAGGGATGCTGCGCAACGGTCTGGAGCCCTGGCACCTCCTCGTGGTGCTGGCTGTCGTCATCCTGCTTTTCGGTTCGAAGAAGCTGCCCGAGATGGCGCGCGGCCTCGGCAAGTCGATGCGCATCCTCAAGGCCGAGACCAAGGCCCTCCGCGAGGAGGACGGCCAGGCCGCCGGCACCCCGGCCGCTCCGGCGGACGGCAAGGCGCAGAGCACCGCCACCGAGCAGCCCCGCCAGGCGGTCGAGCCGACCGTCGTCACCAAGGCCACCGAGCCGAACGGCCAGCAGAACAAGGCCTGACCAGCCGTCACGGCGGGTCCGCACCGGGCCGCCGCTCCACCCCTCGCGGGACGGAGCGGCGGCCCGGTGCCGTTCCGTCCCCGGCCGGGGTCTGACTGGCCGTCGGATTCGTTCTGGTATCTCCTGGTGTGCACCCATCCACGCACCGGGAGGAACGGATGACCGACCCGACCGGCCCCGCCGAGGTCGAGGAGCTGCGCAAGCGGCTCGCCCTGCTGGAGGGGCGGCAGGCACCGCCCCGCCGGCACCGCGTCAGGTCCGCCTTCGCCGTCCTGCTGGTGCTGCTGGCCGCCGTGCTCACCCCGCTGAGCGTGGTGGCCGCCTGGACCAGGGCCGAGGTCGGCGACACCGACCGGTACGTGGCCACCATGGCGCCGCTGGCCGAGGACCCGGCGGTCCGGGCCGCCGTGACCGACCGGGTGACCGCCGAAGTGATGAAGTACCTGCCGGTCGACACCCTGCTGGAGCAGGTCGCCCCCGACGACCGGCCGCTGCTCGACAAGGCCCTCGGCGCCCTCGGCTCCACCCTGACCAACGGCCTGACCGGCTTCGTCCACGGCCAGGTGGAGAAGGTGGTGGACAGCGACGCCTTCGCCACCGTCTGGGTGACCGTCAACCGGGACGCGCACGCCGCCGTGGACCGGTTGCTCACCGGCGAGGGCGGCGGCGCCGTCGAGCTCAGGGGCGACGCCGTGACGCTGGACCTGGCTCCGCTGATCGACCAGGTGAAGAACCGTCTGGTCGCCCAGGGGCTCGGCGTGGCGGCGAAGATCCCCGAGGTGCACACCGAGTACGTCCTGGTGGAGTCGGAGGCCATCCCCAAGGCCCGCACCGCCTTCCGGCTGCTCGACCTGGCCGGCTTCTGGCTGCCGGTGCTCACCGTGCTGGTCGCGGCGGGCGGCGTGCTGCTGGCCGGGCGGCGGCGCCGGGCCCTGGTCACCGCCGCGCTGCTGGTGGCGGGCGGGGCGGCGGTGCTCGGCCTGGCGCTCACCGCCGGCCGGGCGTTCTACCTGGACCGGCTCCCCGCCGGGGTGAGCCAGGACGCCGCCGCGGCCGTCTTCGACGCCCTGGTGCACTACCTGCGGACCACCGTGCGGGCGGTGGTGGCGCTCGGCGTGCTGGTCGCCCTCGGTGCCTGGCTGACCGGGGCCGGGCGGTGGGCCGGGACGGTGCGGCGGCTCTGGGCGGCCGGCTTCGGCGCCGTCCGGACCACCGCCGCGCGGGCCGGGCTGCGGCTCGGGCCGGTCGGGCGATTCGTCCACCGGTACAAGGCCTGGCTGGGGTGGACGGGGGTGGCCGCGGCCGCGCTGGTCCTGGCCCTGTGGAGCTACCCGACCGGGATGGTGGTGTTCTGGACGGGCTTCGCGCTGCTGGGCGGGCTGGCGGTGCTGGAGCTGCTGGACGCGCGGCCGGAGGAGCAGCCGGACGGGGTGGCCGCGCCGTGAGCGGCGGCACCGACGCCCCCCGGGTCGACCGGGTGGGCTGGCTGTACGGCCTGGGCGGGGCGACGGCGCTGCTGGTGGGCTACTTCACCGTGCCGCTCGGCGTCTTCGGGCCGCACCACCCGGTGCCCAGCTGGCTGACCTTCGCCGGGGCGCTGACCGTGCTGGCCGGCTTCCTGCTCCGGGAGATCCGCCGGGAGTACCTCGCCCTCCCCGGCCGCCCGGCGATGGCGATCCTGCTGCTGAGCGCACTGACCCTGGTGGTCTTCGCCTCCACGTACTACGCGCTGGCCGACGAGTTCACCGGGCTGTCGACCCGGATCGACGCGCTCTACTTCACCGTCGTCACCCTCGCCACGGTCGGCTTCGGGGACGTCACCCCGTCCGGGCAGGCGGCCCGGGTGGTGGTGATGCTCCAGATCCTCTACACCCTGGTCTTCCTGACCGCCGGGGCCACCACCGTCAGCCGCCGCCTGCACGAGCGGATGGCCGAACGCGCCACCTCCCGGGCCGAGGAGCCCGGCCGGAGGCGCCGCCGGCACCACCGGAACGAGGAGTCCTAGCGGGACCGTCAGCCGACCAGGGCGAGGACGGCACCGATCTTGGTCTGCCAGAGCAGGCTGGTCTCGCCGTCGATGGCGTGGCGCTTGCCCAGGTCGCGGACCATCTTCTGAGCCTCCCTCAGGGAGCGTGCGGCGTCGTCGAACTGATGGTCGTTCAGGGCGTCCGAGGCCTCGTCCAGGCGTTCCAGCAGGTCCTGCTGGCGGTCCCGGTCCCGTTCGAACTCGCTCTGGGCCACGGCCGCGCGCAGCGAGGACAGCGCGGTGCCCGGGCCGGGCTTGGTGCTCGGCGAGGGCTTGGCGCTCGGGCTCGCCTTGGCCGAGGGCGTGGGCGAGGGGGTGGGCGTGGGCGAGGGGGTGGGGCTCGCCGGGGCGGAGGCCGCCGCGGTCGGGCTCGGGGCCGCCCCGGGGGTGCCCTTCCCCCCGCCGGTCACCAGCACCACGACCACCACCGCCGCGGCGATCGCGGCCGCACCGGCGCCGGCGTAGAGCAGCGGGTTCCGCCGCCGGGCGGGCGGCTCCTCGTACGGGTCGTACGCCTCGTGGGGCCGGGCGTCGTAGGGCTGGGCTCCGCCGTGGGGCTGGGCCGGGAAGGCGGCGTGGTGCGGGACCGGGGGCAGTACCGAGGTCGCCTGCTGGGCGGCGTACGGGGCCTGGGCGTGCGTCACCGGGACCGGGGGGATCACCTGGGTGGCCGCGAGCAGTTCGCTGGTCCGGTCGGCCGCGCCGTGCAGCGGGACGGCGGCGAGCAGCTCGGCCCGGGCGGTGGCGGCGTCGGCCGGGCGCTCGGCCGGGTTCTTGGCGAGCAGCCGGAGCACCACCGCGTCCAGCGCGGGAGTCAGCCCGGGGCGGCGGTAGGAGGGCGGGGCGGGCTGGGCGCCGACGTGCTGGTAGGCGATGGCCACCGAGTTGTCGCCGCCGAACGGGGGTGCGCCGGTGAGCATCTCGGTGAGCACGCAGCCCACCGAGTAGAGGTCGGAGCGGCCGTCCAGCGGGCTCGCGGTGGCCTGCTCCGGGGAGAGGTAGGAGGCGGTGCCGAGCACCTGGGCGGCCTGGGTGAGCTGGGCGCCGGAGGAGCCGGCCCGGGCGATCCCGAAGTCCACCACCTTCACCCCGCCGTCCTGGGTGATCATGATGTTGCCCGGCTTGATGTCCCGGTGCACCAGCCCGGCCGCGTGCGCGACCTCCAGCGCCTCGCAGACCGCCGCGGCGATGCCGACGGCGCGCTCCACCGGGAGCCAGGTGGTGTCGGCGATCAGCCGGCCCAGCGTCTGGCCGTCGACCAGCTCCATCACGATGTACGGCGAGCCCTGGTCCACCCCGGAGTCGAAGACCGTGACGATCCTCGGGTGCACCAGGCGGGCGGCGTGCTGGGCCTCCTGCGCGAAGCGCTCGGCGAACCGGGGGTCGTCGGCCAGGCCGCCGTTGAGCAGCTTCACCGCGACCGGGCGGCCCAGCTGGTGGTCGTGGCCGCGGTGCACGGTGGCCATGCCGCCGACGCCGAGGACCTCGCCCAGCTCGTAACGCCCGTTCAGTATCCGGCCGATCACCCCGACCACTCCCCTTCCGCGGCACCTGGCCCAGTCGGCCCGGTGGCCGCGCGCACCCGTGCACCATAGCGGTTGTCCGGTTGCGGTCAGCCGCCCGCCGGGGGCACCTGGAGGCTGCCGTACCGCTGCATCCGCTGCCAGCGCAGCCGGGAGCCGGCCAGGGCGGTGCAGACGGACTGGATCACCACCAGGTACATCAGCTGCCGGTAGACGAACTGCTGGAGCGGCAGCGTCCAGAGCGGGCCGAGCTTCTCGCCGTCCAGCCGGAAGGCGTAGGCGCCCATCGCGAACTGCAGTGCCAGGAAGGCGGCCCAGAGGCCGATGATGCGGCCCGGGTCGAGGAAGACCAGGCCGTAGAGCGCGAACACGTCCACCACCGGGGCCAGCAGCGGCAGCAGCACCTGGAACAGCAGCAGGTAGCCGAGGCCGCGGCGGCCGAGCTTGCCGGCCTGGCCGCGCTGGGCCAGTGCTCCCCGGTGCTTCCACATCGCCTGCAGGGTGCCGTAGCACCAGCGGTAGCGCTGGCGCCAGAGCGCGCCGAGCGAAGCCGGGGCCTCCGTCCAGGCCTTGGCCCGCTCCTCGTAGACCACCCGCCAACCGGCCCGGCACAGGCCCATGGTGAGGTCGGTGTCCTCGGCCAGGGTGGACTCGCCGACGCCGCCCAGGCGCAGCAGGGCCGAGCGGCGGAAGGCGCCGACCGCACCCGGCACCGTCGGCATGCACTCGGCCAGGTCGAACAGCCGGCGGTCCAGGTTGAAGCCCACCACGTACTCGATGTGCTGCCAACGGCCCAGCAGGCCACCGCGGTTGACCACCTTGGCGTTGCCGGAGACGGCGCCGACCCGGCGGTCCGCGAAGGGCTGCACCAGCATCCGGACCGCGTCCGGCTCGAACACGGTGTCGCCGTCCACCATCACCAGCAGCTCGCAACTCGCGGCGGCGATACCGGCGTTGAGGGCGGCCGGCTTCCCCGCGTTCTCCTGCCGGATCACCCGGACGTACGGCAGCCGCAGCGACTCGACCAGGTCGGCGGTGCCGTCGGTGGAGCCGTCGTCCACCACGATCACCTCCACCGGGTGGTCGGAGGCCAGCAGCGAGCGGACGGCCGCCTCGATGCCCGCCACCTCGTTGTAGGCGGGGACGATCACGGTGACCGGCTCGGTCACCGGCGGGCCCCACGGGCGGTCGCGCAGCCGCTTGTGCCGCCGGGCCGCCACCACCACCGCGACCGCGCGCAGCACGCTGACCGCGCCGGCCGCGAACAGCAGCCAGCCCAGCACCCGGAGCACCCACTCGCTGGCCGCCAGGGCGCCGAGCAGGGCCAGGCCGCGCCAGTGCTCCCCGGCGGGGGCCGCGGCCATCGGGCGGGGCAGGCCGAGCGCGTCGCCGACCGGGGCGAACCGGTAGCCGCGGGCCTGGAGTTCGGGGATCAGCCGGTCCAGCGCGGCCACCGTCTGGCTGCGGTCGCCGCCCGCGTCGTGCATCAGGACGATCTCGCCCGCCGTGCCGCGCGGGGTGGCGTCGGCCACGATCCGGTCCACGCCCGGTCGGCGCCAGTCGCCGCTGTCCAGGGTGGTGAGCACGGTCAGGTAGCCGTCCTGCCCCGCCTTGCGGACGGCCTCCCAGTCGGCGTCGGTGAGCGCGGCGGCCGAGGAGGAGTACGGGGGCCGCAGCAGCGAACTGGTCCGGCTGACCGCTCCGGCCAGCGCCAGCTGACTCTGGCTCAGCTCCAGCGAGCGCCGCCACTCGGGGACGGCCGCCAGATCGGCGTGGGTGAAGGTGTGCACGCCGAGCTCGTGGCCCTCCGCGACGATCCGCCGGGCCAGTTCGGGGTGCGCGGCCACCTGGGAGCCGACCACGAAGAAGGTGGCGTCCACCTGGTGGCGGCGGAGCACGTCCAGGATCTTCGGGGTCCAGACCGGGTCCGGGCCGTCGTCGAAGGTGAGGGCCACCGTCCGGTCGGCCGGGCGGGCCGAGCGGGGCTGCGCCGCGCCGCCGTCGATCACCGGGCCGCCGTCCCGGACCGCGCCGGGCACCGCGCGGCCGTCGCCCTTGGCGGTGGCCGCGCCGTCGGGGGTGCCGCCGTACAGCTGGTGGGTCCAGCCCTGGAGCAGCAGCGCCGCGGTGAGGGTGAGCACCAGGGTGGTCAGCAGCAGCCAGTGGGTGCGCAGCGGTACCTGGCGGACCGCGGCCCGGCGGCCGCGGGCCCTGCCGTTGCCGCGTCGTCGGGAGCGGTGGCCGGGGGCGGGCCGGGTGGTGGTCACGGGTTCTTGCTCGGCTTCCGGCTCGGGGCGGTGCTGGGGCGGCCGTGCCCCGGGGAGTTGGTGGGGTTGCCCGGGCCCGCGGTCGGACCGGTGGTGACCGGGGCGGTGGGCTCGGGCGGGGCCGTCACCGGGGCGGCCGACGGGGACGGTGCGCCGGCGGGGCGGGCGGAACGGCTGGGGGCGGCCGTCTGCCCGGCGGAGCCGGCCGGTCTGGCCGAGCCCTCGGCCGACGGACCGTCAGCGGTGGTGCCGGCCGCCGGGGCGGCGGGGACGGTCGGGGTGGGCGGGCGCTCGGCGTGCTGCTGCGGCAGGAACGGCGCGTCCACGGACGGACCGCCGAGCAGGCTGCTGAGCAGCAGGGCCAGGTACCCGGCCGCGGGTATGACGAGCAGTCGGCCGGCGCGGCGGACGAGCCGCTGGCGGCGGCCGGAGGCGTCCACGAAGACCGGCTCGTCGGGCCGTGCGCCGGCCGGCGGGGCGACCGGGCCGGCGGCCCGGGTCTGGGGGCTGATGGTCACCTGCGGTTCCGATCCTGGTGTGGGGTCTGGGGTCCGGCGCCGGGAGGACCGACCCGCGCACCGCCGGCGCGGCGTCTTCGGGTCACTGGCGGACCTCCGGCTGTCCCCCGGTCCGCTGCTCCTCGGGCTTGTCGCCCTGCTTGACGGTGGGCTTCTCGGTCGGCCGGTCGGTCGGCTTGTCGCTGGGCTTCTCGGTCGCCTTGCGTCCGCCGGAGGAGGCGGTGGCGGACGGGGCCGGGGCCGAGGGCGTGTGGGAGCCGCCCTTGCCCTGGTCCTCGGCACCGCCCGACGTGGACGGCCGGGCGGAGCCGGGTGCGGCACAGTACTCCGTCACCGCCTCGGCGCCCCCGGCCGCCGTCAGCAGCGGGGCGAACCGGGGTTCGGCGAGCAGCAGCACGCGCTTCCCGCCCGCGGCCAGGCCCTCGGCCAGCTGGCGGCAGAGCTCGGCCGACTGACCGGCGGCCGACGCCGCGGAGGACGGCGAGGACGCCGCGGCGGACGGCGACGGCGGGGCGGTGGCGGTGTGCGAGGCGCCGAAGCCCTGCTGCTCGTGCCGGGACGGGGAGCCGCCGGCCCGCGCGGCCGAGCCGGGGTCGGTGGCCGTCGCGGGGGCGTGCGCCACCTGGTCGCCGGCACCGCCGGGCAGACCGGGGATGTGCGGCAGCGCGCCCGTGCCGGCCGCGACCGCGACGCCGCCGAGCGCGGTGGCCGCGCAGGCGGCCAGCAGGGCCTTCGCGCTGAAGGCCCGTACGCGGACGGTGGTGCTCACGGTCGTTCTCCGGGCTGCGGCGGACGGGTCGGAGTGCACCGCCCGGAAGGCCGCCAGCGCCGCCTGCTCACCGGGCTGCTCGCCACCGCAGGCTTCGGGGGCAGCCGCGGAGGCGAGCAGCCCGGCCAGCTCCGCGTGGCCCGGCGGGGCCGTGCGGCGGGCGAGGCGCTCCGGACCGGTCGCGCGGGCGCCCGAGGCACCGGCGAGCAGCTGCTCGGCGGTGTCGCGGTCGATCCGTCGGGATCGGTTGGTGCTCATCTCATGTCCTTCAGCGTCACGGCCTGCTCGGGTGTCACACCCGGCGGAAAGGTTTTCCCGGATCCGGTTCCGGACTCCGGCCCGGGGCGGCCCGCCCGGCCCAGCCGGCGCAGCGGACGGCCCTTGCCGGGCGGGGGCTGCTCGGTGGCGGCCGGGCGCTTGCGCGGTGGTTCGGCGGGCGTGCGGCGCTGCGCCGGGAAGCCCTCGGCGGGACCGCCGGCCGGGCCCTCGCCCTCCAGGCGCTTGGCCAGCCGGCGCAGGCCGCGGTGGGCGGCCATCCGGACGGTGCCGGCCCGCTTGCCGAGCACGGCGGCGGCCCCGGGCGCGTCCAGGCCGAGCACCACCCGGAGCAGCACCGCCTCCGCCTGGTCCGGCGGCAGCTCGGCGATCATCGCCAGCGCGTCGGCGGTGGAGACCGCCGAGACGGCGCTGCCCGCGGTGTCCTCGGCCGCGGCCAGCTCGGCGAGGTACTCCTCGGGGAGGTCGGCGATCGGCCGTCTGCGGACCCTGCGCAGGTGGTCCATGGCCCGGTGCCGGGCGATGGTCGCCGCCCAGCCGCGGAAGCCGTCCGAGTCGCCGCGGAACCCTCCCAGGTCGCGGGCTATCTGGAGCCAGGTCTCGGAGGCGATGTCCTCCGCGTCCTCCGGACCGCCGCCGACCAGCACCCGCAGGTAGCGCAGCAGGCCGGGCTGGACCGTCCGGAAGAGCAGCCGGAACGCCTCCTGGTCGCCGTTCTGCGCCGCCAGGACGGCCTCGGCGAGGTCGGGCGGAGGGCCGCCGGATCGGGGGTGGGAGCTGTGCACCCGCCACATCATGCGCCATCCGGGACCCGCACCGGACCGGTTCGGCCGCTCCGGTCCCGGTGCGACGCCGCTCCGGCCGTGGGGCGGTGCCGCTCCGGCCGTGGGGTGACGCCGTTCCGGCCCGCCGTGACGGGGGTGTCAGGGCGGGAGGGAGGAACGGCCCGCGCCCGCGGGACCTAAGGCCCGTCGGCCCACGCCGTTCGCCCACAGCCCCGGGGCGGCCCCCGGACCTAGCTTTGACAGTGCACGAACCACACCCCCCACCTGCAAGGACCTGCGATGACGGCTGCCCGTGAACTCTTCGCCGAAGGGATGCGCCACCACCTGGCGCCGGCCCTGCGGGCGATGGGCCTGACGGACCAGCGGCAGGTCTTCGTCCTCCCGGCCCCGCTGCACTGGGCCGTCCTGGGCATCCGGGTGGTCGACACCGACGGGCACGCGCTGCGCTACACCGTCCACCTGGCCCTGAGCGCCAAGCCGGAGGCCGTCCGGGACCGCCCGCTGCCGGTCGGGCCGCCGGACCCGGGGGCTCCGGACGGCTCCGAGCTCTGGCACGCCCGGATCGGCGAGCTGATGCCGGTCGACGACGAGATCTGCTGGGAGATCAGCCCCGGGCCGCGCTGGCTGGTCGCGGTGGAGGACTCGATCGCCGCCGTCCGCCACTACGGGCTGCCCGAGCTGCGCCGCCGGCTGGCCGTCGCCGAGGGCGGCCCCGGGACGGGCGAGACGTACCTCACCGCCGCCGAGCTGGACGAGGTCAACGCGGCGCTGCTGACCGCCGCCGTGGCGCGCATCCAGCGCGCCGAGCTGGACGGCAAGACCCTGGTCCTGACCGGCGCCTGGAGCCGCTCCGACCCGGTCGCCCACGAGGTGCTGGCCGGGGTGGCCGGCGGCTTCCTGGCCGCCGGGGACGACCGCTTCGGCCGGGTCCGCTGCGCCGACACGCTCGGCCGGGAGCTGTGGGTCTTCTGACCGCGCGCCGGCTGACGCCGTCTCACCAGAGGCGGTCCACGGTGCCCGGGTGGAGCGCGATCCGGCGGTGCTCCCACTCCGCCGCACGGGCCCGCCCGGTGCACAGGTCGGCCATCACCACCTTGTCGAAGCCCGGCCAGTCGGTCGGGAACGGGTCCCGCGCGGTGCCGCCGACCAGCACCGCACCGGGCAGCTCGCGCCACCCGGCGGCCCGGTAGAAGCCCCGCAGCGGACGGTCGCAGCTGAAGACCCCGAGGTCCGCCCCGCTCGCCCGGACGGCCTCCAGCGCGGCCCGCACCAGCCGCCCGCCGTGACCCCGGCCGCGCTCGGCCGGGTCGGTGACCACGCAGCTCAGCCCGCGGGCCAGGTAGCGGCCGCCGTCGTGCCCGATCTCCTTGGTGAGCAGGTCCAGCGCGGCCAGCACCCGGCCGCCGTCCACCAGCAGCAGGCTCTCCGGGGCCAGCGCCGGATCGTGGCTGCTGCCCGGGTCCGGCTCGCCGCTGGGCCAGGCCGCCTCCTGCAACTGCCATACTTGGCAGCGTAGTTCGGCCGGCACCTCGGCCTCGGGGAAGCTCAGCAGTGGCACCGCGGCCCCTTCGGGAAAATGGCTGGCCGCTCGGCCGCCGGTTCGTGAACACTGCGAAGTATGGTGGAATTCGCGAACTTTGACACCCGTCACTACCCGACCGTGGACGTCCGGACCGGCTACGGCCAGTGGGTGACGAGCTACGAGGACACCGTCGAGGACCTGATGGACCTCGCGGTGCTGGAAGGACTCTCCGCCCCCCGGTGGTCGGAAGTGGAACAGGCCGCCGACCTCGGCTGCGGGACGGGGCGGACCGGCGCCTGGCTGCGGGCCCGCGGGGTGGGCGCCGTGGACGGGGTGGACCTGACGCCCGAGATGCTGGCCCGGGCGGAGGCCCGGGGTGCCCACCGGGCGCTGCTGGAGGGGGACTTGGCGAGCACCGGACTGCCCGGGGGCCGGTACGGACTGGTGATCTCCTCCCTGGTGGACGAGCACCTGCCGGAGCTGGCCCCGCTCTACCGGGAGGCGTACCGACTGGCCGCGCCGGGCGGGCTCTGCGTCCTGGTCGGCCTGCACCCGCAGTTCATCATGAGCGCCGGGATGCCCACCCACTTCACCACCGCCGAGGGCACCGACCTGGCCATCGACACCCACCTGCACCTGGTCAGCGACCACCTGACCGCCGCGCTGGGCGAGGGCTGGCAGCTGGCCGAGATGCGGGAGGCCGTGGTGGACGGGCGGTGGACCGCCCTCAAGCCCAAGTGGGCCAGGCACCTCGGCGTCCCGGTCTCGGCGGCGTACGTGTTCCGCAAGTAGTCCGCCGGGCCGTCCCGCGGACTCCCGTGTCAGAAACCGGAGTTGGGGCTGGTGAGGATGCGCGTCCGGCCGTCACCGCGGGCCGCCAGGGCACCGGCCAACCGCAGCGAGCGGCTGGGGCCGAGCAGGTCGAGGGCCTCCTCGACCGGTGCCCACCTCCAGTCGTCCAGCTCGCCCTCGGGCAGCACGACCGGGACGTCGGCCCCGATGGTGCCCAGGTCGAAGAGGAAGTGCACGGCCGGGTGGTCGAGTTCCTCGGACGGATGGGTCCAGGCCACCGCCAGCAGTGGGCCGGCCTCCCGGACGATGCCGGTCTCCTCCTCCAACTCGCGCGCGGCGCAACGGGCGCCGTCCTCGCCGCGGTCGATGGTGCCGCCGGGGAACTGCCAGTGCTCCCGGTACCCGGCCTTCACGATCAGCACCCGCCCGTCCGGGTCGGTGAGCAGGCAGCCCGCCCCCGTGTAGGCCCGGGGCAGCGAGGCCAGCCACTCCTCGCGGGACTTGAGCTCCTCCGGCATGACGCTCCTTCAGTCGTTGGGTCCGTCCGGACCCTACCGCCCGGGGCGCCGAGGAGCGGGCGGGACGGCACGAGGGGCGGGGCCCCGGGGGGCGGGGGGCGCCCCCCCGGGGCGGGGGGGGGGGCCCGGGGGGGGGGCCCGGTCGGCGGGCCCGCAAGCCGGGCCCCCCCAGTGGGGCGCGTGCGTGTACGCGCCCCGGGGGCGGGG